>JAYZEG010000052.1:0-7765 GCA_036337435.1 Myxococcota bacterium
CCCGCCCATCGGGACTGCGCGCCCCCTCCAAAAACGCATACCTCTTTTGAAGCGCGTCCGCTGTTGGCGGGTCATCGGGGATAAACCGATAGATAAGCAGGTCCTGTAAAGGATCCAGGACCAGGGCGGCATGCTCTTTCCTCATAGGTTCTAGTCGCAGTCGACTGGTCCGGTATTCTGCCATTATTCTCCCCGCTTCGGAGTCATCTTAGACACTGACTCTGGCTGACTTGAGTGCCAATTTCAACCCGGCCTACCGGTTCAATCCAGGATGCCCGGTTCATATGATATGATCACTCACGATGATGAAGAAAAGCAGCACATTGTTCTTTCGACTGGGCTTTGGCGTGTTCGTCATCGCCATGTTTTCATGCCAATCAAGTACAAACGATTCAGCACTCGTTGACGGTCCCGGAACGACGGCACATCCGTTCATGTATTTGACCGAGGACCGGAGGGCCGTCATTGAAACGTCTATCCAAACCGAGCCCATGGCCAGCATCTATGCCACCGTCTTGGAGACAGCGGCAAAAGAGCTAAGCGAAATAGACCAACAAGATTGGGATGCAAAAGCACACGGTGACAATGGTGAGATCGCCGTGGCCAATGCCTTTCTGGCCTGGTTAAACGACGACGAGCAAGCGGCTCAGCGCGCGCTAGACATCATGGCCACTCTGACGACCAATTGGGACGATCACACGGGCTGGGGCATTAATATACGTATGCCGAGCCCACTGATTCACTATACGGCTGCCTGGGACTTTCTGATGGCCACTGACTTTATGTCAGAGGCGCAGGCACAAGTCATCGAGATGAAACTCACAACCGTCACCGACCAATTTTTCAAATACTACGTACTGGACGACACGACCCGCCAATTGGCGTTAACAGTCACTCAGAATAACCACCCCATAAGAACAGCGGCTGCCATCGGCTTTGTCGCACTGGCGTTCCCAGGCCATCCAGATGCATCGATCTGGCTCGATTGGGCTGTCAGCGAATTAGCCTATCTATTGGGTGAAGATGGACAATACATCCAAGGAGATGGAGCCGTCTCGGAAGGGCCATTTTACTTTAATTACGGCCTAGCACCGACCTTACCCTTCTACATTGCCTTGGACAATCGGGCCCATAAAGAGAGACAGTACACTCGAAATTGTATCAATCGCTCTGACGAGGACCCTTGGCGCGGACATGGGTGTGTAGAGGGTGAGTCCTTTACATTCACCAATCCCATGGGCAGCGAGCTATTTAGACGGGCACTGGACTGGTCTTTGGCCTTGAGACTGCCCGATGGCAGTCGGGCGCCTATCGGTGATTCGCCGCTACGAAGCCAGGTCGGTCAAGCACTCTTCACTCATTTTGGCGGACCCGATTACCTATACTGGGATTGGGCGACGAATCCGTCCAATCCGCATCGAGTGAAAGGTGGGTTTGAACTGGCCATTTCTCATTTGGCTTACGTCGAGCCCCCGGCAGAAACGAATCCACCGCAGTGGACCAATCGTTTCTTTATCGATGGTGGAATGGCGACCTTCCGTTCCGGTTGGGACAATGACGATCGAGTCTTGATCCTCATGGGCGAGAGTGGTGCCGCCAGAAAAACCGTTCACGACCATCCCGATGGCACATCCTTTGTTTTGGCCGCCTATGATGAACTGCTTCTCACGGATACGGGCTATTACAAACCCAATTCCCTTCAAAATCCTGTAACCGCCGTGCCGGGGTCACACAACCTCATCTTAATCGATGGTGAGGGTGCCCCAGCTAAGGGCCTGCTCACCGATTGGGGTGATGCGGATGCGTTTATCAAAAATACGGTTGATGGACGCGCCCTCGCATACGCTGAATCCCATCAAAACTATCAAGGCACAGACGTTGTTCGGGGCGTCGCATTTGTCCGCGGCCGATACTTCGTGATGGCAGACCAGCTCTCATCGAATGTGGAGGTGGAGCGGGAATATCGATTCAGGTTACATGCCTTTGCAGGGCGTGATTTGGATGGCAGCGTGAGCCTGGACGAATTTGGGCCCCATATTCAGAAAGAGCGAGGCTCCGTCGCCGTCTACACGACATCAAGTCAAGGCGCCTGCCAGCTTGTGGAGCCAGACTTTGAGGCATTCGCGTCACCGCACGTTCATAAGCTGGAGAAAGACGCCGAACACCACACGGTCACAGACTCAGTCATCACAGGCCGTGCGCCGGACTTCCTGACTGTTCTCGCCCCTTATAGGACCGCTACAGATGCCGGACCGGATGCCCCCTTAGACGTGAGTTCTATTGAGACAGACAAGGGCGCCGCATGGCAGATTATCGGGTCTGACACACTGGATATCGCCTGGGTCCGGGAAGATGATGCCCCAGAACACCTCACCCTCCCCTCGGGTCAAGTGATCACGACCGATGCGGCTTTTATCCTATGGTCGGCTGATAATTCCCTGGGTTTAATGGTGCGTGGAACCGAGCTCCGGGTCGACGGTACCCTGCTCATCTCGGCATCGACAGGCGAGCACGTCAAAACGGTGGAGTAAGACCTGATAATGTGAGTAGACCTGCCTAGATGTGGACACGCCTCCGGTCGCAGTTGGTACGTCGAGCGCAGTCGGACCGACTCTATGCGGACGAGTGAGCCAGCGACATGACCGTTGACGCCAACAGGTCCTAGACGCGTTGGACACCTAAGAATCTACTTACAGCAGCAACTGTCCTTACAACAAGCGCAGGTCTTTTTGACGCAACAATCATCAGTTTTACAGTTACACTTACATACAGCCTTCATGATGAAGCCTCCTCTTGAAGTTCAATTTTATCGGCGAGCTCTCTTAATCGACTCGCCACATACTGCCTATTGAGTGAATAACTTCTTTCTCGACCTCGCTTCTCGACACTGACAACCCCCTCTTGTGCGAGCAACTTAAGATGCCGAGATACGCCTGACGAATCAACGCTACAGCATTCGCACAGGCACATGGCATTCTGAGGTGTCTCACACTCGCAGAGTCGACACACGAGAGAGAGTCGGTTGACTTCCCCTAATGCCTTCAGCAAATCAGCGAGATCTTGTACATCTGACGTATTCACCCCTCTCTTTTATCATATTTGCGCAAATGTGCAAATAAAAAATAAACGGGCACATTTGATTTATGGAAAAGAGCTCGGAACCGACTCGCCAAATTGACCGCTCCGCAGATCGGACGCATCGGCCATCGCCTCAAAACGCTTGAAGATTCGGCCGGAATGTTCCCATCGTTGACATACGAGACAAGCGGCTCTCATTCGACCGAGCGTATGGACCAGATGGGCTCCCAATAATGAGCTCTGGGGCTTGATGGCTCTGCTATACACCGACCATCCCCTCAATCACTGCTTGGGCATCGACATGATTCTGGCCGCCGTGCACAACCAACTTGGTGCCGACTGGGCCAACGCCGCATCGTTTATCGACGGTGGTTTTGGACTGAGCAGGTTTTTCAATAACCGCGTCGGCTTCACGCCAAACGTCCTGCTCTACTTTGGATTGAGAACGAACACCTGGGCGTTGGTCCCCGGTGCCAACCTCGGAATCCCATTGGAGGGTAAGTAGACTGACCAATTGCGCCAACAGCATTTTCCATGCTAACCGGGACGGGGCGTGTTGGACCCTGAAGAGAACGAGCATGAGCAGACAGACCAACGGCTTGAGGGGATTGAAGGCGATTGACCTTTTTGCCGGCATCGGTGGCATTAGACTGGGTTTCGAGCACTATGGAACCGAGTGTGTCTTCAGTTCAGAGTGGGATAGGGCTGCACAAACCATGTACGAAGCCTACTTTGGAGAGAAGCCATTTGGGGACATCAATGACATTGCCCTCGACGAGCTTCCAGATCATGATGTTCTCTTAGCTGGTTTTCCATGTCAGCCATTTTCAATCGCAGGTAAACAGCTCGGGTTTGCAGACACGCGAGGCACTCTTTTTTTTAATATCGAGTCCATATTGTCTCACAAGAGACCCTCTGTCGTTTTTCTGGAAAACGTAAAGCGGCTGCGAACCCATGACCAAGGCAGAACTTTAGCGGTCATTTTAAAACGGCTGGAATCGTTGGGGTACCACGTCTACTACACGGTCCTAAATACGCTTGATTTTGGATTGCCCCAAAAAAGGGAGCGTATTTATATCGTGGGCTTTCAACAACCGCTGCATTTCGAATTTCCCGCTGGCGTAGGACACTGGGGAGACTTGAAAGACGTTCTGGAGGCAGACTCCGAGATTCCCGAGTTCTATTTTGTCTCCGAGCGGATAAGAGAGAAGCGACTGAGCGCGCTGAGGAAACCGGCACCGTCTCCCTCGATCTGGCATGAAAACATCGGGGGGAACATTTCGCCGCTTCCCTATTCTTGTGCCTTACGTGCAGGTGGCAGCTATAACTATTTACTCGTCAACGGAGAGCGTCGTCTGACGGGTCGTGAAATGATGAGGCTACAGGGATTTCCAGACACCTATGAAATTAATGTGCCCTACACTCAAATCAGGAAAATTGCAGGCAACAGTGTGTCTGTACCGGTGATTCAGGCCATTGCCGGCCAAATTGATAAAGCACTGAAAGCACAGGTAAAAGGCGTTATGACCAAGCAACTGAGACTTTTCCAATGATGCCGTGGACGAAGATAAATCTCATTGAATAGTCATCCCCAAGATGGGCCGAGTCCATCTCAACAAGCCAAGATGGAATGTCAACGGACTTTACTTGCTGATATCGGCTTAGAGCCTGTTTATCTGGGCGGAGTCGACCGTGTAAACCTGGTCGAGGGGATGACCGACACGTGGTTTAACCTAGCGTTGAAGCAGCGAATGGGCAGACGCCTCGCCTTCAAATTGTTGATATAGAGGTGAAGATGAGTAGACGTGGTCCGAAGAAGCTAGCTCTTGTCACAGGGGGCAACGCAGGGATTGGTCTGGAGACGTGTCGAGGGCTACTCGACGCCGGCTTTCACGTAATTCTGACCGCTCGAACTCAGTCGAAAGCAGACACCGCAATCGCAGACTTACTTGCGACGGCTCCGCCGGGAAGCACGGCCGAAGCACTCATTCTGGACTTGGCGTCGCTGGATTCGGTTCGACGGGCGGCGGCCAGCTTTCTTGAATCTGAGCGAATCCTCTCCGTATGTGTGCTTAATGCCGGCATTATGGCTTTGCCGTGGTACAGGACCGAGGATGGCTTTGAGCAGCAATGGCAGGTCAACGTTCTAGGTCACTTCTTGCTTTGTCGAATGCTACTGCCAGCGGTGAATGAGGAAGACGGAAGAGTCATTCACCTATCATCTCGGGCGCATCGGCGGCATCCAGCTCCCATCGACTACACCCGCTTGGCTGAGGAGCACCTGTCCGACCAAAACTACGATCGATGGCTTGCGTACGGTCGTAGTAAGCTGGCGAACATCCTGTTTTCGAACGAGCTGGCGAGACGCTTGGCTGAGCGAGGACTCAAGATCACGAGCAATGCGGTTCATCCGGGTTTAGTGGCGACCAACCTTCTGACGAATGCGGGTGGCAACATTGGCCGAGGCGTACCCGTCGCAGAAGGGGCCCGCACTTCGATCTTCGTGGCAACCTCATCTGAAGTAGACGGACAAAGCGGCGGTTATTACGTGCGGTCGGCGCTCGTTGATGCCGACGGCGACAGAACCAAGATCAGCCTCTCCGACGATGAAGGAAAGCGCTTCTGGCGTTCAGCGTGCGAAGACCTGAATCTCAGCGAAGAACTCTGAATCGTTAAGGAACGGTTTCGAACCGCAGAACACGACACATTGAACCGATAACTAAACAGTGCCTAGCATCAACGGTTTGCAGCCATTGTCTGCATTGAGTCCCGTCTTTGTCGCCAAAGTCGCCGAGGGAGTTGGGTATCCAGTACGGGACCACCAACTCTCCTGAGGGCGTTTTTGAGCGTCCACTGGAGGAGGTCATGGCGCATTGTATCGACCAGCGTCCCCTTCGACCGAGGCGCGACGTCGATGGACTGCTTCATACCCGTTTGCGCCGAGCAACCCACCACGTTCAAGGCCACTCTCCCCGATTGCTCATTTTGACATCCTGGGCATACGACGTGAGGTTCATTTCGGGATGGAACGAAACGTGCCTGACGTCACCGCTTAGTACGACGCACTCATTGCCTGAGACGTTCAAGCTCGTGTGGCACTTGGTCTTGGCGGAATCAGCAGCACCTTTCCCGCACCAGCACTGCTCTCGGCGAGTTCCACAGCCTCAACAACGTCCTCGAAGGCAAACGTTTCGAGAATCGGCGTGTGAAAGAGTCCTTTCTTGAGGCCAACAAAGAGGTCAGCGTATAGGCGGTCAGCCTCCTCTCTCGGCAATGAGCGAAGAGAGCGCAGCCGTGAATAACCCCGAACCTGAACATCCCTGAAGATGAGCTGAGCAGCCGGAAAGATGACCTCGTCACTGCCGAGCAGGCCGTAGCAGATTAAGGTTCCAAAATCAGCCACGGAGTCAAACATTCGTCCAGTGGCCCGACCAGCAACCGCGTCGAGGGCGCGGTCAACGCCCCTTCCGCCAAGAACGGTCCGTACTCGTTTGGGAAGGTCATCTCCATCAACCAGGACATGGTCAGCTCCAATGGCTTTCAGCTCTGCGTCCATACCGGCACGTCGTACTACAGAGATGCTGTGAATCCCCTTGTCGGCAGCCACTCGAGTGATCAAACGCGCCAAGGATGAATTGGCGGCATTGTGCAACAGCCACTGACCTGGTTTCATCCCCATCAGAAGCCCCAAGGCTGTGACAGGGTTGAGCGCCACCATGGCGCCTTGGTAGAGATCAACATCGTCTGGCAAGGGAATGACGGAGGCCGCAGGAATCGCGACCTGCTCCGCCCAAGTGCCACCAAAAGGCAAGGCGACCCGTTGTCCGATGCTAGGCTGAGTAACACCCGGCCCATGACCGATCACACGCCCCGCCCCCTCTATTCCTGTCCCGCAAGGATAGTCGGCATTGAACACATGACGCCCCCGCATCACCAACAAATCTGCAGGATGAATTGGAATTGCCAACATTTCCACAAGGACCTCTCCGACCTTGGGCGTCGGAGCCTCAAACTCTTGGACCGCGAGAGAGTCTCTAGGCTCTCCAATCTGAGTGACCATGATCCGCTTCATTAGGTGCCGCCTCCCGTCTTGCGATTGATCGCTGAAAATGCAAACTCTCGGCCCTGGGTGACAACCGCCAGGGGCGACTTGCCGTTGTCCGGCTGAGCTACAAATTGAACCGAAGTGTAATTTGCTTGTTAAGCATCTGTAAACAGCCGACTTTGAAAATCACTCTCCCCGTTTATCACCGAGTTTTCGCTGGGACAGCGATCCAAGCCTTCGTGATGTGAGACCCATTCTCGGGCCTGTGGTTTAGTTGGGCTGTCGTGCTGAGAGTCCGACAACGTGACCTAGATGCTTGGGTTCGAAGGTCTCGTCCACAATGAACTGAGCAACATCGACTTGGGGCAACATACCGGTGTTGTTCCACACACTGTTGGTTGCGATGTAACCACCGGTGGATGCAGCATCCGTTGGCATGTAAGGCGGCGCCACCCACGTCCAATTCAGCTTGCTTTTGCGCACTGCCCTGAGACCACGTTGATGGTCTTCAGTCACGGAACTGAGCGCAGGAAACCAGGATGGGTCTGCCTGCTTGATTTGGCCATCTTCCATTAACAACTGGCCGGCACCACCGACACCAATGAGCCTCGAAACGCCTGCTTCAGCAGCATTTTTGACTAG
>JAYZEG010000053.1:0-28872 GCA_036337435.1 Myxococcota bacterium
CCTGTAAGTCGTGTGCCCGAATTCCTAAATGCCGTCGATGAGGTGGTCACAAAGGCCTACTCGGACTTAGAGATCATTTGGTTTGGGCATATCGGAGACGGCAACCTCCACCTCAATATACTCAAGCCCGAACGGCTCGCCGCTGACGAATTCAAGGCACGATGTGATGCGGTGAGCCCCATGATTTGCGACGTGGTGTCACAGTATGGAGGGTCCGTATCGGCAGAACATGGTATCGGTCTACTCAAAAAAGGCTACTTGCACTACACACGTCCGCCAGCCGAAATCGATTTGATGCGTCTGGTCAAAAAGGCCTTCGATCCAGACGGCATCCTCAATCCAGGGAAAGTATTCGATTAGGCTCAGTTAACGAGCATTCACGGTGTCAGGCTCTACAGCCATTGCGGTGAGGAAGTCCTTGTTCATGCGAGCGATCCAATCGACACTGATTCCTTTAGGGCACGCTTCCTGACACTCGCCGTGATTGGTGCAACCACCAAATTGGTCTGCCTCCATTTGGGCTACCATACGCCGGACACGGTCACCACGTTCTGCTTGCCCTTGGGGCAAGACCCCTAGATGCCCAATCTTGGCGGATGCAAACAAGCTTGCAGACGCATTTGGGCAGGCCGCCACACACGCTCCACATCCAATGCAGGTTGCTGCGTCGAACGCCATGTCACTGATCTTTTTCGCGATGGGTGTATCGTTGGCGTCTTGAGCACTGCCAGTGTTCGCCGATACATACCCACCAGCTTGTATAATTCGATCCATCGCGCTTCTGTCGACGACGAGGTCCTTAATGGTCGGAAATGCAGTCGCTCTCCATGGTTCAACGTAAATTTCGTCACCATCTGAGAATTCCCGCATGTGAAGCTGACATGTCGTCGTCAATGCGCGGTGACCATGCGCATGGCCGTTGATGACCATGCCACATGAGCCACAGATCCCTTCACGGCAATCATGGTCGAACGCGATGGGCTCCTGACCCTCACCGATTAAATCCTCATTGAGGCCATCCATCATTTCAAGAAACGAACTGTCTGGACTCACTTCATCCAACACGTGAGTCTCAAAGTTTCCCTTCACCTTGGCACTTCTCTGGCGCCAAACATGCAATTTTATACGCATCTTACTTGTAGCTCCGTTGCGCTAATTTGACGTAATCGAAAACAAGCTCTTCCTTGTGCATAATCGGCACTTCACCTTCACCTCGGTATTCCCAAGCACTCACGTGTGTTTGGTTAGCATCATCCCGAAGTGCCTCCCCTTCTGGGGTTTGATATTCTTCCCTGAAATGACCACCACATGACTCTCTACGCTCGAGCGCATCACGACACATCAATTCGCCGAGTTCCAAGAAGTCGGCAACCCGTCCGGCCTTCTCAAGGGTTTGGTTGAACTCATCAGCAGCCCCCGGGACTCTCACGTTTTCCCAGAACTCTTTACGAAGAGCTTGTATTGCCTCGATGCCTTCTTTCAGACCTTCAGCATTACGGGCCATGCCGCACTTGTCCCACATGATTTTACCAAGTGCTTTGTGAAAGCTGTCTGGACTTCTCGTTCCCTGGACAGACAACAATCGGTCGAGCCGAGACTTAACCGAGTCCAGTGCCTCTTTTACGGCGTCAGACTCCTCGCTTATGGCAGCCGCCTTGATATCGTGTCCATTGGTTCCCAGATAGTTTCCGACCGTGTAAGGTGCGACAAAGTACCCATCAGCGAGTCCTTGCATGAGTGCACTGGCACCGAGCCGATTGGCACCATGGTCCGAAAAATTCGCCTCGCCAAGAACGAACAGCCCCTGCACAGACGACATGAGATTGTAGTCTACCCAAACGCCGCCCATCGTATAGTGAACAGCTGGATAGATTCGCATGGGGGTCTCGTAGGGATTGTCATCAGTAATCCGCTCATACATTTCGAATAGATTTCCGTAACGCTCAGCCACTTTGTCTTTGCCAAGTCTTTTGATCGCATCAGAGAAATCAAGATAAACACCCAGTCCACCGGGCCCAACGCCGCGACCCTCGTCACAGGCCTCTTTCGCTGACCGCGACGCAATGTCACGAGGCACCAAATTGCCGAAAGCTGGATATTTTCGCTCTAGATAGTAGTCACGATCCGCCTCTGGAATGGCGTTGGGATCCTTGCTGCAATCTTCTGCCCGCTTCGGAACCCATACTCGACCATCATTTCGGAGAGATTCACTCATCAACGTGAGCTTCGATTGATGTTCTCCGCTGACGGGGATGCACGTGGGGTGAATCTGCGTGTAACACGGATTGGCAAACGCGGCCCCTTTCCGATGGGCTCGCCACCCTGCGGTCACGTTGCTCCCCATCGCATTCGTCGACAGAAAGAAGACGTTCCCGTAGCCGCCGGTCGCCAGAACAACGACGTCCGCGAGGTGGGTCTTTATCTCGCCGGTCTTGAGGCATCGAGTGACGATTCCACGCGCACGGTCCTCATGCACGATCAATTCGAGCATCTCCGTGCGAGTGTGCATTTCAACGCCGCCGCTTTCGATTTGCCGAGCGAGTGCCTGGTAGGCGCCAAGCAACAACTGTTGGCCCGTTTGCCCGCGGGCATAAAAAGTTCGTGATACTTGCGCGCCACCAAACGACCTGTTGGCCAGCAGACCGCCATAGTCTCGAGCGAATGGCACGCCTTGCGCGACAGCCTGGTCGATAATGTTCACGCTCAACTCAGCAAGCCGGTAGACATTGGCCTCACGAGAGCGGAAGTCGCCGCCTTTGACCGTGTCGTAGAAGAGCCGGTAGATGCTGTCACCATCGCCCTGGTAGTTTTTGGCTGCGTTGATACCGCCTTGCGCTGCGATGCTATGCGCTCGCCGCGGAGAGTCCTGAAAACAGAACGCTTTCACGTTGTAGCCAAGTTCGCCCATGGTCGCAGCGGCAGACGCCCCAGCAAGGCCGGTGCCCACTACGATAACGTCAAACTTTCGTTTGTTGGCTGGATTCACCAGCTTCATATTGAACCGGTGCTGCTCCCAGATGTCCTGAATTTCCCCGGTTGGTACGTTTGAGCGCAATTCCATCTATTAGCTCCTCTAGGTTACGACTTTGGTTATCACGGCGATTGGTACAGCCGAGAACCCGACACACACGACAGCTGCCAACCCTGCGGCGGCCCTCTTCCGAAGATGATTAAATCTCGGATGGCTCAGCCCAAGCGTTTGCATGAAACTCCACGCACCATGGTACAAATGAAGCGCCAGAAAAACCTGTGCTGTGAGATACACGACAACGATCCAAGGAACGCTGAAGCTTCGTACGACATTCATGTAGACATTATTTTGATCAAACTCACCGGGCACCGTCTGCCCGAAGGTCAGATGCGCAATGTGGTATACGATGTACAGCAGCATCGTAATGCCACCGAAGAGCATCGTCCGTGAGGCCACTGTACTCCGCTTTTTCGCCAGGCGCTTGTACTGAACGGGCCGCGCTGCCTTGTTTCGTCCGCTTAACGCAATGGCCGACCAAACGTGCGCAGCCACGGCTGCGAGAAGTCCAACTCGAGCGATCCAAATGCCGGCTCCGCCCAACAGCTCACGGAGGGTCTTGGCATAATCGTTCATCGCCTCCGGCCCTTTAAAAATAAGCAGATTGTCGGCCATGTGACCAAACACGAAACCAATCAATGCTAGCCCTGATATGGCCATAACGGCCTTCTTCCCTAGCGTGCTGTCGTAAAGCTTTAATGTTCGCGCCTTCATATACGCTCCGTCTTCCCCGCGACTTACAGTGCCGCTCTTGTATCATAGACTGTAGCAAACATGGACTCGTAAACGAATTTTTGCGCCGTAAAACTGTCTAACTCGGTGGTTTTACGACACGCTGTCTGGATTCGCACACGGCCACAAGATCGCCACGCCCGGATTTGGCGAGAGCTTCGCGCATCCGTCGCTCGAGCGGATCGCGCAAGCAGACGCTCTGGCCCCCGGGAAGTATGACACGCAATGTTGATGCGTGAAGCATCAATCCGGTGACACCCAATTGTTCCTTAAAAAAACGATTATGGTGCCGGTCACCATAGTTCACATCACCGACGATTGGATTGCCAAGATGAGCGCAATGTTTTCGAAGCTGATGCCGTCGACCCGTTTTAGGAGAAAGCTCTACGAGGGAATAGCGTGCCGTTGGATATCGCCCAACCTTTGTGAGCACCTCCCAGTGAGCTATTTTTGTCCACTGTGTAAGGGCATCTCGACGAATTCCTTTCGTGCCGTTGGCGACGGGATGCTCGATGTGTCCGCGATGGGCCAACCACCCTCGAACAATGGCCCAGTACGATTTTTCTACTGCGCCGCTCTGAAATTGTTTCCCCAGCCATCGGGCACTCTGGCTATCCAGCGCAAGTATGAGTACGCCCGAGGTTGCCCGGTCCAGTCGATGCACAGGATAGACTCGACGGCCTATCTGATCTCTGAGGGTCTGAACCACAACACAAGTCTCCTGGCGATTGAGTGCGGTTCGATGCACAAACATACCGGGAGGCTTTGAGACCACAATACACTGATCGTCTTGATGCAGGATCTTGAGTTGGCCTACCAACTGCTCTACCTCCATAGGACACTTCATTAAACCAAACACCGTCGGCCGGTAAACTTTAGCAAGATTTCGGTACTTATTTGGGTTAAATACATTCTAAATCGACTTGGGAGGCGCACATTTTGAGCAATTATCTCGTCGCCGCACTGTACAAATTCGTCCACCTGGCGAACCCGAACAAACTAAAGCCGCGAATTTTAAAGGTCTGCAATGACAATCATGTTTTCGGAACCCTGATACTCGCGAATGAAGGAATCAACGGGACGGTCGCGGGCCCACCGAGGGGTGTTGAGCGTTTACTGTCATTTATCCGCAACGACCCCCGACTTAAGGATCTGATTCACAAAGAGTCATGGGCGAATGAGCAACCCTTTCATCGAATCAAGGTTCATCTCAAAGACGAAATTGTAACCATGGGTGTACCGGGAATTGACCCCACCAAATCTGTCGGCAAATATGTGAAGCCTGCCGACTGGAATTCCTTAATTAGTCAGGATGACGTGATTCTCATCGACACGCGCAACACCTACGAAACGGGAATTGGGTCCTTTGAAGACGCGCATGACCCACAAACCACTAATTTTCGCGATTTTCCAGCATGGGTTGAAAAAAACCGCTCACTGCTCGAGTCAAAAAGCAAGATTGCAATGTTTTGCACGGGTGGCATTCGATGCGAAAAGGCAACAAGCTTGCTGCTCAATCAGGGCTTCGAAGACGTCTATCATCTGGAGGGCGGGATTCTAAAATACTTGGAAGAAATTGAGCCCAGCGAAAGCAAGTGGCACGGTGAGTGTTTCGTCTTCGACCAACGCGTCAGTGTTCGACACGGTTTGGGTCAGGGGGAGTACAAATTGTGCCATGGGTGCCGGTCGCCAATTGACGAATCTGACATGGCCTCCCCGAAATATAGACCAGGCGTGGCGTGTCCAAAATGTTTTGACGCCACAACGGCAGAGCAAAAACAGCGTTACGAAGAACGACACAAGCAAGTCAACCTGGCCAAAGCACGCAACCAGCATCACATTGGACAGTATGCCACCCGACCAAAGCGCATCGGTCGCGATGATGAATAATCGGCCCATCCTCTACAGTTTTCGACGTTGTCCATACGCCATGCGGGCTCGATTAGCCATCGTGGCAGCTGACTACGATTGCGAACTCCGGGAAGTCGTTCTACGAGCAAAGCCAGCGGCAATGCTCGACGCATCACCCAAAGGAACCGTTCCTGTTATGGTCTTGTCAGACGGAAGAGTGCTTGAGGAAAGCCTGGATATCATGCGTTGGGTCTTATCAGAAAACGGCAGTGCCCTCTGGACGGATGATGGGTCTGATGACGCCCTCATCGACGCCAACGACACCGAATTTAAGTCGAACCTTGACCGATACAAGTATCCAAATCGGTTTGGTCTTCAGTCAGGTCAGCCCTATCGTGAGACGGCGCAGGAATTCATCAACCGGCTGGAGAACCGCCTTCAGGCTCATGCGTTTTTGTCTGGCGCACGTTTTGGCTTTACCGATGCAGCTGTCGCCCCCTTCGTACGTCAGTTTGCCAATGTAGACAGAACCTGGTGGGACGAACACAGTCCTCTCGGCGTGCGTGCTTGGTTAGAGAGCTTTCTTCAATCCACAGACTATCGGTCAATCATGTTCAAATACGCGGCCTGGCAAGAGGGCTCGATTGGCATCCCGTTTCCCAAATAAGCAGCCAGCTCATTCAGCCAGTGCTTTGACAATCGGCGCTTCGATCGCTCGAGGTTTGATTCGTGTGCCAAAGCGGGTGACCGTCTTGCCATCTCGATGGACAAGAAACTTAGTAAAGTTCCATTTGATCGAACGGCTGCCCATGAGTCCAGGTGCTTGGTCCTTGAGCCACTTGTAAAGCGGATCAGCCCCCCGTCCGTTGACACGGATCTTGGCGAACATAGCAAAAGTGATGTCGTATTTGAGTCGGCAAAACTGTTCAATCTGTGCCTCAGTTCCTGGCTCCTGGCCACCAAACTGATTACACGGAAAACCGAGGACACTCAGCCCCGCGTCTCCATAACGTCGCTCCAAGGCCTCAAGCTGCTGATATTGGGGGGTATATCCACACCGACTGGCGACATTAACAATCAGAACGACTCGTCCCTTATAGGCTCGCAACGATACGTCATGCCCAGAAATGGAGCGGACCTGGAAATCATATAGTTTCACGCGCAGCCCCCTTCATCAGCTCAGTAATGGGGCGGCGGACGTTGCTCGTCCTCTTCCGGCCGAATGCTGTCGCGGAGTCGGACAATCTCGTCCTTCAGACGAACAATGTCCGACGCTTGGGACCGAATCAAATCGCTTAACTCATCAAGTAGAGCCTGCTGATGGGTAAAGCGGATTTCCAGCTCAACTAAGCGCGCCTCGTTTCGGTCTGTCTTCGGGTCCATGTTCCCCATTTGGACACCTCGCCTTCGATCTATTCTCTTCAGTAGAGCAGAAATATGCCGTCGGACCAAGTAAGGAAGGCATATTTGTAAGTTTGTGGTAAACGACACCATATGGACCTGAACCAACCAATCGCCATGCCGCCCCTGGTCACCACAGGACTGACGTTTCATCCTGTAATCCAGCTGCCAGACCACTATGACGTCTATGATTTCACGGACGGCTACGACCCGGACCGAATGCGTTCCTCAACATATGGCATTGGTCGCTACAATGAACGCCGACCGACAATGTACAACGCCCCACAATATGCCGTGGGCGAGGTCCGCAATATCCACATGGGTATCGACATCGCAGCGCCAGTGGGAGTCGCGGTCCGGGCATTTTACAAAGGAACCATCTATCGTTTCGGAGACAATCGTGCTCATCAGGATTACGGCCCCACAATTGTGACCAAGCACAATTTCTTGAGTCAAGTTGTCTATGCACTCCACGGACATCTCTCACGCGAAAGTCTGGCCAACCTGGTTGTTGGGCAACCAATCGAAGCCGGTGATATCATCGGCCATATCGGCGAAAAATCCGAAAATGGCGGCTGGAATCCGCATCTACACTTTCAATTGAGTCGTCTCGCACCCGCCACGCATGATCTTCCTGGCGTCGTCAGTGCCCGACAGCACGCCGCCGCTCTCGTCGTCTTTCCTGATCCGCGTCTGGTTCTAGGCAACCTCTACGTCGACTGATTTGCACCCGAGCCACGCCTCCGCTTCGCCGTCCGCGTCACAGCCTTCATTTTCTTTAGCTCATCTTGCTTGAGGTGCCGCCACTCGCCCGGCTTCAGATCTTTGCAACCAAGGCCTGCGAAGCTGCGCCTTTGCAGCCTTAGAACTGAGTGACCGACGGCTTCACACATTCTCTTTATCAAGTGATTCCGCCCCTCCGTAACAGCAATCTCAATCCATGAGTTTTTCTCCATGGCCACCCGCGAAGGCATCCGTTTTGCGCTCGTTGCTTGTGCAAAACCATCTTCGAGGACAACGCCACGCGTGAGCCTATCTAAAGCCTCATCGTTTGGGGTTCCTCGGACTTTGCATCGATACACCTTCTCAATACGGCTGCTCGGATGGGTCAGTGCGGCCGCCATTTCTCCATCATTCGTGACCAAAAGCACCCCTTCAGTATCGAGGTCAAGCCGACCGACAGGGTAAATTCGCGCTGACACGCCCTTGATAACCTCAAGCACGGTCTTCCGATCAAACTCATCCTTCGCTGTGGTGACGGTGCCAGCAGGCTTATTCATGACGATATACGTCCAAGCCCTCGGCAAAAGGAGCCGCTTGCCATCCACCTCAACTTTGTCTTGTCGGAGGTCGGCCTTCGCGCCTAACTGCGTGACAATACGCCCGTTAAGCCGAACGCGGCCATCTGTAATCAGCTTTTCAGCATTCCGCCGGGATGTTATCCCCGCTTGTGCAATTAACTTCTGTAATCTCTCTGCACTCATGGTTTAAACCTCATGTGGACGTCGCCAGACGTGCGAACAGCAATCAAACATGATGTCTAGATGCTTGTCTACGACGCATCGCAAGTTCGCCTTGTGCTGCAAGATCCAAGGACGATTGAGTTTTAGCTTTGCGCCACAACACTTTCTAGGCATTCTGTATAGCATGATTGACGGCCTTGGGACGATCCGATGATCGAATTGTCTTCGTACTTAAGACGGCTTCATGCCGAATTCGACTCCATTGAAGCCGTTGCGATTGCTGACCTAGACGGAAACCCACTGCGAACTGTCCCCGAGGAAGGCGCCGGCACAATCGGCTATTGTGCGGCTTTTGGAGGGATCGCTCTGCGTCGGCTTGGAGTCTCGGAACGGCTATCAGGCCATGCGGAAACACAGCAAATTACAATCCAGGGCACACGGAATGCAATTATCGCAAGACGCTTGAGTAACCGATTACAGTTCGTTGTGGCACTTAACGGGCCTTATGCCGCCGCAGAGGTTCAATCGGCCATCGTGGCGACTTTGGAACAGCTGGGAGCAGTGCTCTCCCAGACATATCCATCACCAACCAAAGGGAGTGCTTGATGCGTGACACGCTGGCCACAGTTTTTTTGTCTTCAGCGGTGCTTTGCACAGGCCTGTTCGGACACGGTTGCGCTGGGAGCCCAAAAGGAGCCGACGCTCATCCCCATCAGGCTTATGAGAGCATTCTGAAACAGGCCGTCAAAAATGATGGCGTGGACTACGCCATCCTCGTCGACAATAAGGATTTGGCCCACTACCTTAAATGGGTCGCTCACGCAGACCTTGATAAGATGCCGTCTAAAGACGCCAGGCTGGCGTTTTACATCAACGCTTATAATGCGTTAACTTTAAGGTCAGTGCTTCACTTTTGGCCCAACATCAAAAGTGTTTCAGATGTGGTTCCTAACTTTGGTTTTTTCAAGGTGACCAAACACAAGGTAGCGGGACAGGATGTCACGCTAGATGACATAGAGAATACAATTATTCGCCCGACGTTTAATGACCCTCGAATTCATGCAGCACTTAATTGCGCCAGCCGATCCTGCCCCCCCCTCGCCCCTTTTGCATTTACGGAGGCCGGCCTAGATCAGCAGTTGGACACCGTCTTCCGACGTTTTGCTAACGACGACACTCGAAATCAGATCAGTGTGAAAGAAAGGCGAATTCAGTTATCGAAGCTTTTTGAATGGTACAAGGTCGATTTCGTCAGTGCGGGCGGGGCGGCTGCCTATCTCGCACCATTTGTTGAAGACCCAGCTAAGAAAAAAGTTTTAGAGACCACTCCAACGATTCAGTACCTACCTTACGATTGGTCTCTCAATACACCTTAGAAACTGACGCCCGGCCGTGCTCTTAAGTCGAGCATTAAGGGCATGGTGCCTGTGAATTCATCTAGCGTTTTGTTTCCATATAGAAGCGAATAGGTCGCGTAATTACGATACATGCGCTTGACGTAATTTCTGGCCTCCTTAAAGGGGATCCGTTCCACAAACTCGTCCAACGGGGCCTTCTCCTGCGCCCCTATCCACTGAAGGACAGCCTTTGGACCCGCATTGTAGGCCGCAGCAACCAAAGACACTTGGCTCCGAAATCGGTGCTGAATCGCCGATATATACCAAGCACCAAGCCTCACGTTGATCGCTGGAGACAATAAATGTCCCCCAGTCCAACCCTGACTCTGAATGGATGGTAGGCCATCCCTGAGAAACGCCTTGGAGGCCATGACAAGCTGGCCGGTTCTGGGCAAAAGCTGCATCAAGCCAAGAGCATTAGCATGACTAATGGCCTTTTCCTCAAACAAGGACTCCTTCCGTATGAAACTGTAGAGAAGGGCTTCGTCAACCCCGTTGCGCATGCCTTCCTTGGACACCAGGTCGGCATACCCTCTCGGATAGGCCTGCTGCCACAGGCGTATACTTTCTGGATTTGGTACCCCCCTCAGAAATTGCGTTCCTCCTCTCAGCGTCTCCTTGATCGCCAAATCATAGGCGCCGGCCCCCAAAGCTGCAGCCCCCAGCTCGCGGCCGAGTCCGCTCGCCCGCATACGCGCGCCGAAGTGAATCATCGCCTGCCGAGCAAAATCACGTAGACCAATCGCAGCAAGTCGTTTTACAAATGCAATTTGCTTTCGAGCTCCACTGCCGATTCGACGCTCGGGTGTCCGAGCCCTCCCCGATGTTCGCCCAGACGTCGGCCGATACCCTTGACGATGAAGTAGAAGACCATACCAATCCAATCGTCCATCATCTAAAAGCACTCGGGCAAGGCTTGCCGCAGCACCCTCATCAAATGACCTCAACGCCTGAATCCGCCAGTATGACGCACGCCGCCGGTCATCACGTTTAAGACCTTTCAGACGCTCGTAAACGTCAAAGCCCCCCGCTGCTGCTACTTTGTCTCCCATTAAATAGCGGCACCAGGCCGAATACCACGAAGCCTGCCTTGACCAAGCTGGCCCTTTAATCGCCAAGAACCCATGCAGTGCTTGATTAAACCGCTCGTGTTCATAGAGCAAAAACGCTTTAAAGAACTCCGCATCGGCCACAAACTGCCCCGCGGGGAAGCGCGACAGGTAAGCATCATACGCCGCAACGGACTCGGCAACGCGGCCGAGACGGCCCAAAGCCTTGGCAGACCGGTAGCATCCTTCATCCGCTATTGGCTCATTGGAACGACAAATGATCTCAAAATCCGCAAGCGCAGCATCCGTTTGACGTCGCACGAACTTGTAACGGATTTTTGCGCGGTTCAAGCGGACTTCTAGGCCGCCGCCCCCATCCAAGCGGCCGCTCAATAACTCAACGGCCTGTCCATACTCCATGATCCCAACCAGTTCACTCGCATCGGCTAAGACGTCCGCATCACTTTTTGTCCGGCCGACGCTTAATTCTTGAGAGCCCGAACTCTCTTGTTTGCCGCAGACCCCGTTTAATTTCGCCAAAAACTGCCGGTATTGCAGCCGGCCACTCCAGCGCGTGAGCCGCTTGTTAGACGTCATGAGTTCGAGCGCTTTCGGGCAATCTAAGTCCGCAAGGGCTTGGGCAAGCACCCATTTTGCGGGCCATTCCCACAACTCGCTTTTGCTGAGTACTTTTTCCGCAAGCAATCGCCCTCGCGGTGCCTGTTTTGACTCGACGTACATGGATGCGCGAAGAAGATCGAGCGCATGCCGAACCTCCGGATTTTGAACTGGCGCGCGTGCTAATAGGGTCAGGGCTTCTGCCTGCCCACTGCGGTATGAATCGACCGCCTTCTTCAATTGACGATCCGCATCGACCGGCTTTGCCTGAAGTGGCAGAATGGCGGCCGTCAAAATGACAGCTGCAGCAGCAGAAAGATTAATTTTGACGAAGCGCATCGATCACCTCGCTTAGATCGGCTGGCAAAGGACTCTCGAAAGATAAATGCTCACCCGTCACAGGATGCTGAAACCCAAGTCGTCCCGCGTGAAGGGCTTGACGCTGAAGACCAAGTTCAAATCCCAGGATGCGCAAGGCACTCACCTGGTCGACGCGTCGTCTAATTCCATATGTTTGGTCGCCAACCAAGGGAAACCCATATTCGCTAAAGTGCACCCGAATTTGATGTGTCCGACCTGTTTCCAAACGAACGCTCACCTTTGAACAGGGGCCCAAACGCTCCTCGATAATCCAGTCAGTTACGGCTTGCTTGCCCCCCTGAACACGAGACGTAAACTTTCGCCGGTCGCGATCATGACGCCCATAAAAGGTTTTCAGTCGGCCTTCAGCAGCCAAGCCTTTGTCCCAGATTAAGGCTGTATAGACACGCTCGACACTATGTTCTGCAAACTGTGTACTCAAACCATAATGAGCGGCCTCATCCAATGCGAACACCAGCAGGCCGGATGTCCCCTTATCTATCCTGTGGACAACACCGGGCCTGTCGGGCAGCCCTATGGGAGAAAGCCGCGTGTATTGATGAATCAAGCCGTTGATCAAGGTGCCATCCGGGTTCCCTGCACCTGGATGCACGACCAAGCCCGCTGGCTTGTCGACCACGACCAGCCAACGGTCCTCATAAACAATGTCAAGGCCCATTGGCTGTGGCATTAAATCAACAGCGGGGGCATCCGGGACACCAACCTCGACCACATCTCCGGATACTAATCGATACTTCGCCCGGGCGCATGCTCCGTTCACACGGACGTTCCCCGACACGATGAGCGCAGCCAAGCGTGTCCGACTCCGGTCAGGGATCGCCTCAGCGAGAAATTTATCGAGCCGCTTACCCTGATCTCGAGTGTCGGCTACAAGACGAACCTCCTGGACTGACATCCTCCAGGTCACCCATTTTCTTGGGCTGCTGTAAGGGCGCGATATAGCAACACATCGACCAGAGCACGCCCTAAAAAATCGTGTTGTTTAGCAACATCCGGAGAGACGCGAGTCGAAAAGTGCCTTCGCCCTTCCTCGATCTGCTCCGCCAGAACCTCAAATACAGTGTCGTTCGCGAGGCCTTCGGCCACTAAACCCGGATTGTAAATCAAGATATCAGACGCGATTGTACGCGCCAGGCGCATGGCGGCAGTTGGCCGTGTGATAAGTCTCTGCAACGGCGTTCTCCTAACAGCAGTCTTCGTAACCTAATCGAACCGAGAACATGAAACAAGCACCCTAGGCCTCATGGATTCAGCGTGCGCTGCAGGGCAACAACTCGATGATCTTTAATCGGCATCTTGAGTGGTAAAGGCACTGCCTTGCGGACACGTCGGATGATAGCACCTTCAAACGGTGTGCCCACCTGTCCGTCGATGGTCTCAAGCCTATCTTCTCCATATTCGGCAGCTGGAACCGAGTGAGCAATCGTGAAAGTTTGGCGCGCGGACGCGTTCGACTTAACAAACCAGATGCGTGTGTCGGCCAAGCCCAAAAGGCATATTTGAGCTCCCCTGGCACTGATTAGACTGGAGTGACCGCCCGAATAATCAACAACTGAATCGCCGCCACGAATCGAGACACTCGATACTCTCGTTAATGCGATTTGCTGTGTATCGTCCGCCGAAACGATAATCGAGGTTGCCGCGTCACCAATGAGGACATCATCGGTCGAAGGAAGGCAAAGGGACACCGCAGCCCAAATACACACCCCGACAGAGAAGATCACCAACCGCCTGCGAGCCAGGATAGCAAACACGCCCAATCCGAGGACGGCAAACCAAGGCCATAGGCCAAGCGGATTTCGCCTTTCCGTTTCAATCGAATGGTTGTTGACCAGCCATTCTTCTGCCATGCGAACCGCTGCACGCTCTGACTCAAGGATGGCCGCGGCCAGCTGGCTTCCCGCGAGGGGCTGCAACGGAAGCCCGACAAGCCTTAACTGGCCAAGCCCAATGGCCTTGTACGCCGCCACAACTCGTTTCTTGGCCTGCAAAAGCGAACCATCAAAGGACTTCAAATTAAGCGCGTAGTGGCTCAGTTCCACTCGCCCTTGACCCAGATCGACCGTTTCCGGTCTTACCCTTCCTTCGAACGTAACACCAAAGGACCGTCGCAGACTCTCCGCTGCCTCTTGGGAAAAGGGGGCAGTAACAACAAGATTGAGACCGCCAGCAATCGCCAATTTGGTCACCCGCTTTTGCTCGTCGGACAACCCGGCCCACTGAATACCGGTCAACAAAACAATGGAGGCCGATTGAAGAACGCTGAAAACAGCTGGATAGCCTCTTAAGTCAAACGGGATAGAACGCCAATCCCCTTCGGCCTTCTTTAAAATGCGCCCGACGTCCGTTCGGTGATCAAGCGTGTCTGCGACGTAAACCAGGGCCGCCCCGTCGGCACTGTCGTCGCGCGCCGCATCGGGTTGAGCGTCATCGGCTGAATGGCCGAATAGGGAAAGGCGAGTCCCATCTTTTTTCAACTTTTTGGCACATTGTGTCCATGCGTCTGCCGACTGAAGACCACCTAATTGATAATCAGCGGCGACGAGGTCTGGCGTCTTAAATCCAATGGAGATTGGTGATGCCGACGAATTTCCGATCTTGATAAAATCGAAGCCTGGAGTAATTTCGGTCGAATCGGCACTGGGAAAAGCCATCAGGGCAAGCCAAAGCAACACGACGCAGCTACACCTATTTCGGACTGGACTGAGACGCGAGGGCACGATTCAAGGTAATGACTGCACGTGCAGTTACGAGAATCGGGTTCCCCTCCCAATAGCGCTTGTTGCTATTGACCCATGACCCGTCTTTCTTTTGAAGAAAGAGCATTCGTTTTATGAGATCTTTCGACCAAATTCGATCCCGCCCCTTCTCGTCTGGCACCGCAGCCCGCCCGTACGTGTGCAATGCTTCAGCCGCCGTCTGTAAATAGTAGTAGTAGCTCGTCGTCTCCATTCCCGGATGAATGGTGAAGTCGTAGTTTTTTCTGATCCACTCCCAAACAGCGAGAACACGAGGGTCGTCCTTTTTGGCTCTTGTTAAAATGAGGCTCTTGAGCCCTGCGAAGGTGAGTGCTCCGTAGCTATTAGTGCCGCCAGCCGGGTTGTCGACCTGAGGCGCGTAGACGAAGCCGCCATCGTTGCCGGCCCAAGGCTGATCATTGGACTCACTGCGATTCTGGCATCGCGTAACAAACTTTTGGGCCTTCGCCCAGACGTCGCTATCGGGATCATAATCTGTCTTCTGTAGTGCCTCCAACGCGTATTGAAGATTGGACAAGTCAGGCCTTTCGTCACCCCCATAACCGATCCCTCCATAGAATTTATCGCTTTCGCGATACTTTCTATCCTCATCGCTTTGAAACCGAACAAGAAAATCCTGGCCCGCCTTGACCTGCTTCGCGAAACGCACTTTGTCGACCGCATTTAGGGCTGTGATCGCCAGCGCAGTATTGTACGTTGGCGTCGCATCCCCCGTGATGGCACCATCCGTGCGTGCCTGCTTTGCAACCCAGTCTGCGGCAAGCCGTATAAACGGCCCGTCATCATAACGATATTTTCGGTGACTCTCAGCAAACGCGACCAAAGTCATCGCCGTCATGCCAACATGCCCGCCGTAGGAGCCATCATCTGACTGTTTCCCCCTCAAGACTCGCACGCCGCGGTCGACCGCCTTCTTTGCTTTCGAAACAAGTTCAGGCGACAACCCTCCAGGGGTCTCTGCAAACGCCGTTGCAGACATGCAGACGACCATGCCAGCGACCAGCATCTTCTTCAGACCATTCATGTGTCTATCCTCTTTTTTACTGCCGGATTAATAGGCTTTAGTACAAACCATCCAACCGAAACAACAGCAAGCACAAAATAAATTCCGGCGCCAAAACGCCAAGAGATCGGCATCACCCAAGAACCGCTCCAAAGTGTCCCTTTGTAGACCACCACATCCTGAAGATGGGGAAGAGACCAGGCTGTCATCAAACACAGAGCGGGATGTACGGCTGCACTGTACGAAGCAACATACGGTGTCATCGACGTACTGTTGAACCAAAAGCCAATGATTAATGGTGCAAGAACGAACATTGCCATGAGGGCCGAGAACCGAATCCATGCCAACGCTGGGTGAAAAAACCGATATTCGCAAAGCTCAAAGCTGCTCACAACCAAGAGACTCCATGCCAGTGAACACAAGAAACCCTCGAGAGCAAATGGACTGACAACTGCGGCATAGACGAAACAATGGATACTATTGAACATCCAATCTAACAGTCTAATGCGTCTCAGGCCCGGGTACGACGCCGCGACCAATAGCCAACCTTCATTGATACGACGGTCACCTCTACCTGCAACCAAAGCTGGCAGAATCAGGCTGTACGCCAGTGCCCACCACGCTCTTGACCCACCCATTGGTGGTGCCAGAACTAAAAATCCAATCGCCAAAGATGCCCCCAAAAGCAGTCCCAGCGATTCAGAAGCAACTTCTCGCTTGGCAACACGCCCTAAAGTCATCTCATGCCCACCAAGATTACGCCGAAGACCTTACGAGAACAGCAACCGTTTCAAGATGACCGGTGTGCGGAAAAAGATCGAATCCGTCAAGACTCTCCAGACGCCATCCTTCGATCACCAGATTCTCAAGATCTCGAAAAAGTGTATTCAAGTCGCACGAAACGTAGACTAAAAGTCGAGCCCCCGCTGCCTGAGCCGCCGCCCCAATATTTTTGAATCCTGTCCTCGGGGGGTCGACCAAAAGTACATCTGCGGAGAGACTCTCCCCTAACGTATCGGCGTTACCCACCCGCGCGGACAGCTGATCAGCAAAGCCCAACTGTGCAGCGCGTTGCTTAAGCCGCTCGACAGACGACGCATCTAACTCGATTGCGTGCACCCGGCACCCTTGTTCCAGGAGGCGAAATGTGAAATTCCCCGCCCCACAAAAAAGTTCCAGCACAGCCGCGTCGGGCCCGATCAAACCCACCACATGGTCAACCAGCTCTCGATTCCCCTGCTGATGAGCCTGGACGAATCCATGAGCAGGATAAACCGCCAGGCCTGGATCCATCATGTTGCTGCATTCGCCTAACTCGACAACTCGATTTGGCATGCCCAGGTGGACTCCATGAACATGACCGATCTGAAACAGCGCCTCGGCCAAAATAACCAAGGCCTTGTCCGACACCTTCGAATCGATGGCAACGGTTCCACTGTCCTTACCCAAGGAGGCCGTCAACCGCGCGACAAAAGGCGTCCGAACCGAAAGGGACTCAACACAAGACTTGAGGGCTCCAAAAAGCCTATCAACCATCGGCGTAAGAACTGGGCACGTCTCGAGCCCAATGACTCGATGACTTTTATAACCCATAAAGCCAACCACCCCGTCCCGACAATGAACCCGTGCTGTCGACCGCCACGCTCGATTCGAGAAACGCTTGATGGGCCCCATGGCAACATCCATTTTGCCGTATCGCTGTAACCGATCAACTCTACGAGCCAACTCGGCCTCTAAACTCACATGCTGAGTCGCGATTGGGATAGCCTGCCAGGGACAGCCTCCGCACTCTTCGAAAGCGGTACAAAAGGGCTCCACGGCGCTATCCCCAGGCGTCCGCTTGATGATTTTACCCTTCGCGAACCTCTTCTTCACTTCGGTAATTTCAACAGCAATTCGGTCGCTCGGTGCGGCACCTCGGACAAAGACAATGCGGCCATCAGGCAATCGGCCGATGACATCGCCTCCGATGGCAGGCCTCAGGACATCAACGGAGAAAACCGCACCAATAGAGACTCTATTCTTGGAAACGTTGATAGGGGGGCCCCAGTCTTACATCAAAATCAAAACGGCCTTGGATGAAGCCCAGGACCGTACCAGCACCGTCTCCGCGCCCATCTCGTATCTCAACCCCGATAATCCGGCCAGTGACACGAGTCCCTTTTGATACACCAAATCTGTCGAAAAGAATCTGTCCTGTCAGTTCAAAATTCTGGGTCGAGCCCGCGCAGGTGTCAAACAGGCCGAGGGCACCGCGGATATTTTCATCTTGTCCGACCGGCAAAGGCTCCCCCAGCCGACCACGCAACAACCGAGTGTCTCTGATCTGAAAGAGGACCCCATCGGTCAAAGCGAAATCCGTTCCACCTTTTTGCAGACGAATTGTTGCACTGTGATCTGGATATGCCTGCATGGCCACAAAAGTCACATCGAGTCGAAACGCCTGACAGTCTTCAATCGCGACCGAATCGGAGCAGGTGAAATCCTTAACAGACCCGTCCTCACAATCGGGTATCGCCAAACTCCCATAAACGTCACCGTCCATTCGAGTGTCACCGCAGGCTACGAATCCCAAAATCCATGAGATCGCGAGCCAGATTGGGATGCCGCACCTAGGCACGCCTCACCTCTGGGCTCGCTGACGTAAGAATGTGACTGAGCTCGTCTGCCGCGTTGCAGCAGTCCATGATTGGACAGCCGCCTATCAACTCGGTGCACCCTCGATGCGTATACACGTTACAGGCAGAGCATTTGTGAGGCTCGCCTTCGATACGATAAGAGCAAACCGGACATTCATCTACCGCGCGGGCGACCTCCCCTGCTTTCTTCATGGCCGTGGCCAAGTCCGCTAAATTGAGGGACAGCCGCCGGAGTGCATCAACGAGGGAGGGTCCAATATGTTGCACGGCTGCTCCGACCTTCCAGTTGCGGGGCGTATCGGCGCGCAGCAAAATCTGCGAATTGGCCAGAACGACTTCAATGCTATCAGCACCACAGTTCGCTTGTAGATGCTGCAATGCCTCGCGAGTCGGCTTATGCCTCAGCAGCCATCGCAGCAGATTTTCATCGGTCGTCTCGATGCTGTAATCCCTCAAGTATTCCGGATCTTCAGCAAACAGCTCAACCGGCCGAAGGCCCGGCGTGCGCCATCGAAGGTGCGGCTGCGGCGGACAGCAGAGACGGGCTGCAAAGCCAAAATCTTTGCTTTGATAAGCCCGAAGTTCGACTCGCCAACGCCGCCAACCAGCGCCCCGAGTCGCCCGACCTCTTGCTTCGCCGTCTGGCAATTCAAAACGCACGATAGGCGACGCGCCGCGGCCCCAAGTCACATGGCACGTTCCGCCGACGAGACGGGCCCACGTCCAAAAACCAACATCTCGAGAGCCGGACTGATGCCCAAAAGTCTCGAGACTAACCACAGCAAGAGGGACGATTAAAAATGCGCCTAAAGCAAGGGCGACAAGCCAAAACATTGCTAAAGTCACCTCCCCTGGGTTACCAATAAAGAAACAACAAGCAAAGGTTCGCTCCTTGCTTCGTGTTTAACACCGCCGCACTCGGACGTCTATGAAACAGCACAGAAACACAGATGCCAACAACGGGCTGGCTGGTCGATTTAAAGAGCGCGAGCTCATCAACAAAACTCTTGAGCGGCTTAATTCTGGCCAGCAACGTGGTGCGGCCATTATGATCTCCGGTTCGGCTGGTATTGGCAAATCCAAACTGGTCGACAGTTTAAAGCGTGAAGTCCGGCAGCATGGCCATGCCATTCTAGAATGCGAATGCACGCCTAAGGATGACAGACCCAATGGTGTGTTCATCGAGCTTTTTGCGAGGGGGGCTCAACTGATCGTGGATGCTGGTGGAGACCCGACGCCACTCGAATCAGCTATCGACGTTTTGGCAGGGCTGCGAACCGGCAAACAGGTGACCGCGGCACGGTCTATTGGCGATGGGCTATATCTCAGAGAAACTGTGCGGAGGGCGCTGCTTGACGTTGTCACGCCAGCGATACCCGTCATTATCATCCGGGATCTGCATTGGGCCGACCAAACAACCATTACTATCATTCGATACCTGTTTGAAAACCTACTGACAGATCCCGCTTTTGAATGGACGCCAACAGAGCGCGCCGTGAAGGCTTACGAGAGCGATAATTTCCGTGGTCTCGTGATCACATCATTCAGAGAAACCAGTGGCACTCAGTCATTAGTACAACTGGCTGCTGAAACCAATGCCATCGAGCACATATCCCTCGCGGGTTTATCGAGGGCCGGGGTCAAAGAATTCCTCGTAGCAGATGAGGTTGTAGATAAGCTGGTTGAGGCTTCAAAAGGGGTTCCACAAAAACTGATCTCAATGATTCAGCACGCCTGCAATCCAAAACTACAACACGTGGGTTCAGCCCCGCCCGCGTTCTCTGAGGACCAATCGCGGCTTTTGGATATTCTCGCTGTTGTGGATAAGCCATGCTCCCAACGGCAGTTAGAAATTCTCGCGCCAAAAGTGAGTCGCCTAAAGGTTCTCCTGGAACACCTGACTCGTGAGGGCGTTCTGAGACGTGATTTGGTCAATGGCCGGCCGTCTTTTAGATTTTCGAACCACGGTGCCTCCGAAAGCTGGTACAACGGAATTCCGCTTGCGACTCAGAAAACACTCCATCAGCGGGTAGCGGACTTATACGCAGCCCAACTCGAATCAGAGCCCGAAATGGTTGCAAACCATTACTTAGCCGCTGGATTGCCGGCTGATGCCGTGCCCTACGCAATCGCCGCCTCCCATCGCCTTGAAGCAGCCCTCGCTCTGGAGCGCGCGGTCGAGCTGCTGGAGCAAGTCATCGGCGTAACTGATGGCGACCTGGAGACAGACCTGATCGATCGCCTGGCTAACCTATATGCTCAAGTCGACAACCCAAAAAAAGGGCGAGCGTATTTGACTTTATTGAAGAGCCGAAGGCCTGGCGACGCCTGTGAGATCGATGCGCGAACAATCAGGCTTCTGAATGTCCAGGGGCTCTACGCTGAAGCTGAGAAATTGGCCACTGAGTCGATGGCGACCAACCCCGGGCCAGACCAAGAGCTCGTCCTGCTCGATCTCGGTGCCGATGCTGCCTACCGGCGCGGAGACTTAAAAGCGGCTGAGGCTCTCTGTCAAAATCAGAACAAACCATCCCTGATGAATCTAGTCTCTGACGCGGCTTTAGGTCTAAGAAACACACTCGGTAAAGTATATCTCTTTCGGGAGGAGTTTGAATCTGCCAAGTGCCTGTTTCAACTAAACTTGAGGCTTGCGGAAACGTCGGACCTGCAGAGCCAGCAAGCAAAAGCACTCATCAATCTGGGCGTTGTTCAACTCCAGCAGGGTGACCCCGACAATGCATTAGACCATTTCGAAAAGGCGAGGCATCTAGCCCAGCTCAATGGCGATCTAGCCAATCTTTCGATCGCTCTCGAAAACTTGGCTGTACTCTATCATCGTCAACAAGCGTTCCGAAATGCGTTGCTGTTCTACCACCAATCAACCGTTGCATCGCGTCGCATGGGTCGACGCCTTCAGCTCACGACGTCTGCGCTCAACCTCGCAGACTTGTATCTCATGGTTGGTGACATCGATAGAGCGCACAGGCTCGCTGACATTGCCAACGAGTATATACAAGCCAACAACCTACGCTTTCTCGAGAATCAACAGCTCATGCTGGCAGGAGATATCTCTCGGGCATTGGGTCAACCTGAAAAGGCCGGCCAGCTCTATCGTGATGCGATTGCTCAAATCGACCGTGGAGAACAAACCAACCAACGATTAGGGTCTCTCCTTTGGGCTCATGCTGAACTTGATCTCGAACTCGAGCGGCTCGAGTCCGCTCAGTCGCTCATCGATCGGGCCCTCGCCCTGCCCTCCCTCACATCCGAATCCTTGGCGGTTCGCCTACGGATGACCCAAGGCGCTATTTACGCAGCCCAAGGTGAAGTCCCAAAGGCGATCATAGAACTCGAGGCAGCAGTCAGCGGTGCTGTGGAGGGTGAAGACAGGGAGGCGGTATGGCAAGCAAGGTATCGCCTTGCAACGGCGTACTGGTCAACCAACGATACTGAAGCGGCACGAACTCTCATGAGCCGCGCGCTGGAGGTCATCGAACGTGTGGCTGCCGAATTGCCATCGGAGCTGAGAAAAATTTACAGAGAGGCCCCCGTTCGCAAAGCGGTTCGAGACAGCCTAAGATTACTCCGTGCCGGCATGCCGCAACCGGCGGCTGACAAGGCACTTGAACACGGTTCGGCCCGGCGACAACCGCCTGGGGAATATCGGTCAGCCTGGCTCGACCGATATCCTCATATCATCGGTCGGTCTCCAGCCCTGTTCCCGGTCTTTAAGGCACTGGATCGTGTTTCCGGCAGTGACAGTATGGTTCTCGTTAGGGGGGAGAGTGGAACCGGTAAAGAGTTGGTGGCTTGCGCGCTTCACGCACACTCCCAACGTCGTGATGGACCCTTCATCAAAGTCAACTGCGCAGCTTTCGTAGAATCCTTGCTACTCAGCGAATTGTTCGGACATGAAAAGGGTGCATTTACCGGAGCCGTTAATACAAAGAAGGGGCGGTTCGAACTCGCTCATGGTGGCACTCTATTTCTCGATGAAATTGGAGATATTTCAGCCAATACCCAGGTCGCCCTACTGCGTGTACTCCAGGAAGGTGCTTTCGAACGCGTCGGCGGCCAAGAAACCATCTCTGTCGATGTTCGCGTCATTTGTGCCACTCATCGCAACTTGGAAAAAATGGTCAAGGAAGGAAGCTTCCGCGCCGACCTGTACTACAGACTTCGAGGCGTCATCATTGAGGTCCCTGCCCTTCGCGACCGTGCCACGGATATCCCTTTGCTGGTACAACATTTCCTCCGACGCGAACTTGCGCCCGACGGCACGACGATCCACTTTGATCACAACGCGCTCGCGAGCCTATTCCAACACGATTGGCCTGGTAACATCCGAGAGTTAGAAAATGTGGTGAGGAGTGCGACATTATTCGCAGATACAGGCACCGTCACCTTGCGAGAGTTGGGCCAGCTGGGAGACATCTTACCGGCCCCATCTGAAGCTGCCATAATGGCACTCACAGAGGCACTCGCTGTCACTGACTCGCCCGAGTCTGCTAACCAGAGTGTCCATTTCACAGGACCATACTCAAACACGGACGATGGGGCAGCCAAAAGCTCTGTCGCTGCCCACGGGCCAAGCGAGGGCAGCGAATTTGAAGACTGGTTAGAAACGATGATCAACACGACTGGCAGCCTCTCCGAGCTCAAAAAACACATCGAATTCGAGGCTATCTCCGCAGCATTGCGGAAGGAAAAAGGTAACATTACCCGAGCAGCCAAACGTCTAGGTATAAAAAGGCCGCGACTTTCGCAAATCATTCATGCTAATATCGACCTAGGGTTGCTTAAAGAACAGCTTACGGATTCTGAATGAAATCGATAACCCTGATAGCCAGCCTTCTCCTACTCTGCGCTTGCGGTTCAGATAACCAGACCAGTTTATCTGACTCACGGTCCAAAAACATTCCAGGCGCGGCGCACACATCCGCGCTCACTCTAACACCGAGTCTTGAAGTGTCTGGTGTGACTGACGTATTCAGCGTACTCAACGTAACCAGTCTTAAGTTCGATGCCGAGCTTTATGTGCTGCCGGTGGAATCTAATCGTTTTTTCGGCGGCGACGCCGTCGACATTCTCTTTGAACTCGATGCCAATGGGCAGACAACAATTACGCCGAGCAGAGAACTTATCCTGGGTGAATCGGGCGCGTACCGGGTTCTGCTGCGCGTACGTCAGTCAGACAACGGCCATTCACTCGACTTAGGGGGCATGTTGAGTGGTCCGATAGTATGGCAAATCAATGAGACGTTCCGGGAGCCAGCTCCGACAGCCGCCAGCGGCAATAAAATGGACATGGAACCGGCCCCAACCGCGGCCGACGAAAAGTGTGAACCCGCCCCGACAGCGGCAAGTGATGGACGCCAGGACGGCAGTGGAGACGACCCAGAAACCGATTGCGAGCCTGCGCCAACGGCCGCCGACGGCGAAGACGAAGGCACTACGCTCGAGCCAGCCCCGACGGCAGCCCGCGACGACGACGAGAGTGACATGGCGTCCGAGGCCGCACCCACTGCAGCGGAACCAGCCCCGACCGCTGCACGAACCAAGAAGGCGACGATCGAAACATTCGAGGTCGATTCCAATGGAGAGGATGACGCAACGCTGACCATTTCGTCGAGCCAGGAGTTTGAGTTTTATGCAGGCATTGCTGACATTCAAGCCAGTGATTCAACACTCGTTATCCGATGGGATGTTCGACAGTGGCTTCGCGCTCTGCTCTCCGAGCCCTTGGGGATAGATCCAGTCGATGCCTCCTTCACTGAGCTTGAAGCGCCAAGCCAAGGGCAATTTGTCGATAGTCCAAATGCCTTTGAGCTCGAAACTTTCTAGAACCATTTCATTCGACGCCATTCGCATTTTGGCGGTGGTCGCTGGAGTCGGAGTGTTATGCTCGTTTCTTTGGGCGAATATTTAGTCGACCTCTTTGTCAAGCCGTCCTTAGACGCAGTGACCGATGAAATCACAGGTCTGATTGGTGGTTCACCTCTGAATATCGCAATCGCTGCCGCACGTTCTGGCAGCACATCGGGATTCATGTGCCCAATCTCATCAGACAGCTTCGGACAGCGTGCCCTTAGCATACTTGCAGAAGAGTCCGTGAGCCAGCTCATTGCGCCGTGCGTGGCTGCACCCACGGCTATGGCGGTCATCGAGCTGAATGCCGAGGGTCAGCCGAGGTATACTTTCCATCGTGGGCGCACTGCAGACAGAGCTTTGTCGGCAGCGCAGCTCGTCGAGGCGATACCGTCTGATTGCCGATTTCTCCAGTTTGGGTCATTATGTCTCGCTCAGGATGCAGACTGGGCCAGTTGGCGTGCGGTGGTCCAGGAAGCAAGACGCCGGGGGGCGACCATCGGTCTCGATCCAAACGTCCGAACCGGGCTGATAGATGACCCAAATGACCACCGAGCCCGCTTTTCCCAAGCCCTCGGCCTATGCAATATACTGAAGCTCAGCGATGAGGATTTCGAGCTCCTCGCACCCGACCAAAGCCCCGCGCAAACGATTCCATCCTGGATGCAACAACATCAAATCGATCTCGCCATCCTGACTAGCGGTTCAAAACCGACCCATGCATGGCTTAAGTCCGGCCTTCACTTGCAGATGCAGCCACCACAAATAGGAGAAATCAAGGATACCGTCGGGGCCGGCGACACTTTCCAAGGGGCCGCGATGAGTTGGCTAAGCGATGCAGCCATTCACCCCAGTAAACTCACGGAAGAAACGCTGGCAAGGCTCCTTCAGTTCGCGCATGCCGCGGCAGCACTCAATTGCCAACGCTCGGGCTGCAACCCGCCAACAAAAGCTGAAATTATCGACTTTCTGAAACGATACCCGTCACGGTAAAGCCCGCCTGGCAGATTCAAGAATCATTGGAGCCCTTCGCTTGATGTCGGCACAGTCAACTGAAGGCTCAATTCTGCGAGCGACAAACCAGCTTCGGAGTGGGTCCGGATTTATTTCGCTATTGACCGGCATCAGTAAGATGGCGTTGGTCGCAGCTAAGACACGCTCCTCAGTACGCCACTTAAGCTCGCCGACGATAACGTCCTCGCGTCGCTGACCAACCAAGCGCGTAAAAACCCTTTGGACCAATTGGACTGCACCTTCTAGAATACCGTCAATCTGTACCGTGACACCCGGCTCGCCATCACCATCTTGGTCAAACACTCTTGGATCATCTGCTGTGTCCGGCAAAGCTTCAGTTCGGGGCCGAACCAGGTGAACGCCATGAACCTCAATGGCCTCACCAATAACGAAAGCATCATCGTCCTCCATAACGACGCCTCGCTCAATCAATGGGATTGAATTCACAAATGCGGCTGGAATTCGAGTAATGACTTCTGAGACATCCGGTCGATAAATTTCGATATAGCAGGTTTCATCTCTTGCGATCACACCGTCCAACGTTTCGATCAATTCAGTCCGCATGAAACCAATTGTTTCACTCACCTGGAGCCCAAAAGCAGGCAGCTCCGCGAACCCCGACATGACCTGAACCCGCTCCCAAACGCTCAATACGGATTCAGCAGTTCCCACAGCCCCATCACCGGCCGTGCCCATATCGTGGCCATCGCGCAGCTGTGCATCGTAACTCGTCAGACCGCTACCGGACTCACTGGCACCACACGCAGCCAAGGACACCATGACAGCAACCAATAAGTACCGACCAACCACCACATCCCCAACTTTCATAGTTCGATTCCCAATTGAAGCATGCCTGTCATCAAGTATCCTCGGTGACTATAACCGGGGAAGCCTGGGTTGTTGGTCTGTAAACCGAGACTATCCGAGTTCAGTCTGCCTGTCCGAAGATCTCGAGACTCTGGAAACTCGTCTAAAATTGGATCTTGCGCATCGGGCGATTTTTTGTGACCCCTCTGTAGGAGGTGCTGATACTGAAGCCCGATTCCGATGCTGATGCGTCTGCGTTCAAGCCTGAAACGTCGCTGCCAACCCAGCTGCGTCCCAACTCTCGCTGAATCAACATAGTTGGTCCGACCTACCTGTCTTGGCACAGGGGTGGGGAAATAAGCCGCCCCAAGACCCAAGCTGCTGGCTCCAAACTCATATGCAAGACCCCCTTTTATGTCCACCGTATCAGACCAATTCCCAGCAGACTCCCCATGGCGATTCCTGTACCTGGACCAATCCGACCAAACCAAGTCACCGTAAATCGCAAGGGTGCCCGCGCCGATGTCCACAAGCGTGTCCAGTCCAATGCCAGCACGGAGTGGTTGATACAGAAAGACGAGGTCAAACCTTTGGTTAAGAAAGGTCTGACCCTCAGGGTAATCAAACTCCCAGAACCGAAGCTGACCCCGCCCGGTCAGACGGCTCTCTGATGGCCCATGGACGGTCATGCTGAACGTCACCGGATAGCCCGTAAACGGGTGTACATTAATCGAGCCGAAAGGAGCCAACGTTGGAACCACCTCGATCTGCGCGTTGGTTAACGTCCGTTCTTGGTCACCTGCATCCGGCACGTAAACTTGCGGCACGCTTCTCGAATGATTAGCGAGGCTCACTCCACCGCCCACACTAAGCCAAGATCCAAGGCGATAAGTCGCGGCCAGTGCGACCGTACTCGACTCTAACCTGTCCCTGTATAGCTCAGGATATAGACGTCCATCAAAAAACTGACTTCGCTCATCGACAAAGAACGGTCGCTGTGTCTGAAGCAGGCCAACAGGGAGTGTGGCAACCAAGGCAACGCCAAGCGAGTCGACGACGATCGGCGCGCTCAAACCGAGAACGAGAGTCTCCGTCCGCTGCGCGAGTGCATCTGTCCGGCGTCTGTTATACGGGAGCTCACTTGTTGCCACAGGCTTTACCCTGTCCAAGCCGTCATAATCATCCACGGCTCGTGAACGATAGACCGAATGAGCCACATCATAGCCATCTGGCCGATCGTCGAATTTAATTGAGTGCGATTGATAAAGGCTGACTATCGCTGCCGACATACGCAATCGGTCGAGAGGAATGCGGGCGGGGTGAAAATATGGGGTCGCTGTGCCGGCCCCCAACGAACGAGCCGCAAATGGTTTATCCACGGAGTCTAATTGAAGTCGCTCAAGGAATGGACTTCCATGGGCTTTCCCAAAGACGCAACACATGACTCCACAAAGAGTCAGGAGCCCTGTCGAACTAATCTTTGGAACCTTAAGCCACATACCGCAGCAGAATAGGTATCGGAAGACGTTACGGCAAGAGCGGAATTAACGGTTTTGGAAAAAGCGTGGCCAGAGAAGCCGCCGGTGGCTCACAATCGAAATGCACCTGGCGGCCGTCTAAGCCAATGTCTAAAGGAACTTATGCGCTCTTTAGAAGCTCTTCTTCAGCCGTCAACCAATGCTGAATCGGGTCGCCCGAAAAGCCATTCGACTCGGCTCGCAGGTAGGCTGCAACCGCGATCTCTTCATAGCCCACGCTGATCTTAGCTTTTTTGGGTGCAGCTTTCTTCGCGGCTGTCTTCTTGGGAGCAGCTTTCTTCGCGGCTGTCTTCTTGGGAGCAGCTTTCTTCGCGGCTGTCTTCTTGGGAGCAGCTTTCTTCGCGGCTGTCTTCTTAGGTGCTGCTTTCTTCGCGGCTGTCTTCTTTTTTGTCTCTACTGTCTTTGACATGGTCATTCTTTCCTTTAATAAAAAATCCTCAAGAGCGAGGCACGAGAACATTGCCAAAAGATGATTGGTAACTCAAGAATGAGTTACGTTTTTTTGAAAAAAAATTGAGTTCAAAAAAAATCTGGAGCTGAGACATTAACTCTCGACAGATTTATCGCAGTGCGGTACCCGTGAACCATGGCATTAGGAGACCAAGTAGAAGACCGTATCGTGGCCGTGATGAAACGGTTCGGATACACGGGGAGTGATGCACGCACATATATCGCCTTGTTGCAGCAGCATCCAGCAACCGGATACGAGTTAGCCGCTCGAGGCGATGTTCCCAGATCAGCTATTTATGGTGTTCTAAAACGCCTTCAGCAGTCGGGGCTGGTCAATGCGATTCCTGGGAAGCCAGCCCGATACGCTCCGATGCCCCCAGAACGTCTTGTCGCTCATTTAGAGACTCGTTTCAGCCAGGATATCAGCTCATTCAAGGACGCTGTCAATCAAGTTGTTGAGACTCAGATCGACGCCGTCACGTGGACTGTGACCGGCTATGATTCGGTGATCGCCGAGGCGATACGACTTGTGGATCAGGCAACCCATTCAATCGTGTGTTCCTTGTGGCGACATGAAGCCGAACGGCTTGGACCTGCACTCAAAAAAGCGGCCGATCGCGGCTTGAAAGTCACATTGTTCTCATTCACTCAGCTACCAAATATCGATGTTCAATGTTTCAGCTATGGAATCGCATCTGATCAATTGGAACAACATTGGTCACGTCGCCTGATTCTGGCCACAGACAACATTCAAGTTTTGGTGGGCTCAACGGAGGGAAGTCGCCTAGACCGTGCCGTGATCAGTGATGAGAGCGTTCTCGTCGAGACAGCTATCGGAAACCTCGTGCTGGATATTACGCTCTATGGTGAACGA
>JAYZEG010000054.1:0-7671 GCA_036337435.1 Myxococcota bacterium
GTCTCGCTCGGTCCAAAGCGACTTGCCAAGTCGATTCTGATTGTGTTCGATGACTTTATTAGCTGCATCCAAGATATGCCGCTGACTGCGATAATTCTGCTCAAGGCGCACCACGCGCGCATCGGTATACTGGTCTGGAAAATTGAGGATATTGTCTACTTCGGCGCCTCGCCATCCGTAAATGGACTGGTCATCATCGCCCACCACAAACAAATTGGAGCCAGGGGGTGCCATGAGCTTAAGCCACCGATACTGAGCGATATTGGTATCTTGAAACTCATCGACTAAAACCCATTTCCAAAGCCGACGGTACATAGATGCGACTCGAGGCACCTCGGCAAACAGGTCGCCGCTTCGCAGAATTAAATCGCCGAAATCGAAGGCGTCGGCTCGCTTCAAGCGAGCTTCATACTCAGTGCCAACACGCGCCCAGTCGATACCGACGAAGTCCGCTGGAGGTACGGTATCGGTGACGTTTAACGCATCGTTTTTGGCCCGAGCAAAAGCGCGAACGATGGTCTTCAATTGCGGGACTTTATAGCTGTAGCCGAGAGATTCCGTGACTTGTCTTAAAACGGAGACCTGGTCGTCTTCATCGTAAATGGTGAAGTATCGCGTTCGCCCAAAATGGGCGGCATGCTGGCGCAAGACGCGGGCGCCGAGTGCATGAAAGGTGCTGATCAACACCGGCGGTTGCTCCACCAAACCGAGCAGCTGCCCGACGCGTTCACGCATTTCCTTAGCCGCCCGATTTGTAAAGGTCAGTGCCAGGATAGATTCGGCTCGCTCGCCGTGGCCTAAGAGCCGTGCGATTCGAGTCGTGACCACTCGGGTTTTACCACTGCCCGCCCCAGCCAGCAGAAGTAACGACCCGCTTTGGTGACAGACAGCCTCACGCTGTACATCGTTGAGGGACTCCATGAGAGCTGCTTGGTCGATCAAAAGAATCTCTACCTGAGGTGGTTGGCCCAAATGCCTATGCAATCTGACTACCTGAACATCTGTGCCGTGTCTAGTGTTTCAACACAGTTGGCCCAACTTACACATTAAATTCGCATCGGTGCGGACGGGAGAATTGCACGGGAACGAACATGAGGTTATCAGACCACACTCGGAGATGGGCATGCCCACCCGGCTGAGCTGAGATGGCGCCTCGCGCAGTCGAATGTGTTCTCAATTCTGTGACAAGTCTACTCAATAGACGGTTATTCCAAAGTCTCGCTTGCCCTGTACTTCCAAGTGTTAAATAACCCAGTGATCATGTGGGGGGTATCTCTGCCCGTGTTGTTTGCTGCCCCTCTCGAAAAGTAGATGAGGTCGTCACGGCGCTTCAGGAAATCAGACAATATGTAGCGGTTTCAGCGTTTCTAGAGAGCGAGAAGTCCCAAAAGAAAAAACAGTCATACCGTCTATTAATCCTTCGCTTCAACGTTCAGAAATGCGGACTTCCAAAGAGAACTGAAGGAGGTTCCTATGAAATGAGACCTATATACGAAGATTATCCTGACCGCCCTAACCATTGTTGTGTTTGCCCTTGTCTATCAGAAATCTGGTGCAGACGGTTTGTCACCCATTTCCGTCGCTGAAGCGAAGTCGAAAAATAGTTCGTGGTTTTGTGAACCGTATTTAGGTGGCAGCTACGATAAGCACGGCAGGGATGCAGCAGCGGTGCTAAATCGTGCTAATGCACGACTTGTCGTCACGGTACGTGTCGGTTCAAAGAAGCACTATCACGTCTGCTATCGCTAGACGAAACCAGACGAACTAGCCCAAAGCTCATGAGACGACCCCCTGAAGGGCATGTGTCAGTCTATAGCCGTTGGTTGATGTGCGGATGGAGAAAACGCTCAAAGACCCATTACAAGACCGCTAAAGTGGCTTGTGATGCACCTACTGCCAAACATCACTGTTCACTAGGCTTTCTTTTGCCATAGCCATCAGATGACCTCAACGCGTCCGTCCTTCCGATTGTTGATGGTGATGCTTTCATAAGATGAGACTTCGGTATGAAAAAAGAGAGCGTCACCATTTGATAAGCCAAGCTTGAGGATGAGGTCTGATTCCTTGGTCACTGCGACGACCTCTTGCTTTGGAATGGCAATGATGTCGTCGGTCGTGATCCATTGTCCGTCGAACCAGAGTTTGCGGACCCCAGCGACCTCGCCCTCCAACTTGTGAAAAGCCTGTATGACCACATCACCCATGGCAATCCCGGCATCATATGGACCCACAGAAATCAGATTCACTTCCTGTCCAATAAGAAACGTCAAATCCAGGTTTTCGGGCAGTTCGTACATTTCTCAAACAGTCCCAAGCTCATTCGACGGTGACGGACTTGGCCAAATTACGAGGTTGGTCTACATCGGTCCCCTTCATATCGGCCACATGGTAGGCCAGGAGTTGAAGGGGGACGGTGGTCACAAAGGGCTGTAAGAACTGGGCGACTTGGGGCACGTACAAGATGTCTTCGGCCAAACCAGCCAGTTCTTCATCGCCTTCTGTTGCCACGCCGATGACCCTGCCCTGTCGGGCCATGACCTCTTGCATGTTGCTGGCGGTCTTATCGTAATGGGTGCCCTTTGGGCTGATGACGACAACGGGCATCTCTTCATCGATGAGTGCGATGGGGCCATGCTTCATCTCGCCGGCCGCGTAGCCCTCGGCATGGATGTAACTGATCTCTTTCAATTTGAGCGCGCCTTCGAGCGCGATGGGGAAGTTCTCGCCACGGCCAAGATAGAGAAAATCCCTCGACCCGACGTATTTTCGAGAAATGCGCTCGATGTCACTGGTCTCGGTCAAGATTTGCTCGACTAAGCCCGGCAAATGGCTGAGTTGGTCCAGTGCGTGCGTGACCACCTCTGCCGAGGCTGTGCCCCGTCTCCGCCCCAGAAATAAAGCGACGAGGTTGAGTGCGAGCATCTGGGTCATAAACGCTTTTGTGCTCGCCACGCCGATTTCGGGGCCCGCATGGGTGTAGACGATATCGTCGGAGTCCCGAGCGATGCTACTCTCCATGACGTTGCATACGCTCAAAATCCGCGCACCGCGGCGCTTGGCCTCTTTGAGGGCCGCAAGCGTGTCGGCGGTCTCACCCGACTGACTGACCGCGATGAAAAGGCTGTTTTCTGTCACCAAGGGGTCGCGATATCGAAACTCGCTCGCTAAGTCGACCTCGACCGGGATTTTTGCCCATTGCTCTATGAACCGTTTACCGACCAAGCCTGCGTGCCAGGCCGTGCCACAGGCGCAAATGTATATGCGGTCGATTGCTTTGACGCGCGCATCATCGAGGCTTACGTCTTCCAAGTGAACATCGCCTGTCTCCAAAGAGATTCGCCCACGGAGTGTGTCGATCATCGCGCGGGGTTGCTCGTGGATTTCCTTGAGCATGAAGTGCTTATAGCCACCCTTTTCTGCTTGCGATGGTGTCCAGGTAATGTGTTTTGGTGCACGTTCGAAAACGGCACCGTCTAGGTTTGTCAACACGACGCCATCTGCTGTAACCACAGCCATTTCCTGCTCGTGCAAGTAGATAAAATCTCGGGTGTGGTTAAGCAAAGCCGGAATGTCGCTGGCGAGAAACATCTCGCCGTCTCCCATGCCAATGACGAGGGGACTGGCATTTTTCGCAACAACGATTTTGTCCGGTTCGGTCGCTGAGATCACAGCGATGGCGTAACTGCCTTCGATGCTGGGTAAAATTTGCCTGACAGCATCGGTCAAGTTCATGCCTGCATCGAGTTTTTCTCTGATGAGGTGGCTGAAGATTTCCGTGTCCGTCTCACTTGAAAAAATATGACCTCGGGATTCCAGTTGAGCCCTCAAGGCCAAGTGATTTTCCACGATTCCGTTATGAACAACGGTCACGCTTCCCGCCGTATGCGGATGGGCATTTTCCTCGCTCGGTCGGCCATGAGTCGCCCAGCGCGTATGACCGATTCCAACACGACCAGGGATAGGAGACTCTGTAATCAACCGCCCTAAATTGACGAGTTTGCCCACGGACCGCGCTACTCGAGTTTCTCCTGAATCATAAATAGCCAGTCCAGCGGAATCATAACCGCGATACTCAAGCCTCTCTAAGCCACGCAATAGGATGTTGGCGCAATCTTGGTCGCCTATATACCCAACAATGCCACACATGTCCGACTACTCCCTAGCTCTCACGCGACTGCTCAAGTCGGCGTTTTTTCTCGGCCCAACCGTCTTTATTGGTCTGCGCAATACGACTCAGCGCCAATGCATCCGACGGGACATCCTTTGTCACTGTTGACCCCGCCGCAACGATGGCCCCATCGCCCACTTTGACAGGGGCCACCAACTGCGTATCCGACCCGATAAAAGCATTGGCTCCAATCTCGGTTTTGAATTTTCTGTATCCATCGTAATTGCAGGTAATCGTCCCGGCGCCGATATTGGCAGCCGCACCGACGTGGGCGTCTCCAACATAGCTTAAATGACTCGCTTTGGCACCCTCGTCAAATCGGGCTTTCTTGGTCTCAACGAAATTGCCGACTTTCACATGAGGCCCAAGTGACGTCCCCTCGCGTAGGCGGGCGAATGGCCCGACCTGACAATGCGCTTCAACAACGGTCTTTTCAATATGACAATTGGCTTTGATATGGCAGTCATCACCCACTTTGGCATCGTTGATTCGACACCCTTGTTCAACGAGGCAGCCGGAGCCAATTTCCGTGGACCCTAACAGGGACACATTAGGCTCGATGGTGGTATCATGACCAATCTTGACCCCGTCATGGAAAATCACCGTGTTTGGATCGATTAAAGTGACCCCATTGAGCATGGCTTCACGCCGTAGTCTGTCCTGCATGCGGGCTTCTACGCGAGCCAGACCAAGGCGGTCATTGACGCCTTCGGCAAGCCCTGCATCATCACCGACAAGAACAGTCATAGAGACGGGTAATTTATGCTTGACTGCATCGGCGACAATATCGGTCAGATAGTATTCATTCTGAGCATTATCGGTTCCGATCTGCTGCAGACTCTCGAATAAAAATTTTGCGTCAGCGCGATATACGCCTGCGTTCACTGTGGTCACGGCCAATTGCTCCGATGTGCAATCACGTGCTTCTGTGATCGCCATCAAAGACCCACCTGCATCGGTGATGAGGCGGCCGTACGCACCGGGCTCATCCAGATCCATGCCGAGAACCGAGACGACTGCGCCCTGCCCCTGGGCGTCCATGTCTGCAATGACCCCTGTCGGCAATGCGGGCACGTCGCCACTGAGAATAAAAACGTCGCCATCAAAACCAGCCAAGGCGTCTTGAGCGCACAGTACAGCATGAGCTGTACCCAGTTGTTGCTCTTGAATCGCAATCTGGATCGGCGCATTGGGAAATTCAGTTTGTAAATAGCGCTCGATCCGCGCTCGCTGATGTCCAAGGATCACCACAATCTTCTCTGCGCCAAGCTCTATGGCCAGTCTGATGGGGTAGAAGATCATTGGCCGGCCCGCGACGGGATGAAGAACCTTAGACACAGACGACTTCATCCGCGTGCCGAGGCCTGCTGCCATCAATACAACTGCTTTCGAACGTGACACACCGCCTCCTGTCAACCCACCTAAGACAAACCGCCACGGGTTCATTACCGTTGATGCATGTACGACAGAAATACGCTTAGGTCCATGGCGATATCACATGGAAGCCCAACCTTTGCCCATAGTGACTATAAAACGAGTCACTAAAAAGCCGCATCGCCAACGAGCTAAATTACTGTAGAAATTAAGAAAAACCGGTGATCGGGGTCGCAAATAGAACCGAGTTTGTGCTATGCGGTTGCCCTCGGTGGATGCTCGTTTTCTATGTGGACATCGGTGGCACATAGAAAAATATCTGGACCATTGGGTCTGATGCTGAAACCAGCGGTGTGTGCGCAGAGTCTTGTTCGGGTCAAGGCCAGCGAATACAAGCCAATGACGAGAGCGGTCTCTCCGTCGTTGGGATTATCGAGCAACGGTCTGAAATGAGTTGGGTGCGTCCTGTCGATGGTGGACGTGCTGAAGTGGAGAATGAAGTGTCTATAAAGTCCGATAAGATCTGGATGGATGGCCGATTGGTCAACTTCGAAGATGCAAACGTCCATGTGCTCACGCACACGCTTCATTACGGTTACGGTGCCTTCGAAGGCATCCGAGCCTACCGCAGAGAAGACGGGCAGAGTCATATACTGCGGCTCAAAGAACACATTAAGCGCCTGTTCGAGTCCGCACACATTCTCGGTTTGAAGATCCCGTTCACGCCTGATGATTTGGTTGAAGCGTGCGTGGTCACATTGAAGGCAAACAAGTTCGATTGGGGCTACTTGAGACCACTTGTTTTTATGGGCAGTGAAACCATGGGGCTGGGAGCAACGAGTAACTCCATACGCGTGGCGATTCCATCATGGCAGTGGGGAGCTTATTTGGGCAGCGAAGCGCTCAAGAAAGGAATCCGGGCGACAGTCAGTTCGTTTAGTCGGTCGCACATCAACGCAAACATGGTCAAAGGTAAAATTTGCGGACAGTATGTCAATTCTGTCATAGCAAAACGAGATGCTATGACCGCGGGTTACGATGAAGCCATCATGCTCGATACAAACGGCTATGTATCTGAATGTACGGGTGAAAATATTTTCATGGTCAAGAATCAAAAGTTGATTACGCCGCCGTACGGCTCGAGCATCCTCGGGGGCATCACGCGCCAAAGTGTAATCGACATCGCCCATGACTTAGGTGTCACGGTCGAAGAGCGAACGATGACTCGAGACGAACTCTACGTGGCCGATGAAATCTTCTTATGTGGCACTGCAGCCGAAGTGACGCCAGTGCGCGAAATCGACGGTCGGATTATTGGCCCGGGCCGACCGGGTGAAATTTCATCAATGATCGCAAACACTTACTTCGACATTGTCAAAGGATCTTCGCCGGCTCACCCCGAGTGGAGACACCCGTACTCATTGACCTAGACCGCCGAGCTGGCACGGCATGTGCACTCTCCGTGTTCGTCCTGGACTAATGAGGAGATTGACGTGCCAGCAACACCAGAATTCATTAAAGCGCTTGAACACCATCGGATCCATACGATCGCACACCGGAGTCCGAGGCCGAATCCGCCCTCGATAGCCCTCCTCTTATCGTGGATTCATCACGACAATATGCTTGAGGGCTGTCCCTACGAGACGTCTGAAATCGCGCAGGCTCTTAGACACCGTGATTCGGAGGTGGCTCCTTATCTAAAACCTCTGATGGAAAAGATCAGGCGCTATCGAGATGCTATCTTCCTGGTGTGGAACCGGGCCCATGAAGGGCCAGATCAAGTGAACCTCGAGAATTTAAAGCGCATTCACAGACTGATTACACCGGAACCGAGAGATCGTGGCGGCCTCTATCGCATCACCTCACCAGTCCATCGAGACTATTTCCAAGACATTTGTGACCCGGAGAGAATCGCCATCAATCTGCGCCGTTTGCTAGACTACGTTGATGACGAATTTGACGGTGCTTGTGACCCTGTACGCGTCGCGGCCATTTTCCATCACGGGCTTATGCATGCATACCCCTTTAGGCGAAACCCGGGCACTACAATTCGGCTGTTCACGAACCTATTACTCTTAAGTCGGGGATACCCACCCGTCATCATCCCATCTCATGCGCGCGATGCCTAC
>JAYZEG010000055.1:0-23486 GCA_036337435.1 Myxococcota bacterium
TGGTGCTGGTGGTGCTGGTGGTACAGGCGGTACAGGCGGTACAGGCGGGGCTGGTGGTGCTGGTGGTGCTGGTGGTACAGGCGGTACAGGCGGGGCTGGTGGTGCTGGTGGTGCTGGTGGTGCAGGTGGTGCAGGAGGTGCCGAAGGGTTTTGCGGTGACGGCGTTGTCGACGCAAACAATGATGAAGAATGCGATGATGGCAACAACACCAACGGAGATGGATGCAGTGTTGCCTGCTTCGTCGAGGAATGCGGAAATGGTCGCCAAGACGCTGGCGAACAATGTGATGACGGCAATCAAAACGACGCCGATGGTTGCACCAATGAATGTAGCTTTGCCAGTTGCGGCGATGGCATCGTTCAAGTGGGTGTTGAAGAGTGTGATGATGGAAATCAGATCAACACCGATGCCTGCACCAATCGATGCCTTGGTGCACGGTGCGGCGATGGCATCGTTCAAGTGGGTGTTGAAGAGTGTGACGATGGGAACGACGACAATTCCGATGAGTGTTTCGGTGACTGCACGTTGGCCGAATGTGATGGCGACGCAACGCGTTGTATCGATATCAGGGGCATGCTCCAACACAGTATGTGTGTGCAGGGACGCTGGTTAGTTGTTGAGTGTCCCTTTCGATCCATCTGTGCGGACAACGAGAGAACTGGAAATCGAGGCTGTACCTGCGATGAGGACGTGTATCAACAGCAATGTAGTGAGGGCTTTTCCAATTCTCTCCAGGCGTCAACAGAGCTCGCTCTCGCGTGTCAGAATGGCTTCATTGCCATCACAGCTGTTTGCAGTGGGCGCACAGCGTGCGAAGTTAACGGAGGCCGGGCATCCTGTCTCTAGGTTTGCTCGAGCAATTTTTGTGTGGAGAATGGTAAGATGAATGGCTCTTTTTCGCTCATTCGAACGACGATCGTCTTTGGTGTCATGTGGAGTGCTTTCGGGTGTGGAGAAGAGGCCACTGAAACGGCGAGGCAATGCGCCCAGAGTAATCTTATTGAACAGTGTCCCATTGGCTCCACACCCGAGCTTAATGCGAGTGCGACAAGTCGCTGTGCGGGCCAAGCCAATGGTTCGATATTAGAAGAGAATGGGCAGGTCGTTGGCGGTTGCCAGGCGGTTGGCGAATGTACGGTGTTCTGCAGGTTCAGTAACCCGTGTGGTGCCCTGGGCATTGCTCGATTCGACAAGGATTATCTTGTTTGTAACGAATACCAAGGATCATGTCCGGATGACGTGTGCGAACCTGGTATCGAAGATCGAGAAGGGCCATACCAATGCCCAGTTGATTGTAACGATGATTGCAGTCCAGGGCAGACTGGATGCTTACGGACAGCGACGGGTGAACCTGCCCAGTGGGACTGCATTGATGGCAATTACCGAACCAGTATTTGCCCGCCCGGACAGCGTTGTGAAGTTGTCTCAACGCCGACTGATGAGATTGAATTTTTCGGCCGGTGCGTTGATGAGTCGACGGGCACTGGCGGGGGGGCAGGTGCCAGTGGTGCTGGTGGAACGGGCGGTGCAAGTGCTGCCGGCGGCACCGGCGGCACTGGCGGAATCGGTGGAACCGGTGGTGTCGCTGGCACAGGCGGTTCCGGTGGAACCGAACCCCTGTGTGGTAATCGCGTCATTGAGGGTGATGAACTGTGCGATGACGGCAATGATGTCGAAGACGATGGTTGCACCTCCAATTGCCAGGAGTGTCTACCTGATTCAACTCAGTGCGCTTCGCCCAGGCTCGGCGGCGTTCTGACCTGCGTCGATGGTGCTTGGCAGCGCCAAGCATGTATGCCGTCGACGCGATGCTTGGACGGTGAATGTCGACCAATACCTGTTTGCACCGATGGTGAATTCCGCTGTTTGGAACGGACTATCGGCGGTCGTGAAATTTGTACCGATGGACAGTGGGAGCGATCGGAACGGGAATGCGGTGCTGGTGAGATCTGCGTTGATGGTGACTGTGTGGTCGCCATGCAGGAGTGTCGAAACGAGGATACTCGATGCGTTGAGGGCCTTTTGGGCGGTCGTGAAGTGTGTGTAGACGGTCGATGGGAAAGTTCACCTTGTAATCGAAATGAAGAATGCATTGGAGACGGTGAGTGCGTCGCAAACCAGGTCATGCGGTGCGTCAACGGAAGGACTCGCTGCCAGGATGTTGAGGGGCGTTTGGTACGCCAATTATGTCAAACGAGTCAATGGCGTGATGATCCGTGTGGAATCGGAGAAATCTGCCAAGGGGAAGGAGAGTGTGTGCCCAATGTTCGATTCTGCCAAGACGGGCGACGTGAATGTACAGCCGACAATCCCAATGCGTGGCGTGAGTGTGTCGACGGCCGATGGGGGGAGCCTGTGAGCTGTAACCGAAATGAAATGTGCAGTGACGGGCAATGTGTTGCCGTTGTTCGTGCCTGCGAATCTGGTGCTACACGCTGTTCTGGAGATAACGTACAACGCTGTGATGACGAGGGAAATTGGGTGCTTGCATCGGAATGTGGTGAGCTCGGGTGCGGCACACCGGTGCTGCGTGGTGCCGAAGCACAGTGCCGTTGCCGCATTGGTGCGGCTGAATGCAGCCCCGCGCGGGGCGCGCAAGAGGCTCGAAATTGCACTGGAGGATTCTGGCGCGTAACGCGGTGCAACGTTGGGCAGGAATGCGCTCTCGTCGCTCGAGGAAGAGCGGAATGTCGGTGACGGCTGCGGTTTTACTATTACTGCTTTCCATCTCGTTAAAATCGCCCCCCTAAGTTGAGCCTCTGGACCCTTTGTATGCGTGGTGATTAAGCGCGGGGAATTCCCTCAAGCTCTTGTATTTGCTCCGCACGAAACCAAACGCCTGTGCACGGGGCGTCACAATCGGTCGTCATCAGCGGGCCTGTTTCCCCATCGGAGATTGCTGTGGTGTCGATGCCTCTAAGACTTAATCTTGAAACAATAAATGAATCATTCGGAACATTCATGCCGGTGACTTGGTCATGCCTTGGAGCCCAAATGATTCGCCCTGAAAGCAGTTTTCTTAGCCGATTGCGGGACGTTTAATCTGGGCACACGTTGAGACGGTTTCCAGCTTGCACAGTGGTATCAATGCCTACGGCCGTTTTTGTCCCTTCAATCGTCCAGGGGGTGTTCCATGATTCGGGCTGTCTTGTTCCTTTCCTTCATCACTGCAGCCTACTCAGTAAGATTGGCAATGACGTCATTTTCAATGCTCCCTAACTCATCATCAGAACCAATGAGTTTTAACTCCACCATCGAAGGCAAGCCGATTGCAAAACGGAAGAAATCCATGCTGGGCTTGGGACCTGATTGGAGCCTGCCCCCGTCCTTGCCTCTTTCCCGCCGCAATGAAGAAGGATTCGACCATTTGAACTCGATTGTGGCCTTGGCAAATATACAGCCGGCATTTGACAGTCCAGTGGGCGACGATGACAGGTTTAGCCAGATGCGGGGCGACGACATTTTCAAAAGCGGTGACGCAAACACCTCGAGTTCAAGCTTTGGGCGTCGGCGGCATTATCTCTCGTTTGGATTCAGTGACTGCACTCGTTTATCGCGCTTATTGGCGTCTCTGGGCGATGGGCGTGGGATGAAAGGTTTTCATACCCTGGCTTCCGATGATGAGACTATCCGAGACCCGCTGTCGAGCCCCGTTGATCCACCCTTGACCTCGGCTGTTTTGTCCACCGGCGAGCACGGTGTTGTTTATGCCGACCCCGGTTTTGACATCCATGGAGATGGGCCCATTGTGGTGGATTCAGAAATCGATGACCAGCCGGTCGAGCTCATTATAGACAACCATGCAACAGTCAGCACCTTGTCGAAGGCATTGATAGACCAGCTCGGTCTGGGAGACGAAATTTACGAGTCTGAGACCCCCCAACACCAGGGGGCATTGGTTGTCTACATCGAGACCCTTCGTGTCATGGGCAAACCCGCTCCGGCAGTGGAATTTCAGATCTGTGACGATTGCAAGACTATCGACGGTCGGATTGGGCGCGCTCTTCGTGAAACTATCGACCTGCACTTTGTCCGCTAGAGTGGTCTTACGTCTACCCAGCAGGAGAAGGGCATGATGGGTGCTATTTTATCCAGACAAGGCACCGCGCTCATCTCTGTTGGGGGCACTCGCTTGCGTGCAATAGATCTTTTACTGTCGTCCTGAGTGTTAGCAGTTGTCACACATGGTCGGCCACTTTGGTCCCCAGAATCGCCATAGTGGTGACTGTATTACCCACGATAGCTACCCTGGTAGCTGAGTTTTGATGACCGGCAAACGACTGAGTTTAATCACTTTTCTAAGAAATTGAACGATCGGTAGGTTTGGCCCGGATGTTGCTTGATAGGGAGATAGCCTGACGAACCGAGCGATTCCGTGGAGGGGACGCGATGAAATTTAGATTCAGAGCAACGTTGTTCCCCCTGATTGCCGCTGCTGCACTCGCGAGCGGTTGCGGCCAATTGGACCCATCCATAACATTGAACGAGACCGTCAAAACCCGAGGCGATTCGAATACGGGTTTCAGCTGGAGTGACATTGCTGAGCAGGATTTGGCGATTTTACTGCCCCGAGACGAGGGGGAGGGGATCAAGGCCAGTTTGCAAACAGTCTCTGGCGCGAAATTACTCAGCGAGCAGTGGCTTGGTGTCGTCAGCGACGCTTATCTGTCAACGGATGTAGACTCGGCATTTGAAGACGAAAATATGTATGACGATTGGAGCCTTGTCGCAATTCGTGTCTCACCCTGCAGTCCCATGGGGCATCGCCCAGGTCCAGAAGCGCAACGGTTCTGTTGGCCAGAACTGCGGCTCGTATGGCAGCCCGTCCTTTATGATTTTAAACCACAATGGTCGTCCATTTCATTCTCATCGTACTCCGATGACCGCGCAATCCATGCCCTTTATCGTGTGCACGCCAATGGGACTCGTGATCAGACCGAGGTCGCGATACAAGAGATGACCGAGGCAATCAGGTCAGGCGCGGAGGTTCCGGCGGAGCTCCGGAACCGGTTCAACGCCCTCAGAGATGCGGCAGTAGAGACCATCCTGACTCAAGTGCTGGCACTTCGAGGGCAGGGGATTAACGTTGACGCATTTAAGAGCCTTGACCTCCGAATTGAAACCTTCGGCGAGGATGGCGAAAGACGCGCCTTTTATCAGCGGTTAAGCGCTATGTTGGCTATCTTCGCAGAGCCAACACGTTTGCACACATTGACGTCATTCTCATTACCAGAGGGTCGCAACCCCACCACCATTGATATTTGGGTGTTTCTCGCTTTCGATGGTCTAGATGGTTTGCTCGTGCAAAAGAGTATCGAGGTTGTCAGTCCAAAATCGGGCCAGGTTCTCGTTGATTTAGGAACGGAGGAGACGGTCGCTGCAGCTGGTGCAGATCAGCGTGTCCTGGATGTCATCGCCAACGGAACGGATGTGGGGGATGAACTCGCTGAACAGGTTTTGACAAACGGTGATGACAGAGTGAGTTTGTCCGATAAAATAAATGATCCCAAACGGACGTTGGTACCGAACACAAGCTGCGCGACCTGCCATTCCTTCAACGATTTAACGTTCAATTTCCATAGTCTCTCATATTTCGAAAACCTTGATATCACCATTGCGAAACGCGTACGCAACGACGTCCTCTACGACCTAGAATGGCTTCGAGCAAGTCCCTGACGACCATCGTACCAAGCGCGGCTGGCGACACAGGACACCCTTCAGCAACCTGCACTCCCCCACACATTATATCCGAGGATCTTTGGCGTTTTTGGGAGATACATCTCCGACAGGGATTCGATTTTGAAACCAGCGGAATCGATGAGTTTGACGATTGGCTGGCTCATGCTGCAGCCTCCGGCGAGGGTCGACCAATAGGGATCTAGACGGCGTTGCCAGCGTGCGACGGCGGGATCTGGTGCAAGACTGTGTTCGCAGTATATGAATCGTCCACCAGGACGAAGGACTCGCCTCATTTCATGAAGTGCTTTTTGGCGCTCTTGGATGCTGCAGAGAGTATAGGTGCAGAGAACTGTATCGACGGACTCATCGGCCAAGGGGATTGACTCCGCCAAGCCATCGACCATCTCTAGGTCCAGTGCCGTTTCGGGGCGGCGTTTCTGCGCCATGTCACGCATGGCCTGAGCGGGCTCTAAACCATAAATCTTCTCTACTTTAGCCGGCTCATAGAAAGGCAGATTCGCACCATCACCCAATCCGATTTCGAGTACAGTCCCCTCGGCCATCGGGACCACTTTTTTTCTCTGATATCGAATTGGCTTACAGCCGCATGCGCATTTTAAAAGCTTTGGTAAGACATATTTGTCGTAAACGCCCATGGTGGTCTCCTGTCTTGCGATTTTTGAATCTTAGCAAGCTTGCCATAAAGAGAAAGTCCAATGCGCTCTACGTGAGCCAGAATTCTGGTGGAGTATCCGTTGGCTGAACCTGTGCTGAAGACAAGTGACACCAGTAAATCTTCCGTAGGGTTGTTTAATGCGTCCCCTTGACCTCATTTGCTGTAGCAAAGGGCGGTGATCGAACGGTTGAGTCAGGCTAAATCCCGGTCGGTGATTTTGGCATAGGTGATGCAAGTCAGTCGACTCGGTAATGACTGGGTCAATCACACGAACGCCAGAAACATAAGGATTAATTTATCATGTCATTTCTCAGGTCTCGCACGGCTTTGATGGCTCTGTATTCAATGATCAGCGTCGGTTGCGCACAGCTCGATGGGGATATCACCGACAAGCCTGCGGCTAAAGAACGCTGGAACCGGCAAAATGATCCCAGCGGGTTTCGTGGTATTCAACTCACTTACAAGCTAGATGAAATGCCCAGTCGAGGTCGAGCAGAGCGAGAAATTTGGCCTTCTACCTATTGGGCCACCCAGGATAACAGCATTAATGTACGTTGGTCTCCAGGTGAGTTGTCTCCGGCAGAAAAGTACGACAAAGCCTTCAACGGTTGGGTTCCTGATGAGGGCTTTATGGCGTTAAGACCCTATCAGAAGGGGGCCGATTGTGCGGAGTTCGACCGAAGCTACTATGACAAGCTGGGTCCCTTGGCAACTCACATCTCAGAACACATGGGCAACAAGGCCGCTCGCGATGGAGTCGACAGTGACGGAGACGGCGAGATCGATGAGTGTGGCGACCGAGATGGTGTTGAATTTTGGTTTGGTCTCTGCCACGCCTGGGTACCGGCAGCCATGCTCGAGGATCGGCCGTTGAAGAGTGTTGAGCACAACGGGGTCACCTTTCACCCTGGAGACTTAGAAGCCTTACTGATCGCCGCTTATAACCGCTCTGGTGCAGACATCATCGGCAGCCGCTGTAACGATAAAGATGATGATGTTGAACGGGATGAGCAGGGTCGTGCCGTTGACGTGAAGTGCAGAGACACCAACGCGGGCACCCTGCATGTGATTATGTCCAATTATCTGGGTCTAAACAGCACATCTTTTGCGGAAGATAGAACCTATAATTACGAGGTCTGGAACCAACCGGTGGTCGCCTATGAGGTTACCAAGATGGACCAGATCACGGCCGCCAAGGCCAATGAAATGTTGGGCCTCACCGGCGATACCTACGTTAGAACACCCGAGGCGACAACGTTTTATGATGTCAATGCGACCTTAACCTACCTCACCGAATCTCATGCATCGCGAGAGCCTGCAGACGCGGCACACTACGAACGCAATGACCATTACACCTATATTTTAGAGGTCGATTCGGCGGGTAATGTCATCGGCGGTGAGTGGTATGGAGAGTCCAAAACGTCCCATCCGGATTTCCTCTGGAACCCGAGGCGTGCAATCGCATCATCTGTCCCACATCTAGACCTCGATGAGGTGCGTCGGTTGATTCGCAAATCGAGGGCGGAAAATAACCAGGATAATTCAGCTCTGGACCCGTTGTTTTTCGAGGTCCTTCCGGATGTTGATATTCCTGACAATGACCCCGCAGGTGTCAGCATCGAACTCTTTGTACCGGACGGGACCGCTGGAGAGATCAGCGTGACAACAGTCTTTAGTCACGAAGACTTATCTCAGGTGAAAGTTGGGGTATTGAGCCCCACAGGAGAAAGTTGGGCCTTGATCGAGGGTGGAACCGCGACGGGGAGCACATTCTACGAGGATACCATTACGCTGGATCCACAACCCATCGGCGAATTGACAGGCACATGGCGACTTGTCGTCACCGACCTCGCACCGGAGAAGCGGGGGCTGGTTGAACTCTTCCAGCTTGCAATCGTGCCGCACAATGACAACTCAAACTGAGCCCTTGCCTCAGGTGTTTGTCGGCCGCGGCCTTTTCAGCTGACAGAGTGCTTCGCAGGTGCGGGTGACTCACCCCGCATGAGCAGTGCAGGCAAAAGCGTCAGGTCTGTTAATAACGCGAGACTTAAAATGACCGCGACAAACAATCCGAATGCCTGATTTGGTAAGAATATAGCGAACATAAACGCCCCAAACCCGACGACCAAGACGATGGTCGTGATCATCAGTGCCGGAACCGTGTGGGTAAAAATGCCAGCGATGGCTTCTCTCGGGGTACGACCCTCTCGTGTGAGCCGCGCATAGTCGGACATGAAATGGACGGTGTCATCAACGGCAATACCCAAGCAGAAGCTGAATGAGAGGACCGTACCCATATCTAAATCATGTCCAATACTTTTTATCAGGGCTGCACCGAGCAAAAGCGGAAAAACATTGGGTAGCATGGCCAGTAGACCGAGCTTAAATGACCGAAAGACCACGATCATGAGAATGCTCATGAGCACCACAGCAATGGAAATAGACGTCACGAACGTTTTGACAACGTAGGGGTTCATTCGCTGCCAGAGTTGAAATTTTCCAGTCACGTGACCTGCCAGACCCATGGACGAGAGTTTCTCTTCGATTAAATCAATTTTGGCCAACACGGTCGCGGAGTCGTGAATGTTCCATGCCGAGGTGATTCGAATGGCATCGTTTTTCACACTGACCCGGTCGTTGACATCCATCCCCTGCGGTAGGCTCATACGATACAGCTCAAACTGTTGCGCGATTGCATTTCGGCTTTCGGGCAGCTTGTAAAACGACTGTTTCTCTGCATGAAGGGAACGGTTCATTGCTTTGAGGATATCCACCAAGGAGTTGTTGCTGGTGACATAGGGCTCTTCCTCTAACCAGTTCTGAAAGGCCTCAACTTTTCGGAGGAATTCCGGGTCTTTGAAACCTTCTGATTTGCCGCTATCGACTACCAGCTCCACGGTGGTCGCACCACCTACCTTTTCTTCTAAAAACTTGGTTGCAATGTTCATGTCGCTGTCGTCTCTGAAATACTCGAATGGATCCGAGTTCACTTTCGTTTGCGATGCGAGATAGACTGTCCCGACGGCGATCAATGCGAAGATGCCCAGGATGACACGCCTCACACCCAAAAGACGGTCCGTTTGCTGAAGCGCGAAGGGCGTGATGCTCTGCAGATCAACGGTTGTTTGGTCCGCGTCGCCCGCTTTAATGGGCACCAAAACCAGAAGTGGACCAAGGACAAAATAAGTAAAGTACCAGGCCAATAGAGTGCCGAGCCCTGCCATCGTGCCAAGTTGTCCTATGGGAACAACGGCAGCCTGCGAGAAACTGAAGAAGCCGATGGCTGTAGACACGCTGGTGAGCAAGGTTGGCACGTAGTTCTTCTCTAGGGAATAGCGAGCACTGACCTTCCGGTTTGCGCCTTTCTTAATGGCTCGAAAGTAGGAGACCAGGATGTGCACTGCGTCAGCGACGGCAATGGCGACCAGGATTTGCGGCACGATGGAGGTCATGTTGTTGATGGAGTAACCAAGCCACCCACCAATCCCCATGGCTGCCGCCACCGAGGTGCCAATCACCACGATGGGAAAGAGAACGCCACTCGGCCGTCGAAACATAATCAGCAAGAACAGCAAGGTCAGGCCGAAGACAACTGGAAAAATTGTCGAAATATCCGCCTCTGCCGCTTCTTTGAAGCTGTGATTAATGGCCGGGCCACCCGTGATCATAATTTTGTGATCACCGCGGGTCATCTCCCTTGCGAGGTCGCGCAGTCCCTTGCGACGGCTGCCATCAGCATTGTCTACACCGACCAGAAAACCTTCGTAGTCAGGCGACCCTCCAAAAGTCGGTTTGATGGTGATGTACATCAGGGCCGCGGTCCCATCTTTGCTGATCATGTAATTTGGGAGCGTCTCGTGGGCGAGTACAACCTTTCTACGCGCCGACAAAAAACGGTCGGTCAGTTCAACATCGTCTGGGAAAATCGGTTCGATGAGTAGTTCGTCGCCATCGGCATGGACCCAATTGAAGTTGGCAAGGCTATCGACCCGCATTGAGTAGGGAAGTTGCCAGGCTTTCTCGGTCATCTCGATCAAGAGTTGGGCACTGTCTTTGTCGAAAATACCCGATGGGCTGTGAATAATCACGACCGCGCGGTCATCGTTACCGAAGCGCCGTTCGAAGGTGTCAAATTCGACGATCAGCGGGTCGCCTTCGTTAAACCATACGCGGTAACTAAAATCAGGGGCTAATGTCTTTGCACCGAACGCGCATCCGAAGAAAACCCCCAGGCCTAAGAGGAGGCTCAAAAAGGGCCGGTTGATGATCAAGTTAATGATGCGTTGCTTTATAGTCATACGAATCGCCGTATCAATTAGAAATATCGAGTGATGTCGAGTTGTGCTGAGTACAAGTTGTGATACGCGTTGAGGAGGCTGGTCTGTTCCGGTGCACGGATGGCCCTCATACCCAACTTGGCTCGCCAAACATCAGAAATGCGTCTGGACAGACTCAACGTTCCAAGAAACTCGCTGGCCCGTTGAAGATCGAAAATCGCACCCAGCATCATTTCGGTTCCAGCCGTATCATTCCACGTATGTCGATAGCCGATCAGACCGTCCCGCTGGAAGGGACCAAGTTGGGACATCTCGCTTGCGGATGAATCCGCAGTCACCGCAAACTGGCTCTCAAGAATCAAGGTTCCTTCATGGCCAAGCTGGTACCCCCAACCCCATTCTGCTCCCACTGCGACGGCCGTATGATCGACCGGTAAATCGCGAACGACCAGCCGCCGTGGCCCGCTCATTAGTTCGTCGAACATGCGGTGGTCGACTTCGAGTTTCATGAGCCATTCCCCAATCGCTTGGGTGTACGTCAGGCCCAGCCTGTCGACACGACCATAGACCGGCTGGACAAGGCCGGTTTGCGGATCGGCAACGATTGCCGGCTGCGTTCGGTCGTTATGCTGGACGACATGGACAGCAAAATCTGCAGACCCAATGGTTTGATCCAATCGTAGAGCCCACTGTGCGCCCCAACTCTCGCTGCTTAGAGTGCCTGTTGGTGTCATCCACAAACCGTCGCCGAGAGCCGCCCCTTCGGTTAAATTAAGCCGCGACCGTTGGCCCGGAAAGAGCGGAGAGATGCGAATGGGCATCGCGTAAGCTGTGAGTCCGCCGTTGAGAAACCTCAGGCGAATCGATGCGATGGGTTCACCGAGCTTCTCGGCGTTTTCAAAGTCGCTGTCCAAATTTCGACTGTTGATAATATCTGCTGGGTGAAACGCTTCGGTTGCTGTCCAGTTTAGAACCTGTGGGCCTACTTTAAATTCGAGATAAGGGTTTTTGTAGCCGACCCATGCATCTTTGAAGAACACCACCGAGCGGTCCTCGTCGAAGGCAGCGACGCGGCCGAATAAACGGACTTGATGCCGAACCGGGCCGTGTCGTCCTCGCGATTCGAGTTCGGTTGCGAGGGCCAAGCCTTGGTCTTTGGTCAATGTGTCTGAATCCGGACTAAACACTCGGCTGCTGAGTACGATCTCACCACGGCTGGAGACCTTTGACCAACTCGCTGAGGACAGTCCAAGGAGGCCCAAGAGGACGATATAAACGGGTGCCGGCATTTGCTCAGAGGTCCTGAAGACTGTCCTTGCTGAAATCATCGGCGTCTACGGTGGCGCCCAGTTTTCGGCCGGACCATTCGAGGATGGACTTTTTCCGCGTCTGGTGATTGAAGGCTTCGATTTTATCCGCTCTCCAGTACGCCCCATGTTGATTAAAGCCGGTAAAGCTAAAGGTTTTCAGGAGTTCATTTTTTCTGTCGTAGAAGTCGATCTTGATGGCCTGGCCATAGGTCGTGTCCATCCACACGATCTGCTTGCTATATCCACTTTTTCGATCGACGGGTATTCGTTCGATGACCTGCGTCGTTCTGCCACTGAGTGGTTCGTCTCGGAGATACCGGTAGGTGTACTTCTCGATTTCTTGGCTACCAATGTCTTCGTACGCAAATTCGCTGCCCATAAATGAACCGGACTTGTTTCGCGAGCTGATCCGTTTGACGCGCTTGAGGGAGGGCAAGTAAAGCCATTGGTCGTCATTGGCCTTCTTGTGGGTCCAGGTAAGCATCCGTGTCTCCTTCACGTCCGCTGGCCATAGGAAGGTGATGATCGACTTGTCGCCGTCAGCAGTGCCTTCGAGGACTTTGCTACTCATTTTTCGCTCGGTTCTATCGCCGTGCGCATTGATGAGAAGCATTTTCATTTCCGACGTTTCTGACTTGAACCCAGAATTTTTGGTGTCTGCATCTTTGGCAATTTTTAGACCCTTGGCAGCCGCCTCGAGGTCGTCAGCCCAGGCTGGGGATGCCAGGCAAAAAAGCAGTACATGAACAATAAACCGCGTCAACATCGTGTGTATCCTTTTGTCGGTGGGGACATGTCTGTGACCGGCCTCGGCCGGGCGTATGAAACCAATTGATGAGTCAACTCAGAGTCGTCAACATCTCGCGCAACATGTTTTGAATACACAAAAAAGCCCATCGACGAAACCAAGAAATGCCAGTGGATGCTGGACGATATAGGTAGGTCACAGACATTTCATGTGAATTGGTGTGTCTGCCACGCCGGTCGTCATTGGTTTGTCAGGCGAGGATTTCATATTGACTCGCTGAGTTTTACTCTTCTAGGTCAGTTTTTTGTGGCCGAGCATCTCGTGGTTCGTCATTGTCGAGTGGCTCAATGTTGATTTGGAATTGAGATGACAAACCGCTCTCTACTGACTGTCCCAACGCCAGCGGCCCTCATCGAACGGTCTCGGGTCATCGCGAACTCAGACTATATGGCGGCTCGTGCGCATCAGCTGGGGGTGTCTCTTCGCCCCCACGTAAAGACCCATAAATGCGTTGAAGTCGCCCGAATGCAGGTGGCAGAACATTTTGGGGGAATTACTGTCTCCACTCTGGCAGAGGTGGAGACCTTTGGCCGTGCTGGATTTCAAGACGTGACGTACGCCGTGCCTCTCGCGCCTACAAGAGCGAAACGCGTGGTCGATTTAAGTCGGGATATCGCCAGTCTGCACGTACTCGTGGACCACCCTGCTGCGGTCGCCGCCTTAGCAAACGCGGCGGCTGGTTCACCGGCAAAAATCTCGGTTTTTATCAAAATTGACTGCGGATATGGGCGCGCTGGATTGCAACCGGATGATCCAGGGCTTGTTGAACTTGCCTGGTCGATTCAACGGGAGCCGACACTCCGTTTGGCGGGCGTACTTGCACACGGAGGCCATTCCTATGACTGCACCAATGCTGATGGCATCAAAGTGGTGGCTGAATCGGAACGGGCGGAGACCGTACGAGCTGCCAATATTTTACGCCGTGCGGGCGTCCCAATTGACGTCGTCAGCGTCGGCTCTACGCCCACGGCATGCCATGTAGACGACCTGACTGGCGTGACCGAGATGCGGCCCGGTAATTACGCTCTTTTTGATTTGTACCAGGCTCAGATTGGGACCTGTCGACCCGACCAGATTGCCTTATCTGTCCTGACCGAGGTGATTGGTGTTTACCCAGCTCGAAACCTCATTTTGGTGGACGCAGGTGCTCTTGCTCTCTCAAAAGATGCGGGTGCGACACATGTGGATGGTCCGTCGGGTTATGGTCTTGTTTGCGACCTGAATTTAAAGCCTATCTCCGGCTTATCCTTGACCGCTTTATCACAAGAACATGGTAAAATTACTGTGGACGAACAGAGTGTCGATGAGTGGCCAAAGCCGGGTCAAAGACTGCGCATTCTGCCGAATCACAGCTGTCTTGTTACGGCCCTGTATGACTCGCTTTTGGTCATTGACGCCGGGGCTGTGGTCGATACCTGGCATCCTGTTCGGGGGTGGTGACGGTGTTGACCTATCTGGTCCGTGTGCTCCGGTTTCACCTGAGGGGTCCATTCGTGTCGTTTATCTGGCTGTTCGTCGGGCTCAGCCTGGCCCAGGCCTGTCCGGATATCGTACTTAAAAGTAAGATCTACAAGCAGTCAGGCCCGACCTGTATGGTATCCGCAGCGATCACTGCGCTCGGCGCGAGGACTGAACCACCTCGTCTCTCTGACATCGCCCGCAATATCCCCATTTGGAAAGATGGTGTTCATGCCTATGATTTACTGGTCGAATTGGAGCGTCGTGGCTGGCGCGGTTTAGTATTCACAGGTCCGCCTGAAGCGGCCGCTCGTTTGGTGGAAGTGGGCTTTGCTGTGATTGCAGTCATTCAAGGGACACGGGGCCGTCATGCGGTGACGGTGACTGGTCGTCGGCGAACCAGAGATTCATTCGGGGCTTGCACTCGCAGCCTTGAGGCCCTTCAAATTGTTGATTCGTCCTCTGGTCGAAAGCATTGGATGACAGCGAAGGCGTTCGCGAAAGTGCAATCGAATCAGCAGTTACTGGTCTTCTTCATGCCGAGTGAACGGCGCATTTTGAAGGCGAGCCGTTTTCCATTGGATATCGCGGAGCGAGTGGATAGACGGTTTCGGGCTCAAGAACTCTATTTGCGGGCAAAGAAGCACAAGAGGCCTAACCGACAAATGTTAACCTTGTTGCATCGAGCAGTTCGAGCCGATCCGTGCCACCCACGCGCTCGGGCCATGTATCATCGAATCGCCCACGAGTTGGACAAACGCCACGACCCCATCCCCGCCTGCCAATCTGGTGACCCCTGAATCGGCCAAGAAACCGCTTCATAGGGCGGCACCCGAAAAATCAACATGACCATTGACCTTTCGTCTACGTCGTAATAAATCGCCCATCCGGTAGATAACTTGCGTCACTCGAGTCAAAGCATAGCAGGGAGTTTAGGATGCCAACGCAATTGCCCACGGCCCACATTTTATACGAGAACCCAGCATGGCTGCCTCCTCTGACCGATGCGTTGGAAGCTGAGGGATTCCCGATTAATTTGGTCAAGCTCGATGAGGGACTGGTCGACCCAGCCCACGTCCCAGATGATGGGATTTGGATCAATCGAATCAGCCCATCGTCCCATACCCGGGGTCATCACGGCAGTGTAGAACTAACACGCGAGGTTCTCTTTTGGTTAGAGCTTAATGGGCGCAGGGTCATTAACGGATTGAAGGCCTTTGAATTTGAGATGAGTAAGCTCCGCCAAGACCTCGTGTTGAATCGCTATGGAATTCGGACACCGAGGACGGTTCTTGCTGTTGGGCGAGATGCAATTGTCAAAGCGGCCCGCGCGTTCGACGGCCCCTTTATTACCAAGCACAATCAGGGGGGAAAGGGGCTCGGTATACAACTCTTTCATGGGGCTGCTGCATTGGAACGATACCTAGATAGTGGCGAGTTCGACCCAGGGCCTGGTGGAAAGATTATTCTCCAGCAATACATCGAGGCAGCCGAACCATTTATCACTCGGGTCGAGATCGCTGGTGGCCGCTTTCTTTTCGCCATGCGCAGCAACACGGAACAAGGTTTTGAGTTGTGTCCGTCGGATGCTTGCCAGCTGCCCGCCGACGGTGCGATTTGTCCAGCAGATGGGTCATCGAGCAAGTTCTCAAAATCGCCCATTACCGAAGATGACCCCCTGGTTCAAAAATACATTAAATTGATGGAGGGTGAGGGGATCGAAGTTGCCGGCATCGAGTTTATTGAGGATGCAGAGGGCCATCGATATACCTACGACATTAATGGAACCACAAATTACAGCGGCGTTCTCGCTGACGTGACCGGAATCGAGGGCATGAAAGAAGTTGCCCGTTGGCTAAAGCTCGATGTGGTTCCGAAAGTGGTCGTCGCGCAGCCGACTCTCTAGGGTTCAATAAACGCAACAAATTTCCAAGGTCTTGCCAGTCTGTGGGCTATCGGTCACCATGGGACGTCTGGGTCAGTGATTGGGACGTGACATGTTGTTTTCTGTGGCTTTGCACGGTGTTTTGGGTTTGATGGCGCTACCCCCGCTCAGCGCGGCGGACTTGAGGGCCGATGCTCAGATTATCGTGACCGGCGCCGTCGTATCGGAATTTGACCGAGTTGTCTCAATTGGCCAAGACAATACGGCGTCCAATCGGGAGCTTATTCTTGTGGTACGGGTCGATACGTTGGAGAAGGGGACAGGGCTTCGTGTAGGCCAGCACGTCTATATTCACGCTTGGGAAGCGGCCCGCCGACCGTCTGGCTGGGTTGGCGATGGTGGCCATCGCAACTTACCCAGCGAAGGCAAGACAGCGCGCTTTTACCTCAGGCAAAGCGCCGACGGGCGGCTCTCACTGCTCAGCCCGAACGGATCGGAGTTAATCGATTCCCATGTGCCGAAATCGTCTCGCTGATGTCGCTGTGATCGCTCCATTGGCAAAGCCCTTTTTGTTTGCTCTCTAAGGATTCGCTGAATTAAGCCGATCAGGCGCGGTTTGAACCCGTTTATTTGGCGGCAAGAGGTTTGTCGTGTGAGGATTTTCAAAAGGAACTTGCTCGGTGGGTGATGCAACCCATATTCTCGTGACCATTCGCTGAGCTGACAAGAGTGCGAGGTCATTATGACACAGAGAGACATGCGGGATTTTTACCAGAGGTATCCTTACCCAAAGGTCACCCAGCTGGAATATGATCTGAACATACATGATCATTTTCGTTATCTCGCCCACGGTTGTTACGATAATCCTGCTCCAAGAAAAGGGACCCAACGGGCTCGTATGTTGATCGCAGGCTGTGGCACGAGCGAAGCCATTTTGTGGGGGGCGTCGCTGCCACAGTTCGACATCGATGCTGTTGATTTGAGTGCGCGATCAATCGAGATCTCGAAAGCGTTGACTGAACAGCTGAATGTCACCAACGTCACGTTCCGCCGCGGTGACTTTGAAAAGGGGGAAGGACTCGATGGACCCTATGATTTCATTAGTAGTTTCGGCGTCCTCCATCATTTACCCAATCCGGAGCGAGGGCTGGCCCAATTAGAGCGGGTCTTAAAGCCCGGTGGGATGATGGCACTCATGGTCTATAGCGAGAGCAATCGAGGTCCGCTTCAGCGAGCTCAGCGACTGATCTCTCTCCTGTCCCCAGGGGATACCCCAGACGGGTTCGAGGCCGGAGCCGTCGAGATTTGTAAGACTGGCGCGGCCCGCAAAAACCGGTTGCAACGGGTTTTTAAAGCAGGTTTGTCCGACTACGAGAATAACCGAGAACATTTCGCCGATACTTTATTAAATCCTCGTGAGGTCGCCTACACAATCCCAAGCTTGGTGGAGTATTTGGCAACGGCCGGTCTGGAATTGATTTCACCAACGCAACCCATCGCGTGGGACCCCTTGGGCTTGCTCCCGCCAGATGCGTACAAGCGCTTCAGGGACTTGCCACTGCTACAGCGAATGGAGGTGGCCGATTCGCTGACCGCACCCTTGTTCTGGGTTTTGGCGCATCGCGCGTCCGAACCTTTGGAGCAGAGGGGGTGCGCGGTCAGCTCATCTTTGTTCTGGGACCGAGTCATTATGCCGATGGATACGGGAGTCTGGCCGGTCGACAACTTGGTTCCGATGAAACAGCCCATTCCTATCGTTGCGAAGATGACGCCCCTAGAGAAGGATATGGTCCTCATCGCCAGACAGGATAAATACCAGCGGGCATTCCATCGCATCGCCTGGCGTATGGTTCAGGGTTTTGACGGTGAACGGACTCTGCGTGAAATTGGTCATGAAGCGGCTCAAGCCGAAGGCACCGAGTTTGAGTTAGTCAAAGAGACCCTGGCTAGTTTTCTAGTTCGCCTCATTGACGAGATGGCCATCGGAACGCCCGATGTGACTCAGTGCGAGCGATGCCCCTCGAGAAAAAAGGGGGGGTGCTAAAAGCAATCAGGCTGAGTGGGCCAGTCATCATTGGGCTGTTCACGACTTAGTTCGCCCGAAGTCAACGCAACTTACTTACGCATAGGGATTGGGGTTTCCAGCCGTCTAGCTCAGTTGGCCTGGTCAACCATCATGGATCGAAGTGCCAGGTCCAATCAAACCACGGCAGGGCGACCGGTGCGCCTCCAATTGTGACAAAGCCGAGGTCCCAAGCACTGTCATCATACATGCGTCGAAGGACCAGACCATGAATGGTCAAGACATCGCGCCAGCCGTCCCTCATATCGATACCCGGAAAGATGAGATTTTCACTGACCAGTCCATAGCGGTCATTGAGCCGATACATACCGGCGAGCGAAATTAACGCGTCGCCTGTCTCCTGCCGCCCATTGTCGATTGCAAAGGGTTTGCCGGCTCCAATGGTCACCTGCCGGTCAGCGTTTCCAATGGTCATGGAACCGAAGCCGAGGCCGACCGCCCCTAGGCTTGGCACAAAAAGGGACTCAAATCCTGCTGCCAAGTGAACCTGCTCTGAAACCTGACCAGCGATTTTTAGTGCACCGATGATATTGAATCCATCTGGGGAGACAAGGAACGGGAGAACGGAGCCGAGTAAGATCGACACGTGATCGGTTACGCCATAGGCTCCGGCTGTAAAAAAAAGCATCCGCTGGGATACATACGCTTCGCCTTTTTTCAATGGCATCGCCGACGGTGAATACAGGTGACGTGTCCGATTTGTATTGAGCTGCCATACCTCGTCATTGACCACTTTAAGTTTGGCTGCTTGACTCTCCGAAAAGGGTTTTTTGAGCAATACATCTACTCTCCGCAGTGTGCGTTTGCTGCCGTCGAGTAAGGTGACCTTTAGACGTTCCGAACCTTCCTCGTTGATTCGACAAACAATTTTTGTTCCGTCGGCAAGACTGAGTTCCCAGCGCTGGTCTGCCTTGTTTGTTTGACCGGTTTTGGTCCATGGGTTTGGGCTCGTGTCCCCCAGTACACTGGCGGGCTGGCAAAACCAGAGAATCAATAATGACGCCTTGAGTAATTTAACCATGGAACCCTTTCACTTAGGCCGGCGCGATTTAAGCACGCGTGTTCTTTGCCGTGGTCTATCTTCAATAAGGAGAAGTCGACAGTGCTCTACCATTTAATCATAGGCGTTGGCTTCCATTAAATAACCGTCCGAATTAAACCGTGTGCTGTCATTTTTTCTATTGAAAGGTAGATTCGCTTGAGCTAGAAACCATGGCCAACGTGAATCAATTTAGAGTTACTAATGAAAAAGTATGCTTTTTTTCTGAGTTTGGTCGCCATTTTCTGTCATGTCCCAACGGTGGCATTTGGGGGGGCCGCACCACCCAAAGTTGACCCGGGGACCACCGCCTGGATGCTCACCAGCACAGCTTTGGTTTTGCTGATGATCCCCGGTCTGGCTATGTTTTACGGCGGCTTAGTGCGAACCAAAAATGTTCTGGGTACCATGATGCATAGCTTTGCGGCCATGGCCATCATTGGCGTCATTTGGCCAATTTGTGGTTATGCTCTTGCCTTTGGCTCCGAATCAAACGGTGTTTTTGGCTGGGACTGGGATAAATTTATGCTCTCGGGTGTAGACGGTAAGATCATCAGCGGCGTAATCCCCGAGTACGTTTTCGCCATGTTTCAAGGCAAGTTTGCCATTATCACACCGGCTTTGATCGCCGGTGCGTTTGCAGAGCGTGTTCAATTCAGGGGCTACTGTATCTTCATCGCGCTCTGGAGCTTACTCATTTACAACCCCTTGGCTCATGTCTTCTGGGGTGGCGGTTTCCTAACAGGAGACGCCATTGACTTTGCCGGTGGAACAGTTATCCACATCTCTGCCGGCGTGGCCGGCCTTGTCGCTGCCATTTACCTGGGCGCACGGCGCGGGTTTCCGAAGGTCGCGATGCATCCAAATAACTTGGTCATGACAATGATTGGAGCAGGGATCCTTTGGGTTGGTTGGTTTGGATTTAATGCGGGGAGTTCCGTCGAATCCGGTGAAACGACAGGCAGGGCTCTTGCCGTCACCCAAATTGCAGCAGCCTCGGGTGCTGTAGGCTGGATGCTGATCGAGGGATTCTTTCACAAAAAGGCGACCAGTCTTGGGCTGGTTTCAGGTATTCTTGCTGGTTTGGTCGCCATAACCCCCGCAGCGGGCGATGTTGGGCCGGGTGGTGCGCTCATACTCGGCCTCATTGCCTCAATGGCAGCCTATGGCGGCATCATGTTAAAAAACAAAATGGGTTATGACGATACCCTCGATGTGTTCGGCATTCATGGGGTTGCAGGCATCGTGGGCGCGATCGGTTTGACATTCATGCTTCGGGAGGTTCCGGAGCACGGCGTGATGACCCAACTCTGGCACCAGAGCCTCGGCGTGATCGTCGCGATGGTCGCCTCGGCAGTGGGCACCCTTATCTTACTGGTTTTCGTAGACAAAGTTTTTGGTCTCAAGCTCGATGAAAATAAGGAGTTGGCTGGGCTGGACCACAGTCTTCACGGCGAGCATGGCTATGGCATGCTGAACCCGAACTAGTGGATATGAGAGGTCAGAAAAAATGAAGTTAGTTACTTCGATCATCAATCCCAACAAGCTGGACAGGGTCCGAAATGCCTTGGTCCAAGCCGAGATTACTCGCATCACGGTGAGTCGATGCTCAGGCCGAGGGCAGGCAGAACGCAAGGATCTGTATCGAGGTCTCGAAGTTGCACCCAATCTGGTCCCTAAAGTTCGTTTAGACATTGCCTGTAACGATGAATTCGTTCAGGTCACTGTGGATGCCATTTTGACGGGCGCACGAAGCGGTCCAGACGGGGCCATCGGTGACGGCAAGATTTTTGTTACTCCTCTGGAGCAGTGCATCCGAATTCGAACCGGGGATTCGGGTACGTCCGCAATCTAGATAAGGTGCAGGTTTCTTCGTGTGAGCCCTTGCAACACCTAAGGCGTCTGTGCTCGCTCAAATAAGCGTTTGACTTTGGTGTAGCTCACATGAGGGTTCTTCTTCGGGTCACGCATCCCTTGAGGGCCGTTGGCCATCGGATTGCTGAGCGGGCCACGGGGCAACCATAGAAAATCAGGCTGCTGGCTAAACGAACCGAACGAGCTGCTGGCTCGGCCATTAATCCATTCACCGCCGATAATTTGGCCCTCGCCATTTAACTCGAGGACGTAGTGGTATCTATCTTTCCGGAGGTACTGGCCATGCTCGTCAACGATAGGTCGGCTCATTGGGTGGGACTCCGTGACATAGTGGACGGTGACCACCACTTCGACAAACAACTCGGCTTGGTCGTTATATGGATAGCGCGTCACCGATGATGGGTCGGCGATGAGAAGCTCGATTGCTTCCGATTCCGTGATATCGCGAAGCTCTTCGACTCGATAGGAGTCAACCGGCTGATTCCACACCTCAGCGTCATAGGTGCGGTCCTCGGCAAAGCCGATTTCCATTAACCCAATAAAATTAGTTAGAATGACATGGAATGTCCCGGCATTGGTGTCGCGACAGTCGGGGTTGAGGATTCGACCGTTTTCATCGCGTTCGACGTCATCTGTCTTACAACGACCTCCGATCACCATGGCTCGAGAGTAGTCGTATGCGGTGATCATCAACGCTTTGAGGTCTGAGATTTCGAATGTCACGCCATCAACGGTTACTGGATGCAGGGGCTCATCCTCTAAAATGGCAGCAGGCGTCCAGGCGTGACATAAGCCCCACCATGTGCCGATGCCTTCATGTCCACTGCATTCATCAATTTTTCCATCGGAGTCATTGTCCAGGCCATCATGAGTTCGCCAATGGCCACGATGTTCAGACATCCAACGGGCAGCTGGGCCTAATGAATCATAGTATTCGGGGTCGAAGCTCACGTCAGAGCATCCGCTGCCCCTGGGTTTCAAGTTCATAAAACCCTCGGGTGGCGTCCAGCCATTGTAAACAAGGTCGTATTTTTCCATCGGGCTGAGTGTATCTGGCCCCAACCAGCGTGCGTTCGTGCTGTCTTGGTAGGTAGGCCAGTATGAGGCTGGCCAGGCCTTCTTTTTGGCTTCACCCTCGAGTGGAAGTTGATTGAGGTCGTAGATGAGTTCCTCGTCGAGATAGCGCACGAAACGTTCCGGGTCGTTTGCTCGGTCCCATTCATCGGCTTTGAATGGTGCCTCCTCGAATGGACTCTCGTTGCCACCCATCGCTCTTGTCTCGACGGCTGAATCGCTACACGCGTTTATCGACAATCCGATGAGTATAATGAGTAGACGCTTGCTCAAAATAGCCCCCCACAGTCTGTGGACTTTAGTTCTAACTCACTGAATTACGGTGTTTAGCGGTCTCGGTCAAGGACGAGACGATACCCTGCAGACTCTAGGTCCAGCATTCCAGCAGATGAGACGTTGGCTTTTTCACGAACTCTGATCTTTAACCCTTCGATATCCCACCAGTTCAGGATCTCAAAAACAATCCATTGTGTGCGTCGATTCTGCTAGCCTAACCCTGGGCATTGAATACGGGGACGACGGCGGTGAGTATCCATGGGACAGTTGTGTTGGCCTTTAGTGTTGGGCTCTTATTTGGATGCGAGACGCAGCGGTCCAAGTTGCTTACTGGCGATGTCGGTTTCGGTTCAGGGAGCGCAGACGGAGGTCAAATAGATGCAACAGGTGCCGATCTCCTAAGCCCGGACAGTCATGTCGTCGACAGTGGGGCCGTTGACAGTGGTGCCGTCGACAGTGGGGCCGTTGACAGTGGTGCCGTCGACAGTGGGGCCGTTGACAGTGGGGCCGTTGACAGTGGGGCCGTTGACAGTGGGGCCGTTGACAGGGGGGCCGTTGACAGTGGGGGCTTAGACCCATGCCAAGCGAATACAAGTCATTGTCATGAGGACGCGGTTTGCAATTTTATGAACGGCTCTGTCGATTGCGTGTGTCGTGATGGATTCCGGGGCGATGGCCGAGACTGCATCGATATAGACGAGTGCGCCGTCGACAACGGCGGGTGTACGCAGGTCTGCAACAACAACGCCGGCGGCTTTAGCTGCGGGTGCAACGCTGGATACGAACTGAATGCGGACGGATTGACCTGCGATGATCGAGACGAGTGCGCCGTCGACAACGGCGGGTGTGAGCAGGTCTGTAACAACAACGCAGGTGGCTTTAGCTGCGGGTGCAACGCAGGCTACGAACTGAAGGCGGACGGGTTGACCTGCGATGATCGAGACGAGGGCGCAGTCGACAACGGCGGGTGTGGGCAGGTCTGTACCAACAATGCAGGTGGCTTTAGCTGCGGGTGCAATCAAGGTTGGCGTCTCAACGCGAATGG
>JAYZEG010000056.1:0-48043 GCA_036337435.1 Myxococcota bacterium
AATAACACCAAGAACAAAAATTTACGCATGAGTCCCCTCTGTTTTGCCGCCCGCTATTAAGAAACCTCGACAGCATGACATGGAGTCGACTCAAAAGCACCCCCACAACGCCAAACGTAGGGTGGGCTTTCAATCAAATTGAGGGTCCATCGGGAATTCAGTTCGTGTTGGTGGGCGTTGCGCCAGACAAGCCATTGAGACGGTATGAGTAGACAAATGGGGGACGTCATCAAGGGTCCGAGAGATGGTTTGAGCCAAATTGATGTATATTGGGGACAAAAAAAAGACGGGCTTGTGAGCCCGTCTCTCCCCAGCGACGTAAACACTGGATTAGGCAGCCCCGCCGTGTGGACTGGCTGCCCGTTTTATGGCAGGTGGATTACTCGCCTTCGTCGTCGCCGCCGAAACCACCTTCGCCGCCGAAGCCACCTTCGCCGCCAGCTCCGCCTTCGCCGCCAGCTCCGCCAGCTCCGCCTTCGCCGCCAGCTCCGCCTTCGCCGCCTTCAGCCGCCGGCAGGCTCGTGCTCACTGAACCGCCCATCTCAGCGGTCGTTTCACCGATGCAGTTGTCGGTGTCAGGCGCGCCTTCGCCGTTGTCTGCACAGACCTGGACTGTGTAGGACTCTACGTCTCGACCCGCCAACTCGACGACGGATAGGTCGCAGCCTTGTAGGTCCGTGTCAAACCCGATAACCAGCGTACCGCCAATGCCCAGTGAGACGTAGCAGCTGCGATTGTCATCGAAATTGGGGTCGGCCTCAACAGGCTCGCAAGCCATACCGTCATCGGTAGCCGCTTCGCCGTTATTACGGGCAATACCGGAGCTACACGTCGCCATGTCGACGCCTTCTTGACCGCAAATCTGACCTGAGCCCTCTTCGAAAGAGACCAGTGAGCCCAGGCGAGCATCGCCGGCGCAATCTGCAACAACACCGCAGATATCAGCACCTGGTGTGCCCGCAGTATTTTCTTCAGCACTGGTGTCATTGATCACAACGAAGGTGTACTCGACTGGCACATCACCGCCGCCGAAGCCGCCTTCACCGCCGAAGCCGCCTTCGCCTCCGAAGCCGCCTGCGCCAGCATCTGCACAGACGCCCGCATCATCACAGCCTTCACCTTCATCAACATCACAACCGGTCACACCCATGATTAGGCTTAAACTCGCGAGTGCGATGAGTAACTTGTTTAGCTTGTCCATCTCTTCTCCCTTTTGTCACGATGGTTGGCTTGAACGTACCCGTCCGCTAAATGACAGGCACGGCTAACTGGCGCAGAATATGTATTTCTGGGGGGCTGGGGCAAGAGTATTGAACAGGAAAAGTCGCACCTTAGACTACAGCGACACCTAAACCATCGACAATATTAGGTTTCCCTCTTTAAATTAAGAGTTTTTTTTTGTCGCTCAAGGTGCTTTTGGGCGGTAAAAACACGGTCCGGGCACCGCGAAAGCCCCCCCAACCCATCGCTGACCTCGAATGAGGCGAGCGAACTTGAATCCACCTCGATGCCGACGGTGCCTATTTTGGTCCAATCATCTCTTTCGGCTGGACGACACGGTCGAAGGTCTCGCCGTCGACAAATCCTAGTTTAATGGCCTCTTCTCTCAGCGTTGTTCCGTTCTTGTGAGCCGTCTTCGCGACGGTGGTTGCATTGTCGTACCCAATTTCTGGCGCGAGTGCAGTGACCAGCATGAGACTGTCCCACATCAGTTTCGAGATACGGTCTTCATCGGCTTTAATGCCCACGACACATTTGTCTGTAAAGGCCGCGCTTGAGTCTCCTAGGAGTTGCATCGATTGGAGAACGTTGTACGACATCATGGGTTTGAAGACATTTAATTCGAAGTGACCCTGACTGCCGGCGAAGCCAACGGCGGCATCATTCCCCATGACGTGAGCACAGACCATTGTCAGTGCTTCCGCCTGTGTTGGATTTACTTTGCCTGGCATAATCGAGCTGCCTGGTTCGTTGGCAGGTAGCATCAATTCACCAAGTCCGCAGCGTGGTCCTGACCCGAGAAACCGAATGTCATTGGCAATCTTGAACAAACTTGCGGCAACCACTTTCAAGGCCCCCGACATCTCGATGAGTGCATCATGAGCAGCCAAGGCTTCAAACTTATTCGGCGCGGTGTAGAACGGTAATGCAGTAATTCGCGCAATGGCACCTGCAACGGCATCTGCATAGCCTGACTTGGTGTTCAAGCCTGTTCCAACTGCGGTTCCGCCTTGGGCCAGCGCATAAATATTCGGCAGAGCGGACTCCACGCGCTTAATGCCCTGTTGTACCTGGTAAGCATAGCCACCGAATTCCTGACCCAAGGTCAGCGGTGTTGCATCTTGCGTGTGCGTCCGACCAATTTTGATGATGCCGGCAAAGGCTCTCGCCTTGTCTACAAGAGCAGAATGCAAAGTCTTGAGGCCGGGTAAGAGCACATCGCGCGCGGTCATCCCGATGGCAATATGCATCGCTGTAGGAAACGTATCATTGGAACTCTGAGACATGTTCACATGGTCGTTTGGATGGACAGGCGTTTTTGAACCGAGTTGGCCACCTAAAATTTCGATGGCCCGATTGGCGATAACCTCGTTTGCATTCATGTTCGACTGGGTGCCCGACCCAGTTTGCCAAACCACCAATGGGAAATGGTCATCAAACCGACCCTCAACCACCTCCGATGCCGCTTCAACAATGGCGTCGCCAAGCTCAGGGTTGAGTTTACCTTGCGCCATATTGACCTCGGCCGCCGCTTGCTTAATCGCACCGAGTGCACGCACAATGGCGACAGGCTGTTTCTCCCAGCCGATAGGGAAATTGATGAGTGATCTCTGTGTCTGCGCACCCCAATATTTTTCAGAGGGAACTTGAAGTTCGCCAAAGCTGTCCGACTCAGTTCGATACGATGCCATGCCCGCTTTACTCCTTTTGCAGAACCGTTTTCGAGACACAACCTATCGAGTTATTCCTCCTTTGCCAATGGCTGTCATCCCCTTGAACGATTTTGTGCGGGAGCACGTGCGGCATGACTCATACACGTCCCGATCAGCCGTGCTGAGGCGATGGATACAACCGACTTAATAGGACGGCGAACCGACCGTGTTTTTGGGCAACAAACTAGGTAAGCAATTGGTTTACTGTTAGTGTCGGGCATCGAGGAGTCAACGATGTTTAACTTTATGACCGGCACCGCTTGCGTTTTCGGCGGCATCTATCTTGTGGAAACGATGGGGGATAAGAGTCCCTTGATGAGTGCGGGCGGCGGATTTCTCGTTTTGTTCGGAATCTACAAGCTGGTCATGATGATTCTGGACACAGCCTAATCCCGGGACTGTTTTGTCCGTCGAAAGATACAGCAGGGTGAAAGGACTCAGTCGAACCGAACAGAACCCCGCGATCTTTGTAGGGTCGATGGAGTCAAATGCATCGGCATCAAGGTGGCGCCACTCGCCGTCTTAATCGAACGCTCAGGGCATGAACCGAAAAACCCACAACTGATTTTTTTTCTACGAGTCCTTTCGCAGGGACGAGAAAGTCAATATACACGGACGTATCAAACGTGTGGTAGTGGGCGAGATGCCTGTGAGGAGTGACAGAAAATGAAGGCCGATTCCGACCGAGGACTGCCTAAAGTCTATGACCCGAGTGAAGCTGAAACCCGTTGGTACAAACTCTGGGAGGACGCTGGCCTCTTCAAACCGCTGTCCGATCACGGAGACATCGATCCTGAAAAGCCGACCTATGTGATCATGATGCCGCCTCCAAATGTAACCGGCACCTTGCATATGGGCCACGCGCTGACAGCGACAATTCAAGATATCCTCGTCCGATACCATCGAATGACCGGTGCCAACACTCTCTATTTGCCCGGTACAGACCATGCGGGTATTGCGACGCAAACAGTCGTGGAACGAGAGCTCAAAAAGCACGAGGGCCAGTCTCGACATGATCTCGGGCGCACAGCCTTTCTCGAACGCATTTGGGATTGGAAAGAGAAGAATGGGTCCAGAATCATCGAACAGCTCCGGACAATTGGTGCCTCGGCAGATTGGAGTCGCCTTCGATTCACTATGGACGCCCAGTGCTCAAAAGCTGTCACAGAGGCCTTCGTGCAAATGTGGAATGACGACCTCATCTACCGAGGTGAGCGGTTAGTCAACTGGGATCCGACAACCCGAACGGCACTCAGCGACGAAGAGGTGGATCACGAGGAACGTCAGGGTGAACTTTGGCAGTTTGCGTATCCAATCGATGGCACCGATGAAGAAATTGTCGTTGCCACGACACGTCCGGAGACGATGCTCGGTGACACAGCTGTCGCTGTACATCCTGATGACGAACGCTATCAGGCTTTGGTCGGTCGAAAACTCAGACATCCGTTTTTTCCAGACCGTGATGTTCGAGTCATTGCCGATGACTATGTAGACCGCGAATTCGGGACTGGGGCAGTGAAGATTACTCCGGCTCATGATCCAAATGACTTCGATATGGGACAGCGGCACGCTTTGCCGATGATTAATATTCTCACGTTCGATGGGCGAATTAACGAACAGGGTGGCTCTTTCCAAGGCCTCGATCGATATGCAGCGCGCAAAGCCATCAAGGAACAATTACGAACCCTCGGTTTTGAGCGCGGCAGTGAGGTGATCACTCACAGTGTCAGTATTTCGCAACGCTCGGGTGATGCAATAGAGCCCATGCTCAGCCGGCAGTATTTTGTCAAAACAGAGACCTTGGCTTCCACAGCCAGCGCAGCCATTAAATCCGATGAAACCCGCATCATTCCCGAAGGATGGGTAAAAACCTGGAACCATTTCATGGATAACATTCAGGATTGGTGCATCAGCAGGCAGCTCTGGTGGGGGCATCGCATACCGGTATTCTACGATCTCGAAAAATTGCCGGACGCCATCGCAAAAGATGCGAAGCAAAAAGGTCGGACTGAAGCATTAGAAGCCCTTGAGAGTGGCATCGATGCGAAAGCACTTCTACCCATTGCACTCAACACCCTCGATGACGAATACGTCCGTTTATTTTCGGTGGCCAGTACGGAGAATTTAGCAGATGCGGATTCACGTTTTGTGCAGGAAAATGATGTTCTGGACACGTGGTTTAGTTCGGGTCTTTGGCCGTTTTCAACGCTCGGCTGGCCTGAAAAAACAGCGGATTTAGATCGATTTTATCCAGGTGCGGTTCTTGAAACCGGGTTCGACATTCTGTTCTTCTGGGTTGCGCGCATGATGATGATGGGGACTTATTTTATGGGTAAAGCCCCATTTAAAGATGTCTATCTCCACGCGATGGTAAGAGACGCTCAGGGTCGTAAGATGTCCAAATCCCTCGGCAATACCATCGACCCGCTGGACGTCATCCGAGGCATCTCCTTAGAGGGACTTCTTGACAAAACCAAGACCTATCCTGTTCCTGAGAAGCTTTTGCCGCAAGTCTTGGATGGATTGAGAAAATCCTATCCTGATGGACTCCTCGCGAGTGGAGCAGACGGTTTGAGATTCACGCTGGCATCACTTTCGGGACAGGGGCGGGATATCAAGCTCGACATCCGACGCGTGGAAGGCTACCGGGCTTTTTTAAACAAAATCTGGAATGCAACCCGCTTTGCTCTTATGCGTGTCGTCGAGGGCGAGATTCCGTCACTCGACACGATTCGCAACCAGCTGAGCATTGCTGACCGATGGATTCTGTCGCGACTTCAAAGCGCAACAGCAAAAGCCAACACGGGCATTCAGAATTATAATTTCGCTGAGACAGCGGACAGCATCTACCACTTTTTCTGGGATGAACTTTGCGACTGGTACATCGAATTGGCCAAAGGCAGTTTGTCCGATGATGCACCTGAATCAGCCCGAAGAACCACCAGTGCAGTCCTCTTGACCGTACTCGACCAAGCGATGCGAATGCTCCATCCAATGTGTCCCTTCCAAAGCGAAGAAATTTGGCAGAAATTACCTGGACGGCAAACCCGCTGGTCAACGGTTCGATTTTGTGCGGAGGCCCCCTATCCGAGAGCAGATGAGAGTTTGATCGATGCGGATGCCGAACACCGGATTGGACAACTGCAAGAGGCAGTTACGTTGATTCGAAATGGCCGACACGAATCTGGCCTGCCGATGCAGAAGAAAGTGCCAGTTGTCATCGTCAGCGACGATAAGGAGTTGGGCGACACCTTGGCGTACTATGACACCGAAATCCGACGTCTAGCCCAAGTCACCACCTTAGATTTCAGCGGGCGCGCCCAGTTTAGTGCGCCGCAGCAAGCTGCTGTGAACTCAGGCACCGATTTAGACGTGGTCATCCTTCTCGAGGGCCTGATCGATTTTGGTGCAGAGCGGGAGCGAATTCAAAAAGAAGTGGGCAAATTGGCTAAGCGTCGAGAGGGATTGGCACGTCGATTATCAAGCCCTGGCTTTACAGACAAAGCACCACCCCAAGTTGTCGAAGAGACGAAGACGAAACTCGGTGAGATCGATGAACAGATCGCACGGTTTGATGCTCGCTTGGCTGAGATCGCAAGCCTCTAGGGGAAGAACCGAGCCTACACAGAGCCGATTAGGATAAAGCATGGGACTTTGGGATACATTAAAGGGTGCTGTAAACTCGGTGACGGGCGGCAGCGCATCCGTAGAAATTGAGGTTGGCGAAGCAACGCTGGGCAAACCGATTTTCGTTCGCGTGCGGGCGAATGCGCTCGCTGACCTGGAGATTTCATCGGTCTACCTGCTGGTTCAGGCCATCGAATATGCCGAAGTTCGTGACGTCGATTATGATCGGGATGACGGGCACCAGACAATTGAGTATGTCAGGGGAAATTTGACGACGTTTAATACCCGACTTGAACTGGCTGAAGGACAGTCCCTGTCGAGTGGAGAATCATACGTCTGGGAAGGTTCGTTCATCATCCCAGATACGGAAAACCCGACTTTTGAGGGTCAAATGATAAGCCATACATGGCAGATTCAAGCGGGCCTCGATGCCGCCGGCAATGACCCCGACAGCGGTTGGCGTAGCTTTGAGGTCTGGGATAATTAGCCTCGACCCAATGAATGTCGGGTGTTCGTCTACTCAAGCCAAGATCGTGCTCGTTAGGGAAGCCCGGAACTCTACCAATACAGATAGACTGAAGACATGAAACGCCAAGATTTCGATTTCGAATTACCCGAACATTTAATTGCTCAGCGACCGACACAACGTCGCGACGGCAGTCTACTCATGTCTGTCGCTCCAACCGGGCAAACGGATGTCGGTCCCTTCGCACGCATCCCTGACCTGTTTTCTGGTGATGAGATCCTCGTCGTCAACGATACCCGTGTCGTGCCCGCCAGGGTCCGAGGCGAGAAATCTACCGGGGGCCAAATCGAACTTTTCTTTCTCGAACAGAGCCAAGCCTCAGAGATTCGCGCAATGATGAAGGGAAAACGTCTAAAACCCGGCGTCTGCCTTCATCTCCCCTCCGATGTGAAAGGCTACATTGAAAGCGCGGAAGGCGGTGGGATTTTTAGGATCCGGCTGGAAAATTGCCCCGACATTTGGCTCTGGCTCGAAGAGGTTGGTGACGTCCCCCTGCCCCCTTACATCAAGCGCAGGCCAGACAGCGGCGATGAGACCCGCTATCAGACCGTGTTCGCCGAACAGCGGGGTGCCGTCGCCGCACCGACTGCGGGGCTGCACTTTACGCCCGCAATTTTAGATTCGCTGCGCGCAAAAGGCGTCACCATCGCCACCGTAACTCTGCATGTCGGCCTGGGGACATTCATGCCCATGAGAGTCGATGACATCGTCGACCATAAGATGCATTTCGAGACCTACAATGTGCCGCAGGAAACACGGTCTTTACTCACGACAGGGCGACCCGTCGTCGCAGTGGGCACGACGGTTGTTCGCACACTTGAGAGCTATGCCCGGGATGGGTCTGCAAGCGAAACAGATTTGTTTATTTACCCAGGATTTAACTTTCAAATTGTAGATGGTTTATTGACGAATTTTCATTTACCGCAGAGTACTCTCTTGATGATGGTATCAGCGTTTGCAGGGCAGAACCTGGTCAGGACTGCATACAAACAGGCGGTTGAGTCGAAGATGCGTTTTTTTAGCTATGGCGACGCAATGCTTTTGCGACGAAAGGACGGCAGATGGCACTGAAGTACACCTGCGAGAAAGAGTGCGGGCAGACTCATGCACGACTTGGGCGAGTGCAAACCGCTCACGGGGAAATTGAAACACCCGTTTTCATGCCCGTAGGGACTCAGGCCGTCGTCAAAGCACTGACGGCCTCTGAAGTGCGCGCACTTGGCGCACAGATTATTCTAGGAAACACCTATCATCTCGCGGTGCGGCCGGGGATTGAGACCGTACGCGCACTCGGCGGCATGCATACGATGTATGGCTGGAATCAATCCATCCTGACCGACAGTGGTGGATTTCAGGTTTTATCCTTAGCGCAGCTCCGAAAAATTACAGAAGAAGGCGTCAAGTTTAGAAGTCACGTCGACGGTTCATTGCTCAATCTGACGCCCGAGTATGCCATCGAAATCCAAGAGGCCATCGGGTCCGACATCATGATGTGCCTCGACCATCTACCCTCGACGACAGCACCTCGCACCGAGGTTGAAGACGCGATGGCGCGAACCACACGATGGGCCATGCGTTGCCTGAACGCACGAACTGATCCCCAGAAAGCGGTCTTTGCGATCGTGCAGGGTGGCACTGAGCTCGATTTGAGAACACGTCATGTAAACGAATTGTGCCAACATGATTTTGATGGGTTTGCTGTCGGCGGTCTGAGTGTCGGTGAATCGATTCCGGCCATGTACGATACCCTCGAGCACACGGCACCGCAGATGCCAGTGGATAAGCCACGCTACCTCATGGGCGTTGGTCGGCCCATCGACCTGCTAGAAGGGGTCGCCCGCGGCGTGGACATGTTCGACTGCGTCATGCCGACCAGAAATGCGCGTAAAGGCGGCCTGTTTGTGGATCGCGGTCGTCGCAAGATGAATATCCGTAATGCGGCTTTCAAGCATGACCGTCGGCCCATTGACGAGAATTGTGACTGTGCGACTTGCCAAGGCTACAGCAGAGGCTACTTAAGACACTTACTGTACGCCAACGAAATCCTCGCCCATCGACTGCTTTCGATTCACAATCTGCGCGTCTATGTGCGGCTTATGGAAGACATCAGACAAGCCCTCCGAGAAGGTCGATTTAAAGCTTTCTACGACGAGTGGAAGTCCGGGTTTACGGATCCCAAAAACACGCAAACGAGAGACCCGTCCCGCTGGACGAAGACATCCTGAGAAACGTAGGATCCAGTTTAAAGCTGTGAATAGAAGTGGGGTCTTGCACAGGAAATACGGCCGCTTACTTGTGACCAGCACCCTTGCCCGGTTACAGTGCAAGCCACCAAACCTTGAGGAGAACAGTCGTGCGCTGTAAAGTTTGCTCACACCTTGACTTTGACGCCCGTGAGGGCGATCGATGTCCGAGGGACGGAAGCATTCTGATGGCCATTGGCGCACGCGAGAAGCACCCCCATGACGTGCTCCTAGGCGAACTTTTGGACGATGAGTTTGCCCTGGTTGACATCCTCGGAGTGGGAGGTTTTGGCACCGTTTACAAGGCCATTCAATTTCCCGTTCGACGGCCGGTTGCGGTCAAAGTTCTCCATTCTCACTACTACCGTCACGAAGGTGTGCGCCAACGTTTTTTCCAAGAGGCGAGAGCCATTGGTTCATTGACAGATTCGAGCATCGTAAAGCTTATCCGATTTGGAGAAATCGAACCTGGGCAACCCCTGCCTGGCTGCGGGGGCTACTTTTTCATGGCTCAAGAGTTCATTTCTGGACTCACACTCCGCGATGCCACACGACAACAGGGGCGATTCTCGGCAGAGCGAGCCGTTGGCATTGCTCTGCAAATTCTTCGAGCCTTGGCTGATGCACACCGAAGAGGTGTTGTCCATCGAGACTTAAAACCGGGTAATATCATGCTGACCCGTGACGCACTCGGAGAAGAAAGTGCGCGAGTATTGGACTTTGGGGTCGCAAAGATGCTCGAGACCATTGATGACCCCGATGAGCATACACCCGATACATTGACCGGAGTCATGCTTGGGACACCGAATTACATGGCACCCGAACAAATCCATGGCGATGAGATAAAACCAGCAACAGATCTGTACGCAGTGGGAATCTTGCTCTATGAAATGATTTCGGGAAGACGGCCTTTTCATCGGACGACGCGAGCCGAAACTCTGCGCGCCCAGCTGACTGAGTCGGCACCCAAACTAACCAGAGCCGATGGCGTTGATGACGCGCTTGCTGAGGTCATCAATAAAGCCTTACATAAGGATGCCGGCCAACGTTTTCATGATGCTGTGTCATTTATCCGAGCTCTCCAAAATAAAAGCGAGCCTACGAGCGGACCACAGCCTGTCGTCGAGGTCCCTGAGGCACCGTTAAACCGACCCAGTTTGCACCCCGTCGAACAAACCATCGCGGCCAGTGCACCCGTTTCGTTACTCCAGGCTCAAACAACCGATGATAGCCCAGTTGATGCGGCAGCAGTGCCCGTCGAGCCACGCCGGAATTCAGTCGTCATGGTCTCGGTGATCACGCTGTTTGCGGCACTGGCGGGCTGGTTTATTTTAAGACCGAAAACCGCAACGCACCCGTCGTCCGCTACGTCGACCACCAAAAAGGCCTCTAAAACCCTTGAGAGTAAGCCGAGTCAGCCAGTGCCGTCGACGGTGGAGATCCCAGCGGAAAACCCAGCAGCACAAACGGCCCACAGTCCAAAACCAGCGAGCCCGAGTGCTGATGCAGTACAAAAAGATAAGGCAATCCCCCTGACCGACAAAAAGCCTGACCCGCACAAAAACACCGAAACAATCGCTGCGCCGAAAGCAGATAAACAAACGAAACCGGACCACTCATCTCCACAGAAAGTGGCACCACAAAAGGCAACTCGACGGTTCGAAGCGAGAAAAACAGTAAAACGCCGAAGGCAACAGAAACGAGTTCGTGCAAAACCGAGTCAAAATCTTGGGTCGCAGCCAAGGCGTGCCAACGTCAAGAGCCCAAGGGTCACGGGTCCATCAATGACAAACCAGGTCAAAGCGCGCGAAAAACGAACTAACCCAACTCATGCACCGAAACCAGCAGGCCAGACGAAGCGTAAAACACAAGTGATCCCTGAGCTCTGAACAACCCATTAAATAGAGCCCTTTGCTCAGACTCAAAGCTGCCATATACTGAGGCATGTATCGAACCCTCACCAAATTGGGCATGGCCCTGACACTCATATGCTCGGTCGCTTTCGGTTCGCCCAATACTGAATTGGAGACACGGGTGGCCGCGGCGACGCAATCATTTCAGACGAAGAAGTTCGAATCAGCCCTGAAACAGTTTCGAGCCATCAGAGAAACTGTAAACGATCCGGCACTGCGCCTGCGCCTGCAATGGAATATGGCACGCTGCTTGGAGGAAATGGCGCGGCACGCTGAAGCTCTCCGAATTTTTGAAGACTATGCCAAAACGGTCAACGATCCCGTGCGCCTCAGTCGAGCTCAAGCAAAGATCGACAAATTAATCGATCAAGCCTTTGGAAAAATTGCTGTGAGCTGTGTCGGCGATCCGACGGCTAAAGTGGCGCTTGAAAAAGAGGCACGGGACGTGCCCTGCCCAACTATTTTTGAGCGTCAAGAGCCTGGCCTCGTGGTTATCGTGGGCCGAGGGCGGAGCGTTGTAAGGCAGGTTGTGACAGTCAAAGCTGGCGAGACAGAGCAGGCAGAATTGACGTTCCTAGCCCCTCCCGTTAATGCCATTCCGGCCCCAAAAGAAAGCCGTCATTGGCCATGGTATGTGGCCGGAGCTACTGCAATTCTAACCAGTGCGGCACTCACGGTTTGGATAATGAAGCGGGATGAGGGGCAGACACGACACACAGCGACATTCTGCCTTGAAGGTAATTGTGACTGAGATGATGCGACTTCCCCTGACGGTACTCACATTAATCCTTTGCAGTTGCGCTGCCAAGGATGAGACCATCGCTCATCGAATTCAATTCGATCTAACCCCTTGCTTGGGTTCCACCGACTCCATGAGTGCCGATGACGAAACCATCTGTGGGCGGGCAAAACTGTCGGCCGCTATGCCATCCGATGAGGGTCCCAATGGGTGCTTGCTTGCCAAATTTGGAACGGGATCGACTCAGTTTCAACTGATTAAATGGGCCAACAATCGACTGACGCGTGTGGGTGAAAAGACCATCCGGTACGAAACCAACTCCGCCCTCAACATACAAATTACGCTATTTAATCGGATCGTTGACGCTGACACGTGTCGTCAACACAGTATCGGCGCGCGATGCGAGGGCCAGTGCGTGATTCAGTTGGCGTCTCAAACGCCCGCATCTCGTGGTCGTTTGGTCTCAATTAATTTCGTGAGAGACACCGGCACGGAGGCGACCTGCAGTATCGCTTGGAACGAAGACAGCCACCCCCTGCTCAGAGAACAGTGCGACGGGCTTGATAATAACTGTGACGGGCAAATCGACGAATTGGAGTCCTGCTGTACACGGAATTCGGATTGCCAATCGGACCTATCCGATATGTTCTGCGACGAAATCACGCGCGAATGCGCGGGATGCAAGGCTCACTCTGATTGTTCAAACAAGTTTGAAACACGCATTTTCTGTGATCCCACGTCTGGTCGATGTGGTGAATGCGATCCCGAACCGGGGGGTGAACTCAAACATCGCTGCTCACCAGAACAACCTCGCTGTATTCGAGACGACGATGGGCGTACGGAGTGTACCTTTTGCGATCCAGCGGCCCCCCTGGGCAACAATGGCTGTCCGTACAGACGGCCTTGCTTCGCGCCTCTCGATGCGTCCGACTCACCCTATTGCGCACGCTGTTTTCAAAATGACGATTGCCCAGATGGCCTCGAATGTTTACGCCTAACCGCTGAAACCGACCCTTTGAATGGGAGCTGCCAAGAGTGTTCACCTGTTCTATCCGGTGCCAGCCCTGCCTGTGTCTTGCGAGGGGATGCGCACTACTGTTCGCCCCTGGGTACCTGTGTCGAATGCTTGCCTGAGGTGCAGGATGACGCTTGTCCGCAAGACTCACCTTACTGTTTGGAAAGCATGGATGGATCTTTTTCTTGTCAAGCCTGCACAACGGATTTGGACTGTCGACAGTCGTTATCAACAGCCCCATACTGTGACCCAATTTCGAAACGATGTTTGACCTGCAGGCCAGGAACGCGAGATGGCTGTTCTGGTGCAACCCCGTTCTGCGATCCGCAGACACTACAATGCCGCGCGTGTGAGTCAGCGGATGAATGCGGATCTGGAGTTTGCCGAGTCCAACCTCAGGACATCGATTGCAGGCTGGCTGAAAACTCGAGCAATGCTGCGTGTCTCAGGCTCGGACAATGTACAGACTGTCCTGAGGGTGATGTGGAGACCCCCTGCACTGAGGCCGAACGACCCATCTGCGTGAGTGAGACCTGTATCGGCTGTCGAGGTCATGAGGATTGCCCAGCAAATGCACCTGTTTGTAACGGCCTTGGGCAATGTAGCCAATGTCCAAGTCTGATGACTCGACTCGGATACAATGACATCGATGAAACCCTCTATGCCTGCGGCGAAAGCGAAGATAATCCGATTTGTTCTGACGACGGCACCTGCCTTCCCTGTTCGACAGATCGAGACTGCCAAGACCGGCCTGGGCAGCGTGATGTATGCATCGATGGCCGCTGCCAAGATTGTCGATTGTATGATGGAGAAAACGGCTGCACCGACCCGACCCGTCCGGTCTGCAATCCCGATGGTCTAGAATGTGTACAGTGCGTATCCGACTCTGACTGTGCGCGCGGCATGACGTGTAATCAGTTCGTATGTGAAGGCGGGTGTAACCCAGATACTCAGACGGGTTGTCCGAGCTCAGCCCCAGTGTGTACTGCTGATGGTGACTGTGTACCCTGTCGCCGACAAGATTGTGACCCTAGACTCGTCGAGACTCCGATTATTGCCCAGCGCTGCGCGACATCGGCTGGCTGTGTGAGTTGCATTGACCCAAGCACCCCGTCCGACGTCAACCCCCCACCCATGGGTAGCGAGGATGGTGGGTCCGATAGCGATGGGCCGCTGGCGAGACCAGAGAGCCAAGTCTATGGATGTGAGCTGGACTCCAATTCGCCTGTCTGTCTGCTGGGACGATGCATTGCATGTCGCAATGACCAAGATTGCGAATCGGTTCCCGGAGCACTTCCTGTGTGCGCCCCCGACGGATCCTGTGTCCGGTGCGTTCCAGATGACGCAGACGATGACACGGACCGAGGTTGTACAGCAGACAGACCCTTCTGCCAGGAACTGAGTCGAAGCATCATCTGTGGAGAATGCCTCGACAATCGCCATTGCGGTGATGGCGTTTGTTATTCGGGCCGATGTCAAGAATGCAATGGGAACACCCAAGAAGGATGTACCCCAGAGAGGCCTATCTGCCGTGCCACCAATGGCCGTGCACGCTGCGAAGGGTGTCGTGAAAACTCGGAATGTCGAAAATTGGAGTGCCGTGCAGGCCGAATTGAAGAGTGCCAGTCCGTGGCCGTCTGCGACCCATTTTTGAACGTATGTAGGCAATGTACGGATGGCGGGTTATGTGCCGATGGGCGACCCTGCCGGGACGGGGTTTGTATCAACTGTCGAGAAGACGCTGAATGTGCAGAATTCGACGGGTTCCGATGCGATCGGGAGACAGGTTCATGTGTTGGCCCTATTTGTCGCAGCGGTCGCGACTGTCAGCAATATTTCACCTGTCGCGATCAACAATGCTCGGTCTGTCAGCTCAATCAATTATGCGACGATGGCCGGGTCTGCGTGCAGTTGGAACGAGTCGGCTTTATGCCCGAGTGTCTCGCCTGCGATACATTCGCCGGGACGCGCTGCCCAGACGGTTATGGATGTTCAGACATGAATCTCTGTGTGAGATTACGGCCTTGAGGATCGGCTGGCCGATCGGTCAAAATGGTGCATGAATCGTTCTGGTCACTTGGGCTGGACTAAAGGAGTCGGCAAGGCATGGATGGCATCCATTCGAAAAAACATGAGTTGCATCACGTCGTCGAGTCTGAAGTGAGAAAGGTGCTGCGTGAGTTGCCTCCGGGTGCTTATGAGCCGGGTGAACTTCTCAACTACGGATATATTGGTTTACTCGAAGCCGAAAAACGCTTCGACCCGACTTTGGGAACGCCCCTCGATGCCTTTGCCCGTTTTCGGATTCGTGGGGCAATACTCGATGGGCTTCGAACCGGATTGGGCCGATTCGGACGCAGTCATTATCAACGCCTTCGCCGAGATTACATAGCCCATAAAAAAGAAAACGGCGATTGCACCGTCACACAGGCCGACGTGACCTTTCGAGAGATTGATCGATACGCCGAGACTCTGCTTAAAAACCATCCGGTCATGCCCAGTCCAAACAATGCTGAAGATGCCCTCGCCTGGGGGCAAGAACTCGCGGTTATGCGACAAGCGATCGAAGAGTTGAATACAAAGGAACGACGGGTCATTCGCGCGGTCTATGACCTGAGCCTACGTGACGATTCTGGGGCAAAATTGGCTGAGCGATTAGGGATTCACCGCTCACAGATCAGTCGGAAACACCATGCCGTGATTTCTCGCCTCAGGGCAGTCATGCGCCGGATCCGACGAAAGACGATCGATCCGTAATCTGAAGTCATCGCAGTGTCTGTTCAATTGACTGCGTGCGCTGTCTACTGTCAATGAATATGCCAACACGTCCATCTTGGCCCGTTCGGATGGGGGCCGGGTGGTTTACGCCAGTGCAGACACTGGGCCCGAAACCATGAGTCGGCCAAGTTGGCCGGGGGCCAGCGCAACGATAGATGGGATCCAGACCGTGCCAAAGTCTGCTGATATCTTGACCTTGAACCCCGGACCAACGAACTGGCAATCGACAACCGTAATGGCACCTCCGGGTTCAGCGTCGAATTGACATTGCTCATTTCGAATCAGCACGGTGACAGATCCCGTTTCCGGTTTGCGGAGCGAAAGGCTACCCAAGGCCGTTGAGACAAAATCGCCTTGGGCAACGCCACTTAGCGTGAATACCGGTCCTGTCAGCTCGGCAACCTGACGTGACTCGGGCTCGTTGAAAACCTGTTCTGGAGGCCCCGACTGCATGATAGTCGCAGCCCCACCGCTCTGAACACTGCCCAAGCAAATCAAGCTATCAGACAAGGCAAAGGCTTCGCGCCGATCGTGTGTGACCAATACAGCACCGATGGATTCTGCTCTGAGGGTCTGTCGCATTGTCTCGCCCAGTTCCAGTCGCATCTGCGCATCCAGATTTGCAAAGGGTTCGTCCAACAAGAGCGCCACTGGTTTAGGGGCGATTGCGCGCGCCAAAGCAACCCGTTGTTTCTGTCCACCGGACAGGGAATTAGGACGACGGCCACCGAAGCCATCTAAGCCAACAAACGCCAGTAACTGCTGGACTCGAGCTGTCCTATCAGGGTCGCGGTGGATTCCATATTCAATATTTTCTGCGACACTCATATGAGGAAATAAGGCAAAATCTTGGAACATTAACCCGATTCGTCGTCGCTCGGCTGCGATTCGCTCAAATCCTGACTGCACAACAGTGCTGCCACCCACTTGGATTGCACCAGCCGTTGGCGTGACAAAGCCAGCAATGGCACGCAAGACCGTGGTCTTCCCTGATCCCGATGCACCCAGGATACCAACAATTTCCCCGGGTCGAACGGAGAAACTCACATGCTCAACAACATCATCCTGTCCATAGCGATGCCCAAGGTTGTCCACAACAATGATGGGGTCAAGCGGTGTCATCACGGCTCCATCGGGTAATCAATACCTGCAGGGTAAACGCCATCACCAACAAAGTCATGCCTGCTAAACCAACGTCCGGCAGGGACCCCTCTTGCTGCCCATCGAAGATGCGGTATGACAAGGTGGTATAGCCCAATGGAATCAACATGAGGGTGATGGGTAATTCCTTGGCAATACTTAGAAAAAGGAGTGCATAGGCGGCCAAAAAGCTCGGTTTCAGCGATGGCAGAACCACTCGCTGAATCCACCTCGCGCGCGTGCTACCAAGGCTTCGGGCGGCTTCTATCTGTGACTGATCGAGACGCAAAATGCCCGGATAAATCGCTGCATAGCCTTGAGATAAAAACCGCATGATGTACCCCGCTAAAAGAAACAAACCGAGTCCCTCCAACCAAGGCCATGCATCATGTGGAATCTGGCGTTTCAAACCCACGATCAGTTTCAGGATGCCGACGGCCACTAAAATCCCCGGCAGACTGCTGGTCAAATAAACAGCATTCTCTATCCACGCTGCTGTCCGTGGTCGGACGACATGGGCGAGGTAAGCGACGATTGCAGATGCGACGACCGCTACCAAAGCACTCAGACCTGCGATGATGAATGTCGTCATTCCCGGTGCCAAAACCGGCGAGAAGTCCACTTGGTTGACCAGACCGCTTCGGATCCATTTGAGTAACGATACGAAGGGCAAGATGACGCCGAGACCAATAACCATGCCATGCAAAACAAGCGTCAGTGTGAGCAAACCAGGAGACATCGGCTTTCTGTCGACTCGTCGATGGACCTGAGTTCGCTCCTCGAAGCGTTCACTTTTCAGCAGGCGAACGGCCCCGAGCAATGGGAGAACAACCAGTAACAAACCAAATGCGAGTGCCACAGCTTCGCGTCCGTCGCGAGCCTTGTAGAGCTCCCAGGTCAAGACCTCGCAATCGAGTATTGCGACCGCACCAAAGTCACTGACCACATAGAGGCCGACGAGGACGAGTGCAAATGCCCACGTCGGTCTTAGGCGCGGCGCGATCACGGTTTTTAAGACGCGTGCTGACGTAGCACCCAGGCTGCGCGCAGCTTCCTCTTCTGCACTGGGGCAACGGCGAAGTGCTGCAGCCGCCAATAAATGTACATAGGGCGTACATGCAACGGTCAAAACCAGAACCGATGGCCAAAAGCCTGTGAACGTTCCCTCAAGTCCAAAAACGCGTCCAAAAATACCCGCCGGGGCAAATTCTTCTCGCACGATTGTGGCAATGAGATAACTGGGCGTCGCTAAGGCGAGAATCGATAAAAACGAGAGGATGCGACGTCCATGGTAATGCAAGCGCGTCTCACACCAAGCAAACCAAGTGCCGATGACAAGACTGAAACAGCTCACTAAAAAGCTCAATGCGAGACTCTTGAGCAGAAGCGGCCACACACGACCAAATGTCAGCTCGGGTGCCCCGAATAGTCCAGGTGGCTCACGATAGGCAAGGAACAACCCAACGAGGGGTAGGAGCACACCCAATATGATGAGACTTCCCAAGCCCCATAACCATAAGGGGCCAGACCTATCGCGACCGACGTGCAAGTCAAATCCCTACTGTAGACCAAGCTGTCGAAGAAGTTTCACGGTCCCAACGACATCAGACAAGGCTGATTTTTCAACGGCGGCCCAGCCCCCGGTCTTCGGCGGGACATCTTGGTGTGTTTTGATCCCAGAGACCGTTGGATACTCGTACACCTTTTGGGCAAAATAGGTCTGGGCTTCGTCGGAGAGCAGAAATTGCACAAGTGCCAACGCCGATTCCGTATTCTTTGAGTATGCCGTTACTGCGACCCCACTCAACATGAGCAAGTTGCCTGCATCGGTCTGCTCGCGAAACGAATAGTTGGCTGCTTTCAAGCTTGGGTTGGCCGCTTTCAAGCGATGCAAGTAGTAGTGGTTTACCCATCCGATATCGATTTCACCGTTCGACACCGCTTTGACCTGGGGGGAATTCTTGGGATAGACCTTCGGTTCGATCGTTCTCATTTTCTCAAGCCAAGCTTGGGTCTTTTTCTCCCCCCAAAGTGACCTCAAACCACTTACATGCGCTTGGAAACTCGAGTTGCTTGGTGCCCACCCCAAGCGACCCTTCCACTTTTCGTCAGCAAGCCCCTCTAAGCCGTTCGGCAGTTCTTCGATTTTAACTCGGTCCGGACTGTAGACGAGAACGCGTGCACGGCCACTTGTCGCGATCCATCTGCCATTTTTGTCTCGATAGGTCTCCGACACCCTGTCGAGCACACTTTTTGGCAATACGGTGAGGTGACCTGCCTTCGCCAATGCGCCGAGGTACCCGGAATCCTGGGCAAAGAACACATCTGCTTCACCCACCGCCCCTTCGCTGGCAATTCGATTGGCGAGCGTTTGCGTGCTCTTGTCGAATCGCACGCTCACCTGGATGCCGGTTTTCGTCTCAAATACTTTGAACAGGGGCTCGACTAACTTGGCACTTCGACCCGAATACACAACCAGCTTTGGCGCCGACCTGTCGACCGACTTCGGCTGCGCTTTTTCGGCGGCATTCTTGGAGTCGATTTTGGCTGCTTTATTGGGCACTTCGCCGCGGCACCCTACCAGACCCAACAGGATCATTAGCGATGCGGTCAGACTACGATTCATGAATGAATTTCCTTAAACGACATTTTTATTTGGTCGGCCCTCGACTATGGACCCAACCAAGTGACTCTTCGTCAATATATCTGACAGCACCATCTGTCCATTAGTATTCTCACCTAGGGCCACGAGCCCATCGATGGTCAAGTCTCGGACTGCGCCGGCTTAGCCCTGATTGGCCGGGGGTTCACAAAAATCCGGCACCAGGTTCAACAGGGGCCGTCTAGGTCCTCGAAACGAGTGACGGGGAGAGCACGAACGGCACTCGGTTGCGGCCTCAGCAAATTTTACCCTCCACAACCCTTTGTAAACATTAACGATTTAAAAGTTCGAAAAGACCATTCCATTTCTTTTTCTTTAAATGCTCGATCTACAGCTCATTTTGCTGTAGGATCCGCCAACTTTTCGCGCTGATTTTCATTTGAGAATACTAGATTTAACGCAGGAGACTGACCATGAAAATGGTACATAAATTTTGTGTCTTAGCCCTTCTAAGCACGTTCATCATCGCATGTGGCGATGAGGAAACCTCCCGACCGTCCGTCACATTTCCCCCAACCACGTCTGATATGGGCACAACGATGCTCGGATGCTCCAGCAGCCGCGACTGTATGGCCGGTTCAGTGTGCGTGACGGGGTCTTGTCAGCCAGGCGTTTGCGCGGCTGATGTCCCCTGCCCGAACGGCATGATGTGCGACACCGCCTCCAGACAGTGTGTCAATCGTCCAATGAATGGATGCCAACGCCATGAAGATTGTGCCATGGGCTTCTGCATCGAGGGTGAATGCCGAAATGTACAATGTGCTGATGATACGCACTGTCAAGGCAATACCAACTGCATCAATAACGAATGCGTCGAACGCCCTCGGGACTGCACCGATAACGACGGTGATGGCTTCGGCGTCGGTGCCGATTGCGGGCTCATGGACTGCGATGATAACGACCCGAACGTCAACCCCAACGTGATCGAAGACGGTCAGCAACGCTGCGGCGACGGAATCGACAACAACTGCGATGGCGTCGATGTGGCTTGTTCTGGTATGGACCGTGATGGGGACGGCTGGACTGTCGAACGCGGTGACTGCGACGATATGAGTGCTCAGGTAAACCCTGACCAGGCAGAAATCCCCTACAACCGCATCGATGACGATTGTAACGAACGCACATCGGACACAGACGTCGACCGAGATGGCTATGATGCCACGGCTGTTGGCGGCATGGACTGCGATGACATGAATGCGAATATCAACCCAGAGGGCCGCGATATTGCAGGCAACGGCATCGATGAAGACTGTGACGGGGCAGACCGCGTCGCGGCTGACGCAGACGGCGATATGGACGGCGTGACCGAAGCTCAGGGCGATTGCAACGATGACGACCCCACCGTCAATCCGAACGCGGTCGAGATTGCCTACAACGGCAAGGACGATGACTGCGATCCAAACACTCCGGATGACGACCTGGACCGAGACGGCGTGAATCGACGGGAAGATTGCGATGACAACAACGCCGACCGATCACCCAATAACCAGGAAATCTACTACAACGGGATCGATGATGACTGTAACCCTGCAACAGCGGATGCCGATGCGGATGCCGACGGCTTTAATGGCGGCCCCCGCGGCACAGACTGTAATGATGAATCAGCCGCTGTGAATCCGGACGCAGAAGAAATCCCCTACAATGGCGTCGATGATGACTGTAATGGGCAAACGGCTGATGACGACCTCGATAATGACGGGTTTATTCGAGCAAACGACTGCGACGATAGCAACGCCGAGATCAACCCAGACGTCATCGAAAACGCCATGACCAATTGTGACGATGGTATCGACAACAACTGCAATGGTCGCGATGAAGAATGCCAGGATGAAGCCCCCGTCGATACGGATGGAGACGGCGTTGCCGACGACGATGATTGTGAGCCAAACAATCCCGACATTCCCGGTGCCTTTGAAATCCCGAACAATGGGCTCGATGATGATTGCGATGAATCCACATCGGATATCTGTGAAGACGATATGTTCGATGTCGACGGTGATAACGGCGAAATCGAGACCGCGAGCGTCGTCGAGGCAACTCGGTCCAGTGGCATTCAATACGGAGGCCTCCGTATTTGCCCTGGTGACACCGACAATTACCGAATCGAATTAGCGGAGGGCGATGGACTCGAGGTCGATCTCACATTTCGGCACATCGACGGCGACATCGATATGGTTCTGTATCGATTGTCCGATGATCCAAACGACCCAGAACCGCGATTTATCGCCGGAAGTCTCTCGGTGACCGACAATGAAACCGTGTACTTACAACGGGCACCAGCCGCTGGCACATATGTCATTCAAGTCGGCATTTTTGGCTTTGGTAGCGACGCATCATACGGCATGACCGTTCACGTCTTCGACCAGTGTATCGATGATGATGTCACTGATTTGGCCCGCGGCTACACTGGCGAGCAGAACGATTCCGCAGACGCTGCGGTCGAGTTCCCAGAACCGGGTTCAACGCGCCAAATTTGTTCCTATGACGACGATTGGTACACCTTCGAATTGCAGCGCGCAGAGGATGTCCGAATCGACGTCTTATTCGACCATGCACCGGGACAAGACATCGACGTTCAGATCTACGATGCGGACAATAACCGGGTGGCCTTTTCAGGCAGCGTAAACAGCAATGAAGTCATCGAGACGGAATTAGACCGCGGCACGTACTTCGTGCGCGTCTTCGGATTTTCGGGCTCACAAAACACATACCGGCTCTTCCGGTCCGCAGGCCAAATTGGACGGGCGCGAGCTGAAATCGATGAGGCCGTTGAGATTCCAGACCCAGGGGAAGTCCGCGTTCCACTGACATTCGCAGATGCTCCAGAGGGGGCTGTCTTACGCCATGTTGCCATTCGCGACTTGGTCTTACGACACTCAGACCTTCGTAATCTTAGACTCACACTGCTCTGGGACGGCCAGCCATTGCAAGTCATCTGGGACCAGCAGGGTGATGATGATGGTCGCGATGGTGGCGAGGATGATGACTTTCTGCCATTCACCGGTGGAGACATCAATTTCGACCCAGGTCCTGAGCGCACTTACTCAGCGTTCTTGGGACGCCCAGCAACCGGAACGTTGGAACTTCTCATCGAGGATCTCGTCAATCGTGAAGAGGGCGATTTGACCCGATTCGACGTTGAGATTGAGTACTACGAACCATAAAAGGGGTCTCTAAGGTTCGTTCATACACACCCGGGGCCTCGGCCTCGGGTGTTTTATTTTGTGCTCATCTCAATTCTCCGGCCCCAGACATCCCCCTGCATGCCTGTTCGCCGATTAAAAACGCGGATCAAAATATTAGACCCGCAGCCACGTTTAGGACTCGACTAGAGCCGCCTGTGCAGGTAACGTGGCGCGCCTTCGGCTATGTCAGTGTGTGGCGTTCAGAGGAGTACGTGATGATCGAGCAATTAAACGCTTTGGAGACAGAGGCCTTGTCGGCCGTCGAAAAAGCGGCAGAAGAAACCACGGTACGTGAATTAGAGGTTCACTACCTGGGCAAAAAAGGTGCATTGACGGCCATCCTCAGAGGCATGAGAGATGTTCCTAACGAACAACGGCCGATCGTAGGTCAGCGGGTCAATGAAGTCCGTGCATCTCTGCAAGCAGCCATCGATACACAGCGAACCAGTATTGAGACAGCCCGCATTGAAGCGCTATGCAATGATCCCCACTTCGATGCAACTTTGCCCAGCGACCGTCCAAAAGTCGGCGCGCTTCATCCCCTCACCAAAATCACGTATCACATTGAGGACGTCTTTCGCGCCATGGGCTTCCACTTGCTCGATTATCCGGAGGTGGAGTCAGAATATTTTAACTTTGAAGCACTCAACATTCCTGCCGATCACCCAGCCCGGGATATGCAGGATACGTTTTGGCTAAAGAATGGCCATCTGTTGCGCACCCATACATCACCGGGTCAGATCAGAGCGATGCGGACATTTCAGGCGCCCTTTCGAGCGATTTTCCCAGGTAAGGTCTTTCGTTTTGAGAAAATTGACGCATCTCACGAGCATACATTTCACCAAGTCGAAGGTTTGATGATCGAGCGCGAGATCAGCGTTTCGAACCTGATTTACTCTATGAAGACCTTATTGGACGCTATTTTTGAGCGTGAAGTGACCATTCGACTCAGACCCGGGTACTTTCCATTCGTTGAACCGGGTTTCGAACTGGATATCCAATGTCAGGTCTGTGGTGGGTCCGGTTGTTCCGTTTGCAAGCAGAGCGGTTGGTTGGAACTATTGCCCTGTGGACTCGTGCATCCAGAAGTCCTACGGCATGGTGGACTCGATCCAAATGAGTGGTCTGGTTGGGCCTTTGGCCTGGGCCTATCTCGACTGATGATGATGAAATATCAAGTGGAAGACATCCGGCATATCATGGCCGGTGACCTGCGATTCATCTCACAATTTAGGCAGGGGTAAGACTGATGTTGATCTCATGTAATTGGTTGGCCCGCCATGTGGACCTAGATGGCGTTGATCTAGACGAGCTTGGGAACCGCTTCACTCTCAATGTCGCGGAACTCGAGGGCGTGCATCGCCTTGGCCAAGACGCCGCTCAATGCGTCGTTGGCTACGTTCTAGAGGCGGCTCATATCGATGGTACACATTTACATTTATGCCAGGTTGATACCGGTGATTCAGACCCAAGGCAAATCATCTGTGGTGCCCCGAACATCGCAGCAGGCCAGAGCGTCCCTGTGGTTTTACCGGGCATGCAATTAGGTGACCTCAAGATTGAGGAGCGTACCGTTCGGGGACATCTTTCCCAGGGGATGATCGCGAGTGAAGCAGAACTTGGTTTGAGTGAAGACAACGACGGCATTATGGTTCTGGCCGACCCAGCTCAACCGGGCACAGTGTTAGGCGATTTGTTTCCCATTGAAGATGTGCTTTTCGAAATCGACAATAAGTCGTTGACGCATCGACCGGATTGTTGGGGTCACCGAGGCATCGCCCGCGAGGTCGCAGCTCTCATTGGACGCCCACTCAAGCCACAAAGCCAGCGTATCGAATACACCGACGAGACCCCCATCGATATTCGGATTCAAGCACCAGAGGCGTGCTATCGATATACGGCGGTGACCATGGACCAGGTATCCGTCGCCCCGTCACCATTATGGCTTAAAATCCTGCTGCACCGGGTCGGTATCCGGAGCATCAATAATGCAGTTGATGCCACCAATTTCGTGATGCTGGACCTGGGCAACCCGCTCCATGCATTCGATGCCCGTCAAATCACGGGCAACTGTATCACTGTCCGTCACGCGAAAGACGGTGAACAGTTTACAACCCTGGACGAGACCGACCGCCAGTTGACGCAAAGCGACTTATTGATCGCAGATGGGGAGCGCGGTGTCGCACTGGCTGGAATCATGGGCGGACTGAACTCGGAGATTAAGGACGACACAACAGCCATCGTGCTTGAATCGGCAACCTTTAATGCGTCCACTGTGCGCATGACCAGTTCTCGACTTGGGCTGAGAACGGACTCATCGGCTCGGTTCGAGAAATCTCTCGACCCGAACCTCGCAGAAGATGCATCGACGGCTTTTTGTGTTCTGCTCAAAGAACTCTGTCCGGAGCTGAGGATTACATCGGCCTTTATGGATCGTTTTCCCCAACCGGTAGAACAACCGATCATCGACTTGAGCTATGATCTTGTCCACCGCCGTCTCGGGACGACTTTGCCAGAAGATACCATCGACAATTATCTAACGCGCCTCGGTTTCCAAATTGAAAAGCACGACCACGGACTGCGAGTCACGGTTCCCACTTGGCGAGCAACAAAAGACATTGGCATCGCCGCTGATCTAGTCGAAGAAATCGGTCGGAGTTACGGCTACGACAACATCGCGCCAACACCGCCTGCCGTGACGCTGGCCAAGCCTGCCGAAAATAAGCAGAAGGAATTTGAGCGAGCAATTCGAAGCTATCTGACCCAAGGGGCTGGTCTAGACGAAGTTCTCACTTACTCTTTCGATAACGAACCGCTCCTGGAAAAAATCAAGTCCGTACCTGAAAAACGACTCTTCTTGGCTAACGCAATCAGTGCTGAAATGCCTGCAATGCGCACCAGCTTAGCCCCCAATCTACTGGGTGCGCTGGTCAAAAACGAACGACGATTCGACTCTGTCAACCTCTTCGAGATAGGGCGGATCTTCCAGCCTGCTGACGACGCAAAGGACCTGCCTCAACAGCCAACAACTTTAGGCATTCTGATCGCGAATAAGAGCGAATCGTCTGATCTTTTCCAACACGCAAAAGGCATCGTGCTCGGCCTTGGGATTGCCATCGATCGGGGCCAACCCGAACTGACTCAGGGTGGTGTTTCGGAGCGTCCATGGGTGCATCCGATCCGACAAGCCCGTCTGTCTGCGGATGGAATACAAATTGGATACCTAGCCGAAATTCACCCACTGACGCTCAATCAATTGGATCTAGGTCATCAGGCAGCCGTCATCGAAATCAATATTGATGCTTGGCGAGAACGACGTGTCCAGGAGCTCAGCTACAGTGCCTTGCCAAAGTTTCCTTCGGTGTACAGAGACTTCGCTGTCGTCGTGGAGGAATCTGTCAGAGCCGACGATGTGAGGCAAGCCATCGCCTGTGTCGATGCCGAATTGATTCGCAACGTTTCGTTTCAATCAATCTTTCGAAGCCCCGAGTTAGGAAAAGGCCTGAAGTGCCTCGCTTGGTCGATGACCGTGCGCCATGATGGCCGCACCCTGACGGACTCGGAAGTCAGAGACCTCGAAGACCGAGTATGGAGGTCTTTGGCCGACCGCGTTTCAGGCAAACAGCGAACATAGACCGCTGACCAAAAAAGGCTTGCCCAAATCAGCTCCAGTCCAACACCACTTTACCCGACTGACCCGAGAGCATGATGTCGAAACCATCCTGGAAATCATCAACATGCAGTTCATGGGTTAAGATGGGAGACAGGTCAAGGCCACTCTGAAGCAAAGAGACCATTTTGTACCAGGTCTCAAACATCTCACGGCCGTAGATTCCTTTTATTTGTAGCCCCTTAAAAATGACGAGATCCCAATCGATTGCTGTATCGTTGGGGGGAATTCCAAGCAGAGCGATGCGCCCGCCATGGTTCATCACACGGAGCATCTGCTGGAAGGCTGCGGGCGCACCAGAGACTTCGAGGCCCACATCATACGCTTCGACCATACCCACATGTTTCATGGCTTCACGGGGTGAGATCTCTCTCGGGTCGATAGCAAGACTCGCCCCCATCTTACGGGCCAGTTCAAGTCGAAAGGGGTTAAGGTCGGTCACGACCACATGCCGTGCGCCGACATGGCGACATATGGCAGCAGCCATGCAGCCGATGGGACCAGCCCCAGTAATCAGGACGTCTTCCCCGACCAAGTCAAAAGAAAGTGCTGTGTGAACAGCATTGCCAAAGGGATCAAAAAACGCTGCGATTTCATCAGGAATATCATCGGGGATCTTGAACGCATTAAAGGCAGGAATGACCAAGTATTCTGCAAAAGCACCAGCCCGATTGACGCCGACCCCTTCAGTGTTGCGACAAAGGTGCCGACGCCCAGCTCGGCAATTTCTGCAATACCCGCAGGTAATGTGGCCTTCTCCGGAGACCCGATCACCGATTTCAAAACCACGAACGTGACTTCCGACCTGAGCAACTTCACCGACAAATTCGTGTCCAATGACCATGGGGACAGGGATCGTACGCTGCGCCCAATCGTCCCATTTATAAATATGGATATCGGTGCCACAAATGGCTGTTTTTCGAATCTTGATCAAGAGATCGTTCGGTCCAAAATCTGGCTCCGCCACCTCGCCCATCCAGATGCCGACGTCAGCTTGACTCTTGATCAGTGCTTTCACTCGATCACTCCCAAATCACGGCCAACTTTAGCAAAAGCAGCGATGGCCCTGTCAAGGTGGGCCTGATCATGGGCCGCCGACATCTGTGTCCGAATCCGCGCCTGTCCTTTCGGAACAACAGGGAATGAGAAACCAACGACATAGATTCCTTCATCAAGCAAGCGGTCTGCCATATCAGAGGCCAATTTGGCATCGCCGAGCATGACGGGGATAATTGGATGTTCACCCGGAAGAATCTCAAAGCCCAGCTTAGCCATTTCATCTCGGAAATATTGGGTATTCCAACGCAATTTCTCTCGAAGCTCGTCGCCGCTTTCGAGAAGATCAAGAGCAACAATGGATGTGTATGCAATGACCGGAGCCAATTTTTTCGAGAAAAGATACGGTCGAGACCGCTGTCTTAACCAGCCGACAATTTCACGGCGTCCTGAGGTAAAGCCACCGGACGCACCCCCGAGGGCTTTTCCGAGGGTTCCTGTGATGATGTCAATTCGACCGAGCACCCCACAATGTTCGGGCGTGCCGCGCCCCTTCAAGCCCACAAAACCGGTCGCATGACAATCGTCAATCATGGTTAGTGCGCCATATTTTTCTGCAAGGTCGCAGATGGTGCCCAGGTCAGCGATGTAGCCATCCATAGAAAATACACCATCGGTTGCGATGATCTTTGTCTTCGCGCCATCTCGTTGAGCTTGCTGTAGCTTCGCTTCTAAGTCCGCCATATCATTATTGGCATATCGGTACCGTTTCGCTTTGCAAAGGCGGATTCCATCGATAATGCTGGCGTGATTGAGCTGATCGCTGATGACAGCGTCATCTGGCCCCAGGAGGGTTTCGAACAAGCCCCCATTGGCATCGAACCCCGACGAATATAAAATGGTGTCTTCAGTGCCAAGAAAAGCAGACAAGCGAGATTCCAAGGTCTTATGAATGTCTTGGGTGCCACAGATAAACCGGACCGAGGCCATGCCAAACCCGTACTTATCAATGCCTTCCTTCGCTGCATCTCGTAGAGCTCGATGATTCGCTAAACCAAGGTAATTGTTGGCACAAAAATTAAGGACCTGCCCCTCTCCGACATCAATATCCGCCCGTTGAGGCGATGTAATGACACGCTCAGACTTGAACAACCCCTGTGATTTGAGTGCTTCGGTCTCTGCACCTAGATGCTCCAGAAATGCCTTATCCATATCCTTGCCCTTCCCCTGAATATCTGGACTCAAGCCAACAGTCTACAGACTCATCTGTCGCGACTCCACCAAGAACGTGCAGAAGATGCTCCATAGTGGTTTTTCCAATCAACGTGTATTAGTTTTCCTACCACAACTGTGAACCGACACATTCGGAGGTCAATGGATGAGCATTCAATTCTCCAAGTTATTGTCAGCACTTGAGTGCGCGGCACCGAGCAGCCTAGCGGCAACTTGGGACAATGTTGGGCTACTCATTGAAGCACACAAATCCGATGACCTGATCAAAACCGTGTTTATGACCATCGATCTGACCGAACCGGTCTTCAAAGAGGCGATAGGCTGCGGGGCTGATGTTATCCTCACCTATCACCCCATTCTCTTTGGTGGAGTAAAGAGGCTGGTAAGAACAAACCCCGCTCACCGAGTTGTCATCGGGGCACTGCAGAACGGCATTTCAATTTACTCTCCACACACTGCACTTGACGCTGTCGAGGGCGGCGTGAACGATTGGCTGATCTCTGGAGTTGGTCCTGTCAGTGGCATTTCGCCACTGGAACCGGTTCTCTCTGAGAATGCCAACGAAGGCATGGGCCGGCGGGGATCTCTCGAGACACCGACCGACATTGAGTTAGTGGCCAGCCGCCTCAAATCCCACTTGGGTCTAAAGCACATCCGCATGGCGAAAGCTCAAAACCATGCATCGGGCGAGTCGATTACGGCTGTCGCCGTCTGCCCAGGTGCAGGCGGCAGCCTGCTGGCCCATTTAAGTGACGTTGACTTGGTGATAACAGGTGAAATGCGACATCATGATGTCTTAGGACTCAATAGTCGCGGCGTGTCCGTGATTCTGACTGAGCACACCAACTGTGAACGAGGCTATTTACCGAACTATGAAAAATCACTCAAAGCGGCACTCGCCTCCGACACACTTAGCTGGCATATTTCTCAGCTCGACAAGGACCCGCTCAGTGTTTATTGACGGACAGAAACATCTCGGGTCGTAGTAACCTCATTGGCCTTTTGAATCTGGTCGATGATAATTTAATTTTATTTTTGAATGGAATGCCCAGTTCTGTGTCTGAGCCACAGTCAATCTATCGGAAAACTCGCAGGCCCGATTTGCTCATGCTAAGACAAGGCATAGTGGTCACTGAAGGACGCCATTGATTATGTTTCGTTTGATCTTCACATTCAGTCTTTTGGTCGTGATGCCGATTGCGGCATTTGGTAAGCCCGGTGGGTCAATGACTTGTACGCCGTCAAAAAAGCACATCGTTATAAAGAACGACAGCAGTGCGGCCCTGAAAAAAGGAACCCGAATCAAATGGTCTACAACCCACGGTGAGACGGGTACGCTTAAGGTACGTACCCTCCTCAAAAAGGGAAAAAGTCTGAAGGTGAGTATTTCCCGTCCTATGCCAAAAGGCTGCACCGCCAGCTACCGACCGCCGCGTTAAATCGATGGCAGCGTAGCCGGACGATGTCATCAAACGCCTGCTCTACGCAACTCGATGAAGCTCGCTAATTGACTCTCTTGAGGGCTGATCCATTCGAAGCGTCCACCAAATGCAGACCGACTCACCAGATCCGACATCGCATCAACCCCCCGGTTATAAATGGGGGTGCCCAGAACATGACTGAGAAAGAGATCCGCATTGGCTGGCATGTGCAATTGACCAAGTAGGAAAGAACCACCCGGCGCCAAGAGCGCATGAATCTCATCGAGTAGGTCCAATAAAGCATCATCGGGTACGTCTTGGAGCAAAGTTTGGTAAACGATCATGTCCTGAGGCACGAGTCTTAATCGGGACCGGATCATTCCTCGGACGAGCACATTAAGTCTGATGAGAGATAGACGACCTTTCATTTCAAGCTGCTCGGCTGCAGTACTGGCCGCAGACAAAGCTTCAACGAAGTTATTAACATAGGTTAATTTGAGGTTGTCCGGTGCACCGAGTTGACCGATTCGGTCAAAGATTTCACCCACCGATCCGGAGCCTAAGACCGTAAGCCTCCAGGCGTCGGCGGCTGATTGGTATTTATCATTGATGAACTCACCAACAAAATCCGTCGCATCACGCATCCCGATGGCAAAGGGCTGCTCGTGGAACCATTGCTCGACCTGACGGCCCAGCGGGTTCTTGCTCAGTACGTGACCGCATCGAATGGCTTCTTGGACAGCGTGACTGGTTACCCCCTCCCCTTGCGCCATTTGGATCAGCTTACTCCTCATCAAAAACCGATAGGCTTCTCGACGGATCGCAGTCCCCAGTTCGTGCAGGTTATCGGGGTGTTTTTCGGCTTGGTCTGCAAGTGCACTGACCAACCGGTCTGCGACTCTCGCGACGGAACCATCAGGCAAGTCCTGCTCTGAGAATGTGCCATCCATGTAGGGCCGTAAGGATCGTTGCAAGTCACCGACAGCGGCCACCAGCGCGACTGGAATATGGGGAGATGTCAACGCACCCTGACCTCCACTCTCGATGGGACTTCGACCCAAGTGTGACGAGTGCAATTTAGCGTTTGCAATGCGAACGCGCCGCGCGAGCCGTAACGCGAAACTATGAAAGAGACGCGCACTAAATCCAGGGTGATCAGCATGCATTTGTTGTAATCGATTCAAATCGAAACGTAAGACTGCACTGTCGGCGAGGGCGACCACCGTTGCGGACGCTGCCTCCAGGCTCACGAAGGAGAGCTCCCCAACCAATTCACCCGGCCCTAAGACGGCAACTTCGATATCGACGCCATCTTTTTTGTTGCGGACGGCAAATAGACCCCTGATGACCAAGTAAAGAACACTCAAGTCCTGCCCTTCATGGAACAAGACATCTCCTTCACCGATGGCCGTTTCCTCGGCGAGTTCTCGCAAACGCTCATGGTCTTCGGGCAGCAACATCGCAAACGCATTCAGGGGGTCAAAGTCGCTTACAGACACATCGAGACTGCTGTCCGGTACAACGGGCTCAATGGGTCCGGGACTCATGGTGCCTTGGTCTTTTAGCCACCCCTCCAGAGCAGCGTAGAAGGCATCGTTTGGAAGCCGCCCGTTTTCGTCGAATGAGTAGCGGGGCCTGATGCGGATGATCTGGCTCATGCTCATGGGCCCTTTACCCCGAACCGGAATGGTGCCCCGTTCTTCAGCAATAAAGAACTGTTCCACAGTCTCATAGACATCTGTCGCGAGATTGATGGTGCCGGCTTGTGCATGGGATTCCATCCGGCTCGCGACATTGACCGCGTCTCCCCAGAGATCAAAAGCAAAATTTCGACGGCCGACAACGCCAGCAACCACAGGCCCCACATGGAGACCCACGCGCATCCGCCACGGCGTGCCATCAGGCCCCCGCATGCCCTCACGATCAACCACATCGAGCATTTCAAGACCAACAAGAATAGAACGGACTAAGTGACCCGGCTGCTCGCTGAGTACACCGCCAGCGCACATATAGCTATCACCCATGGTTTTAATCCGTTCGAGACCATGCCGAAGTGAGACATCATCGAAATGAGAAAAAATCCGGTTGAGTCCATGAACCAGTTCACTTGGACTTATGCGGCTCGCTAAGCGGGTAAACCCAACAAAGTCTGAAAATAGAACTGAGCAATTGGCCACATGGCGTGGAGAATAGTGTCCTTCGCTTAGATACTCCTGAGCAACCTCGGGCGGCATGGCGTTGTAAAGTAGATCTTCTTTGGTGCCTTTTTCCAAAATTAACGAGCGCTCGAACTTAAATTGAGTCCAGCGTCGATGATGATGAATCCCATGAATCATCAATCCCAAGAGTACGGTCGCGCAAAGATAATAATTCGCGACAGCAATCGGCTCTAAGTCGCGGGCTGGGAAAAAGATAAAATCAACGACATTGAGCTGGGCGACAAAAGTGAAGACAAGGAAAAGAAGATGCTTTGTCCTTAGGGGGACTGCGGTCGCCAGAACGATGATCAGTAGATTAAACCCCGCATAATAGGGCGTCGACAAGCCGCCTGCTAGAACAATGGAAATATCCAACGCCGCCGAATATGCAAAAGAAAAGGCATAGACGAGCCCGAGGCTTAATCTGGGCAGAATCGGATTCGTATTGAGTCGCCAGAGTATGATGACGAGTAGACAGGCAACACTGGCCAGACCCAAGCGAGCATAAGCAAGTTGCTCGTAGACGCCAGGGCTGACCAAATAATCGAGCCAACTAAAGAGGGGAAAAAAGACAAGACCAAGAGCGGCAAACCCCCAAAGTCCCTGGGTTCTCTGTTCGGCCAGATGTTCATCAAACGCAGACCGCATTTCGTCGGTGACCTGCATCTGTTTGAGGACCTGGTCAACTCGCATCATACCCCTTTTGGCTAGACCATTATTCGAGCTCGTTCCCAGTGTATCGCGTTTCTGCTGAGGCGTTAATTTAACCTAGGCAACAAACCATGAGGCATACTGCTTATTGAAGCCGAACAGGCTCAAGGTCCAGACCGCCCGCGAACATATAGGATACAGCCTCATCAAAGCCCATGACCATCAAGCCGCACCGCTGTGGGCAGGATAGCGTAAATCGCCCGCTTTCCAACAATTGGATTCGGCCTGCTCTCAACCCATCACCGAATTCGTAGAGAGAATTGGCCACATCCCGTCCGTTCAGTTCCACCGTCCCCCCCTCGTGGCTGACAATCGAGGCATATTGACTGGTATATTCATTGGGGACTAAGAAAGTATCGTCCTGACGCCACTGAGCGACAGGGGGTACAAACGCCAATGCGGGGTCTCCAGACTGGCCATCGGTCGATAGCAACATTTGCCCAACGAGGATAGGGTGATTGGCTCTGATTTCGGTGTCGTTTTGAATGTAGACGTCACAGTAGTCACCAGCAACTAAAGCACCACATTGTCCAGAGACTGGTGCAGGTGAAAATTCGATTCGAGTGTCGCCAGCCGATGCAAGGAGTCGGAGTCGATCGGGTGCAATACGACCCCCTCGGCCAATGTCCTCGCGTTCTGCGCTGCGCGCAACCGCAAATCTGACGCCCCAAGTCGACATGGGCAACAGCTGCTCTTCCACGTGGTCGCCGCAACAGAGGGGGTCATTGGCACCGTCGCGTCTCCGATCGCTCAATAGGGTCGACTCATGACCGACAAAAACAGCAATTGTTTTACCGTCTCTCGCTGCGATTCGTGTCCCCGTAAGATCACCGCGCTCTGCCGCTTCCAGGTTGAGAACATCACCCTGTTGCAAACGAAAGGTGTGTTCCATACGCGCTGGAAACGATGTTTGTCTTATCCCTGCGCGAATGTCTGCGCTGGGCGTGACTGCAATCTCTGTCTGTCCTGGCTCGGTCGCCACGATGGTCAAATAGCCGCTATAGGGATGGCCATATGGGCGTCGCTCGATGGTTGGCAGCGTCAGAACGAGATAGACTGAATCAAGGGCATGGCTCGGGAGCAATAACGAGCCATCGTTGGAAAAAACCCCGTCATTGTCGAGCGGGTTGAACTGATAAGCCACAATGGGCCCAGTGCTCGTCAGCCGGTAGGCCGTTCGCGTGACCCCTGATCCATCGATGGATGCATCCAAAACGCCGTTTCGATAGGGCTCAAGCCGCGTAACACCGCCTGGCGGGACAACATCGGACAGAGATTGTCCATCGGGTGCCAACAGGTTCACATCCACTGAGGACGCTGTCGACGGATTGGAAATCACAATACTAAAATTTGAATTCTGAGCATCCAGAACGCACGCCGGGGCTTGCTGGCAAACCTGCGTTTCAGGACATCGTCTTCCCAAGTCGCATAGGCCCGCCAAGCGGTTATCCAACACACAGACAAATAAGTCGTCGCGATAGTGCCAATTGTCGTTGCCAGGGATGTCGCACACGCCATCTACGGGTGGAACAGGAAAAACTTCGATGGCGTTATCTAAATCGACAGGCCAATACTCGCAACCGATATAGGACCGTCTGGTCGCATTGGCTGCACATGAGTCTTGGATTCCACCGCATCCGCCAGCTTCATTGGTTTGGATCCAAAGGCCATTGCCACCACAAACCTCCCGGTAGCCATCACTACAGCGTTCTTCACCAGGGTTGCACTGACCAAGTAAACCGTCGAGTTGGCTAGGCCCCCCATCGAGGGGCTGTTCAGCCTCGAGAGCACTGCTGCACCCCATGGCAATGACAGAGGTAACGCTTATCCAAAGCACCAGAGTTCGTGTGGTCAAAGGCCGTCTCGTACGGATCATCTGGTATCCTTCCCCATTATCTCGAATAGATGGTACACAGATTCAGTGCAGTTTTGCCATCCTGGCGACAACAACTCGGGGGATTTTGTAATGCATAAGATGAACCAATTGTTCGGTATCAGCGTGATGTGCTTCGCCATCAGCTGTGCGGAACCTGCGCCCGACATCGACCGAACGCAAGGTAATCTCATCGCAAAACAAGACCTGGCCGGTGAGTGGTACATGATGCAAACCATCACCGGCGTACCGCCCACCAGCTGGTTTACGTTTATCGGAGAAACCGGTCGGACCGAGCGTATACGTTGGGAGATTCAGCGCGACTTACTGGTCGCATATCGCAGTTATCCCCTTGTTCGCGGCGCAGATGCACCGTCCACAGACGTTCCGTTCGATGGAACCGATAACCCCGTGGCGGCTTATCGCATTATCAACCACGTCGATCTAATCCGGGATTACAACACCGCGACGGGCGAACAGAGCAATGTCATCGTAGAAAATGTCTCAGACCGCCTTTGGCACGAACGAGACTATGTGCGGGTCGACTGGTCACAAAGCTTGGTCAGTAACTTCGACTTCATTGCACCCACTGCTAGCGTGACAAACGCAGCCTATTTTGTGCCAGAGGAACTTGGCCAAAGAAGTCCTGAACATGCCGAGGATGCTTTTTATCGCGAGCGGACCGAGGATGGCAGAACGCACTACTTCGACGTCAATGGCAAGATGTTCGTCGAGCCCGACATATGGGGCTGCGTGTACACCTGGTGGGGCTTTGCCGCCGAAGATTGTACAGCTGCCGAAATCAAGATGAGAACATCCTTTAGCCGAGTTGAACAAGCCAATGACTATGAACCGTTTCATTACAGCGACCAATTACTGAGTCGTTTCGGCTATTTTAGGACAGAGTACTTTACCTATGATGAGCAGCGTGGTTTGACAGAGTCAGGACGACGTTACCTCATTAATCGCCACAATATCTGGACGAAGACGCGAGATGAAAACGGTGTGATTCCAATTCCTCAGCGTTCACTGAGGACCATCCCGTACTATCTGTCCAAGAACTTTCCACAAGATGAGCTTCTGTTGGAGGCTGCGAAGGCATCGGTCGACCAGTGGAATCGTGCCTTACTCGACGGCTTGGCGGCCTTTGAGTTTACAAGCGAGAAAGCCGTCTTTGTACTTTGCCACAATCCAGTTCAAGACGCAGACCCAAGGGCCTGCGGCGAACGCGGTTTTTCCCCGCGAATCGGCGACCTACGATACTCGACCTTGCACTGGGTAGACACGGAGACACTGGCTGGCCTGCTCGGCTACGGACCGTCAACAACCGACCCAGTCACCGGAGAGATTATTGCGGGTAAAGCCTATGTTTACGGAGCCGCCATCAACACCTGGGCCACATATGCAGTGGATGTCATCCGATATTTCAATGGAGACCTGGACCTGTCTACTCTGGTTTATGGCCGCCATTTTACTCGGGAGGTGAGTGCTCGTGCCGCGAACATAAACGGCGTAAACGGACATTCGGAGCGGCTCGATCAACGACCCCTTCGACGACCCGTTGGACGACCAGACCGTCTGGCCCGGCCCAATGTGCGAAAAACCGATTTGCGCGCCTATGATCGCTCCGCCGTTGAGCAAAAAATTAAACGCGCTCATGCAATGGGTGGCCGCGCTCACGTTGGTAATCCAGAGGTGCAAAAAGCCCTTGCCCGGCGCACGCATCTTGGCACGAATCGGCAAACCCAAGACCCCGACTCACTTCCCGATGCAACCCTCAGCCTAAACCCAATTGCATTTAAGAAACGCGAACACATTCGGCGCGAGGCACGCGCTCAATCTGTTGACTTTCATGACATGGTCGCCCCCGACATTGAAGGCATTGTGAGGCGATACGCCGGGCGAACTGATTATGATGAAATCTGGCGAGAGATCCGAGCCGAAGTGTTTGCATCAACGACTGAGCATGAGCTCGGACACACATTAGGCCTCAGGCACAATTTCCAGGGCAGTTATGACAGTTTGAACTACCACGAGGCGTATTGGGATGCGCGTCAAGAGAATCTATTTCCGGCTGAGTCACTCGGAGACCTGTACAGGATGAGTGAACTCACCGAAGAGCAGAAAAACCGCGCGATGCGCCAGCATCAATACAGTTCCATTATGGATTACGGATACAACTGGCATAATGACTTGGAAGGTCTCGGGAAATACGACCGCGCTGCCCTCGTATTTGGGTATACGTCGGGTGGTTATGCGACCGATGGAGCCCTCTGCGACCAGTATCCGAGTACACAGTCCCAATCCGGATGTATTGCCCAACTGCCGGGATTGGTGGAGGTTTTCAAAAAAAGGCGGGTGGAGTTGGGTGATGCAGGTGACCTCTTGACGAAGCGGGAGAGCGCATTTGCTTACGATGATTCCGGTCTGCCTTCAATCAACATTCTCGAACGCTATCACTACACAACCCTCGCACTCGCATTTCCAGAGCTTTCGGACATGCGAGATAGTGGGCGCGAGTGGATGAACTATGCACAGTATTTGAATGGTCTTTCCGAAGAAAACCGGGTCGTGCGTGTACCCTACATGTTTTGTTCCGATGAATGGGAGTCCGGTCTCGTGAGCTGTCATGCCTTCGATCAAGGCGCTGACCCATTCGAAATTGTTCGTGCCAAGATCGACCAATATCGGGCCTATTATCCATTTACCAATTTCCGTATGGACAATCCTTTTTTTGAAGTCTGGTATCCATTAGACTCATATTTCTGGAGAATATTCCTACCACTCTCGGACGTCTTCCAAAGCTGGTACGTCGCCCCTTATGGCGATGACCCGCTTTTCGACCGCAGTTATGACCTAGCCATTAATGCGGGGTTTAATCTCTTGTCCGAAGTCTTGACGACACCCGCCTATGGAACTTGGTGCCAAAATGAAGATGGCCGCATGATTCACCTCAGTGATGAACCGGTCTTACAGGGTGACAATGTGCCTACCGCTGGCTGTTTGCAAGGGGGCCAGCAGCTCTACGTCCCACCCGGTGAAGGGCGCCGCCGCTTTTCCATTTACGATACCACTGTCGGTTATTACTTCCCCTACAGACCCCAGGAAGCAGGTCATTATTGGGCGACCTTGGCAGCCCTTTGGGCAATGACTGACCCCGAAGCGTTTATTCTCGGCGTCGATGGCGATGCCGGAACCTATGCCATTTCTTTCTACGATTGGTTTACCGATGAGTTCACTCAATTGATGAATAACCTGCTTGTCGAAGACTTCAACGCATTCGCACCCAGTGCCCAGATCATTCCGGGCGAAGTCGATGACAACAATGTGTCTGTTGCGCGCGTCAGCTACCAGTCTCCAGCCCCCATCTACGATGCTGAACGCGGTGCACGATTTAATCCCGAGACAGGACGACGGCTTCATACAGATATCGGGGGTAACTCATCCATGTGCGAGTCCTGCACAGAGAGCTCACAGTGCTTGGGTTACACAGGTCGCTTTGGTGGTGTATTCTGCGAAGCAATTGAGGACGGTGATGAGGCCTACCATTGCCTCAAAGACTGCACCAACAGTCCAGATGGGTGTCCTGCTGGGACCAGCTGTAACGGGTCCGCCTGCGTACCCGATTCTGGACAGTGCGGCCCAAGTATTGCTCCATGTAGTCCCCAATGGCCTTATGGCCAATGCGCGAGCGGTCGCTGCGTCGACGGCGCGTGTCAAGACGTCCCCGTAAACGTCCTCATGCAAGCTGAACCGACCTTCATGTTGACCAGTGACATCATTTGGTATGGTTTTCTCTTTACCACCTCCTCATTTTCGACTCGATTCAATGATCAACTCAACGTATTTCGACCGGGAACAAATGGTCAGGTTGAAGCCGTTGATGACCAATCGAGTCGAATTACCTTCACGGATCCGACAAGCGGCGTATCGTATGCCGCCGTTCAGCCAAACTGCCCGCAAGTCGACGCATTTGTTATCGCTGGTTCAAGCGGCCTATGCAGTCCCTGTGAAACCAATCGCGAATGCGCTGGACATACGGGCGAACTCGGCGGTGTTTATTGCCAGCCCATCGGCAACAATGAAGATGAATACTTTTGCTTAAAAGATTGCTCCGAGGCACCTGACTCATGCGGGCCAGGTTCGGTCTGTGATGACATTGGCAACTGCATTCCGGAGGCGGGACAATGCTATGAACCACGACAATGTAGCGGCCGTCATCCCTTGGGCAGTTGTGATGCCGGCAACACCTGTATCGATGGTCGATGTGTGTCGGCTCAATGTCTGTATGGCAGTTCCGATGATACTGGGGCTGTTCGTCTCGTGAAACGCGGTCTCGAGCTCAGTGCTCAATACAATGAGGCACTGAGCAATTGGTATCGATTCGATGAAGATCCGGAGCAAGAGGCTGTCTATGGTCGACTCTATTATCAAGCGAAATATGCCTTGGAAAACCATGTCGACTTACTCGAAACATTGCTGGCAACCTACTCGATTTTTGGTCGGGTCTACTAATGAAGGACGAGATCTCATTGGAATGGGAAAAACTGGCTCGGACGGTCGGAGACGACTTCAAAATTTTCTCCGTTTATCGGCAAGATGCCATCCACAGAGCCAGCGGGCGTCGCGGTCAATTTACGGTGGTCGATAGCCCGGACTGGGTTAATGTGATTCCCATCACAGCCGATGAAGAGGTTATTTTTGTTCGGCAGTACAGACATGGAACCGGAGAGATCTCCCTTGAGATTCCAGGGGGTCTCGTCGATCCGGGCGAGAGCTTTCTGGACGCTGGCCTGAGAGAATTAACCGAGGAGACAGGCTATGTATCGGAACACGCCTCTCTGATGTCAATCATCGAACCAAACCCCGCTTTCATGAATAATCGATGTGGGTTGATTATCGCCTACCCGGTCTCCCCGACTGGACAACAAGAATTGGACACCAACGAAGTCATCGAAGTCGTTCGATATCCACTCAATGAGGTCTCGAAACTCATCGCCAATGGCGTGATTAGGCATACGCTCGTCATTTCGGCTTTCTACATGCTCGAGCACATGGATTGGAGACGCCAAAAGTGAGCGTTGGCCGATACACGATAAAGGCGTCGGCAGACTGGCTGGAATGACCACGAGACAAGCGAGCCCCTTTGCCCGATAAAATCGGTATCGGCAAACGACCAACAAAGCGTTTCTTTCAGTCCGGTCATGGTCGTGGCATACCACTCGGAACTGACACTGAACTTGAACATTAAAACTAAAGTCGGCTTTTCGATGACAATTCGATTAAGGCAAAACGCAAGGTAGCTCATTTTCCTGCGCACGGAGGCGCAGTGCGTCTGTGACTGTCGCGGGCCTATGACACTGCGACAGGGTGAGTTCTGATTTCGACTCACGGCGACTGGTTGAGCCTTTGTGTCTCCAGTCAGGTCGGATGCGGCGTATCCTCATTTTAGTTTGCGACCGGCACGCCGGACCTGGTCCTTAACTTAAGAGCAGCTGAGCTCGTGCTTCAATTCAGCACGGCCAGTCGATGGCTATCTAAACGTTGTCGGCGCAGTTAATAGATCGTGTTCATGTATCTGGGGCTCACCTGCAGACCCATCTGGATGTTTGCAAAACCATTTCTATCTTCACAGACACACGGCGCACATCCATCGGAGGCCCTAGAGCAACCGTCTCAACCGTCGAGACTGCCGGCACAAATTGGTCAATTCGACCGCTAAATTGGAGTAAGAATCCAGCGAGCTTGAAGCCTTCGTGCCGGCACCAAAAAGACCCGGAATAAACAGGTCCCCCTGGTCAAAGTCTGTGTCGGTAGAGCCCCTAACTCAAGCTTGCCTCAGTGGCCCCATGCCAAGCTCGAGGCGGATTATGCTGGAGAATGTTGTTCTACCAGGCGTACGCGATCAGCCTCGAGAAATCGATAGGCCCGCTCTTTGGACCCAATGCCTCAAGTGTTTGGTGAATCTCGGCCCGTTTAATCACTCTTTCAGGTCGTACTCACGATGGGCCACAATCGAAGAAGCCAGTCATACACTGGACCAACTGTGGCAACTTTATACCCCGTGTCCCATCCGGTGGCTCTGGGGTCGAAGAGCCAGGGCTGCCTGCGGCCATCTTGCGCTCAAACGCTTCAAACGACGTAAACAGCAATGACTCGCACAGCTCAACTGACTGTTTTCTATGCGCCTTTATGTCGGATGAACCAGCGGACAAGCTGGTCAGCGTCGCGAACGTCTGGAATATCGGGGGTGCTCTCATTTGACTCACCGGGCAATGGGGATGCAAAGCATCCATCGGCCAGAGCATAGATTCCATCGTGCCCACGGACTTGCGGACTGATGAGTAATGAGCCGACCTGTGGCGCGAGGGTGTCGGCCAAATCGGAATGTTGACTGGCATCAACGATCAGTAGTGGTCGTGTGACCGACGGGCGTTCTGCGAGTTTCTCTGCGATCGATGCACTGAGTCGTTCAGACGTTGGCCCCCCTAGGACGCGGTACCCCTCTTCGTTTAGACCCAAACCAACCGACGCCAAAGCCCGTGCCGACCATACGGTCATGTCAGTGTTGGCCGTGACTCCATTGAAATAGATTTGACTCATTTGTGCGGCATTCATGGGGCCACTGAGCCAATTGCAATCGTGGGCCGGTCCGTGACCTTCTAAATATGCGATCAGCTCCGCAACCTTTGCCGTTCGGATCTCGGCATCGAGCACTTGAGCAGCGAACCGATCATGAAATGAATCGCACGATAAGGTAGCCAACGTAGACCCTGAGACACCTTCTCGCAGTGCACGTGTCAAGGCCTCACAGCGGAGTGCCAAATCGTCGCCCCAAGTGCCCAAGCCATCGGCTGTCATCGCAGGTAAAGCCATCTTTGAAAAGAGCTTTGGCAGATCGCGAGTACTGGGGCAAAGCGCACGCAGCTGAGCTTTTAATTCTCGAAGCGGCAGCATTGCGTGTTGTTCGGCCGCGGACTTCGAGCGAATTCCTCTGGCATCGGCTACGAATCCAGCGATCTGTTGCAAAGACGGGCTCGGTGTGGTCCGGCAGAGGGCTCTCACAGCGACAACCCACAGCACAAATTTCTCGATGACACCAATCCGTTCTCGAACTCTAATCCCGGCCTCATAGACCAAATAAGTCGATACGGGTGTAGGCTCATCGATCAAGGCGCGCCGAATCACTTCAGGAGATGGAATGATGGGCAAGAGTCCAATTTTTGCAAACGTCTCCATGCTCAGAGACCCATCCAGCAGCTCTACGAAAACGGCATCGAGTGCCTCAAGCATCTCCACTGTGGAGACTTCACTCAAGGGTTCGTCTACTGCCGGAACTGAAACCGCTTTAGGCGGTGCTGTAACGACAGACTCTGGTGCCGGTTTACGTGTTTCAACGCGAGCTGGAGTGTAATCTCCTAAATACTGTTCGAGAACTTCCTCCAAGGTGGGTTGCTTCGGACGGATGTTCTGACTCACGCTGCTGTCCGCCATCTCAGCATTCCCTTGTCTTAGAGTCGACAAATCAGGTTTTACCGCCGGCGGCTCGGTCAAATCGGCATCACGTCCGACATCAAAAAGCGGCTGCCCATCATTGGCGAAACTCCAGGTCCACGTACCCTCGCGCTTCATGAGGATAGGCCATTCGGGAATAAGGTCTGCATACTGACCTGCGGTCTGTGAAAGACGACTGATCAGCCAAGCTCGGTTTGAGAGCAGTTCGATGAGTTGGCTGAGAGCACTGAGTAGCTTCTGCTGCATCCCCGTATCCAATCGACTCCAAATCCACTGATTAGGTGTCGAATCAACGTAGCGAGCAACCGTTGTCTCATCGGTTTGCACAGGATCGCCCATTTCCCATTGACTCAGCAAGGTCTGCAAAACCAATCCCAACAGAGGCCCGACGTCATCTCGATTAGCCATCTCATCTTTAAAGCGCTTAAGGACAACCTCGCGTGCCAATTGAAATGTTGTGCGGATGCGAAGGACCAACCCGTCTTTTATATTCGCTGCGGGCACCCGACGACCTGCAATTTTACGTTCTTGCAGCATCGACTCAATTTTACCGACATCCCCATGACAAGACGCGAGTATCGCATAGCGAATTGCGGCTTCATCGGTCCGCATCCTGAAAGAATCGGCACCTGTAAAGAAATGGGATGAACGAAGACGCTGCTCAATCCATCGATGCAGCTCATCGAATTCGGGTCGGATGCGGTAGGTCTTGCTGACTTCTGGAACCCCCTCGAAGGCATGACTGTCGTTTGATACAAATAGCGAAGGGACTCCATCAGGTATCATTGAAATCAAATTGCGGATCCAGGCTGAGAACTGCCGACCCTGTATGGGCATAGCGGAGGCTTGTTCGAATAGCAAAACCGGAACCAACCCGATGTCTCGCAACGCTGAAAGATATTCAGCAAACTGAGCACCCACTTCGATGGCGTCCGACGGCACACGCTGAAAACTAGCTGTATCATGTGCTGCACCGGCCACGGAGACATCGCCAGCACCGCCGTCTGTCTTAAGTTGATTGGCCATTCTCATTCGCAAGAGCGACACGCTGCCACCGATGGTTAACCCCGCACCAATGGCGATAAGGGATGACGTATATGGATACAGTGCAGCCCCGCTCACAAGGCCCGCAGTCAAACCCAAGACACCGTCCAACGCATTTTCCAGCGTACGTATACGGCCACGTGATTGAATTTGATGCGCCTCCATGACAGCCAAAAGTTGGCTGGTTTCTCTCTGGAGTTCGTGTACAAACCAAGGTGCTGGGTCATTGACAACGCGGTTTGCTCTAATCTGTAAGCCGCTCCACAGAACGGACGCATATTGGTTGCCATCCACCATCGACTCCCAATTATTTGTCATGAGAGACGTGAGTTCGGCTCGAAGGTGCTGTTCCTGGATGGGCTGGTTGAGTCGGTCTTTGAATTTCGAGATGGTGCCTGAATCACCAACACTCAATTCAATTTGTTTTAAAAGTTCTTCATGGGCTTGACGTTCGGTCGCACGCGCGACGGCAGACAGCGTCTGAGTCGGACTCTCAGCGTGGTCCATCAATTGCAGCAACGAGACACGAACCGGTAGAAACTGTTGTTTTCGGCCATATTGCCATTGAGCGGCCATGACATCTTCGATGGCACCCAGCGCATTTTCTAACGCAATCCGTTCTTCATCACTCCACACCAAAGCAGCTAAACGAGAGTGCGCATCGCCAATTGCTCGAGCGAGCTCTTCTGTCAAATTGAAGGTTGCATCAGTCCGCAAACGGATCCGATTCGGCAGGACGTTACGCGTTCGCAATGCGTGCCGAAAATTCTCACTCAAAGGCCGTTCGGGGCTATTTCGAAGTCCGTTCAATCGTCAAAACCCCTTCTAAACTCTGTGATGTCCAGCGGCTGCTAGCCACCGCGGTATCACCCACCCAATCACTGTCGTGCAAAGACTAACATCGAACGACACCGAGCGCGAAACTCTCTTGACCAAAAGCCATTGAACTCAGTAAATCAGCTGTCGCTGCCGATAAACCACGCCTTGGCCTCCCTTTTAATAACTCACTTTGCTATACTCAAGACCGGGATTTTTTGGTTTGCCTCGCTCGGATCAAAAACACGGGAGATGACATGAGACCCAAGTTTATTGCAGTGTGCTTGCTTACGATTTTTTTGGCTTTTGACTCACAAGCACAGATCACTCGATTTGGAGAAGACGTTAATGCTGCCATTCAATCGGGTCTCAACTGGCTCGATGCCCGCGGCGTGTTCACAAACCCGAGCCCAGCCGGTAACGGTGCTGGCCTGGTCGCCCTGGCCTTGCTCGAACAGCCCGACTCAGCAGATCAACGTGCGATCGCCCGCGGGTACGCCAACGCAAGTCAGGCAGATCAGGAAAAAATAGAACGGATCATGACCCACGTCATGAATCGGAGCAACGACTCATTCTACGCGTATCGTAACGGCTCAAGCATGATGGCATTGACCGTCTATCTGAGAACAGGTGGTCCCCAACAAGCGGCTGCTCGACAGGCACTCGACAGAAGTTTCGACCAGGTCATTGCCAACCAAGGTAGAGGGGGCTATTGGTGTTACAACAATGGCAGTTGCAACGATTCATCGACGACCCAACTGGTGATGGCCGGACTCGCATCCGCACGCTCCGTGTACTCCGATCCCAATGATGGCGACGCTAATCGACTGGCTCAACTCAATGCGGCTGCGACGCGCACTGCGAATGCTTACCAAGCCAATGGTGCTGGCGGCGGTTTGGATAATGTTGAAATGGGTCACGGATACAGCCCCAATTATGACCCATCTTATCAGCAAACCGCGTCGGGGCTTTGGTGTCAGATAATCGGCGGCGCAGACATCAACAACGTCGGTGTACGCGGCTACTTCAGATGGCTGTACAATCGATACAACTACACGAGTATCAATGCAGCCCCGAACAATTGGCCAAGGGGCTATTACTACTATTTGTGGTCTTCGGCCAAGGCCTACACATTCATAGAAGACGCTGGAATTGCCCCCAACGACGGCATTGGGCCGGAGGGTCTTGGCACACTGGCAAATGACCAAGCCCCCGCTTTCAATGTGCGGCAACTTAGGCTCGATCCAGATACCGTTACCCGGGTCGCCCGACGCGGCCAAGGAAACGCCGGCTACTACTCGAGTCCATTCGAACCAGCACGCTGGTATTTTGACTACGCATACACACTGATGAGTCAACAGTCTCAGGACGGTCGCTTCTCCCCGGCATCAGGCGTCTTCAATGAATATTCAGGCCAAGCATACGCCCTGCTTGTCCTAGAGAAATCCGTCGGCGGTGGATGCGTCGATACGGACAATGATACGGTCTGTGATTTTGAAGACAACTGCCCCAACCAGCCTAACCCGGACCAACTCGACTCTGATGGTGATGGATTGGGTGATGCCTGTGACCGTTGTCCACTCGCTGCAAACCCAGATGAGAACGATCGAGATGGCGATGGGACGCCAGACGCGTGTGACAATTGTCCCGATCAGCCAAATCCTGACCAGAATGACGGAGATGGAGACGGCTTCGGCAATCTTTGCGACACCTGCCCTGCTATCGATAATCCAGACCAGCTGGACAGCGATGGCGATCAATTGGGAGACGCATGCGACAATTGTCATCTCGTTCCCAATCCCGACCAGGCTGATGGCGATGCAGATGGACAGGGCAATCTATGCGACAACTGTCCGGCTGTAGCGAATCCAGACCAACTCGATAGCGATGGCGATCAGTTGGGTGACCCATGCGACAATTGTCCGGCCGTGGCGAATCCCGGTCAGGGAGACAGGGACGCAGATCAAGTCGGTGACCGATGTGACAATTGCCAATTGGATGCCAACGCAGACCAAGCGGATATTGACCGCGATGGCGTCGGTGACCGATGCGATAATTGCCCTGATGATGATAATCCCGATCAAGCCGATGTAGACGGCGATACAGTCGGCGATCGATGCGATAACTGTCCAGCCGAGGATAATGGAAATCAAGCCGACCGAGATGGCGATGGCGTCGGTGACCGATGCGACAATTGTATTGCCGTCGAAAACGTCGACCAAGTAGACACCGATGGGGACGGAACTGGGGATGTCTGTGACATTTGTAATGGCGCAATTGAAAGCGAACAATGCAATGGCGTGGATGATGATTGCGATGGTGACATCGATGAAGAGATTCCCGTCGGCGATGAATGTGACACAGGAACACCGGGCGCCTGTGGCCAAGGACGGCTGACTTGTTTGAATGGTGAGTTCGTCTGTGATCCTGGACCAGCCAGGGATGGAATGGCAGAGCAATGTAACGGAGAAGATGACGATTGTGACGGCAGAATAGACGAAGAGGTAAGCGGAAACGGAAGCCGATGCGTGACCGGCGACACAGGGATCTGCGCCGAAGGAATTCAATCGTGCCTTGAAGGCAACATGCTCTGTACCCCGAATGTCTCCCCCCGGCCGGAGATTTGCGATGGCATCGACAACGATTGTGACGGCACCATCGATGAAGGTGTCCGCAACGCCTGTGGTCGGTGCGCGGACCCCGAGCTCGATGGCTGTAACGGTGTGGATAATGATTGCGATGGAGCGGTTGATGAAGACGCCGACTGTCCGATGGGCTCGCGGTGCGTCGACGGCGAATGTCGGAATCCCTGCGCAGCGAATGAGTGTCCAGACGGAGAGGTCTGCCGAGACGGTCTCTGCATTGACCGATGTTCGTTGGTTCAATGTGAAGCAAATGAGCGCTGCAATGACGGCAGCTGTTACGACCCATGCTCCGACGTCGAATGCGACCAAGGCCAAGTCTGTGTCGATGGTGAATGTGGCGAAGATGACTGTTCACGGACCGGTTGCCCGACCGGTGAGTGGTGTCAGGGTGACGCATGCGTAGCCAATCCATGCTTTGGCGTTCAATGTGGGCCGAATGATTTTTGTAGGGACGGCGATTGCATCAACTCGTGTGCACTGGTGAGCTGTCCGCTCGATGCGATCTGCGTTGATGGCGAGTGTGTACAAGACCCATGTTATGCAATTTCGTGCGACGCTGATGAGAGCTGCCAAGACGGACTTTGTGTCGGGCCGTGCGATGAATGCGCTGACCATCAAGTCTGCATCTCGGGTCGGTGTGAGACAGACCCATGCGCTGTCATCACTTGCCCGCCGGGTCAAACTTGTGCCATCGGAACCGACGGTTTAGCACAGTGCGTCGGTGACTGGAATCAGAACACACCCGAGCGAGATGCGGCTGCTTCGGAACCCGATGCAGGCGCAGAGCTTGATATGGGTACGACTGGGGTTGAGTATGTAGACGCCCAACCGGGCACCGCGCCTCCAAATCCAGATATGGGAGACTCCCTTTCGGCGGAACCAGAAGCGGTCGGATGCGCTTGCGATGCCAGTCAATCTGGCCCAACTCAGTCTCTGTTTTGGATTGTATTACTCTGTCTGGCCCCCCTCAGGATAAAACGGAGTCGGCCCTGAATCCGCCAATCTTTGACTGAGGAAAAAAACGATAACGTACCGGCATTAAACAAATGTCATTCGGAATTCATCAGCAAACCTTACAATTTTCTAAACACCTGGAAATTAAATAATTTCTTCCTCATTTCGCTTGTACAAGTTTCGAAAAAGTCGCTAGAGTTTCCGGC
>JAYZEG010000057.1:0-29852 GCA_036337435.1 Myxococcota bacterium
TATGAAGATCATCGTTGAGGACCCGAAGCCTGAGATTGAACTTGAAGAAGAGGAAGAAGAAGAAGAAGAGATCGAAGAGGATGTCGGTAAGAAAGCCGGCGGTGAAGAGGGTAAATTTGGTGAAGAGGATAAAATAGAAAAGTCCAAAGTCCCAAAGCGCGATGGCGAGCTCGTTGATAAGGTGAAAGACATCGGCATCCACAAGGCACTCGGTTCTGACATTCTCGGGCGTGGTCCAATGCAGAACGTATTTGGCGACCAGACCGGCTTTGATAGCAAGCTAAATGCGGCGATGTCAGGTGCCGATGGTAGTTTGGTTATTGGAAACGGCAGTGGTGGCATGGGCATGCGCGGCACCGGCGGAGGTGGCGGTGGCCAAGGCTTTGGACGAATTCACGGCATGGGCCGTATCGACACGGGCGGCGGTCGAGGTGTCCGAGCCCGACTCGGCGGGAAGAAACAGCGTAAAAAGCGAGCTCGTGTGCGTCGAGGTTCAGGTAGCTTTGCTGGTTTCTGTAAGCAAAAGGATATTCTCAGAGTTGTAGCGGGGCGCCAGCGCGGCATTCAGTTCTGCTATGAAAAGGAACTCGCACGAAATCCGACGCTGAGTGGAAAAGTGACGATGGGCTGGGCCATCGGACTCGATGGCAAGGCGTTCCGAGTCGTTGTACAAGGGTCGAGCCTCAACAGTAAAGCCGTCGAAGGCTGCATGCGGCGCAATATTTCGCGCTGGAGATTTCCGAAACCAGAAGGCGGTATGTGCCAAATCCGCTTCCCATTCGTGTTCAACGCAGGTCTCTGAATTGGTGGCAAGAACTGAAAAAAGCCCAGCACCCCTTGAGGATTAGCTGGGCTTTTTTTATGGGTGCATCCGCACGCCAGCGTTAACCGTGTATCGTCGGGTTAGATGTCAATGATAATGACGGACGGCGATTCAACATCGCCAATGTCTTCGGGTACCTCTTCAGGCTCGGGAACGGGAATTTGAATAGCCGGTCGTTCGTCCTCGTTTTCACGCTCCATTTGGCGTCGCAGGATTTCATCAATGATGAATGCATCGAGCATTTTTGACTCCAATAGTCCGCGCCCCACCCCGTATTCTTCGTGACAGAGTGGCCCAAAACGCGCATTCAGTACAATCTTTCGTACCAAAAGTCTCGTCCGTTTATTCACTTTGAGAGAATAAAGGCTACCTCTACCCAGTTTTGAGATGACAGACCAAGTTGGAAAGATGCACAATACCCGAAATGAAATTACCTTGATTGCTTCGACACGATGACAACCATCACAATATACACGACACGCATCTGTGGCTATTGCGTCATGGCGAAGCGCCTCATGGATTCCAAGGGACTCGACTACTCTGAAATTGACGTGAGTCGAGACACCGAAAAGCGTGTTTGGCTGCTGGAACAAACAGGCCGTCGAACTGTGCCTCAAATCTTTTTCGATGATCAACCGATCGGCGGTTATACGGAGCTGGCGGCCCTCAATCGAGACGGGGCCCTGGACGCACTTGTGACACAAGACTAGATCCTGCTGTTTTGCCACAGATTTACCCGGTTTAAAACTCGATCCATCCAGTACGTAGGCCTTGACATTTGGCCATAAAAACCGCTATTCCAACACGGTTAGGTTAATAAGTCGCTCAAGCCCGATTCGTAGATAGATTGCGGGGCGAGTGTGCAAAAACTAAAGTGACAACAGTAAATAACAGTCTATCCAGTTCTGGGAGACACAATGCTACGGCAGTTGGAGCAAGACATGAGAGTGGTGAAATTAGTCACAATTCTAGGCATTGCGTGTACGAGCGCCTTTTTTGGCGGTTGTGCAGAGCCAGTGGATGATATTAACCGTGTGAATATCGAGAACGTCTTCTCGAAAGATGTGTTCCAAGGCGAATGGTACTTTGCTCAAACCGTGGTGGACTCACCGTACGAAGCCGGCGGCACATTTGTTGGTGACCGCCAAGAATACTTGCTCGGTGCAGAAGATTTCCCAGCGACCAAGATTCGTTGGCGACTCACCCAGACTCACCTTCTCGCTTGTCGAGTTGATGACATAATCGTTGGGTCAAATCTTCCGGGGCGAACGCCGGGCGATGAACTCGACCCCGATAAGGCTGAGGCGAGACGCCGCAACAGCCTGGATCCGTCCGACCCCGACTACATGGATTTCCCTTGCACCAATCCAATCGCCTCTTTTCCGATCCGTCACATGGACATCAACCGAGCGTATAACGCGGCGACGGGTGAACAGTCGAACGTGATCGTCCCAAACCCGAACGACCGCATGTGGTACGACCGAAAATATGTGCAAGTCGTGATGTGGGCTAACAGCGGGATCCCGGAACTTAACCTCAGCTTGGCGGGTGGAGCCGGGCTAGGATGGCATCAATTCGGTCGAGGAACAGCGTACCAAATTACGCCCCAAACCAACGATTGTCGCTACGAAATTGTTCCAGGAGTGATGAGCTATTCCCAGTGTCAGGAAGGGTTTCTCCCCGACCGCGTCGAAGATACCGACGATGACGGCATCACGGATTCCATCATGCTGACACATCGAATCCACATGGCACCGAGCCATTTCGGGTACACTGGCTTATTTGGATGCTTCCTAAACAGTATTTATGGTGCTGGTGGGACCTGTGCAAACGCTGAAATTGGCATGCGCACTCACTTTCTGCGAGTCCCTCAACGGGATGAGACTGAGCAGTATGAACCCCTTTATTATTCCGACGTTCAGTTCGAACGTGCAGGTGTTTGGCGTGTCATAAAGAACACTTTTGAACCGGGACGTGGACAGACAGACTTCAGACAGTTTCTTGGAACGCGCTTCAAGATTTGGAAACAAACCAAGACGTGTGATGAGGATGGCAACTGTACACCGCTGCCCATCATCGACCGCGAGTTCAACCCCATCGTTTATTATTTGAACCGAGAGTTTCCCGCTGACCTTAAGAAAGCCGCCTTTGAAATCGGCAAAGAATGGAATGATGCATTCAACGGTATTCACCCGACTATCGATTTGGAAGACAGCTGCAAAATTAAATGCGCTGCTGGAACCAAAGATTACGCCGATTGTACTTATCTGGATGAAAACTGGACCATGGAGGGTACATGTGCCTTCAAGGTCGTCGAGAATTCCGGGAATGAATTTCTGGGTGACCTCCGCTACAACTTCATGGCGTACATCGAGGATCCAGGGTCGCGCACTCCGTGCGGAATCGGTGGTCCCGCAAATGACCCAGAGACTGGTGAACTGATAAACGCGGTTTCCTATGTCTACGGCGGTTCGTGTTTTGATTTCATTGAAACACGAATGGCTGACTTGATGGATGTGTTATGTGCTTCATATGCGCGGCGTGATCCGAACACCGAACTGCCACGCGCTTGCCAGGGTATCGATGAGAATCAGTATCTTCGCGGTGTCCGTGTTCTCGACATCATGCAAGCACAGGGCTATGTGCGTGGACCATCGGTGCCAATTCGGGGTTTGACTCAAGCCAACTACTCTTTTACCAGCGATGAAGCAGCTGAACGGTTTGACAACATTCGTGAGATTGCAGAACAGGCCAGGCACAACAAAGCCGCCCTGCACCACGGTGCTCAGAAAGCACGGGAAGCAGGACTGTCGCGCATGCTCGTGCCTGACGAGCTCGCTCGTGAGGTCAGCGGTGGTCTCGCCCAAACTGGGGCCGACTTAACGGATGAAGAACTTGAGTTGGTCGACCCATTGAAGCCACACGGCAACGGGATGTCTCGACAAGAAAAGCTCAGAAACAGGCTGGCAAGCCGCGCGCTCGAAACCGAGCAATTCATCTTTAATGACGATGCCCTCTGGCAATTCGTAAACCAATACAAGGATTACGAGCGACCCGAGATGCTTAGGCTTTTCAGAGAGCAAATGTTCAAAGCTACGACGCTTCATGAGATTGGACATAATGTGGGTCTGCGACATAACTTCATTGCATCCTTCGACCGAGCGAATTACTTCCCTCGGTATTGGGACATCATCGAAGAAGCCAATCGAGTGTTCGAGGCAGAGAACGGTCGACCCCCAATCACGTTCGAGCCCGCACGTGATTCTGATGAGACCCCAGAAGAGTTTACCGCTCGTTCGGAGCAATGGGATGAGGACAATGCCGCGCTGAGAGTCATCAAAGATTCATTGGGAATTCGTCAGTATCGGTACAGTTCAATCATGGACTATCACGGTACTTTGTATGGTGACTGGCAAGGCCTTGGTAGCTACGACAAATCAGCTATTCGCTTCATTTATGGCGGTCTTGTAGATCGTGTTGAGTGCGAGGGCCAACAGCCAGAAGACTGCTTGACGAAGGACGAGAACGGTGTCCGTGCGCTACACAAACGAAGCTATGTCAAGTGGTACCACGGCGGCGAACTTTGCCAACAGGACACAGACTGCCCTATGGTCAGCCATGGCCAACAGTGTCGAATGAATGAGGCAAATGGCGTTCGGTTCTGCTCCAATTGGGACGATGACGAAGCGATTTCTGGACGGTACAATCCACGACAAGCGTTCTGTTCGGATGACCGTGTCGCTGATCAACCCTTTTGTAACCGATTTGACTCGGGAGAGACCTCAGAAGAAATCGTTCAGAATGCGATCCAATCCTATGAGCAGGGTTTCATTAGAAACAACTTCCGACACTATCGGGCTGCTTTTAGCATCCGCTCATACTACGGTCGCATGTGGAGTCGATACTTCAGCGTAATCGGCAATCAGATGCAGTCGCTTCTGTTCAAATACTACTTCGAGCCGGGCTTTCGCTCCAAGAACGGTCCAGGCGGATTCTACGATATGTTTAGGGCAACAATTCGAGGTTTTGACTTCATCTCAAACGTTCTTGCACAGCCCGAGGCTGGCTCTTACGAATGGGACGAGGACCAGGGCGTATACACCTTTTTAGACAAGGAGTTGGTTGACAATAATATCGCTGGCGACGAGGTAATCAACATACCTTTGGGCCAAGGCAAGACACTGTGGTCGAGCTATGAACGGGGTTACTTCGGTGAGACTGACCGGCTTTCGTACATCGGTGTTTTTTATGACAAACTACTGGCGCTCCAAGCTTTGACCTTTCGAGATTGGGGTGCGGATGCTGGCCAGAACGACCAGCGATTCCAGTTATCGTTTTATGATTTCTTTCCGGGCGCATATTTGAACGTGCTCGGCTCCCTCATTTCCGGAGACTACGACAATCTCGGCCTGACTTATGAGAACAACAGCGGTGTCCTGGCACAGCGGACCTTTTGGGATGGTAGTTTTTTCGGCGATGAAGTTGAACTTAGCGCGGACCTTTTAGACCCACCCGGACGCAGAATCCGCCCTGGTGCATCGTCGCTCCTAAACGTCTACTCGTTGATCTACGGCTACAGTTATACGCCGGCGTTCTTTGACTTAAGCTTTATTAATGAAGGGCGGGTATTCGAGGTTGGCGGAGAAAAGGGCTTCGATATTTCTCATTTTAACGGACGCCAGTACACAGAGTGTGTATCTCCGCTCACCGGTCGTCGTTTTGTCGCCGTTCATACCGTGAGCGTCAGGGAAAGTATTGCCCAGCGGACAATGTCTCGCTGCATCGACCTGGCACAAAGGTACCGCGCCTTGGACGAGGCGATTATTGCCCACAGTCAAGATCCATCCGTTCAGTTGCCTGATGGGATGGACATGGACCAGGCTGAGCGCGAATTCAGGACGGCGCGTATGCGCTTAAGCAACCACGAAGACACCATGTCGAATATCGTACGCATCATCGATATCGTGGGTGTCGGCAGTCTCTAGGTCTCAATAAAATTGATGAATGCGTTGGCCCTAGTGCCAACGCATTGTCTCCCCCTTCCCTGCCAAACGGTCCAAAGACGGCGAGTTCTTGCGCGACACCGGTGACGTTTACCTGCCGTGGTCTACAGGGGTGTTCGGTCTAAAGGATTTTGATTAATCCTGCGATAACCAATCCGACGGCCAAGCCTGCGACTAACCACAAAACCTTCGGACTTTCTTTACCTGACGGCTCGGTTGAACTGTCATTAAGGCCCGATGCGAGTTCCTCATTATTGGGCATATCAAGCTCTTCAGCGAACTCAACCAGTTGCTTGACTGACGCAGGCTCGGGTTCAGTTCTGTCAGCTTGCTCATCATCGCTCGATACGGCTTCCTGCGGCGGCTCGGTCTGGTCGTCATCGGCAGCCGTGTTGACTGCGCCATTCGTGGCAGCCCACGGGGCTGGGCCATCTGACTTTTCACCCGTGGTCCGCAAAGCTTGCGCGACCAGCTCGTCCGATATTCGAACTGTGTCAGTCCCGGCGGGTGACGCATCGATGCCAGCCAAAATTTCGGCTAACTCATCCGGCCGAAGGTCCAGGGACGCATCACGGCGATCATGTAACTCGTTCAAACATTTCTCCAGAGCACGCTTAACCTCGTGTGCTTCTTCAAAACGATCCTCACGATTTTTACTGAGAAGCTTGAGCACGATACTCTCAAACTCCGGCGGGTAGGACCAATCGTCTCGAACGTCAGACGGGGAAACCGGCTGGTCTACAACAATTTTTGTCGCAACTTCGACAGCGGAATCGCCCAGGAAAGGCAGTCGGCCTGTCAATGTCTGATACAGGATAATGCCCAGACTGAATAAGTCGGACCGCGGATCAAGCTCGAAGCCTTGAACCTGTTCGGGACTCATATATGCCGGTGTCCCACAGACGATCCCTTCACGGGTGAGCGGCTGAAAATCTTCATCATTATCAATAATTTTGGCAATTCCGAAGTCGAGTACTTTCACAAAATCTTTCGTTCGGCGGTGGTCAAAACAGACGATATTGGCCGGTTTCAAATCTCTGTGGATGACCTTTGCTGAGTGAGCCTCGTCGAGGGCGTCACAGACCTGAGCCATGATGTTCAAAACACGCCGCGCAGGGAGCGGCGAGTCCTCGGCAATGATGACGCCAAGGTCGCGCCCCTCAATGAACTCCATCGCCATCCAGAGAAGTGCGCCATCATCTTCGCGCCCGTACCCAAACATCGATATGCAATTCGGATGATTAAGACGACTCGCAGCCTGAGCTTCACGCTCGAACCGTTTGACAACGGTGAAGTCGGAAACAAGGTTTGTATGCAAGATTTTGAGTGCCACTTGTTTTCTAAGTTGGACGTGTTGCGCCCTGTAAACCCGTCCCATCGAGCCTTCGCCGATGAGTTCGATAACTTCGTAGGTGTCATCGATAATACGGCCGATAAGCGGGTCCACAGTGCCTTTTCGAGAATAGGTAAGGGATACTCCACATGAAGGACAGAAGTTTGGTCGTCCCTTCATCTCGTGGCCACATTTTGGGCAATTATGCATATTTAAAAAGCTTTCTGACAAGCCATCGAAAGTCGCCTCAAACAAATTCGCTGGCCGGTTCTGATTAGGTGAGACGTTACCATCGGTTCCACTGAGGTGGCAAGCATCCCTTGAAGGGTTGCGAATTGCACTTGGACAAAGCCACGACCTTCTGTATGGTGCCTATCTAGACCTGGTATGCTTTGACCCAAGAAGGGATGTGCACATGTTTCGTAAATGTACCGTTTTGATGATGATCGCAATGTTGACTCAGGTTGGCTGCTATAACACATACAACCTCAACATGGACGAGCTGGGTAAGCTCACAGAGGGCGGAACAAATGCTGCTGTCAAGGTGACAACCGAAGCGGGTCAGCAAATTGTGGTGACGGAGAATACAAAAATCGGCATTACGATGACCGATGGTCAATATCGCCCTATATCCCCGTTTAATTTCACCATGACCTCAGGCCAGCTCATCGCACCTGATGAAGACCTGCTCGAAGACAGAGCGTCCATCAAAACTGGAAACGTAAAGCAGGTCAGTGGTTCAAAAACGGCACTCGTCGTTTTAACAGGGTTAGCTGCAGTTGTCGGCGGTGCGTTGTATGTAACCCTCAGTGCCGAGGAAGATAAAGGTTTTGGTCAGTAAAGGCGACCGCTCCCAACTCACCGTTTTAACCGAGAGCTGCAATAAAACTGTAGCAGTTTCCAACCTGAGCATCTGAGCATGCCCTCGCCAAATCCTGAGGCAATGTGACCTTACTTTGACTGAAGGCCGCGACCTCAATTAGTTTTGTCAAAATGCTCCTATCTGAGTCACCGGTTTCCGTACGGATCAACAAACCGCCCTGTAATTTGGGTCCAAACACGCGTATCGCATTGGTCAATTGTAGACCCTGAAGGGGCCCCATAATGACCAACAAGGCGGTCGATGTTTCATCGAGCGCGTTTGCAAGCAGGTCAAATCCCATGGGGACCGACATCTCGTCGATAAGCATTGAAGACGGCCCAATCGCCTCGCCAAATAGGCAGACCACGTTTAGACCGGCTAAGGACGCCTTGAGCCCGCTGTCAGCGATATCTCCACCCGTGCACACAGAAATCGCAGCAATCCCCTCCGTCTGTTCCAAGGTCATTAACTTGAGGTCGCGCCCCGAAACCGCATCACCGATCAGCCCCATCCGAATGTCATTTTTCCTTGTCTCAGCACGCCCCTTTTGTCGCGAAATATTTTTCAGGCATGGGATAAAACGTCCACTAGATGCACCGTGTCGTCTCTGTTGAACAATAAACGGCAAGAGTTCAACCTGTCCTAAGATGAGTAGGCCATCAGCAGATGAACTCAGCCGTCGAGGTAAACCGTAAAGAAGTCGCTCCCACAGCCCCTGTTGTTCAAGGGGCTGAGCACCTTTGAAAACAGCGGTGCCCTCTTCTAGGCCTACATCCACATGAAACACTGAAGGCTCCTCAGACTGCTCGTCTTTATAGAAAACAAAACCACAACTCTGAAAAAGCGTCATTTCAATCGCATCTGGCCGATGAGCTAAACGGTCCCTCTTCGTGTGCACCTGCCCCTTCTGAGTGGCCCCATGACCAATGTCAGGCATAGACCAATCAACAAAACCTTCACGGGTCTGCGACAGCCAAGTGGACTCGAATTCATCCCATAGCCATTGCTCGAGAGTGACTCGTGGTCTCCCCACGCGCGCTTTGCCTAAATCCGAAAATCCTGCATTACGCCACACCGTACACATTCGTCGCGCCAGTGTGAGTTTCCCTTCGTCGACCAAACGGCGCACATGTGACTCGTAAAGCTGCTCCAAGCTCTGCTGAATAAAGACCGTCCGAAAGTCGCTCGAACGCTGCAAGTCATCCAACTCAATCCCCTCAATCACGCGCCTGAGCATGACCTCCTGTGTCGGGGTGGACCGTTTTTCTTCAATTCGGCAATGACTTTCAGCGAGTGCTAATTCTAGATGCCTGCGTAAACGGCCCAAAGCCATCCGCCTGACTTCACGACCCGCATCTTCGAGTAATGAGACCGCTTGTTCACGTCCATGCGGCGTATCCTGGAGAGTCTCTGCCCATTGAATCATACAAATGACAACCGATGCCGAATCATCGATACTACGAGCAGCCTCCAAGGCTCTAAGCGGAGCGCCAACATCTCCATACCTCGCCCCTGACAGCTCAATTTCTAGTTGCAATTCGGCGAGCAAATCGCCTCGAAAAGCACCGGCCGCCACGTCGATTACCAAACGAGCCCAATCGATAAACTGGATTGCAGTTTGTTGTCCGCCGGTCCGCGCAGCCCCGGTGAGTGCTTTGATTATGCCAGTCAATAATTGGTCGTTACTGCCCAACTCGTGCACTAAGTTGGCTAACTCCAAGACAGTTCGACCGGTCGTGAATCCTGGTGCCATTACCCTCAGGGCGTCTGCATAGAGCTGGTAAGCCGATGCATTGTCACGACCGAGCTCGCAGACCTGAGCAGACTCGAGCAAATAGCGAGAATCTGTCATAGACCGAGGAAGACCACCTCGAGCAGGACCAAAAATAGTTAAGCCCAGTGCGTTCATCGCCTCATCTAGCCTACCCAAACGTCGCCAGGCCTGAGACGTCAGGACAGATGCACTGTTTCGGACTTCACCATCGGTGGTCGCCGATGAATAGGTCGGCATATTGCCATCTGAGTAGGCAAATAATCGGCCGGTCGCTTGAATTATCGCTGTGGAGAACATCCGCACCAACTCACCGCATTCATCGAAGGGCACCAACGCATCCGCTAGACGTCGATATAGCTGCGCTTGCTGCAAATAACGCTTTTCTGGTGGCGGATTCGGTGCGAATGCCATCTTTTTCGGAAAATCAATTTCTTCAAGTTTCGCCAACCCGACCGAGAGCTGGAATGCCACACCAAGGTCATTCTGCTGAACAGCCCATTGAGCATCGATTAAATTACGATACGCCTTGAGCCAATCACCTTCACGTTGAGCATCAACGTACTTACTTAACCGAATGAGAAACTTATCCTCTAGGTCGGCCCCTTGCCCAGCAAGGCGTCCGAGGGCTTTTAGCCAAGGAGGCGCACCTGGCAATAATGCTGTCGCCTTCCCCAATGCGAGGAGCTTAATTGATGCAGCTAAAGGAGCTAAACCAGCGTAGTCGCTAGGCGTAGGAAAATATTCAGGCGGCTCTTCTTGGGTAACATCGTTTAGCGTATCACCTGTGATTGAAACGGCCAGAGCAACGAGGGCTCCAGTCGCCTCAAAATCGACACCCGGTACAGGCTCTCCAAACAAACAGCAAATCCGTCGGGCGATGTCTGGAGCCGACGGGGAGTCGACGTTAGCTTCCAGCGCAGAATACAAATCGTTCATTCGCTCCAGAATGCGACGTCGATGCCCTTGTTCGAGAGCAAGTAAGAGCCGATTATACAGAATGGTCATTTGCCCGTCGAAGTGCCCATAATGGGTATACTTTGCTTGCAGTTCCTCGTAGAGCTGTTCTGCCTCGGCATGGTGACCGCCAATCAGCGCTTCCATCGCCAGTGCTTTTTTTGCATCGATACTGTGTAGTTCCACTGAATTACGCCCCGATCACCCTATCGGCCCAAATCGAGTTGCTGTCTGAGCTGTCCAGCAAGTTCAAACTCGCCAACGTGTTCGCATAAACGGACCAGTTCAGCCTTCATGTCATCGCAAGTCGGCCGCAAGTGTACAGCTTTTTTGTAGCAGGTAAACGCGTGTTCCAAATGACCAGTCTGCGCGAAAACAAAACCGAGTGCCCCGTAGGCTAGCCCGTGCTGCCCATCCAACTCGATGACATGTTCGAAGGCCCGTCGTGCGAGTCCAAAATCCTCGACTGTCACCGCACTCTGACCGAGGGCGAACCACGCGGCTGAATCACGTGGGCAAAATGAGAGGTACTCTTTCCATGATACAATTGATTCTGCCGGTTGGTCATAGGCAAGCGATTCGGCGACCAATCGGATGCACGTGGTATGCTCACGTAAACTCGGCACCAATGCAGGACGAACCCCGCGCTCTTGAAAGGTGAATTGCCGACGCGGCGCAGAACGCTCACGAATGACATCCTGTAATTGCTGACCTGATGCGACAGGTGTTACATCGACAGCGGTATCGCTTTCAGACGCATCGACTGCCGGCTCTGCTCTCTCCTCTTGAATCGAATCAGCTCGGATGCTTGAGAAGCTAAACGCACTTAAACTTGGCGAATGAGTTGCATCGGGCGGCTCTATCTCGCCGTGAGTGCTGCCCGCCGCAGTCTGCACAGACTGAGCCTTCCGTCTTTTAAATGGCCAAATCAAGAAGTGGACTCCGCTCGGTCGGATACTACATCTAACTACATACAGACCCTGCTTGACAAGACCAGATTGTCAAACTTCCATCGTTCCTCGCAACAGGCAGACTGTACATCGAAAATGGTTGGCCCTAGAACAGTTTTCCAGTACATCTGAATAACCATTAAGTACCTGGATTTGGGTGCGTAATCGAATCGAAAGAAGAATTGTGACAGACCAAAAGCTTAATCCAAGTCGACTCATTGAGCTGGCCACTGCGTATTGGGGCAGTGCAACCCTCATTGCGGCATCAAACCTCAACATTTTTACGACTCTTGCAGACGGGCCAATGACGGCAAAGCAAATGGCAGACAGTCTTGAGCTCGATCTCCATGCATCGGATGCACTACTTACGGGGTGCGTCGGCTTGGACCTCTTATCCAAAGACGGCGAGAATTATGTGAACACGCCGATGGCTGAAGCCTTCTTGGTCACGGGTCGTCCCGGATATCTCGGGCCAGCCTTGGCGTATAATGGAGATGTTTTTAAGCTGTGGGGTTCGCTTGCTGACGTCGTGAAGCAAGGCACTGCGAGTCAAGCTCCAGAGCAATACCTAGGCAACGATGCGTCGCGGACACGAAATTTTGTTTATGGCATGCATCATAGAGCCTTAGGAATTGGCCAGGCCGTTGCCTCAGCAATCGACCTAAGCGGATGTCGACATTTAGCAGATGTTGGTGGCGGGCCCGGCACCTATTCCGGACTTCTCACCGCGAAACACCCAGATCTTAAGGCAACCGTCTTAGATTTGCCTGCCGTTGTGGACATTGCTGGCGAGATCGTTGCGTCCATGGGGGCAAGTTCCAGCGTGAGCTGTCAGGCGTTCGATTATTATACCGACCCAATGATGACCAATTACGATGCTGCTCTTATCTCCGGCGTACTGCACCGTGAGCAATCCGATGGGGCTGAAGCACTCATTACGAAGGTTGCAGAGAACTTGGATGATGGCGGAACTCTCTACATTTCTGATGTCATGCTCGATGATACCCGGACGGGTCCATTATTCGGCACGATGTTCGCGCTGAACATGCGGGTCTTAGCCCATAACGGGCGCTGTCACTCCGTTGCCGAGCAGACAGAGTGGCTCGCCAATGCAGGTTGCACGGTGACTCAGGTTACTCAATTACCGGCCCCGATTCACTATACGGTCATTAGAGCAGAGAAAAAGAAATGATACGGTACTCATGGCCCTTAATTGCTCTCGTATCGGCACTGGCCTGCTCGCCCGAGAAGGCCAAGGTGATAGAATCGAAGACGCCGACGAAACCGTCTGTTCAGACAACTGAGGACATCAAAAAAGCGAAGACGCAAGTCGCTGTCCCAAAAACGGTCAAAAAACGCTTAAAGCTGCCGCCCCTGGACCCGCCGCCGCGTCTGCCGTCGCGATACAATGCCCCCGTCGGCCTCAAAGTCGGCCCAAAGGATGCACCGCCCATTGGTCAAAAGGCTCGTGTTGAATCAACCGGCCCAAAAACAAACCAAGAGTTTGAAGAGATTGCAAAGAGCACTGTTGAGGGGAAGGAATCGCAAACTGAGGGTGCCCCACCGATCCAACGATTAGAAAATGGTCGTGTCGCAGTGGGTCGCATCATCGTCGACCGCAAAAAAAAACAGGTTGAAGTCCCAGGTCAGGTCGCGATGACACAAGGGATTCTTGAATACTTTGCTGTCGGCCCCTTGGGCAAAGCCTATGAGTCTGTTTTGACCAATCAGGGTCTACCGAGTCAGGTGCACTTAGGCATGCTCCTCATCGGTTTGACGCCGAGAAAAAGAGGTGGTTCTCCCGTTGAACTCTGGGTTGAGTGGGAAGAACAGCGCGGTAAGCGAAAGGTGAAGAAACGAGTACGTGCTGAAGACTTGATGCTCCATCGCAACCTTAAAAAGAGTCCGCCCCCTCGGATTTGGAGATTCTACGGAAGCTCTTTTTGGAACGGTCGTTATTCTGGTGATTCAAGTCACACGTTGATCAGCCTCATTCAAGACCCAAATGCTGTGATCGTACTCGAGGACGACGCCGGTAATCCATATCGTGGTGACCATCTCGGCTACGAGGTTTTCAAGGCCAACATCGCAGCTCGTCAAACGCCCGTGACAATCATCATTAAACCCGCAGAAACGAAGTGACTAGGTCGCATAAAACCAGCGGCCAACCCATTTGCCAGGAAAAATAAGGCAAAACACGAGTAGACCGAGCAACGGTGATCCGACGGTGAACAGCACGGCTGCATTGAGCACGGCAATCCCCATAATACCACGCATCACGCAGTCACGCACATCCCGAGCCTCCATCTGACGTCCAAGATATCGGAGATTTGGAGCCAACCAGAGCCCCCCGAGTAGACCGAGGTGCAACCAGGCCAGTTCGGGTGTTTGTTGAATGATGTTCACGGCAGCAAACTCCGGACCAAAGCCAACCAAACACTGCAATCCGATCAGAACTTTTACGATCCCTGTGATCGGTCCGTGTGATTCATGGCGCGCGATCCAGGTCAGGAGTAAAACGTGTGCGAAAACGAGGCACGGATAGACAATAATTACTGAGAGCGTGTCGAGAGCATTATCGAATGTCAGTGTGAGGGTGAAGCCGATAAGAAAATTACCAAACCGACATCCCGCCATCAGGATTGGCCCGAAGAGCGTTTGTTTAATGGGGGAGTTGTACAGATAAGTGAGAAGAATGGTCCCAAAAACGACAAAAGCAGACAGTTGGCCGACACTCGCAGCGACCGCGACCGCCAATGATTGGCAAACCAGAACAAAAAACCAAGCGTGTCCCTTTGATATTCGCCCAGACGGTAAAGGTCGATCGGGTCGAAACTCTGTATCAGCTCGGATGTCAAAGAGGTCATTGACAGCCATGCCCGAACTGTAGACGAGCAGACTTGAGACGACCATCAATGTACACTCGGCCACACTGGCAATGCCATTGTTCATCAAACCCACTAATCCAATCCCCATCAAGACATCAGCGGGTGCAGTGAAAACGGCAGGAAGTCTGATGAGTTCAAGAAAAGCCCGCAAGCGCATGTTCATAGTCAACTCGCTCCACCATTCATAATCTGGTTGTTAAGACTCAGCCCTCGCGCAGCTGCCCTGATCAATCCTGCGAGCAATGTCTGAAACTGACTACGCCAAACTGCAGAACGCGTGTTTGACCAGGTCTCTAAAAGTTTGATCGCTGAAACCAAATCTGTCTCATTGTTTATGCAAGTAAGCCAAATGCGTAAGCGAAGTTGTTCAAGATAATCATCCAGATCTCGAAAGTGAACAGTCAAAATCGAAAGCGCATTGAGCATTTTAGCCGTAGGCCGAGCCTGCTCGAACCGTTTCTGTAAAAGTCTATGTAACCCCGACCCTTGTCCGGCACGGGTGCCAGCCGATGGGTTTATTCCTAAACTGTCATTAAAACTCCCAACCACCTCAATCAGTCCGTCATTGGTCCAACGACTTAAGAAAATGGCCTGGTTATTCCAATATGTGTCAGCCAGATTGAACAGGAAGCCCTGCAAACCCGAATCAAGATCATAAAGCTCTCTACTCACACAGAGGGCATCCGTCTGTTGGAAAAAACACCACTGAGGCACAGTTCCAACCTGGATTGAACCAAAACCATATTCGTGTTCGTTCGGCGACGAAAATGGGGTCATGTTCGGACATTTGGTGTAGACAGACGGTAGTTCCGAGCAAAGCGTATTTAATGCGACTACGAGCTCTAGATTACCGAGCCCAACAGGCTTAGCATCCTTGCTTTGAATGGTGGCATGGGCAGCACCTAACGGCTTTAGGTGCGGAAGTCCTTTCGAGCCATATTCAGAGCACAAGACCTGGGCAATCAGAGCCATTTGGCGGCTTCGAGGGTCGTCACGACTATGACATGCGCGAGCAAGACTCAAGACCGCATCCTGATTTAATGGGTTCTTAAGGAGTGCATTGGTTGCATCTCTGAGTAAATCGATTGCCGGCCCAGCGGCGTCGAGACGTCCGGTTGTGAGCAGTTTCTCCGACAGCCGACGTTTATCGCCCGGCTCCGTGGTGAGATTTAATGCGGCTTCAAGCAGGACTGCTTGTTCGTCTTTAGCGTTCTGTTTTCCAAGCGCATCAGCAAGAGATTCGTTGACGTCTGGGGAACTGGACAAGTCTGCCGCTGCCCGTCGCAGCCTCCCCGTCGCCATCTCGTGACGATTGTCCTCGTTGTCTAACTCAGCAAGTCGAATTTGAAAACGTACTCTTTGCTCTTCATCTACCGTCAGCGATAGAGCTCTAGCGAGGGCCAATCGTTCTTGATGTTTGTGTCCTGCGCGCCGCTCAACGCCGGCAAGGCAATTAAGAATGTCCAGGTCGCCGCCATGAGCATCAAGCTCCGTTTCCAGCCAGCGCCGCGCCTGATCATACTCGTTCAATTGGCTAGAATAGATCGCTGCGAGCCGGAAAACGATTGCTCGTCTCAATGCTAAATCAGACGTAAGCGTATGAGCACGGGTATAGCTGTCGACCGCTTCGGTCCAACGAGCCTCATCAACATAATAGTCCGCAAGAGCTTGCCATAAATTTGGTTGGGCTCGCTCTTCTGCAAAACGCGCGAGAGTATCTATTCCATCGGCTGTGCGAGACAACCTGCTGCTCAAAGTGTTAACCAGCTTGAGGACGCGTTCAACGGTACACAGGCTGTCGATGCCGACCGCGATTTCAAGCGCTTTTGCGAGTGTGTCCCAATCAGCCAAGCGTTCAGCCTGACTCTGAAGACGCTCCAACAAAGACTCATCACTCGGTTGATAACGATACGCGAGCATGAGTGCTTTGAGCGCATCACGGTTCTGCCCAACAGAAAGAAACCGTTCGCTGGCATCGATGGCAACATCTGATACCATCAGATTTGCCCGCAGTTTGGTTGCTAAATCCAGCATCAAGTGAGCTGAACGCGCAGGTTGGCCCGCTTTGTCAGCCACCGTTCTCAAATGATAGACCGGAAGCCAAGAATCAGGCATTGCTTTCATGGCGGCCTCGTAACAATTCGCTGCTTGCTCTTCATGGCCAGCCAATCTGAGGATTCGGCCAGCTTCTGACCAAAGCCATCCTCGTTCATCTTCGTTAGACCGCGCGTCTAACAAAGAATCCAAGTGGGTCGACAAGACCTCAACGTCGGCTGTTTCCATGACCCAAGCAAAGACCCAGTGCAAGGCAGCCCTATTTGTGGGTTCAGCGTCCAAGACCTGTTTGACGGAATCATATCCACTGAACGAATCCCCGGCTCTTTCAAAGGAGCGCGCGATGGCATTCAAACACGTGACGCGATCTTTCCTTCGCATCTCGCTATCCGCGAGCCCCAGTAGGCTGGCGCGAGCAGCCTCATCATTAAATGCTCGGAGGGCGCTGCGGTGTTCATGGAAAAGGCATAACCGACGACCGGCACTGTCTAACCAACCTTGGCTTGAGAGCTGTTGCGTCGGGTTCCGCTCGTCCCTCACCCGCCCCGCATATTGACTCATGAGTGCATAGTGGAGACGCTGAGGGGCCGATGGCGCATGGTCGCTTTGCAAATTGTAATACGCCTGGCTTTCCAGACTCATTGGCCTGTTCGCGAGCAGGGACTCTAAACCCAGCCTTGCAGCGATATTATGAGGATTTCGCTGGAGTGCCTCATGCCAAAGGTCAAACGCTCGTTCAGGTGTTTGCCGGACCGTATGGTGGCCTGCGAAGCCCAGGTACTCGCTGGCATGCCGGTCTACGATGCAGGCATTTGCAATCCGCACGGCCCAGTCAGCAGAACGCCTTGACTGACCCGAACTCGCACAAAGGCGATAACCAATATGGAGGCTTTGGATATCATTCGGCTTGCAATCCAGCGCAGCACCAATGTGGTTCAAGGCGATCTCGGGCTGTTCCGGATAGACAGACTCACTCAGCAGACTGGCAAATCGGAGGAATGATGCTCGATAGCTTGGGTCGTCAACCCGTTCAGCGCGTGCCAACATGGCTCGATATAAACGTTCGGATTGAGCATCGGTGGCCATTGTTTCTGACGGATCGAGGACATAGCCGAGCGGATCATCGTGCAGAGACAGCGGCAGTTCGGCTGGTTCCTCCTCAAAGTAACTCCCAAACATCCGTGCGATACGAATGCAATGCCCGACATCCAAAACGCCCTTGGAATGCAGGACAGTCTTGTTTTCCTCAAAGAGACGATGTGCCTCCGAGTGATCCGACGTCCTCGATTTAAGTTCAATCAGGCAGGCCAGCGGTGCGACCGATCGAGGATAATTAGATTGCAGCTCTCCAAAGAGACTCTCCGCCAAACTATTCTGGCTCAACTTCGTTGACAATAGGAGTGCCAATCGCCACGTCCCGAGCACCTGATTTACAGCATGCCCATCAGCCTGCATTTCCTCGAATCGGCTTTTCAAAAGAGTCCAATCTCTGCGAGCAATTAGTCCTTGCTGACTCGCCCATTGCCCCATCGCATTTGAAGAATTCAATACGATCAGGCGCTCCGCAAGCTCGCTCGCTGAATCGGACCGAGACCCGGAGGCGCAACACCTCAAAAACAGACCGTGCTCGAGGTAATGAAGCGTCCACTGTTCCGACTCACTCTCAACTGACGCTCGAATAAAGTGCTCTGAGGCCGCGTCAATGTCCCCCTCATCCAAAGCGACCAAGCCATAAAGTTCCTCAAAATAGTGACACCGAATCCCAGAACGCTTCAACTGGTCTAAATACGACTCCTTCACACTGCCATCGAGGCCCCGGAGTCGACCAAAGAAACATAGAGAATAATTGAGTAATGCTCGGTATTCAGCTTCGTGGACCTGTGAGACCATGCGCCGCGCGAGTCGGCAATATGAATCCCAGTTTCCTGCAAAGCTGTGCGCTTGCAATGCGCAATGGATCAGTTGGCTATGATTGTCCAAGTAATCATCAGCCTCAAGCAGCTGAGAACTCAGCATTCGGGCATGTCCAGCGGACAATCCGTCGAGTACGCTTAAAATATTCTCCTCAACAGTCAGTCGCCTATCTATCGCAATCACATCAACGGATGCGTCGGTCGCCGCTGTCTCTTTTCCAAATTGACCGGCTACGCCATCCCTGAGCAAACGAGCAATGAGATGGTCCTTAAGCAGATGCGCTGCCTTGCGAGCGCATCTGAGGGCCTCTTCCTTCCGTTTGAACCGAAATAGGAAGACCTCTCCCAACTCCAGGAGTGCAAGCCCTCGTTTTTCATTACTCTGCGCCAGGCGGGCTTGCGCTTCGATGAACGTACAAACCATGGACCAGCGTTCGACCCGCACAAACACTCGACGGGCCATCTGAATGATTCGGTGACTCTTCGTATCGCAGACATAACCCGCCTGTAGACAAACGATCGCAGCGTCATCATCGTTCAGTTCTGACTCAAAAATGCGGGCAGCTTCATAAAACAGCGAACCGGCATATGCATCGTTTTCGACTTCTGAAAGTTCAGCGTTAATCAATTGCAGGAATTCGAACGCACGCTCCCAGCTTGGACGGTCAATCCAGCCGGGCCGTCTGAAGGTCTCAATGAGTTTCTTCGCATCGGCCACAAAGTGCGGCTGCGTTGCGGACACACGACCGCCATCGCCAGTTTCTGATGAACTAATGGTAGGTGGGCGGCTGGCCATCGTAGACATCCAACGAGTCGTCTTCTGCTTGCGCATTATATCGGATTTCGGCGTCCATGGCTGCCTCATCTCGACGCAATTGCTCAAGTCGCTGGCGTCTTTCTAATCTGCGCTGGCGCCATCCGATGATCAATAAGACTGTGCACAGTACAAATAAAGTCGTGGAGTCAGCCAACAAAGCAAGGTAACCCCACCCCCCCCTGATACTGGAGCGCCAAGTCATTTCCAGTCGACCGAGCGGCATTCCATAAGTCTGCTCGACCTGTACCGAAAATGGTTCCTGAACCGTTTGCATGCGCTTCAGCAATGCTTGAAACGTCTTACGCCCGTACTCGTCATGAAGAAACCCAATAAAATGAACAGCCTGCGCGTACGCGACTTCAGCGCGGGCACCATTGACCGGAAAGCCACGGTTCAACTCCGCCAAGCGAAACAACCGGTCGGCTAAAGCAGCTTTCGTCAAAAGCCAGACTCGATTAAGCCCATCGCTCTCGGACTGCCATACGGCCAAACCTTCGCCAAACCATCTTGGAGCAATGTTGAAGCGGTCTATTTGCTCGAACGCAATATGACTGAGCTCATGCACTAGGGTCTCATGAATCTCGTCGACGGGTCCATCGGCATGGAGGTAAATCACACCCCGTTTAGGATAAGCCAAACCCTCGGCCCATTCCGGCGGTAACGATTTCTGTTCCCGCAAGGCGAGTGTTCGCATTTCCCTCGCATTGCGCCCAATTCGAATTCGAATGTGGCCAGTCGCAGATAGACCTAATTGCTCGGACACGGTGCGCATCAAGTCAGGTGTATGAGTCCTGACGTATGTTTGTATGGATTCTGTCCCCCGCTGCCCACTGACATCAAGTCGCACCTTGGCGTTGACCGCCAGCGGCCCAATGAGCAACACGAATACGGTGCACAAAAAATGCTTCAATATCCATCCTTGCGAGACCGGCTCATAAACTGACAAAGCCCTGGTTTGTCTTTTGTCGCTGGCAAGCCTTTAGGTCTGATTTTAATGATAAGGAATGACCATTCCGGCGAGCAACGACACCGTTTCAGCAAAGCAATCCAAGTCTCTCATCCATGTACACCTAATGACCTGCTCATGTTTGCCGCCACATTCCCAAAGGAAAATAGCCGCATAACGATGCGTCTTTAGGCCACCGTGCCGTTCCGATCGTCAACGGCCAGCCCCGGCTTGCTGCCCCCGTCTGGCCCCATTCGATTTTCTCTGATTTGTGGCCTGCCTATCCAATTCCTCTTGTGCGTCTAGCAGACGCCTATGACTTTCGACAATGGTCTTAATTTCCGAGACGAGTCTCGTCTTTTGCAATTTGAGAGCTCTCGATTCCTCGGAGACGCGTGCCAGTTCGTTGCGCGCATCAGCGATAATCTTTTGGGCATCGATTTCAGCCTGGGCGGTGATCAGCTCGGCTTCTTTTGTTGCGCTCTCTCGAATTTCCTCTGTCATGCGACCGGCTGATGCCAAAGCTTCTCTCAGTTGGCTATCGTATGCTCGAAACTCCTCCAACTGTTTTTCTTGGCGTCTAATTTGCTCCTCGGACCGCTTGTTGTCTCGCACCAATTCTTCAAGTTGCCGAGACACTTGATTCAAAAAAGAGCGTACTTCGCCTGCATCAAATCCACGAAAAACAGTAGAGAACTCCTGCTGGTCGATATCTAGTGGCGTAATCTTCATTTTTTAGACCCTTCTTCCGCGAGTTCTTTAGAACGCGACGCGGCTGCAGTGACCGCCTGAGTAATGATTGCTTCAAATCGACCGGCACTCAAGGCGTTTAGGCCAGCTATGGTTGTGCCGCCGGGAGACGCCACCGACTTGCAGAGCGCATCAAGTTCCAATGTAGAGCTCTCAGCAAGACGGGCACTTCCTTTAACCATTGCAATCGCCAATTCCCTACAAACGCGGTCCTCCAAGCCCAGTGCAACACCTGCGTCGACAAATGCAGCCATTGCCCGAAACATAAACGCCGGACCGCTCCCGACAAGAGCTGTGCCAGGATGAAACTGGTCTTCAGTCTCCAGCCAAGCAAACGCGCCGAGCGACTCGAATAAGTTTTGCACAAACTCGATGATGTCAAGTGGTGTTTCGGGAGAACAATAACCTACCGTCGCTCCGCTATGAACTGCACTGGCTAAGTTTGGCATGACACGAATGACCGGACCACCCGAACTATAGCGGCGCAAAGCCTGTGTCTCAATACCAGCCATTACCGAGATTAGGGTTTGAGATGAAGATAACTCGAGCCCGCCGATGACGTCAGCATAGTACTGGGGCTTAACCGCGAGGATCACAACATCAGCGGCATTAAAGACGGTCTGGGTGGATGCAGGTTGAATACCATAGTGGGCCTTCAGGCGTTCACCAGACTGTCGGGTCGAGACCAAAACGTCAGCAGGCGTAACACAGTCGGCCCCTATCCAACCGTCCAGGAGGGCGCGCCCCATGTTACCGCAACCGATGAATCCTATTTTTACACTCATATCGCGTTTCAGTTTGGCGCAATCAATCGAGCGGTACCGGCTTAAGCGTCGCCTTGCCCGCTTCGATTTCGACCAAGAAACGAACGCGTTTGCAGCCAATCTCGGTCTTGAGCCGGTTCGCATGACTGGTAAGCTGCTCAACAAAACCAGGATACGGTATATTGTCGGCTGGTTGGCCGGCACCACGCAGAGCATCCAGATAACGTTGGTAAACGTTTTTCAGGTATGTCTCTTCATCGTCTCTTATCAAACTTGCCATTTCTTTTGACATTGTGGCCATTTGGCCTGTGTCGATTATCGATGTATCGACCGTCTCATGTTCCTTAATCTGCCCAGGGTCGATGCTGTCAACGAACAGATTGTCGCTGGCCCAATGCTGAGTATGGACCTCGCCATCTTCCTCCGGCAGCGGGCGACCTGACAGCTGGCAGACCATAATGTTGAGGTTTTGTGCCATCTTGGATGCAACACCAGTCCCCTCGACTTCAAACCAGTAATCCAAGCCGCCATTGATAATCTCAAGAACCCCTTTATCAAGACTTCTGAACTGTGCATCGTACTTGGAGAAGACCAAAATAATGCCGATGCCAGCAAGAAAAGCGATGATGATGATGATCATCGGGATAATTAACAGGCCTCGCTTGACGTCACGGAGCGCAGCAGAACAATTCACGAGGACGGCGATCGTCGTTCCCTTCGACGCATAATTGTTGAGGGTCGTCCACGATACCTTGTACTTGTCCGTCCCTAAGTCGACGTCGAACATGCCGCGGTCCGTCTTTGCCGCTTTTAGCTGCGTCTTTAGAGCCGAATCGAAACCGGCCTCAACTCGAGCGGGCAAACTGGAACTACCCGCCGTCCGCCCGCCGATGTGATACGCCACGTCTGCTTGCGCATACTGCTGTGCACTCTTGGCCGCCGCGACCGCGAGGTTGTACCCCACGATGACAGCGCCCAAACTAACCCCGGCTGTGGAGCGAATCGGCGCAACGCTGACCGCCATTGGCCCCCCCCGTAAGGTCCACACATCCTTCACTGCCTGGCCTGTCTTAATGCTGCTCAAGATCGCGGGGAATGACTTTCCATAATCGGCTGTCTTACCGTATCTGGCTGCATCTTTTGATTCCGCAACCCCCTGACCTTCCCGATTCACAACCGCTAGAAAATCAGGCGCGCCCGCCGCCAAATGAGCCAATGAGTCAGGCCGTCGAAATGTTTGCTCTTGCGCCTTTAAACGGGCGTTCCAAACGAGAACTTCCTCGTAGACATCTTGGTGAATTTTATAGGCAAAGTCTTCGATGGATGGCGCGTCCTGAATTTCGTCGCCCTCGCTGCCGGGCGGTGTTGGTTTCGCAGCCAACAAAGCAGCAATTTTAGGCGTTTGCGCAATCGTTTCGGCCCGCTCAAGAATGGCATGGTCCAATAAGGACCGACGTAGTAAAACCGTTGTCCTTGCTCGGTTTAGCTGAGACTCCACATCTTTCATTGCAGCTTTGTCAACTCGTGTGGTCACCTCGCCATAAACGAGAAAGCCAAGGGTGGAAAATAATACGACAATAATTCCAATTAACTTGATTCGGATCATAGAATTTGATCGCCTTCCAGTTGTGGCTCTAATCAAAGGTCATCAACGCCTTACGCTGCGAATGCTATCCATTCTAATTCACATGAACAAGCGTCAAAAAGGGTGACGACCAAGAAGTCCCCTTCTCCGAGTGAGTTTTAGGCAAAAACGCCTACTAGCCTGGACGTCTTTTCGGCTCAGTCTCTCACAAGTTGGCACCAATTAGAAATATCGTCCGATGAAGAGTTCCAATTGTTTTCTAGTTTCTTGCGGCATTTTCTCTGGTGTCGTCATAATTGCCATACCGTTGGCCAGTGCCCGATGTGCAGGCCACTCGACGGGACCAACTGCGTCCAGTCTACGGCATAGGGCACGAATTACACTCTTCGCGTTGTTGACATTCTTTCGAATGATTTCGATGACGGTCTCAACTGAGACCTCATCGTGCCCGGAATGCCAACAGTCATAGTCAGTACACAGAGCGAGGGTTGCATAACCTAACTCGGCCTCTCTCGCCAGACGTGCTTCCGGCACATTTGTCATGCCCACCAGATGTGCACCCCAGCTGCGGTAAAGCTCACTTTCTGCTCGTGTAGAAAACGTCGGTCCCTCAATACAAACATAAGTGCCGCCATCATGGCCAACAACACCAACGTCGCTGACAGCACTCAGCAAAATTTGGCGTAAGTTTTCTTCAACGGGATCACCAAATTGCACATGGCCAACGATTCCTTGCCCAAAGAAGCTTTCAACGCGTCCCCGGGTTCGGTCAATAAATTGGTCGACGCAAATGAGGTGTCCCGGCTCAATTTCTTCCTTGAGTGAACCAACCGCTGAAACGCTCAAGACATTCTGGCAGCCAAGTTTCTTCAAGCCCCAGATGTTGGCACGATAATTCACTTCCGTCGGCGTGAAACGATGACCACGCCCGTGTCTTGGCAAAAAGACGCACCTAATTCCCTCTAACTCCCCTGTAATGAAGGCGTCGGATGGCTCTCCGAAGGGAGTCTCCAACTTAATTTCATCAAGGTTCTTGATGCCATCGATATCGTATAAGCCGCTTCCACCGATGATGCCCAGGGTTACCGTCTCCATACGTTTGCTCCTAATTTGGTCCGGTTGGTCGCTCTCCGAGTTGGCCACAGGCCGCGTCGATATCAAGTCCTTTGGTTGTTCGAATTGTAACCGTATAACGCTGGCGTACCAGAATCTCTTGGAACTCGCGCACCCGCTCATCCGAGGGGCGATCAAACCCAGTACCAGCAAACGGGTTCCAAGGGATCAAATTAATTCTCACCGGCAAGCCGCGCAACAAACGAACCAGTTCAAACGCATGCTCACGTGAGTCATTCACACCACCTAACAAAACGTATTCCATCGTCATTTTTCGTCGCGGCGGAAGGGGATATTCTTTCAGTGCTGCCATCAACTTGGTTAAATTGTACCGCTTGTTTATCGGCATGATTCGGCTTCGAACCTCATCATTTGATGCATTCAAGCTTATGGCCAAATTAACAGGTGCCGCCTCACCCAGTTTTTTTATCTCGGGGATCAGACCGCTCGTGCTCACAGTCACTTTTCGGTGACTAAATCCGATCCCGGCCGGATCGCAAATCCTTTCGATGCTCTCGATGACCCCATCAAAATTATGCAGGGGCTCACCCATGCCCATGTAGACGAGGTGTGTAATGCGCGCATCAGGGGGTAAGGCAGACCGACCCAGTATCACCTGGTCGATAATTTCACCGGGCGTAAGATGCCGGGATAAGCCGAGTGTGCCGGTGTAGCAAAACTTGCAGTCGAGAGCACACCCGACCTGACTCGATAGACATTGAGTAAACTTCTTTTCGCCCATCGGGATGAGCACCGTTTCAACAACGGCACCATCATCTAGGTGGACGGGCAATTTCCGAGTTCCGTCAATACTCTCGGCAACGCGCCCCAACTGCGCCCGACCGACCGAATACCCATTCTCAGTCAGCGTTTGGCGAAAAGCCTTAGGCAGATTGGTCATCTCATCAAATGACCGAGCCCCTTTGCTAAAAACCCACTGATAGAGCTGCTCCGCCCGGTATTTGGGTTGGCCAAAGCGCACCATGAGTTCAGCCATTTCAGGTAGGCTCAGCTCAGTCAGATTACTTTTCGGTATATTTGGTCGAATTGACACTGTGGGTTAGCGCGCCGCCGAACGAACGACTAGGCTCGTCCGTATGACTCTGTACCTCGAAAGAAGTAAGCAGTCTCTATTGCAGCTGTTTCCTCTGCGTCAGAACCGTGAACTGTATTGACGCCAATACTCTCAGCAAAGTCCGCGCGGATAGTTCCTGGTGCGGCATCAGCTGGATTGGTGGCACCCATGATTTCCCGATGCCGCTTGATGGCATTGTCGCCCTCAAGAATCGATATAACAACAGGACCACTGGTCATGTATTCAACGAGTTCGCCAAAGAATGGACGCTCGCTGTGGACAGCGTAAAAGCCTTCAGCCTCCCCTTTTGAAAGCCATTGCATGCGGGTCGCGACGATGCGCAGGTCATTCTTTTCGAATCGACCTAGGATCTCTCCAACAAGATTCCGTCGCACGCCGTCGGGTTTAATAATGCTTAAGGTACGTTCAATCGCCATGATGCTCTCCATGAAAAAAACGCATAAAACGCGTCAGTGAGGCCGCGATTTATGCATAAAAATAACGGTTTTTTCAAGTAAATCAGGCGTTTGATAGCAGAATTATGCAGATAGGCAACGCAAAGGGCAGCGACCGCGTAGGCCACCACCTCGCCAGAGACGGTGCCTTAAGTGAATTTAAAGAGCACCCTTTAAGGTTTGACCCATATCGGCAGGTGTCGCAGCAACCCGAATGCCAGCAGCTTCCATAGCGGCAATCTTATCGGCGGCACTCCCCTTGCCTCCCGATATAATTGCACCCGCATGACCCATTCGGCGACCCGGAGGTGCTGTGGTGCCTGCAATAAAACCAACCACTGGCTTTGTCATGTTCTCCGCAACCCAAGAGGCGGCGTTCTCCTCAGCCGTTCCACCGATCTCCCCAATCATGATCACTGCATCCGTGTCAGCATCTTCATTAAAAGCAGCAAGGCAGTCGATGAAATCCGTTCCATTGATGGGGTCTCCACCGATGCCGACGCAGGTGCTTTGCCCGATACCCAGGGCCGTCAATTGGCCGACGGCTTCATACGTGAGCGTTCCAGACCGGCTGACCACGCCGATCCGGCCTTCTCGGTGAATATGGCCGGGCATAATCCCGATCTTGCACTTCCCGGGGCTGATGACGCCGGGGCAATTCGGCCCGATCAATCTAGAGCCGCTCACATCGAGAGCTGCTCTGACTTTCAGCATATCCATGACGGGTATGCCTTCCGTGATGGCGACTATTAATTCGATACCTGCACCGATTGCTTCGAGGATGGCATCCGCAGCGAACGGAGGTGGCACGTAGATCACAGACGCATTGGCGTCTGTCTGCGCAACGGCTTCAGAGACCGTGTTAAAAATTGGTGCCTTGCCAAGGAAGTCCTGTCCGCCTTTACCCGGGGTGACACCGCCGACGAGGTTGGTGCCGTACTCGAGCATTTGTTCACAGTGAAAACTGCCGGTCGCGCCAGTTATCCCTTGGCAAATCAAACGTGTATTTTCATTAACCCAAATTGCCACAACAGTACCCCTTAAGCCTGGTTTGCGATAGCAGCGACGATCTTTCGAGCGCCGTCAGCCATGTCATCGGCAGGAATCAGAGCCAAACCGCTCTCTGCCAGTATTTTTTGACCAAGTTCGACGTTGGTTCCAGCCAGTCGAACCACCACAGGTATTGTGAGGCCAAGTTCTTTCGCGGCGGCGACAACGCCGTTTGCAATGATGTCGCACTTCATGATGCCACCAAAGATATTCACGAAAATGCCGGCTACATTTGGATCACTGAGAATAATCTTGAATCCGGCCGTTACTTTCTCAGTCGTGGCACCACCACCGACGTCAAGGAAGTTGGCGGGCTCGGCCACGAACTCCTTAATGATGTCCATTGTTGCCATCGCGAGCCCGGCCCCATTGACCATGCAGCCGATATTGCCGTCTAAACTGATGTAATTGAGATCGTACTTGCTGGCTTCTACCTCTTTCGCATCTTCTTCGTCTAAATCTCGCATCTCTAGGAGAGTTGCGTGCCTGAAAAGGGCGTTACTATCAAAGTTGATCTTGGCATCGAGGGCAAGAACGTCACCGTCGCCGGTGATCAATAAGGGATTGATTTCAGCGAGTGAGCAGTCGTTCTCAACAAACGCTGTATACAAGGCCTGCATGAACTTAACGGCCTTGCGAACAGATCCACCCTGCAATCCGAGTCCGTAAGCTAGATTTCGGGCTTGATAGCCGGCCAGGCCGACAGCGGGATCAACCCATTCCTTCAGAATCTTCTCTGGGTGCTCCGCTGCAACTTCTTCGATCTCAGTCCCTCCCTCCGTGCTAGCCATGAAACAAATACGGCGTCGGTCGCGGTCCAAGACCACTCCGAGGTATAGTTCACGGTGGATGTCAGCCCCCTCTTCGATGTACACGCGTCGGACCAACTGACCCTCAGGGCCTGTTTGGTGCGTGATCAACTGCATGCCCAAAATTTCACTGGCAAGCGTTCGAACCTCTTCGATGCTGCGAGCCAATTTGACACCACCGCCTTTGCCACGGCCACCGGCATGGATTTGAGCTTTAACAACCCAAACCTTGCCTCCGAGACGCTCTGCGGCATCAACAGCCTCATCTGCCGTAAACGCAACATGTCCACGGGGTACGGCTACCCCATAATTAGCCAGTAATTCTTTCGCTTGGTATTCGTGTATCTTCATCTGAAGCTTTGCTCCACGCCGGTGCAGTTAATGTGTTCGACCCACTTGAGACAGAGAATTGACTAACTGGTTTTCAGAATCCAATCAAGGATCAAAAAGGTGAAATGCCATACAAATAAATCTCGCTGCTTCAGCTCAATTTCACGGAGGCGCAAAAACAGTCACGCGCTGCGAAGTTTTTTTCGCATCTTGCGTCTCACAGAAAATGGGCTTTACATGTTCAAAAGAGCATTGATTGGACCCGTTTCGTGAGTGAACATGACAAACTAACGTCCGTTGCAAACCGGCTAAAGCTTCGGACAAAAGTCATTCTAATGCTTTTGATCGTCAGCCTCGGCCCGCTGCTAACAGCAGGTTTCGTGAACGTCAATCGCGCTATGGATCGCGGCAAAAAGAATGCAGCAAATCACTTTGCTGACACGACGCGGTTGACAGCGAACGCATTTAGCGACCTTTTTGAACACCTTCAATTCGAACTCCGCAGCATCGCTCGCCGGTTTCCTGCTGAAGACTTCGATGCCGACTCCATCAGACGTCAGCTCGCGGTGCAACCTGGCTTACTCCCCTCACTAGACCAATGGCAAGATGCACCCTTTGTCTCGTTTGCCGGCCGAGACTTCCGAACGTTCTTTTTGGCACTCCCTGATGGCGAGGTCTACTACGCCTACCCCTATCGAAACGTCACTCGCCCCGTGAAACTTGGTGCCCATGATTGGTTTCAGCAGGGCCGCCTGAAGGGCGGGATGATGGCCGGTCCGATGCCCGCGCTGACCGGGACCAGGGGACCCTCACTGGTGGTCACGATGCCGCTCTTCAATTCAGCCAAAAAGCCGGTGGGCTATATCGGTGCTTTGGTGGATACACGTCGACTACAGCAGGTCATTGGACGCGCCGAACGGGATCGAGCTTCAGAAAACAAAGGGGCCTTCATGCTGAGAACGCCCAGTGGTCTTATCATGGCCCACACCGACTCAAAACAAGTCGGGCGCACAGCTCAAGCAGACGTACTGCGTACAGCAACATCAGAGACAACCGAACTCACGCGTGGTGAGAGAACACTCCTCGTGGCCAATTGGGCTGTCGGAAAGAACGGCTGGGTGGTCACCCGCACAGCATCTACTGACTATGTCTATCGATTTGTCCACGAACTCATTCGTGTTCTCATCGTCGTCACCGTGCTGACGTTTCTGTTTATCTTACTCCTGGCCGACTATCTGGCTGGGCTGATCTTGAGGCCAATTCGCGAGCTAGAGCGCGGTGCACAAATGATCGGGGCCGGTGCTCTTGATTACCGAATCGAACTCGATGCCCATCGTGCTGACGAGCTGGGCCAACTCGCGCGCTCGTTCAACTCTATGGCGGACAGTCTGCAAGATACACAGAGTCAAATTAGGGCTTATGGGCGTAGTTTGGAGACGGCAAACCAAGAACTGGATGCAATGGTCTATGCGATTACCCACGATGTGCGCAAATCTCTCCGGGGCATAGGTGCCTACACTCGGTTTCTCGACGACGACTTTGGTCAGCAATTGGGTAACAATGGTCGTGAAATGCTCAATACCATTTCAATAAATGTCGACCG
>JAYZEG010000058.1:0-311024 GCA_036337435.1 Myxococcota bacterium
GACTTTCCTCCCGCGCGCATGCGCCGGCGATCACGTGTCCTGGTCAGAGAATCTTTAAATGACGCTTAGGAATTAAGCGTCTGTCACCGCTTCAGGTGTGTCTTCAACGTCTGTGACAGCGGGCATGAGGCCTTCACGCCAGACGATGTAACGGCGACAGTGGTTGCACTCTTCCAAAGTCGCCATCCGCATCAGACGGATTTTTACCTGGGGTGAGACCGCAATCTGACACGCCGTGCAGGTGTCGCCTATCACATTGGCCACAGCGATCCCGTCGCGTCCGGCCAGAACCCGGTCAAAACGCGATAAGGTTGGGCGGTCGATCATCGCGCGGAGCTCATCGCGCCGTTCAGTTTGGGCACCCGCTGCTGCTTCACCGTCTTGAATCTTGGCTTCGATCTCTTGCTCAGCAGCCGTCATTTGTTCATCGAGCGTGTTGAATTCGTTGGTCTTTTTTTCAAAGTCAGCCGTTGCTGCTTCGAGTTGCTCCATCAACTTGAGCAGCTCTTCGCTCTTCGGCGCATTCATACGCCGCGCGGTATCGAGCTCTTTGTTGAGTGCCGTCAGTTCTCGCTGCGACTGAATGCTACTCAAACGACCGCGAGCTCGCCTGGCGACATCTTCTGCGCCTTTTATTTCGGCTTCTTTCTCTTTGCAAAATGTTCGGATTTCATCCAGTTGAGCGTTACGCTCACTTAGCATCATCTGGAACATTTGGCGGCTTGCCGCGTTATCGTTTCTGAGGGTAACGAGCTGTTTATTGAGTGTCCGAAGGTCTCGGAGACTGTCTTCTAGGTCTTGCAGCTCGACGAGTGCACCAAGTGTCTCTTTCACGGTCTCTCCTACCCGTTCTTTGAGCGACGGGCTGCCCCTTTTGACCAAATCCCCCGAAAGGGGTGGGCCCACCAGGATTTGAACCTGGGACCAACCGGTTATGAGCCGGCGGCTCTAACCACTGAGCTATGGGCCCTTAAGAGTGCACCTATGTTGCACCCGGAAATCTCTATGTGTCAACGAACGCCTTCAAGCGCTTACTTCGAGAGGGGTGACGGAGTTTTCGAAGTGCCTTTGCTTCGATTTGGCGAATACGCTCTCGCGTCACGTCAAAATCCTGACCCACCTCTTCCAAAGTGTGATCGGACTTTTCGCCGATTCCGAACCTCATGCGCAAGACTTTTTCTTCTCTTGGGGTCAAAGTTGCCAAAACTTTTCTCGTTTGCTCCTGCAAACTGAGGTTGACGACCGCCTCACTTGGACTGACTGCATTCTTGTCTTCGATGAAATCACCGAGATGGCTGTCTTCCTCTTCACCAATGGGTGTCTCCAGAGAAATCGGCTCTTTGGCAATCTTGAGGACCTTGCGAACTTTATCCAGCGGCAGGTCCATCTTCTCGGCAATTTCTTCCGGCGTCGGTTCGCGGCCCATCTCTTGGACCAAATAGCGGCTCGTGCGAATCAACTTGTTGATGGTCTCGATCATGTGGACCGGAATCCGGATGGTCCGAGCTTGGTCGGCGATGGCGCGTGTGATGGCCTGTCGAATCCACCAGGTGGCATACGTACTGAACTTGTAGCCTCGCTTATATTCGAATTTGTCGACGGCTTTCATCAGGCCGATATTGCCTTCTTGAATCAAGTCCAAGAATTGGAGTCCTCGATTCGTGTACTTCTTTGCGATGCTCACCACCAAACGGAGGTTGGCCTCTACAAGCTCTGTTTTCGCCCTTTCAGCGGCGCGGTCACCGACTTGAATGGTTCGGTAGAGCTTACGGAGTTCATCAAGACTGCAGCCAACTTCCATCTCGACACAGCTGATGTATCGCCGGGCCTTGGACAAGAGGTCATTATGCCCGACCAACCACTCTAAGTCGTCGGTCTTGTATCGATTGAGGATGCGGGTGACGGTTCGCTTGTCTTTGGTTCGACGAAGCGTTCGCAAATCCTTATCTAATTTGGCCAAGCTATCGGCTCGACTGCGTTTGACGGCTCGACGTTGTAAGTCTTCTCCGATGAGTGCCCGGCGGTAGAGCAGCTTCACGCGCCCTGCCATGATGTCAATGATGCGCTTGACGAAGCCCATTTCGATGATGGTCTCACGACATTGCTGTTTGACGTTCTTAAGCCGAGTCTCAAGTTGCTTTCGGTATGTCGCCTTCATGGGCTGAATACCCGAGAGACGTTCTTCGATTTTACGCCGCTCGCTGTCTAGCTTTTTGACTTCGGCCGCAAGACGAATCAGAACCTCTGCGCGGTCTTCAACAATCTCTACGCCCTCCGGGGGCTCGCCGATGAGTTCTTTTAAGCGAACACATCGTTTCTGGAGCTTGTCGACCAAATCCACCGCGGTACGCGCGGCCACAGGACAATCGATAACCGCGTCCCGAACATGAATTTGACCCGATTCGATGCGTTTCGCGATCTCGACTTCACCCTCGCGAGTGAGCAAAGAGACAGAGCCCATTTTGCGAAGATAGACGCGAACCGGGTCATTGGTGCGATACGCATTATCGCCCTCACCTTCCTTGACGCCTTTCTTGCGCTCGGCTGCCGCTTCTTCACGGTCGACGACGCGAATATTGGCCATCTTGAGCATGGTGAGTACTTCGTCTAGTTGCTCCGGCATATAGCCGGGCGGCAAGACTCGGTTTACTTCTTCGTTCGTCAGAAAGCCTTTGCTCTGACCACGTGCGACTAATTCCCGCAGCTGACGCTGCTCCTGGGATACTGACATCTAGCCTGCTCCCTTGGCTGATACGGCGCTGAGCTGACTCAAAGCAGCTCGAACGCGGTTTAATTCCTCGTTCAATTCGGCACAGCGGATAGGGTCGGAGTAAAAGACTCCCTTGATCTCCCTATTTAGCCGCGACCGGTCAGCCTCTAATGCACCCCGTTGCAACCGCAACATGGCATCATCAAAAGCCGTTTCGACCACCTCCGCCTCAACGATAAGGGGAAGGGCCTGTAACCCCCGCAAGTAAGCGGTCGCTTGTGGGTCTCCCAAACCCGATAGGATTTGGTCAATATTAGGTGTTCTACCTACACTAACCTCACCGTAGAGGCTGTGAAAAAAAGCAATCAGACCGGGCTGCGTCAAGTATTTATGACATCCGGTGGCATGCATCCGCTCTGCAAGAAACGGAAATTGCACTATAAATACGAGTATTTGAGACACATATCCTGGCAGAAAAAACGACTCCGAAATAGACGGTGAAAACGACTCGGGAATCGGCTCAAATTTGCCCGTGTAGGGGCCATTTTGGGCCTCTGAGTAAAAATAGTCGGGTGGCGATGCCAAAGTAGGTGCTGATCTTGGCTCCTGTATGGTTGGAGGTCTCCCTCGCCCAGGCTTGGGTGATTTGACCTCGGCCAACGCACCTCGAATGATCTCGGAGCTTAGACCTAAGTGCGTCTCAATTTGCGAAATATATAAATCTTTAGACAATGCATCGGTCAATTTCGACAGCGCCGGTACAACCTCTCGGAGCGCTGCGAGACGACCCGGTGGGTCATCGGGATGCATGTCCGCCTGCCGCTTGATCAAGATGTCCATCAGGGGGGCGGCGGAATCCAGCAGCGTGTTGAACGCCTCAATGCCATTGGCTTGTACGTACGAATCGGGGTCGCTGCCGTCGGGCATCATGACAGCCCGCGGTTGTATCCCCGCATCCAGAAAGGGCTCTAAACTCGCGAAGGCGGCTTTTTCGCCGGCTGCATCTCCATCCATGACGCAGACCGCGTTGCTGTTGAGGCGCTTGACCAAACGAACTTGCTCGGGCGTGAGTGCCGTCCCCATGGCAGCAACGGTTCCTTCAAGACCTTTGTCCCACAAGGCCACAACATCGATATTGCCCTCGACGAGGACAACCCGACCCGCTTTCCTCGCGGCAGAGCGGGCTGTGAACGCGCCGTAGAGTTGCTGCCCTTTGGTGAACACCGGCGACTCCGGTGAATTCATGTATTTTGCGATCTTCTTGTTGTTGTCGAGAATACGTCCGCTGTATCCGGTCACATCGCCCCGAAAGTCAACCACAGGAAACATCAATCGCTCGCGAAAACGGAGATAACCACCACGCAGGGGCTTACTCTCAACCCAACCGTCATTGGGTTCCATGACAACGCCGAGTCGTACCATATCACCAAGAGCGAGCTCCTGACGCTCTAGGAAGTCTGAAAAGGCGCGCTTGTCGCCACTCGCCCAGCCCAATCGAAACGCTTCCGCGGACCGTCGACTCAATCCACGTTGAGATAAATAGCGGCGTGCTCGCTCTCCGCCCGGACCAAAGAGCTGGTCGGAGTAATACCCAGTCAACGCATCTTGGGCGTCCAAAAGACGGCGTTCCAGCGATTTCTTTTCTTCACGTTTCCTTCGCTCTTCCGGGGATTCGGGCCGCTGTTCGGGGACTTCAACGCCACATTCGGCTGCCAGTTCTTTTACGGCTTCCGGAAAGCTCCTGGCACCTACCTCCATCAAGAACTTAATGGAATGCCCGTGAGCGCCACACCCAAAACAATGGTACGTGTTTCGGGTCGGCGACACCGTGAAGGATGGCGTTTTCTCATCGTGAAATGGACAAAGGCCTTTATAAAGTGACCCAGCTTTCTTGAGGTTGACATGCCGACCGATCAGCGCGACGAGGTCTGTACGCTCTAAAACCTCCGCGATGGTCTCATCCGGTATCAACGCTCTAATGCCCCCTCAGCATTTATGAGCCTAGAAGAATATTGTCTGATTCGTATAGATCAAGCGTCTGGTGGTAAGTCCTTGAAGGACAGCGTAATTACCCGTCTTGACTGTATTCTTGACGGTCGATTCTGTGGCCCTTGAAGTGATTTCTGAACTTACTCATGAAGTCCTTGCTCGTCCGATGAACTGGGAGCTGAACGAATGGTTTGAGCTGTCTTCGCTCGACACCCACGTAATAAACTTCCCGCTCGACGCCTTCGCAAAGACCCCGCCACACAGCTCTGAAAAATGCACCTTCGTAGGCATTCGTATCCGTTGGAAGGAGGCTGACGAGTCGTTGAATCCAGGCTAAGTCACGGTCCTTAAAGGTTGCCCGAAGGCCTGTGCGTGTCTTCTCATAACCGTCTTCGTCAACAAGCACTTCGAAAAGACCGTCGAGAGAGGCTGGGTGTTTGAAATTCACGTCCACCTCAAAGTCCAAGTACACTTTTTCGACGTTGATGCCCTTTAAATCTTGGACCCGAGACGTGTTGCCGCCAAGCCAATAGACAACGCGGAAAAATTGCGCCCACACATCCTCTAGGTGGAGCCGCGGTGGCACATCTCTGTCTTGGGAATCGCAAAAGTAACTGTTGCCGACAGACGGTCCGGTGTGAAAACGGCAGGCACCCTGACTATTCCAACGGAACCCAAACAGGGCTCCCATGCTCATGCCGCGATATCCAATGGCATCTTTTACTTCTCTTTCATCGAAGAGATCGAGGTCGTCGATGAAGACGTAAAAGTGCTCATCGGCATCCCTGACTTCGACGACACCACCCTCATCTCCGCCAACGGAAAATAAGACCGAATCTTCATCCCAGGGAATGGCTACATCGTCGCCCAAGTAAAAGACCTGTCCCGTCGCTTCAACATAGTTAAAGGATTCTTCTGTCAAAAAATCTCGAACTCGAGTCGTCCAATTGTCAAAATCGAGGTTTTTTGGGTCAACGACGTAGAATTCCATCAAGTCCTCCGAACAGATCTACCTGGCACAGCGAGTCTGTACACCACCGAACTCACTGAAATCCAGTAATGCCACCCATGAAAAGGGCCACAAGCTAACGGTACAAATCGGCGTTGTCAAATGCCAAACAATTGACTCGCCTGGCTCAGCGGTAAGCGTACTTACTGCGCGGGCACAATGTAATGGGTCTGAAGTAGATAAATTAGGTCCTGATATGTGTCTGCATCATTGGCATCACTGTGATTCAAGATCGGGTCGAGCTCTGCAAAATTAATCACCAACTGCAAGGTGTCTAATGCCTCGGGGGACAATTCGGAGAGCTTCGATTCGAGGGGGTTGACCAAAGCAAAAGCCGAAATGGCATCGGGGATCATTTTCCTGTACCGCTCAACTTGCTCTCGATGTGCCTCACCCGCACTGAGAAGAGCGCCCAGATCCTCACTTAAGACATCATCGAATACGCGGTCGGTGGCAAAACCCCGCACTTTAAATCGACCCGACGAAAACGCCATCGCGCGAAAGAGTGCCTTTTTCGCTGGTAGCCGGTCTTCGAGTTCAGTGGGCGTGCGGACTCGAGCCGAGACGATGGTGCCATCTCGAAAATAGACCTTGATTCTGTGACCCGACTCGTCGGCCAAATCGAGCACTGCGTTTTTATTAAATCGCGCAACCATGGAAATCAGTTCTGAAATGCTTGTTCCAGGGCCAGGAAACGTCCCCTCAAGGCCTTGCTTAAAGACCGTGCTTTTCCGGTCAGGCTGATCAACCCGCAGCGACTGACCTACGGGCGTCTTTGCCGGACTGCTATCGATTTCCACAAGCTGGATAATCGAATGACCTATCCCCACCTTGTCATCCACTTTGAGCGCATGTTCTGCGATCAATTCCCCATTGACCAGCGTGCCATTGGTGCTGTCTAGGTCTTGAATTCGAATCTCGTCTCCAAAGGTCGTAATCCGGGCATGGCGCCGTGAGACGAGATCGTCGTCGAGAACCATGTCGAATTCACTGCCGCGACCGATGAAGAACTCTCTGTTGGGCTTCAGGGGAAATTCCCCACCGGCATGCTTGCCTGTGATAAATCGCAATAGATAGGCCATGGCGTCGAACTCCTTGAGAACGAGACTACAGACTGTTGGTAACATTGAGGATCTCTCGGGGCAACAGGACACATTCGTTTCCGAATAATTGGACGGATAATTTTGTTAAGGGATAATGCACAGGTGCTGTTTTTCTGGCCTAGGTATCAAGGGATTACTTCAATGGTGAGCCTCAGAGTGTTGATAAAAAACGGACTCTTTCTGACTGCAAGTAGTCTATTGATCGGTTTGTCGGTACCAGTTCAAACGTACGCGCAAGAGCAAACACCTGACGTTCAATTGAAGCTCGCAGGAATCGCATTGCTGGAGCGGGATGGCACGACCGCCAGGCGGCCATGGACACAGTTTTTGGACTCTGAATCAGACGAGGTCCGTCGACAAGCGATTCTGGCAATGGGGCGATTGAAGTCGGCCGCCCATCTTGGCCTGATCCGTTCAAAACTCGCGGATCCAGTGCCGACTGTTCGTCAGGCTGCGGCCTTCAGCTACGGCTTGATGGATGGGGCAAACTCCGGGCAGCTCTTCGCTCGGTACAAAGCCGAACCGAACGTCGATGTACGGGCGACCCAGATTCGGGCCATCGGTCGAATCGGCACTTTGGCTGATTCCAACGCACTTCGCCTGCAGTACGAAACAGCCCAGGATGAACTCAAGCCAAGCATCTTGTATGCACTCGCTGACCTCAATCGCCATCGGTCCACTGTCGACCAAGCGTTCATCAAAACCATCGTCGCACGCTTCATCAAACACCCGATCATCTACGAACGACGCGCCATCCTAAATTGGCTTCAGCGTTCACCGTTGAAAGAAACTGCACTGCCGATGGCTTTTCATAGGAAATGCCTAGCGGATGAAAATGCCGATGTTCGTCAAGTCTGTGTCGGACTTATCGCGGACAAAAGTCCAGATGCGTTGGCCCTATTGGCTGGCTGTCTCAATGATAAAAACACCGGCGTTAAAATCGCGGCGGTCCGCCAACTTGGACAGACAAACCAAATCGAGCCCCTGGTCAAGAGTTTGGCTGAGACGTTCACGGCAAATGTGAAGTGGGCGTCGCTTGGGGCGGATGCGCTCGCCACCTTAGACGCCCTGATGTTGGTTCCGTTGAATTCAAATCACAGAGAGGTCATCTCGAGTGTTTTTCAATTGACGCTGTCGCGGCTGGCCCCCCGCAAAAAGTCCCCAGCGAGACCTCTGACGCGCGATGGGGGTCCACCAGTCGAAAAAACAGCACAAGATGAATCAATGACCCATGCCGCCGAAGAAAAACCACGACCGATCATCGGTGAAATCAATTGTGCAAGTGCCGCGATCCTGGATCGCATGACGGGCCGAATCCAAAAGACGCGAACATGCGGTGGTCCCGAGCTTTCGCCGGAACGACGAATCCACTGGCAATTGCTGGCAATCAAGCGGTCCGGGACGGTCATGAAACAGCTCAAACGCCTCTACATGAGTGCTGGGTCGGCGGGCCGGATTCGAGTGATCGATGAATTGGCGAATCAACCAGAAAGCAGGGCACGTGACCAAATCCTGTTTGATGCACTCAGCTCACAGGATTCTCATTTGGTCATTAGAGGCATTAAGGTGGCGGTCATGCTAAAACCAAATGGTCATCGCCAGGCCTTGGTTGACCTGTATAAAACGGCAACCAGCAAAGGCCAATTCGGTGTCATCGCAACGCTCTTCGAAGCCTATGCGAGTTTAGAGCTCCTCGAGACCGTTCAGCTTGTAGAGAGGCATGCCGACGATTCGCGGCTTGTCGTAAAGCGAGCTGCAACGGTCGCACTGGCTCGACTCGAATCGGTGATCGCGAGACAAAATGAAACAGGAGGAATACGCATAGAATCTGGCCGTCGCGACCGTGTTCCACCACCTGCATTCATGATGGAGAGCGAGAAGCCCGACTTGAGATTGGCTCAATCTGCAGAGTTTGAAAACGCACTCATCTACACGACTGCCGGAGATTTTCTTATCCAGTTTCACATGGTCAATGCCCGCCAATCGGTGAAGCGGTTTGTTGCGCTGATCAAGCGTCAGTTTTTCAAAGACCAACGTTTCTTCGGAATCCAGCACGGACGTTGGATTCAAACCGGCGATCCAACGAACACCGGTTTTTTCATTCCGGGCCAACTGTACCGCCCGGAGATCAACCAACGGCCTGTCAAACGGGGTGCCATTGGCCTGGTGCCTGGGGTAGGTGGTCTGGACGGTACAAAATGGTTTATATCGCTCGTCGATAAACCGGAATTAGACGGCCAAATCACGGTAATTGGCGTGGTCAAGGAAGGTCTAGATGTCCTCTATCGATTGTCACCGAGCGATCGAATTATTCGTGTGGAGTTGCTTTCGAAGCGATGAAGCATCATTATTCTCACTATACGCACGCGAAGAGGTCAAACCCAGCGCAGGTGCATCTCAGGAGTTGTCATGAATTCGATGGATTATTCACTTCTAGGTATTGGCATGCCGGGTATTCCGGAATTGCTGCTTATCTTTTTCATCATATTGGTTGTCTTTGGTGCCAACCGTCTACCCCAATTAGGCGACGCCCTTGGCAAAGGCATTAGGAACTTCAAAAAATCTTTTTCCAGCGACACAACTGAAGCCGAGGCCAGTCGTGTAGACACGAAACAAGTCGAGGCCAACGACCCCATCGTGACGGAAAGCACAGCGGTCAAATCGGAAAAAAAGAACAGCTAAGAGTCCGACTCTAATCACTCACTGGATGGCTCATCTCGACGCGCCATCAAATCCATCACCCATTCAATTTTGACCAGCTGTTCATCGATGGGTGAATCTAGCGGAAACGACCTCAATCGCTGTTTTGCCGCCGAGCGAATATCGGCGTCAATTGAACGTGCTGATGCAACCTCCCTCAAGCCACTCTCGTCGAGAAGCTCCAACAGAGATCGCGACACATCAGACGGCGTATAAGGGTTTTGCATCAGGGCCAATTGCACTTGGCGTCGACGACACCAGCGATCGTTTTTAAAGACTTGGGCCAAGACCTCTGCACGATTTGGCTGTCCGCTGGCGATCCTCAATACATCCCGTTCCAGGACTCGAGGGTTCTTCAATAAGATCCCGATGACGCCAGCATCTGGATCCGTCAGCAGCCTGGAGAGTACATCACGGTCACGACTGCGCGCCAATGAGCGACGTTCGCCCAACGTCAAATCACGATCCGGCAGGATTCTAGGGACCCGTACTTCCGCTGGTGCAATTTCTTTGGCCGGCTTACGGTCGATTAATAACTCGATGACCGACTGATCTTGGGCCGCAACAGCGGCGACGAGTAATTTTTTTTCAACGAGCGGTCGATGCTCATGCAGCAGTCTGGACAATGACAACATGGCAATCTGGGTTGCCTCATGGCGATTCGGGCGTTGGTCCAACACGAAACGAACGAGACTGAGATTGTCATCGGGGTGGTGACGCTCCAAAAATTCTCGCCAGAGTGCAACACGCATCGCAAGCTCTGACACACTGACCAACCGGTTTAAAAACCGTCTTTCGCGTACCAAATTGTCATTCACCGTAATGAGTCCGTCTCAGAGAACACCAGTTCGACGCTTGCTTTTAAAGTGGCGTCCGATGTCTTAGGCAGGTCCATTTTGAACGAATAAGATGCGCTCTGTCCCGGCTTCAGTCGCGTTTGGGCTGGGGACGATTTTCCACTGTCGGCATTGTCGCAGCAATTCACCTTACGGCTGGCCAAGGCAAGCCCCCTATCATCGGTCATGGTGATTCGTAGAGAAATGGAATGCTGAATTCGATTGGACTCATTGATCACCCGACCCTCGATGAGGGCCTGCCGAGTTTTGCCCTTCGAATCAAGCGCCCGGACACGGACGGGCTCGATTTTTAATCGGCCTTCCAACGTCTCAATTTGGGTCGCTGGGATTTGAGCCACGGCGTCGGATGTAACGGGACTTCGAGCTTGAATGGCCGATTGCACGGCATTGATGGGGTTGGTTGTGAGGCGCTCTACATCCCAATTTAACCGGTATCCGATCCAGCCAGCGACCAACACAATGACCAGAACAATTGACCAGAGCGCAAAACGGCGAAAGCTCGGCGGCTTAATGACGGCAATCGAGTCGACCGCTTGGACCGGCTTTGGTTTTGGGGCCTCGGTTGGCGATGGAACGTCCCTGTCGGGCACCAATGCATTTAAGTTTGAAAAAGTCACCCGATCAGCAGGCAGCCCAGCCGATACGATGACGTCGCCCGCCCCAGCGTCATTATCAGTGGAAACTGACGACGGAAAATCGAGTAAGGGACTCGACGAGAGGACATCATCGTCCTCAAAATGAGGCTGCACATGGCTATCACGATTTAATTTGTCGTCTTTTGTCACCTAAACGGCCCCATTCAATGGCGTGGTGAATAGACTCGAGTCGACACCGACGGCCTATGTACGGCCATTTTCGCATGTCGACGCGGTCCAGACAAGTTGAGGACAGCATCCATTGGTTTTGTTGGTTGACAAATGACCATCAGACATCGATCGTCTGCCGACCTATGTCCGGTTTTTGCCAGTGGAGGTCGTCTTGGATTCTATCCGTGTCATCAAACGATACGCCAATCGTAAGTTGTACGACACCAGTACAAGCAAGTACGTGAAACTGGATGAACTGGATGCACTCCTCCAAGCGGGAGAGGACTTTCGCATCATCGACAACGAGACGAAAGAGGACATTACCCGGATCACACTTGCACAAATCCTGGTCAGAAATGGGCGAAAGGGTTCATTGGGCGATTCGATGCAGTCTTTACGCGGCTTGATCGTCAACACAGGAGAGCATCTTCAGAAAAAACTGACGGACCCTGTTCAAAATCTCAGAACGAGCGTTGAAGAGTCAGTGAACCGAATTCTAAAGACCGGGGAAGAACGCGCCGTCCAGAGTCGTGAGCAATTTCACTCCTGGGTTGCGCAGAATACCCTGGCGATCGATGAGCTTCAAAAACGCTTTGATGAACGGATCAGACAGCCGATGGCGCGCCTTGATGTCGTGGGCCAGTTGCAATCGCTGACGGAGCGGGTCAAACGACTCGAGGCAGCACTTGGAATTGAATCACCGGATGATCCAGAGTTGATCAATACGGACGCTAAGGTCGACTAACAAAGAGCGATCAGAAATCGGCCCCAAGATTGACGCCATAGGTTTGTTGTGCGCTCGACAAAGTCACTTCAGGCGTAAAGTTAAATGCGCCTGTAATGAAGCGGCTGCCCATGGTCAGACGATCAACCCGCTGTTCCTGCTCTGTAAAAACAAAATCGCCCTCACCATTGACCTCTCGCGTTCCCGGAGTCGAATCGATGACGTTGCTGCGACTGAAAACCCAAAGCGGACTATAAGCGACATATGGCGCTAAATTAACCACGCCTGCTAAGCCGAATGATTTGCTCAAAACGACATCAAGGCCTGCTGTACTCATCACGAGCTCGGATGAGCCGATGAGTCTGTTGAAACTACCTCGAAGGGCAAAGTCGATGGGCACACTGTCCATACCCTCATGAGGCGCCCATTTCGCCATCACGCCAAACATCCAGAGTTCGCTAAAAAAAAGATACGAGGTATCCATACCGATCTCGATGCTTCCAGGGAGACCTTTTCTAATCCCGATGCGGGTTGCCACTAGGGTTGATGGCGGATTTTCGTCTTCAATGCCCGTCGTCCAGTACCCGCGGTCAGCATTAATGGTCGTGGTCGCAAACTGAACATTGAATTGGAAGCCGTTGATGCCCATGGTCTCGGCTGGTGCCATGAGGGTTGGGGATAAAGCGAGGGCATACTCCTTGGTCAGAAGTTTGAAAGCCTCGGTATCCGCTTGAGGCCGGGAGCCACACGGAGCCTCTGGAGCGACTTGAACACCGACGCAGAGACGGTAGAGGGCCGGGTCATTGTCCAACGCCAAGGCGGCACCGCTGCCCAGGGCCAAACTGACACCGAGAGACAAAGAAAACTTAATGAACTTAGACATCACAACGCGCTCCAAGAAGATAGCCGACTCAAGTTATCGCCCATGTCCGGCATTTTACCTGATGAGGGTAGTTTTCACTAGGTCGAGGTGTCAAGAACCGTAAATCACTTACTGTGACATTCCGTTGGAAGGTCGACCCGAGAGCGAGGCTGTACTATGCTGTCGCTATGAAGATAAGATTTCGGCGCAGACGACGGTTTGACCTAGGTAAGGCAATGTTTATTTTGCCAAACTTTTTTACCGTTAGCTCAATATTTTGCGGGTTTTATGCGGCTGTAACCGCAGCCAGTGTCTCAAGTGGCGACGCTGATGAGAAATTATACCGCGCATGCATTGCAGTTCTGTTTTCGATGATTTTTGATTCCGTTGACGGCCGGGTGGCTCGCTTGACCCGGACTCAATCTGCCTTCGGTGTACAAATGGACTCTTTGGCCGATGTCATCTCTTTTGGCGTCGCGCCTGCATTGATCGCTTGGCATTGGCTGCTGATCGATTTTGGATCTTGGGGTATGTTCACGTGTTTCATCTACTGTGCATGTGGCACAATTCGACTCGCTCGATTCAATGTGATGGCTGCAGCAAGTGACGGACCGAGTGCTTACTTCATCGGTCTACCAATCCCTGCGGCGGCAGGCTTACTGGTGGCTGTTATTATTTCTACCATCAATGCTGACGTGGCGCTGGGCTCGGACAGTCACTGGATTCCCATGATGATGGTGGGCTTGGGTTTATTGATGGTCTCAAACGTGAGGTTTCGAACCTTCAAAGCCACTCGTTTGAGTCTTCGTTCGTTTCTACTGATCATTTGCGTATTTATTGCCTTGGTCGTCGTCGCTCTCCAGACTCGACCGTCCATTGCAATCATTGGGTTGATGAGTAGTTATCTAGCCGTGGGCATTATCGAAGCGATATGGCGCTCGCTTAATCCCTCGGATGATTCCGATCCGGAAGATGATTACGAAGAGATCGATCTAAGCCATTTGGATCCATTGCTCGAAGACGGCGAAGAAGAACTTGTCGACTAAGGGCCAGCCCAAAACGTCTCGAGAATCGATGGTCTTGATTGGGTCAACATCCCAGTTCGTCGATCTCAGATTGCCTTTCCCGACCTATCGGAATCCAAGCGAGATCGGTCCATGCGCTTTTCATGCAGGCGAAAGAATTGCGACTCATGCCCCGATGAAGTCCAATGATTTATTCGCCTCATCTCGATATCAAATTGCCCTGGCGGCTTGCCTTGTTAACCAACTGGAGTCAAACGCGAACCCCGACAAAAAGACCGAACAAACGAGTCTTATCGCTCGAAGTGGCACTCACCTCATCAATGCTTGGTCCGACAACCTCCACTCGAGAATCTGTCGAAGCTTAGCCGAGCGATGGTCGGTCTGTGTATCAAATCAAACTCTCAGAGATCTTGAGATGAACAATCTCAATGTGTTGTATACAGGTTCAGAAACACCAGATTCAGTCCGTATCGCCGCCTGGGTTGCCCTCTTAGCCCATAGGGCCGGCCTCACGTCAGTCAGTCGCCGACAGATGATTTTTGCCGGTCTATGCCATCGACTTGGCCATCCCATTGATAGGCAAATCCATTTAGCTGAAGCACAACGGTTGACCCTCGCCATCTTGACGGCAAACAAACCGATACCGGAACTGGTACACGGAACCATATTGCATTGCCGAGAACGCCTAGACGGACTTGGACAGCCGTATGGGATCGATGGAAAAAGAATCCCAGTAGGGGCCCAATTGCTTGGGCTTGCAATCGATTTAGACGAATATCTGTCGAGCTTGAAGAACCTGAGAGGCCTGGAGACAAGCCTACCCGAGTTTCTCCGTTCTATGAGTAACCGATACGACACACGTTGGCTGGATATGCTGGCCCAGACAATGGATTCGGACAATTTGGCGCCACGGATTCGCACGACTCCTTGACCCATGGCGTGGTGGATCGTATAGCTCACTACGAACTCGGCTCTCATGTCGACATCTGATGAGGTATCTATGCGTCTGTTCACACACTTACCGTTAATTGCAATTGTCATTGCTGGACTACAGCTGGGCTGCGAAGAGGATGTTCAAAAGCAAACTCTGAAAGAGGCTCGACAGGCAGTCAAGGCATCACAATACGACCTGGCTCTCAAGAAATTTAAAGCCCTGCTCGAGCTGGCACCCGATGATTACAATGGCCTATGGGGCATCGCGGATGTGTACGGCAAACAAGGCAATGTGATCGAGCAAGAAAAAATGCTCAATAAGATTCTAGAAAACGAAGAGTACAAAAAAAGCTTTTCTCGAATTCTCATGCCTGCTCTCGAACAAAACTATGTCATGCAAGGCAATAATCTGCTTGGTGCCGACGTAAAGAAAGCCGAAGAATTTTATCGTAAAGCGTTGGAACTCAACAAGAAAAACGCTCTAGCCAATTCAAATTTAGCCGAATTATTGATGAATCGGGGTGATGCTGCACAGCGCGCTGGAAAGTACCAGCTCGCTGACGATTCATTCCGGGCTGCAATCAAGTTAAGGATTGCCAGTAAGCTAAGAAAAAAATTAAAAAAACGAGCCGAGCTATCCGAGTTTTTCGTTCAGAGAGCAACCGTTCTACCCATCTTTGAAAAGGCAAAAGCAGACCTAGTCAAGGCGGGACAATACGACCCCAAGACGAAGCTATTTAAGGTCACCGTTGAGGAAACTTTCGATGCCCCCAAGAAGAAGTCAGCAAACGACAGGGCTCAGTTCCAGCGAAAAGGCATGATGAAACTGCTCAACTCAATCACCGATCTCGTTTGGAAAATTGCAGATAAAAAGCGCACTGATGATGTTGCACCAATCGAGTTTAAAGCGTCGCTATTAAAAGGGTTGGCAAAGAGTCAAGAATTGAGCCAAAAGGGTAAGAAATACACGTACAAAGCAAGCGTCGGCATTGCGCGTGATGCCTTACTCTTTCATGTCATCGACGTCAAAGCCGGTGAATATAAAAAAATAAAAGCTAAGAAATAGCTCATGGACTTGATGGCTTTTGAAAAGCCATCACCAAGCAACACCATCCCAAAATAAAGGACAGACCGCCGAGCGGGACGACCGCCCCAAGAATGCGGGTTCCTGTCAGTGCCATTGCATACAAACAACCGGAAAACAAAACCAAGCCTATCACCATGAACCGGGCGGACCAACGATGCCAGGCCTCGTTACTCGCATGTTCCTTAGCAACCCCAATGACCAGCAATCCAAGGCCGTGCCAAAAATGGTAATCTGAGGCTGTTTGAAACCAAGCCGCACGCGGGCCAACGAGAACATCTGTGAGCGCATGGGCACCAAATGCGCCGATAATTACGGCCAGCGCAAGCATCCCACCACCGAGAGAAATCCCATTCATTTGATCTCTCTCAACACCATGAACTTCCGGGTTCTGACTTGGTCAGCCTGAGTGCGCCCGACAATTTCAATCTGGTTGACCCCATCGACCAGAGGAACCTGGGTCTTAAATGTCATTTCGTTGCTTGCACCGGCATGCGGTGCACTCTTAAAGAAAACCTTTTGATTATTTCGAAACACCCTCAGATCTTTGAGAGCATACTGGCTGGTCAACCGACCCATAACTGCGACCGTTTGTGCGTCAACGATCTCCTGGGGCTCGTTTTCCGTCTCGATGGTAATCAACCCGTTAGGCTCGGTTGCTGTAAACGACGTGGGCAAGTGGCCGCCCGGCTCCACATCCTGTCGTCGGACCCAGCCGAAGGTACCATCCGGCAAGGTCACCCGATACCAACCCGGCATACCCGCGCGGACCCGTAAATGGCCTGTCAAAGTGCCAATTTGGGGACTCTCAGACCAATAATGAGAATAGACATCAATGGCCGATGATTTGGGTTTTAGATTGAGCGTTTCAGGGTGCAGTCGACGCGCTTTTTGGACGACCACTAACGGCAAGGTCCCGGACGTGACCTCGCCCTTCTTAGGGTCTACAATCGCTAAGCGAAGGGGGAGCTTGGCCGGAAGGACGTCTTTCACTCGAATCTTGAACTTGAGGTGAGTCAAGCCGTCCGATTCAAGCCGACCTGATTCAATTCGACCGCGCTCAATAATGAGTTTACGATCTTGGTCATCTTTGTGACGTTTCAGAATGCCAAGCAGTGAATCGGCCGGGCCTAATCCTCGGTTTTTGACACGCACATTGAGTTCCACAGTCTCACCGCTCTGCAGGAGCCCATCGCCATTTCCAAAACGGCTATCATCGATTCGATAATCAAATGCAAAGGCTGGCGAAGGAGATTGAACGACTTTAAAGCGCACGGTTCGAACCATTGGTTTATCCAAATTCTTAGCGCTGACGTTCAGGTCAAATTTCAGTGGCCCTGGCGGGGTCGACGCATCCAACGGAAATTCAGTGGTCCAAGTTTTCGACTCGCCTGGTTTTAATCGACCAAAGATAAATTCTCGATTATCTAATTGCTGAAATTTACTCTGACTGATGGCCGCCAGTCTCACATAATCACCGGACCCTTGATTTTTAATGGACACTGAGACCCGAAGAGCTTTACCAGCAATAATCGTCTGATTTTCCAGATTCGTCTCGATATCGATTTTTGCTTGGGGCGAACCCGACGCAGGACCGACGTCTGTCCAATCTATACCCCGTTTTGACAGAGCCTGATCGACGCGCGACTCGGTTGTTTTTAATCGCTCGCGCATCAAGAACTTTACGTCCCGCAGCATGACCTCTCGGTCGGTAGACTTAACTGCTCTCAACAAATCGGCGGCCAAACTTGTCTCGTAGTCTTCCAAGAGTTTCTCTGGCATCTGCGCGATTTTCTTTTCTATTTCCAGATCCCGTAAATACGACACCGTATACGCCGATTTCATGGTGTCGTCGTTTTGACCACTTGCTAAGGTTTGCAAATGTTTTGGAAGGCGTTTTTCACCCGCTTCCGTGTCGACAAACAAGTCTACATTGTTTCGTCCAACAAGGAGCGGTCTAACCTCAATATCAGGCGTCACACCCACCGATTGGATGCTTACATCTCCGGGTGTCAAATACTGAGCGATGGTCAACTTGAGTGCTGAATCATCTTGATTGTCGTAAATCACTTGAACTGAGCCCTTACCGAAGCTCCGGCGACCAATCAAGATCGCTCGATTATGGTTTTTCAAAGCCCCAGCAACAATTTCGCTCGCACTGGCACTTGACTCATCGATTAAGACAGCGATCGGCAGACGTGTGTTTGTGCCGGCCCGAGTCGCCATCTTTGGCTGTCGGACCTTTTGTCCATAGCCGACTGTCGTCACCAACGGGCCAGAAATGACGAAACTGTCGGCGATTCGAACGGCTTGCTCTAACAAGCCTCCAGGGTTACCCCTCAGGTCAATGATCAGGCCTTTGAGCTTCTTTTTTGCCTTCGATTCAAGATAGGCCTGAGCCTGAATTAATTCATCGTGAGTCGAGCTTTGAAACTGGTCGATACGAATGAGACCGACCCGGCCTTTGAGCAATCTTCGGTGTACACTGTCGACCTCAATTTCTGCACGGGGCACAACAAACTTTCTCGGAACGGACCATCCACGACGACTGATCCAAATCACAGCTGGCGTGTTGGGTTCGCCGCGTAATAATTCAACGGTTTCATCGGTGGTCATATTGACGGTGCTGTCTAGTCCGATCTGGACGACTTTATCACCTGCCTTGAGGCCTGCTCGATAAGCCGGAGTATTGGGTATCGGTCTGACGATGACCGGGTAACCGTTCTCTATTTGAATGACGATACCCAAGCCACCAAAGCGCCCATAGGTATTGAGCTTCATCTCCCGGTATTCGTTCGGACCCAATAGAACACTGTGGGGATCAAGGGTCGATAAAATCCCATTGATCGCAGCATATTCAACATACTTGGGCCGTTCGATAAGCTTCGCATTGCGCTGAATATATTTGAAGATATCCTTCAATTTGAAGGACATCTGCCACAGATTTTCCACATTCGATAATTGAAAGCGTTTGCTTTCGCTTCCCGCTTTGACAAGCGCCTCATCAGGCCGACCCGACGCGTTTTTGCTTATGCTCACAAAAACATCATCGATTTCGGTCTGCAAATATTCTAACGCTGACCCAAGCATTTGAGCCTCATCGATTCGACTTGGGTCTACATAGTTTTCTTTCAGATGAATGACCGTACGTCCCAAGAGGGCAAGTCGCGTGATATCGTAGGTTGAAACGGAATCACCATCCGCCTTGGCCGCTGCCCGATGAACCTGGACCGGAATGGTGCCTTGGTCCAATGAGAAGACGCCACTCACCAATGCCATGAAGGTGATACAAACCAGGACTAAAACCCGTATAATCCGCACATGTATGAACACGTTGTGACTCTCGGCCCAAAAAAGGCCTGTCGTTAAATACCAACCTGCACTGTAAGCCGATCCGGAAATTTCAGCTAACTCACGGGTTCATTTAATTTCACGACCGAAACCTAAAAACGATTCAAAGGCCGTTAAAAAAGGCCGTCAGACTGGGGAATAATGCGCCCGTTTGTCGGGTATGGTTGACACTCGCTACACGACCATTTAAGGCTGGAGGTAGGGACCAAAAAGGAAAATCGCTATGGGTGATGAAAACAAGCGGCCGATCATTATGCTTGCAGACGACGATATCGAGATCAGGCGTATCCTCGTTCGCGCATTAAACGACCTTGATGCCGAGATCTTAGAAGCATCGGATGGTGAAGAAGCACTTGAGACGATCATTCAAAGACAACCCGACTTGGTTATCTTGGATGTAATGATGCCCACGCTGTCGGGCTGGGAACTTTGCAAGTACATTCGAAGCAAACCCAATTTAGAGCATATCGCTGTTCTGATGTTGACGGCGATTGGTCGGACGGTAAACGAAATGACGTCACCCCTCTACGGGGCGGATGCGTATATGGATAAGCCCTTCGACATTCAGGAGGTCTTAGAGACCGTCAACAACCTGCTCACCGAGGCCCGCGCGAATTAAACCCTGGGTGTAAACACGAAATCGTGTTCATGGACGTGTCATCTTCATGATCTTAGCCTTGAGCACTTTTAAGTCTGAGTCCGATGGCCGGTAGGTCAGCGCAAGGTCGATGTGCTGGAGGGCCGATTCGGCACGACCAGCATCAAACGCTTTCTGAGAGAGATGTTTATGAGTGTTTGACCGCTGGTTCCGCAGGCTGCTCAACATAATCGCTAATTGTTTTTGAGACTCTTCACTGGGCGATATTTTCGCACCCAATTTAACGAGCTTTTCAAAACTAACTCCGTCTTTCGCCGCCGTATCGATTTCATCGAGTAACAGTTGGTCCGCCAATGTCTGAGCCAAATGGTCCATCTGCATTGGCTGCTGCCCAATTAAGTTACCGAGAACCTGGGCATAGGTCAGCTCAACTTGAGCTTCTCCGAAACGTCCTTCGGTCATCTTGTCCTGAGTTCGTTTCACCTGTTCTGCAATGAGGCGTTCCAGGTCTGGTCCCGCGGGGGCTTTAAGAAGTCCAATGCTTAAAACGACAACGAAACTACAAATACATGCGATGGCCAATCCAGCCCACCTTGACCCAGTCGTTTGAGACTGTTCGGTTTTCAACACCGAGTTCACGAAAGACGCTCTCGGTTCTGGAACTCTTCGCCAGCCAACTGTTTCAAAGCGAATCTTCGTTTTGCCAATCACGATGACATCGCCGTCAAAAAGATCAAAAGACTGAATTTTACGACCGTTGACATAGGTGCCATTGCCACTACCAAGATCGATGATTGAGAAGCCCAGCTCATGACGTTCAAAACGAGCATGATGACGACTGGCACCGTCATCCATCATTAAGATATCGGTGTCGAGTCCTCGACCGAGGACGAGGTCAGGCTGATCGAGATACACGGTTGTTCTTTGGTCGCTGGGTTCAATCACCGCTAAGCGGGCTCGGACCATAGACCGTTTGGATTTTTCAGATTTTGTCCTGAGAACCAATCGTTTTCTGCGAGGAGAATTGATCACCTCCACCACACTCCCGGGGGGCGCAACACGAACTTTACCGGTCTCGGACAGCACCGCTTCTGTCGGTGACCGGCGTGTTTGAGTTTCTTCATGCGGCTCTGGCGGTACAGTCGATGAACCCAGGTCGGTATTTGGTATCTCAAGAATCTCGATTGCCTCAGGCGATAATTCAACAAGGTCATCATCGAGAATTGGAACCATCGAGCCGTCATCATCAGTCTGAGACATGGTTGACCGATCGACTGAACGGTCGACCTGCTCTGGCTTGTCATCCGAAGGGACACCGGCATCCAAAATGGCATCAAATTTATTGGTGTCGTCGTTCACTCATACGCCTTTTGTCCAGGACATCACAAGGATAACTGAGTTTGTTGCCCCTGCGCACTACTTACGTGGTTCTTCACTCATAAAATGGCCGTAGAGGGGCGATGCATAAGGGCGCTGGAAAGTCGCGGCGCCAAAAGCATTGATGAGCACACCAGCCAACAACAACGCCTTGAAAGTCCTGGTAATACCGGTCTTACTCACCACGAGAATCAGAATCAAATACGGGAGAATATCGAGGATAAAACGATATCCGAATTGTTCCCACCCTGTGTTCTGATACAAGAACAAGGGGATCGAAATCACCAAGACCGGGAGCCAAAGACCCCACTTCAACCACCCCACGGGCCTAGCAAAGAAAAGATAGATGAAGACCGGGGTCGTCAAAAATATGCTCATGCCGTGCTTACTGAGCTGAATAAAAGGATACGTATCAGAAAGTCTCGGCAATAAGGTGAATGCCGCCGTCAAGTTTCGGTTGATGAAGTGCGGATGAAACAATCCAAAATCTCGAATCCGGGCGATGTGACCGCCAGCGAGATAGGTATGACCAAATTCGAGTGGATCTTGAAACCGAACGTAATTGTAAAAAAGTAAGGTCAAGCCGACGATCAAGCACGGTGCTGTGAACGCAAGAAATTTGAGACGCGTCTCGCGGGCATCAAACCGCCCCCTCTGCCCTACGAACAGCTGCCAATAGAAAAACACAGCAGCAAAAACTAGGCTGGCGCGCGTTGCAAAGGCGAAAGACAGAAATAATCCGGCAATAAAAGGCCTGCGACAATCGAAGGCGAACAACAGATACAGCGTATGGAAAGCAAGACCGACGACAAGGGCAGTAAACCACACTTGACCCAAAACGGAGCACCAGAGAACCGCAGTGCTAAAACCAAACAAGCCAACAAACCAAAATAGGTCTGAATCAGGTCTATCAATGTACCCAAGATCTCTAATCTTAACCAAAAGGAGCAGCATGAAAACCAGGTTGAGTCCGGCAACGATGACTGTGAAAACGACGTCATTGGTTCCGTATCCGACCGCCGCCACCCACGGCATCATCAGGACAGCTGGTCCAGGGGGAAATGAGACGTAGTGCCGCGTCGTCTGCGTGCCCCTATCAGATTTCGGTATTTCGATCAGAGCCTTGTCAAGGGTTCGAAATTGATTAGGCTTGCCTTTTCGTCGAGTAAAGAAGCCGTTGACAGGGGAACCGTACTTCTCTGCCGAAGCTCCTTTAAGTTCCAATTGGATAAAGCTGGCCCAATCGTTCCCGTGATGTGGCCGACGCTTGAGTTCGGTCTGACCACTGAGAAAAGCGTCCGCGAGATACACAAAGTGATTGTCCTGGGAATGGATTTTGAGACGGTCAGCCGCAAAAGCTGCGTAGATCAGACCGCCAAACAAAAAGACCAAGCCCAAACGCTGGATGGACACAGTTAAACTCCATCACAACGGCCCCGTCTCGGAGCGTTGCATATAAAAATATTTCAACCGAAGACATGCTTCTACCGATATTTTTGCAACAAGGGAAGCACCGGGACGAACAAAGACTTGGTACAGGATTGGAAAGTGACACGATTTGACATCGATCGATCGCAGTTGGTTCGGCGCAGCCTGCGGCCTGATCGTCGGCCAGGGCTGGGTCTTTGCAGACGGCTGGTATGGAACCATAGTCCTCTTGCTCTTGGCCGTCTCTGGGTTCTATGTGTGCAAAAACTGCCCGATGGGACTCGGCCTTTTGATGACCTGTATGGCACTACCACAGTCGGAGACTCTAAAGCCCAACAAGACTGATGCTGAATTGAAGATTAAGACGCTCTGCACTGTCATTGACACAAAATACAAAGGCGCACGAAGCGAGAGCTCACTCGGCTGTGATTCCATCCAAGGTCGAGTCCAAATCCGACAGCAGCGATACGCTCGCCGATACCACCCCGGTCAGGTAATTCGGCTCGATGGGACACTCGCCCCCCAACAATCAGCTCATAATCCCGGCGAGTATGATCCGAAAGAAATCGGTTTTTATACAGGGCTAATGTGGACGTTTAAAGGCCGCGTGAGCCCTGTGGATGGTCGAGATAATATCCGCTTTGAAACCCACTTAAAGCTTTGGGCTAGAAACACCTTGGATGAGGGAAAGCGTGGATATGGCCGAGTGGCTCTGAAAGGCATACTTTTGGGCGAACGCCAAGCGGTTCCGAAAAATGACATTCAATCATTCAGAGCGACAGGAACCGGACATCTTCTGGCTGTAAGCGGTCTTCATATTGGTGCCCTATGTTGGAGTGTCTGGTGGCTCTTTAATCTCATGGGCATCAAACTCAGGTTGATTTATCCGGGTCGAGTGGCAACATTTGCCGCCCTCATAGCCATCTGGACGCTTGTCTTTCTCGCACAGAATCCCCTCAGTGCAAAGCGAGCTGCGCTGATGTTAAGCCTGGCTTTATTTGCGCGAGCAATCGGTTGGCGAACAAACGTGCTGAGGCTGATTTCAATCGCACTCGTCTGGGTGATCGCCGAATCACCGGTCAACCTCACCAATATCGGGTTCCAATATTCGTTCCTAACGGTCGTGTCACTGTCGTTAATCTCGAAAAATAAATCTAGAGCCGTGTCCGCGTTGACTATTTCAACCGCTGCGTCGGTGGCAGCCTGGGTGGTTGAGTGTTGGCATTTCGGTACCCTCACTTTGAGCGCGCCTATCTGTAACCTCATCCTTGTTCCAGTGGCCAGTTTGGCTATCGTACCACTCGGCCTTATCGGATTAATTCTCTCTCCGATATCGCAGCTGCCCCTCGACTGCGTTGCCTCGTTGACAGAACTATTCCTCGGGCTGGCAGGTGCTCTCGCAGACTTGTTTGGATATCCCATCATTGTGGGTCGGCATTGGAGTCCAATGCTCTTGGCAATCTTGATGCTCTACCTCGTGAGGTTAAACTGGGTGTCTAAACTTCTTTTGATCTCGGTCATGGTGTTCGCGACCATCAACGAAAATCCGGAGGAAAGCTATGTCGATTTCGTTTACGTAGGCCAAGGAGATGCAACACTCCTGGTTTCTGATGGGTCTGCTGCATTGGTTGATACTGGGGGGCCATATGACGTCAGACGGCTCTTGGGACACCTCTCCCGACAGGGGATTCGAAAGCTAGAGTGGGTTTTGATTACCCATCACCATCCCGACCATTACGGAGGCCTCGGAGAGCTCATCAAAATGGTCCAGGTCGGGCATGTTTTCCATGTCCCTCCCCTTGAGAAGACGTCACATTGGGTGACGATGGTATCGGCCATGAGTGGGCAGTCCTTTCGACATCCAGAACCTGTCGAAAGATTGGGACGATTCACCATCCATAATCTATTGCCGACCGAAAATAGCAATGCATCCGAGAATGACCGCTCTATTGCCTTACGCGTTACGCTAGCAAGTTCGAGCTTAATGCTTACGGGCGATTTAGAGTCTTTTGGCGAACGTCGGCTTGTCGCCATGGGCGTTCCGCCGTCTGAGGCACTCCAACTGGGTCATCATGGAAGCCGAACGAGTTCTACTCAGTCATTTCTACAGGCTGTTTCCCCACAACTGGCCATCGCAAGTTGTGGAGTCAATAATCGCTACGGTTTTCCCCATCCTGATGTGGTCGCACGACTCAAATCAAATGGGATTAAGCTCCTGACGACAGCCATCAACGGATGGATCAGACTTATCCCTGCCCCCTCAGGGTGGCTAACCGTCTCGATGCGGTCATCGAACTAAGGAGGAGAGGGCGCATTCAGGCTTGAGGGTGGATCCACAAAGAATTGAGGTTCAAATACGACCTGCTGATTCATAAACCAGCATGCAGCCATGACAACAACCGCCAAGATCACAAAAACGTCTATTCCGAGACCCACTCCGATGGGCGGAGGAACGTATGAATAGTACCGACCCCCAGTCCGACGGCGAACCCGAGTTTGAACTCGACGTTCAAAATGAACCGGGACTGGCCTCTTTTCTAAACTCTTAAGCAAAAGCTGAGCATGGCGAGCTTCAAGCAGAGATTGATTTGTCCCCGAATCCATACCCTGGTCGACGAACTCTCCATATTGACCTGAATCCAACGCATCTGTCAGTGCCGCATCTGCATCATCTTTTGGATCCATCATACAGTTCCATTCGACTGAGCCTTCTTATATGCACGAACCAACGCGGTTCTCGCCCTGTGCAATCTAGACTTTACAGTCCCTTCAGGTAGTCCAGTTATTCTCATTATATCAATATAGCTCAAACCTTCTATATCTCTGAGGATCAGTAATTTTCGAAAGTCTTCATCAACCGACATCAGAGCCGCTTGAATCAATTTTTCCGTCTGAACCGCTTCAAGCTTCTGATCTGGAGGGGGCACTGCCTCGCTCGAAATTTGTCCGCATCCATTCCTCAGATTTTTCTCGGCGACAAAATCGATACTCGAATGAAGTTTCGATGACCTTCGAGCGTAGTATTTGAGCCTATTTTTGCAAAGATTTACTGCGATTCGATAAAGCCAGGTTGATAGGCGCGCTTCTTCACGAAACGACCCAATTGACAAAAATGCTCTGACAAACACATCTTGTGCAATATCTTCGGCCTCTTGAGTGTTGGAGAGCATGCGTAAGCAAACATTGTAAACAAGACTCTTATGTCTTTTAACCAGCTGTTTGAACGCTGCTTCATCGCGGCGTTTCAACCGGCGAACCAGTGGTTTCTCATCGGTTTTGGTCCCAGCGCGTGAAGAGCTGGCACCTCGAATCGCATTCAGGTAAGTTGTATTCCCCATGGTAACGCCTAATCTTTTAAACAATCTTGGTAATTCAGAACGACAACATTCTTTGTCTACGAACGTCGTTTCATTTCGGTCTGAACTTTTTTATTTTTTTCCAAGATTGATGATGGTTTTCATCTCTCTGAGCTGGGTACCGATGAGCCCGAGCGTTGCTTTTGGTAAGCCATCGGAGAGCGTAAAGCTTGGCTACGATGACGCCAAGATAAGAGAATTAGTGGTCCGTCGGAAATATGACAAAGCCGCTCGACTGATCTCTGAGAAAACAGATGGGGCACTCCTCGTCAAAGGACATCTCCTTCTCCTTGCAGGAAAGCCCCGTGACGCCCTGATTATTTTTGGTTCGGTGAAAACACCGCCGCCTGGACTTCACGATTTTTATCATGTCAGAAACGCTGAAGCGCAGCTCAAGATTGACCAACCGAGCAAAGCGATTGAGCATCTTGAAAAGCTGGTTAAACCAAAGCTTATGGGCTCCAAATTTTTTCTCTTACACGCGCGTGCAAACCGTCTTTTGAAGAAAAATAAGGCCGCTCGGCAAACGTTTCTGAAAGTTCTGGGTTCAGGCCGTTCGACCGATAAGGCACAAGCACTTTTTGGATTAGCCAAACTTGAATTGGACGAAAAGAACCATGCTCAGGCGTTTAAATATTTGAAGCGGCTTGATATTGAATTCCCATCCCATTGGCTTCGGCGCAGAGCGACCCCTCTTATCAAAAGTCTCAAAGCAACCCAAAAAACCTATCGGAAACGTTGGGGTAAATGGCACCCCAAAGATATCATTACCAGCGCAGAAAAACTGCTCAAGGCTCATCGCAATAAAGCCGTCGTGAAGGCATTGGAAAAACTGCCCAAACGGCTTACCGATGCGAGATTGAATTGTCGAAAATTGTTCGCGCTTGGCAAAGCGCTCAGAAAACTGCGGAAATGGAAACGAGCAAGACCCATCTTGGACGAAGCGGTCACGGAGTGTGGACGAATCAATCACGAGCTCGCACCGTGGGCCTTACATATCGCAGGAAAGGCCGCTGAGCGACTGAGCGATGAGGTCGTGGCAGCAAACATCTACCGAAAGCAAATGAAGGACCATGCCACTCATCGACTTGCTGATGATGGTGCCTATTTTGTGACCCGGCACTTAGTCGAAGATCAAAAGGACCTAGACAAAGCAGAAGCGGAACTCAAACAATTTGTGAATCAGTTTCCAGACGGGGACATGATGGACAGAGCAATCTTTTTTGTTGCCATCCATGCTTTTAACGACGCTCGCTATGAACAAGCACTCAGGGTACTCGAGTTGGAAGGTAAGCTGGGTAAGCAAACACATAATTTCAGGAATATGGGTCGAACAGAGTATTGGAAGGCTCGTATTTTGGGCAAACTGAAGCGTCCAGACGACGCCCAAAATCAGTATTTAAGTGCCATGAAAAAATACCCCCTAAGCTGGTATTCGGTCCTCGCCTACAGTCGCTTGAAGGAACTGAATCCGAAAGTTGCGGCTCAAGAGGCGAAAAACCTCTACACCACGCCCACGACAATTCCGTTCATGGCTGAAACTGAAACCAGTGGCGTTCGATGGTCTCAGGCAATGGCACTCGCAAAGCACGGATTGCCGCGAGCGGCTTGGGAAAAAATGAAAGGAATTAAGGGAAAGACACCAGCACAAACGTGGCGGATGGCTCAACTTCTTCATGAGGCAGGAGCGGTCCACATTAGCCACAACATCCTTCGTAGAAAACTGACCGGATACCGTAGAGTTGCTCCCATCGGACGCGCTCGAGATGCCTGGATGGTTGCTTTTCCTAAACCACTCCAGGGCTTGATGTCGACGGCCGCCAAGAATGCTGATGTACCTGTTCATTTAGCGCGTTCAATCACACGGGAGGAAAGTGGCTTTCATCCCGCACTTGAGTCGGGGGCAAATGCCATCGGACTGATGCAACTGATCTTACCGACTGCGAAGTCGATGGCCGATAGCAAGGATGGAAAAATCAATGGTAGAACCCTCCGAAATCCCGACCTAAATGTGAGGCTTGGTACACGATACCTGCGGGTCGTTTACGATCGAAGCAAAGCCGTACATCATCTCGTTCCGGCTGGATACAACGCGGGTGCAGGTGCCCTGAGACGCTGGCTTAAGAAACGTGGAAATATTCCATTGGATCTATTCGTTGAACTGATTCCGTATGAGGAAGCGAGGGGCTATACAAAGCGCGTAAATTCAAGCTGGGCCACCTACGCCTTGCTTACCGGAAAATCCACTGAGCCAATGTACATCCCGCAAAATATCTATCAAAAGGGGCGTGAACCGTCGGCACCGTGAACCTGTTCATTTAAAGCTCGACTGAGAAAACTTCAAGCCCAGACCGCGCAGGTTCAACATGATTTCGATAAACGAAATGCGAGATATATAAGCGGCTACCGAGGCGGGCTGTCGACACATAAAAACCATGAGACCCCGTGAAGCGGTCGCTATCCCCACGGAGTGATTGTCGACCGCCCCAACCCAGTCGGTCTCCATCGGGAGAGACGCGCGTCCGTCGGCGCATGAGCAGAGCTTGCATCGTGCTGTCCTGATAAACAATCAGTGGTTGCCCATCCCCATCTAACTCAATGTTACAATCTTCTCCGACAACATGAACAGAATGACCTCGACCGCCGACATCCAGCCAGACGCCGTCATCGACCCATTCGCTTAAATTGAGTTCGGGCGACAAAAAACGGAGCGAGTCTGTCTGTCCATCCTGGAAACAGAGATAAGTTTGGCCGTCTTCATCAATGGTCAAATCAACGTTGGCACCCATGTCACCGCGCAAGACATCGGACCCACTCTCCCAACCAGCTAGCACCCCTGGGTTCGAAAACCCGTCTTCATTTTGGACCGTCATGTAGAGTTGACCCACACTTCGATCGTACCAGGCAACCATAACCCCGCCATTGGGCATCCGAGCCTGTGTGGTGAACAAACCCGTCCCTTCCGGATAGGTGCCGAGGTCTAATTGGTTTGGGTCCAAGGGTCGATCATGTAGCACGTAGGGCTCACCCCAATCCGCACTCTGCATCGGTCGGGGAGATGTCGCTTGTACAAACCTAACTTGGCTGACACCGTCTAAGTTAGACACTCGATAGGCAACGCCTGGTTTTCCATCATCATCGACCGAGATACTTGGCCACAACCCGGCATTCCCTAGAGAATCCAAGGTCGAAACCGTCCATTCAAAGGTGTCTTCATCTGGGACACCTAGGGCATATTTCAGAGCTTGATTTTCAGCATCGTAATAAACGACATGAAGAGCACCACCAGGTCCGGCGACCAGGGCCGTATACAGACCAACATCCGGTCCGTTTTCAACAACACCACCCCGAGGCCCGCTGGGATTTAATTGGGGTTCTACATCCGATGGCAGGCCATCGACCCAGTGCCATTTGATGGTGCCGTTGGGCCGATATTGTCCAACAACCAGATCGCCATAGGTATCAGCGTATGCAGAGACCCAAATTTTGTCGCCGACAGTTGTGATGGAACTATATCGACCAATGACACCAAGGGGAACAGCCGGTGTGGGTTCACAATAGCAATTCCAGGTTTCATCATCGCATGCAAGTGGATCACCTTCTGAGACAAATTCAACTCGGGCGATATCGCCGAGCGGACAGTCTAATTGAGCGCACTCATCTGGTAGGTCACGACAGCGATTATCGGAAATACAGCAATATTGGTCAGTGGTACATCCGTCGGCACAAAACGGCTGACAACGACACAAGCCTCGCTCATGGCAGACGGCATTTGCCGCATCCCCGCAGGACAACGTCGAGCAGTCGGCATCATCTGAGCAGCCAACGGGCTGACAAATCCCACTTTGGCAGAACTGGTTCTGGTTCTCACAGGCCTCGGATTCGGTGCACAATTCATCGACCATGCCGACGTCTTGATCCTGATCTCTTGATGCACCGGATGAGTCATCGCAACCGACCATGAATGCCGCACCGATGGCCAACCATACCATCATTCTCCTTCTGTTAAGACGTCGTCTTGGCTTGCATAAACCGAGGAGAATTAGAGACATCCAGAAGGCATGCTTTTCGCCCCCGCTCTGGTCACATTCACAGCCTCCTGTGGGGTTTCTATCGCCCGGAGCAGGTCTACCAATCAACCCATCACGGCGAGCTTCAACAACAAGCGTGGTGGTTAATCCAGCCTCATCTGTGGCCCGGATCGTAACAATTTCGGAGTCATCTATGGACAAAACTGAGTCATTGATACGAACCCACAGGTCTGGGGCCAACGCATATTCAACCTGAATATTCGCTCTTTCGCTAATGAGGTCACTTACATGGATGATGACCTCATCGTCGGCCCTTTGCGCACTCAAGGTTGGCGGGACGGTATCAATGACAAAGTCGTAAATTGATGGCGTCGGGTCCAGAGTTCGATAGTCGTCCGCCCGCCGCGCACGAACTTCAAGTGAGTGAGCCCCTTGTAACAGCAATGACGGATGACGCACTGAGAACACAGACCCTGTTTGAAATGCAGACCATGTGCCTTCATCGATGCGCCATGAGTATTCGTGTATCGAGTCATCAACGCGACTGTCTATGGCCTCGACTTCGACGAGAAGCTCAATCTGCTTAAACGTGTCGAGTCCCGCCGCTCTAAATTGACTGGTTTCCAGATCACGAAACTCGACATGCTGAATTTCAGTCTCAACGGATGACAGGTTGGCCTGTTGTTCAGCCGCGGACCTTAATCGAGCAAAAATCGCTAAGATCGACCCTTCATCGATCGACGTAATCGCTCGGTCCTGCAAATCCAGGCTAAAACCCAACAAATCAGGGAGAGCTATAGGCGTGAGTAAGCCTGTTGCGAGATCGCCAACAAAAAGATTCAAGATGGTCGGCAGCAAGCTGGCGAGAAGTTCTGGATCATCTTGCATGATCCCACCATTAGTCGTCCTCAAATCCGTGAGCCCTGATGCGATGTCGCCGAGGATCGGAATGATTTCATTATCAGGTGTAAAGTCGAGTCCAAGTGGCAGGTCAACGTTCGTATGAAGACTGAAGATTCGAACCCAACGATCATCCATGAACACATGGAAATCAATCCATAACTCCGGGATCACAATTCGAATAGCTGGGTCGATGAGTTGTCGATTGCCGTCGTCATCAATTTCGAACCGGTTCTCACCGAATATGGCTTGTGGAACTTGTTGGGGAGCCATCGTGATGGCGATGGGTGCATTTGGATTACCAGCGAGGTCGGCAAGATTTGGTAGAACAATGCTCAAAATGCCTGCATTGAGTTGTTCTACTGTGGCATTTGTCACCTGTAGACATAAGGCTCCCGAATTAAAGAACGCCCAGGAAAAGTGCTCTGCAAAGGCTTGCGTTAAGCCGATACCCAAATGGTAATCTCGTTCGAGAATATCCAAATTACCACTGAGTAAATCCGATCTCTCTGGCTGAATAATATCCGGTTGACTGGTCTGTGGCACACAACGATTACGAACGCTCCGCGCGCCCCCGACCATACCGATTGAGATCCCATTCTCTTCCACCGTCGCGTAACTGCCAATCACAGCGAGATATTCGACCAGTGCGCTCAATCCCGGTGTGACCTGTTGGGTCAGTGCACCGACATCCAATTCACCATCAAGGCCCAATTTCGTCGCAACACATGCGCCGTCGGGCAATCGACATTGGTCTTCCACGCATGATGCCCCCTGATTGGTCGGGCACCCCAGATCATCAACGCATGAACGGCAGGTAAAATTTTCAACAAAGCCACGCAACTGATCCGATAATAAACCGTCTATAAAACCCTGTATCGAGTCAAAGATGAAGTCCCGAATAAATGGAAAATTAATGACAAAGCTCAAACCATCGCAGACCCAACCCAGGATGCCGCCCGTACCCTCTAATCGCACATCGATGTCGCGTAGCTCATATTGAACCTGGTCAGTGAGGGAAAACGAGAGAAACCGTTCTGGTTCGGGGGTGAAGAGCGACAGGGGCAAACCCACCTCAAACCCAGCCCCATCGATGGCAATTTCGCAGGCAGCGATTGGATCGGCTTGAATTGGGATGCGGGTCGATAACTGATCAAACTCGATGGTGGCTGTGAGTATGTTCGGTTCTTGAGCACCTAGATCGACTCGCCGAATTGCGATGTTCAGATTGCAGCCTAACCCCTCTTCAGGACACATTTCAGAGTTGCAGAAACCATACTCGATTCCGATTGTCTCGCCCTCTTCGCCAGGCAGACAGATATTCAGACCATCTTCGGGGAGAAGTTCTGCTAAGACCGGTTCCAGATTGTCCTCCAAAAAAACCAAACCTGACTGGGTGACTCGCAGTTGTGCGGCGTTGTATATGCGATCTTTGGCTGGAAAATTACCAGGGCCCTGGTCGCATCCCGAACACCCGGTCGTCTGCCCGCAGGCCGCGAGCATAGACAAAAGTAAAATGCCGCGAAGCGATGTGATGGCCATTTTATAATTCACTCAGACATCCCCCAAATATCCCACTTCTTCATGTCAACTGCAGGAAGCCCACGGTCGTCCACATGCAGATATTGAATCGATGTTAGACGGACAACCCCGTGCCGAAAAGGAATAAATCTAGGCTCAGGAAAAAGGATACGTATTCAGTCCGATATCGATGTCTTCAAAACCAAGTATCACAGTCAAGCTACGGTCTCGTCGACAGGACGGTTCCAACCGATCCTTGCCCACAGCAGCAAGCTCGATTAGATTCAAATGGTAAATGGGAACGACTCAGTCATGTTAGTTAAGCACCGTGGTTAATCATCCCCGTCTAGGGCCATATGAACTGATAAAGCGCATCGGCTACGGTGGTATGGCAGAGATCTATCTTGCCCGGACCAGCGGCATTGGCGGCTTTGAAAAGCTGTTGGCCCTTAAATTAATTCACAGCAAGTACGCCCAAGACCAAGAATTTATCGATATGCTCATCGATGAAGCAAAAATTGCTGTGCAGCTGAGTCATGTCAACGTCTGTCAAATTTTTGATTTAGGCTGTGTCGGAGACCGCTTCTTTATTGCAATGGAGTTTGTGGACGGCCAAGACCTCTACCAAATGCTTGTCGAGGGATCTGAGAAAGACACCTTAATGCCATTTGATTTGGTGGCTTTCATTGGTCGAGAGGTTGCTGCTGGACTTGAATATGCCCACACAAAGCAAGATCAGTATGGACGGCCGTTGAATCTGATCCATCGAGATATAAGCCCCCAGAATGTTCTTGTATCCTTTGATGGCCAAGTGAAGCTTGTTGATTTCGGCATCGCCAAGGCAAGCCAGAGACGGCAGGAAACAGAAAGCGGCGTGATTAAGGGTAAATTCTATTACATGTCTCCAGAACAAGCCTGGGGCGATCCGTTAGACCCGAGAAGCGATGTCTTCAGTTGCGGAATATGTCTCTATGAGATGCTCTGCGGGCAAATGCTCTACAATGAAGACGATCCTCTCGCCCTCCTCGACAAAGTTCGCAGAGCGGAGATTCCACCGATAAGTGAGACCAGGTCGGGTGTGCCCGCTGAACTGGAAAGGATTATCCTAAAAGCGTTGGCTCGAGATCGGGACCAACGCTACGCCGATGCTGGCCAATTAAAATCGGACCTGTCTTCATTTTTGTATGGTCGATGGCCCGACTTTCAACGGCATCGATTGGGCGAGTATGCACAGTCGCTGGCTGGAACCAAGGGCTTTGTCATGGAATTGCCCTCCGATGAACCACCGACGACACGAACCGATTTAGATGATGAAGATACGATTATGAGGCTCGATGAGTATGATCATACTCAAGGTCAGAGCGTCATTTTCGCCCTCGGAGATATCCCGAAAGTACTCGACACCAGTGACGACGGAGTGGAGCAAATCCCACCGCATAAACGTTCGTCACCCACGCTCAATGAGGTCGCGCCTGACACAGACTATACATCGGACTCTGGATTCGACAATTGGACCGAGCTCGGTGAAAAGACCGAGTTGCTTGATGTGTCTCTTTTCGAGACCAGCACCGACCTGCCTGCAACCGGCGAAATCGAGGCTGCTGACGATGAACGAGAAGACACAAAGCTATTCTCAGCTGTATCAGGCCCCCTTGTGGACCCATTGGTCCCGTCAAAAATTGAGCCTTTACCAGACTCAAACACCACGATCGATACATCTGAGTTCATTGAACCCAAAGTCAGCAATTCAAAGCCGCTTGGAACCACGGGTTCAACTCATGAGTCGATCACCAAAACCAACTCAAATACCCACCCGGATCGCGTCAGACCAAGCCAACCTTCGACCGTTGCAAATTTAGAACCGAAGGCTGCGAGAGGCCGGGGATCAAATTCACTTCCGGACTTGCGGTTCAACAAACAGCTGAAGCGACATTCCAAGTTGTCCTCATGGATGCGAAAACTGCTTTCTCCGAAGGGCATTTCAGTCGTCTTCATTTTGGTCTTGCTGGGATATGGGCTCTATCGGTTTCTGCCTGGGATCGGATATTCCAGTTCGACTCATGCAACCTTGAAGATCAACTCCTTCCCGGATGGTGCCCGAGTTTATCTCGATGGCGTAGACCGTCAACTTCGAACAGAAACAACCGTATCTGACCTACAGGCGGGACGACGCTATGAACTGCGGTTAGAACTGCCTGGATATGTTCCTCATATCGAAAACATCGACATGGACGGAACCATTGGGTCCGATGGTAAAATATTGATCACAAAGCAGGTTTTCATGACCAAATCACTAGGCCGTCTATCTGTTTTTTCTGATCCACCCGGTGCAGAAATCTATATTAATGGCGTGCTAAAAGGAGAGACACCAAAGATCTTTAGAAGGCTAGATAGAGAAAAAGACCGCGTTTATGTCGTCCTCAAAAAAGACGGGTTTTCTGACGCAAAGAGTGTAAACCACTGGGGCGATGAAACAGAGCTCAAACTCAATCTGAAATTACATCCAAAGCGTTAAGGTTGCACCAAATAGCCGACCTCATTGGGAACGCCAATACCCACAGAGAATCAACGACCAGACCATGTCGGAGTCACGGGCCGTAGTGTAACCGTAACTCTGGTCAACACCAGACAGCGTGTCCACATGGGCATTGGAACCAGAATAATCAGATTGCCGGCTTGAATAGTGACTGACCAAGCCAAGACCCCATTGATCGAGGAACCACCATCGCGCGTCGAGAAGCGCGCCGTACATGCCGACATCATGCGGCCCACTACTTATGGGTGATTGGTTGTGCAGAAAAGGGAACTCATAACGCCCAGATAACCACGATTCAAACGCCTTCGACCGGTAGCCAATGGCAAGACCACTTGTCAGTCCAAGTGTTGAGGTCGACAATCCAAGGGGCGTTGGTCGCACCGATTTAAAACCAAATCTCAGCCAATGAGCCCCGATCAAAATGCGTAAGCCTATCGAATCGAACATGGCTTCATAATAGCCATTCAGACTGAGGTCTTGAGCATCTAATGGAATCGATAGGCTCTGGGGGCCATCACGCGTTGAGATCGTCAATGACGTCTCCGCAAAGCGTTGATCAAAGATGTCAATCCGAAGACCCCAGCTTTCAAAAATATGCCAACCGATGCCAAAATAGGTCGCCAGCGTTTGTGGTTCAAATCTGAGTTCTCTTAGAAAAGACTGTGGGGCTGCATTACTTTGGAAACGCCGCTTAATTTGTCCCAAGCCCGAACCTAACGCCACCGTCAATCCAAGATCTGAAGTGTCTATTAATACCTCCAAATTCGGCGTATCGGTGCCTTCACCACTGCCGGTAAAATGCTCGCCAGTCTTACGCCGCCCGGCAAGATCATATTGATAATCCCGAAGACGACGATCTCGTCCAGGGTCAACTTTGGTCCTCATCTTTTCAAGAGCTTCATGGGATAGAATGGACACGGTTCTGACAGGAATCCAACCGCGAACTTTACCACTTACAACCTGAACCCATTCTTCCCCTCGCTTGCCACGAATGGTCACCAATTCACCCAAATAGATGCGACCTTTCGATAGATACGCTTCTGCCGCACCGGCTCGTACGTCGACAAAAGAATTAAGAACACGCGCTACGCGGTCTCGAACCTGAGCTCGGGCTTGGACTGAATTGGCGGCATAGACGGACCATAAACATGCAAGCCAAATAAGCCACTGCACATTTTTTCGGGGGAACCAATTCATGGAAATTATCGCTGGGCGGGAATCAGGTTCAGTCGACTTCTATACTGCTGCATCGATGTGCGTAGCTTGTCACGTAATTCTGGGCGTTCAGGTGCTAAATCGACCAATTCATCTGGGTCGCGAGACACATCAAATACTCGCCAAGCACTGGCTCGCCCGTCATAGTGCAGCTTCATAGCACCGTCTAACCAAGCCCACTGCTTTCCGGAATTCTGCGTGCTTGGCGATTCAGCAAGAATCGGTTTGGACTTGGCCGCCTTCCCCAACAGACTTTGAACTAAGGTGGACCCCCTCAGGTTCATCGCAACTCGACCCGAATTAAATCGACCAATATCCGCTAAGCCCAGTAGTGTTGGCGCTAAGTCAATTAAGCTAACTCGACTTTCTACGGGGCGAGGTGGTACGCCAGGCACCCGAATGATGAGGGGGATTCTAAGCGTCGCTTCGTCCAATCGAGCAGGTTTTTCATCGACGAAGTCCTCTCCACGAGTCCCGGCGATGATCAACACGATACTGTCGTTCCAATCTTGTCGCTGCCTCAATTTCTTAAAGAACCATTCCAACCAATTGTCTACATATCGCAATTCGTGATCATAGCGATCGACCTGGGATGCCCCGAACGTTGTGACACCGAGGTGCTGAAGATAATTTGGTTGTGGGTCAACGATATGAAGCCAGAGGAAATAGGGCTTTGTCGGATCGGGCTCAAGGCGACCCAAGTGTTCAAAAGCCGACGTCACGACGCGCTGGGCTGTGGGTACAAATGGCTGCCGGCCTTGGCTAATTTTATAGGGCTGCCAATGAGAAAACCCCTGCTCAAAGCCCGTCTTATTAGAAAAGTATGAATCACTCGGAAAGGCCGCCGTGTGGTACCCTTGTCTCAAGAGTGTCTCTGCAAGAAACACATTCGTGTCCAAATAGGTTGTTGTTTCTTTGAAATCTCGGTGGAGTTCTGATGGGAATCGGCCAGCCATGAGGGATGCGATGGAGGCCGGCATCAGACTGGAGACGCCGTAGGCATTCTTGAATACAACCGACTCGGATGCCATGTCATCGATGGCCGGAGTGGTCTCACGACCGTATCCGTAGAAACCGAGATGGTCCATTCTCAGGCCATCGACGGTGACCAAGACAAAGCTGTAAGGCGGGGAAAAACCAAGCTCCCTAACCGTCTTAGTGTCGTTTCTCCTCGATTTTTTCGCGTCCGAGGTCGCCAGGATCCCATCGCAATCTTCATCAATTTGGTTGCCGGCGATATCAACTGCACCAGGATGAATGTCAGGGTCTGTATCATCACAATCGCCGCCACTCAAAATGGCTGCGTAGCCATCACCGTCTTCATCGAATGGCAATCTAATGAGTGCCATCATGACTTGATTCAGGCCCACGTCTTTGCTGAGAGCAGCTCGGGCATTGGGAGAACGCAATCCCAAGACCAGAGCAAAACCAGCCATAAAAAGAAAAAGAGCTGCGAGCTGTAATCTCTTCGCTGACGGCAACCGGATTGACTTGGTCGAGAGCCACTCGCCGAGAAGATACAAGAAAACAAATGAAACGATAAAGACCGTCACGGCCTGCCAAGGTAAGTCGAGGGAGGCTGTTTTTTCATCTGCCACTGTCGAGTAGAGCAAGAAGACAATAAGGGCGGTCGATAACACCATATTAAGAATCGGGTTGACTAGAAAAGTGAGATTTGGCCGTCGTCGAATTAAATGCTCGAATGAGCGACCGAAGCTCGCCTGCAACGGAGCGGCAACCACCAGAACGGATGCAACAACAAACAGACCGAAGATGGCAGCTCCTACAGAGGCGAACTCTGGGGACTGAATTCGGCCCAGAATGAGACCGTAGCCCCGAGCTAAAAATGACGCTCCAGCCAAGACCACCAGGGCAACGACCCAAATGGTGGCGGCGATTCGACTCCGACCCTGTAGAGAGTCTGCGTCAGATTGAACAAAACTCGCTTTCACCGCTCTAAACAAGCTCATTGGGCCGAGGTGCGACGGGATACTCGGGTGAATTAAACCGATAAACAAACCCACGAGACCCAGAGCCACTGCATGCATTCCAATCGACCCTGCGACATAGAACGCAATTTCGGATGCGGGCAGAGATGAGATACCGAAGATCAGACCCACCATGCAGCCAATCACAACGCCTGATAGGAAAAATCCGAATATTGACTCGGTTAAATTAGTCATAACCGTGGCGCAGACCTCTAGCTCATGGGGCTCATTTGAAAGGGTCAAACGAGACCCCTATTCCGTCAAGTTTGTGGCCCTGGGTCAATGATTAATCGTGGTTAGAACCTATATCGCACTGTAAATTGTGTCCGATTGGCAGCATACTCGGGCCCGTAAACTATTCGATGCGGCAGTCAATCAAGGAATCGTCTAAGCTATGATGTCTATCCCCAAAAAATTATCGAGTCCGCCGAAAAAGCACTTTGTTTTATCATTTTCGCTCTTCAGCCTCTGCATCATCTTTGCTGGGGCTGAGTTGGCTCATTCTAGAAAACCCTCGGATGTCTTTAGCCAGCGAATCATTTTATCAACAAGCCCATTTCCGAGTTCATTCAAGAGCGATAAGGCCTTCATCAGATATATGAAGCGTGCTCATACGAAGCGGATCGTCTATCCAGACAGTAATCGCCAGACGCTGAGATTTATGGCGTTTTTCTCACGCCCGGTCAGAACAATCGAATTCACTGCACTGGTCTATGACCTGACGGACAGAAACCGGCTTGTAGCCACCATTCCCGTGTCTCCAACTCAAAGAGAAACACAAATTCTTGCGAGCTCCTTTGATATCGAAATGTCCGACTTTCCAGAAGAGCATCAGTATAAGATTATGGTGGCTGTCGGCAGCACAGCACTTGCACAGACGACATTTACAATCAAAGAGTCACGGAAAAATAAGGCCGCCCGTCGTGCCCGAGAAAAAGGACTTCGCAAAGGCCAAAAATAGGCCCAAAAATCAAATATTCTTATCGATAGGATGCTGGGTACGCTTGGTTGCCTTTCGGGGCAAAGGCGGATTTTTCTTTGGTGAGTAGCGGCCCACGAGAAATGCGAGACGGTCTAGGTAGCGGTCGACATCCGTGGATATCTTTGGCGATTGATAGGTCAGTCTTAAGAGACCGTCTTTTTTCGCAGGTCTCAAGCGGTCCACCATAACTGGACCCCCTTCGCTGCCGAATACGATTCGATTATCGATGAGTTTGCCTATCTTGCCCGCATGGTCTCGAATTGGATTGCCGTATTTGGCGAGCAGGCGACTTATTATTTTTTGCTCTTTTTTCTGATCTTTTTTTGGGTAAATCAGACGCACGATGACCTGATAGAGCTGCCCATCGAAAAAGCCATATTCCACACGACCTTGGAGCCCATTTATCGAAATCCATTTCTCGTAACGTTCAATTCTTGGGAGCGCAGGAAAGCCCGGAAATGATTTCCGAACGGCCTTCTTGACCTTACTTCGCGCGCGTTTGAGGGCCGCTATGCGCTTATACTCAGCAATTGACTCAGGTGCGTCTTTAAACAGCTTTAGTCCGCTGGTTTGCTTGTAGACAGTCGACAGGCTCGTCCCCCAACTGAAGGCGCCATATCCACCACCCGTCATGCCCCTGATGGGCAAAGATTCGGCCAAGACGCTCAGCGGTAAACATAAGCACAGCGATAAAAAAAGAAACCTCATAGCACCATTGTCCCCTTTTTTCCGTTTAGGTCCAACTTGTCCTGTATTGGCCGGCTAACACGAGCAAACTTGAAACCAATTCAACCAAGAGTTAACGTGCCGCCTATGTTTAGGATACTTGGATTTTTCGTTTTTGTTGTTGGCTTGTTCGGAGCCGGTTTCTACTCTGGTGTGAAATACTACGAGCATCAGATTGTACAGAATCCGAGTGAATTCGTCCGTTTGTACAAGAGCGAGTTTACAAAAACTGCAAAAGAGAAGATCAATGAACTCAAGAAAAAGCTCCTCGAAGAAACACAATAGACTCGCCTTTGTCGCCACACTGTTCTTGTTTTTCATCGCGTGCGAAGCGAAGGAAGCTGAATCAACGAGTACATCTGGCGATGCCGCTGTAGGTGCGGATAGTGAACCAAACCCATACCTGGATCTTGACCAAGATGGGTACCCTCCTATCAACGGCGACTGTGATGACAATAATTCCGAAATCGGACCAGACGCCGATGAAATCTGTGGCGATGGCATTGATCAAGACTGCGATGGTTCCGACCTGGCCTGTGAGGACGCCGACCAGGACCGGGATGGGTACACACCCGCCGAAGGCGATTGCGACGATCAGGACTCCCAACGTCGACCTGGCCGATTAGAAACATGTGATGATGGAATCGATCAGGACTGTGATGGAGTCGATCTATCCTGTGATGAAATTGATAATGATGGAGACGGTCTCTCGGCCGCAAACGGAGATTGCGACGATGAAAACCCGAGAATACGACCCGGATTTAGAGACCATTGCGGAGATGGGATAGACCAGGACTGCGATGGCGAGGATAGCGTCTGCCAAACGGGACAGGACAATGACAGTGATGGTATCGTTGATGACGAGGACAACTGCCCAAACGTATCCAATGAGCTGCAGTCTGATGGCGACGATGATGGCGTCGGGGATCTCTGCGATAATTGTTTAATGACACCGAATCCGGATCAGAGTGATCGGGATGAGGATACCGTGGGCGATGCGTGCGATGATGATGTGGATCGAGATGGTGATGGGTTCAGTGCATCTGCTGGTGATTGTGCCCCCGACGATGATTCGATTTTTCCAGGTGCGAACGAACTCTGTAACGACGTTGACGATGATTGTAATGGCTTTGTCGATGACGGTTGTCCTGGAATCGATATTCGCTCTGAAACAGTCAGAATCGAAGCCGGGCCCTCGCTTCTCGGGAGCGAAAACGCCGACCCGGACCTCTGTTTGAGAGATCCTCGGTCCGATGAAAATTGTGATGAGGTTCCTATGCGTAACGTGGAGCTGAGTGCCTTTTCCATCGATGCCCATGAGGTGACCAATGCACAGTACGCACGCTGTGTAGCAGTCGGTCGATGTTCACCGCCAAATGACCGGTCCCGTTTTGATGATCCAGCTTTTGCGAACCATCCCGTGGTTTGGGTGACTCAATCACAAGCAGTTGGCTACTGCACTTGGGCCGTAGGCCGTCTACCCACGGAGGCAGAATGGGAACGGGCCGCTCGAGGGACGAATCCGTTGAATAGCAGGCCTTATCCCTGGGGCGACGACGTCGGAGATTGCCGAGCCAATATTGCCAATTGTGAACCATCGACAACGATGGTGATGTCGTATCCGCAAGATCAAACCGATATGGGTGTTTTTGACCTCATTGGTAATGTGCACGAATACACGGACGGCTGGTATGATCCGCTCTACTACCGCCGCGCACCGGCGCAAGATCCACCAGGGACGGCGCAAGCTGGCAACATGAGCTTGCTCGCTATCCGAGGCGGTTCTTTTTCAGAGTCCGAGTCCTGGAGCACGATGACATATCGAGGATTTCGCCATCTGGTCAATCACAGGTCGGGGCGAGGCAACTTAGGGTTTCGCTGCGTTCAAGATTAGGTCGACCCACTGCATTAGGCACCCGTAGGTAGGCTGAACAAAACCGGCATTAAAATAATCGGCATCAATGCGAGCATAGACGTTGTGAGGGACACGCGGTGGGCTGCCCGAATGCCTGTGAGCAGCATGAAGATCGTCATGAATCGGTAGACGCTCGTGCCGATGTGGGGAATCCACATCAATATGGCCATGGCCTCCGTATACGCAAAGACCCGAAACGTGGCGGCGAATGGTCTTGAATCGCCTCCAAGCAATCGAATCATGCTGTGCCCAATCCACGCCTTCACGAATAAAAATGCACTGACGGCGATGGGAATGATAGGCAATAGCTGGAGTAAAAAGCCTTGAGGGTCAATATTTTGCGCCTGAGCTTGCCCTTGGGGAGTCGCCATCATGGCTTGTCGCAGTAACTCAGGATCGGCGATTAACTGAGACCACATCGCGAGCTGCCCGAGACAACCTGCGATCAACGCGAAGATGAGGGGCGTTGCAATATCTTTGCGCTCATAGTTGATGCCTTTTAAGTATCGATTCGGACTTCGTAAGCTGAAATAAACCGTCAGACCGAAACTCAAGAGCCCTTTGCGGATTCGCGTATCCTCCCATGGGATGAATGAACCTTCGCCGTCATCTTGCACCTGCGGCTTTTCATCTTTCGCCGCCTTAAATCCGGGCCGTTGCGTTGGCTGTTGGCCCCGAAAAGCCGCATCGGGCGTGGCCGGACGCTCTTGAGGGCACACAACACAGACCACAAGGCCTGCATCGTCTCTGCTCACACATTCGCCGCACAGAGGTGAACCACATCGAACGCAAACCGCCCGAGCACTGACTGAGTTGTGATTAATACACCCAATGAAGCTTGGGTTCTTATCATTCATTTCTTACGCGACTTCCTACGGCTGGCTCGAGCAGCCTTATTTTTCTTTCGAGACGCCTTTTTTGCCTTCGACGCTCGTGCCGATGATTTTGGTCCGCCGCCGGGTGTTCCGGGCGGCATGTAGCCTCGAGGCAGACCCGGCATGGGACCAGCCATTTGTGGTCCACCTAAGCCTGGCATACCACCCATTCCTGGCATCCCCATACCGCCCATGCCGCCGTCAACACCGAACTGGCCCATGACTTCATTCATGTCCATGCCCTTAAGCTTTTGCATTTGGGCAAATTGTTTGAAACCCGGCAATTTCATCAGCATGTTTCCACCGCCCGGAGACCCGATGGCCCCCATGACTTGGCGCATGCCTTTAAAGCGACCAATGAGCTCAATGACCTCTTGCGGCTTTCGACCCGAGCCATTGGCTATGCGCTCTGCGCGACGCGATTCGCTCTCTACCAATTCGGGGTCTTTGCGCTCACTTTTGGTCATCGACTGAATAATAGATTCAATTCGCACCAACGCAGATTCATCAATCTGCGCACCGTCGGGTAGTCCACCACCAAAAAAAGGCATTTTCTCAAAAATGTCGCCGAGAGAGCCCATTTGCTTAATGACACGAATCTGCTCCAGAAAATCCCACATATCGAAGTTGCCCGAGAGCATCTTTTTGGCGTCTTCTTCTGCTTTCTCTTCGTCGACAACTTTTTCAAAGTCTTGCATCAAGCCCACAATGTCGCCAAATCCCATGATTCGACTTGCGAGCCCTTCCGGTCGGAACTCTTCGAGCGACTCTAGGTCTTCACCCATACCCAGGAACTTGATCGGTTTGCCCGTGACAGCCTTAATGGACAGGGCTGCACCACCACGGGCATCGCCATCAAGCTTGGTCATGATAAAGCCATTAATGCCGATGGTTTTATCAAACTCACTGGCGGTGCGAACTGCGTCTTGACCGATCATCGCATCGACCACCAAAATGGTATTATCGGGCTTGGTGCGTGACTTTATATCACCCAGTTCAGCCATTAATGACTCATCGATAGCCAATCGACCGGCAGTATCAAAGATGACAACATCACAACCTTGCTTACGGGCCTGACCAACAGCGCGATCGCAAATCTCAGGGGGCTGGGAGCCCTCTTCGAAATAAACGGGGACGTCAAGTCGTTGGCCGAGAATTTTTAGCTGTTCAACAGCCGCCGGCCGATAAATATCAGCCGCGACCAACATCGGTTTTTTACCCTGCTCTAATAAACGCCGGGCCAGCTTACCGGTGGTCGTGGTTTTACCGGAACCCTGAAGACCGATCATCATGATCTTGGTCACGCCGGTAGAAAAAGTCAGGGACGTATCCACCGGACCCATGAGTGCTTCGAGCTCGTCCTGGCAAATTTTGATGAAGTAGTCACCGGCGGAAACGCTTTGTTTGCTCTTCTTGGCGACGACCTGGACAACTTGGCCTAGGGCTTTTGACTTCACTTCGCCGATGAACTGGCGAACGACTTTAAAGTCGACGTCAGCCTCGAGCAACGAGACTCGAATTTCTCTCAATGCCTCGTCAATATTTTCCTCGGTAATTTCACGCTTGCCCTGAAAGCGGTTTTTTACCGAACGGAATCCTTTGCTGATTGTCTCAAACATTCGCTCTCTCTTCTCATGCCATGCTGAATCGGCGAGCCTGCTCGCTTGAAGGCGCGATTCTATGGGGGGATGCAAAGCGCGTCAACCACACTTTGCTGATTCCTAGGATCGGCACCTCCTAAGTTATAGCGGAATGAAATACATTTTCCATACCCGACCCAGTCGGCCCATAAGACCGTCGGTTTTTGGTCGGGTTTGTTTGGATTTGGCAGATTGGGCAGAAATGTGAGACACAAACAAGAGCAGGCGAGATGAACTTGGAGTCAGTGTGAGCGCAAACGAACTCATCGTGGGGATTGATCTAGGTACAACAAATTCGTGTATTGCATGCGTTCTAGATGGCGATGTTCATGTCATCCCCGATGAATCAAATTCGACGCTTCAAGCCTCCGTCGTTGCATTCCTCGAAGATGGATCAGTCATCGTAGGCAATGAGGCTCAAAATGAAGTCGTCGTCGATCCCGTCAATACAGTCATGTCCGCAAAACGTCTCATTGGCCGTTCCTTCACAAGTGCAGCAGTTCAACGTGCAATTCAAGATCTGCCCTATCGAGTTATAAAAGGTGACGCTCTTCAACCGTTCATTGGAATTCGTGGGCAGCGATACGCTTTGCCGGAGATCAGTGGAATGGTTTTGCGACGTATGAAGGACATCGGCAACCGATATGTCGGCAGAGATATAACGAGTGCCGTCGTCACTGTGCCTGCCAATTTCAACGATACGCAGCGACAAATGACCAAACTTGCTGGAGAATTGGCTGGCTTGAATGTGGTTCGAGTAATCAACGAACCAACCGCTGCTGCATTGGCGTACGGCTATGGACACAATGTCAATGCACGCGTCGCTATTTATGATTTTGGGGGGGGTACATTCGACCTGACTATCTTGGATATCAGGGGCAACATCTTTGAAGTGTTGGCCACTGCTGGAGACGGACATTTGGGTGGAGATGATTTCGATACCCGACTTGTCAAAAGCTTAGCCCACGCATTCGAAGAGCAACATGGTGTGTCGCTCGAAGGAAACAAAATCGCCTACGCTCGGCTAAACCACGTCGCTGAAAAAACAAAATTCGAGCTGACTGAAACAGACCAGGCTGTCGTCAACGTAAAAGCACTTTCAAATTCTCCTTCTGGCGAGCCGCTCGACCTCAAGTTCCGACTTGATAGAGCTGGTTTTACAACCCATTGCCAGGACATCGCCCAACGTACTTTCCTTGTCTGTGATGAAGCCTTGAGAGCAGCCGGCCTCAAAGCTGCCGACTTAGACCAAATCATCTTGGTCGGCGGAAGCACTCGAGTCCCGATGGTGCGCGACATGGTATCCAAATACTTCGGCAAAACACCGCTCACAGATATAAATCCAGATGAGGTGGTTGCTGTGGGTGCTGCTATTCAGGGTGCCGCTCTAGCCGAGGACCATTTTACAAGTTCTCCGGACCAACCTCAGCCGCTGCTGCTGGACGTCGCACCGCAATCCTTGGGCTTGGCGAGTGTCGATGATTACTACGAGGTTCTCATTGAGAAGAATGCACAAATCCCTTGTGAACGGACCCAAGTTTTCACAACCAGTAAAGATGGACAAACGTCGGTAAAAATAAGGATTTTTCAAGGCGAACAAGACACGGTTTCACTGAATACTGCGCTGGGTGAAATCGAGCTCTACGGACTTAAAGCGGCCCCAAGGGGTGAGGTTCAAATTGAGGTCGCTTTTGAAATTGATGCCAATGGCATCGTCGTCGTGAAAGCCAGAGATCTCGAAACAGGTCTTGAACAGGCGACGCGGCTCAGGGTATCGGCCGGATACGACGATGATGAACTCACAGCGATGAAGGCGCGATATCACGGATGATAGACTCCAGCCAAAAGTTAGCGCAACTTGCTCTGGGAAAATCGAGAGCCCAATCTTATGGATTGGTGTGTGCTGGGTCAGATGTCGGTGCCCAATTTTATTCCGTGTTGGCGGCCTGTAATCTTGTCGTCGAGACGCTAGATGACATGTCCAAGTTGGTTCAGTCCGTGACTCTCAAAACGCGATTGGTTGTTCTGGGAGATCAGAACGGCCAGGGACGAATCGGCGATATTTGTAAACGCCTTAAACGTCTAGAATACAGCCATCAGCTTGCAATCCTCGTGTTATCGAATGCCTTTTCCGACCGAGAATTCGCCATTCGCCAACAACAGATTTGGGGTGTCGATCTCTGCTTACCGAAAACAACACCGAAAGACGTTCTCATCGAGAAGGTATCCAGCGCACTCATCGACCACCGCCCCATCTCTGAATTCGGCTGTCTGCCCATTGCAATCGCAAATGAAATCGACAGCGTCCTGGCGAGAATTCATACGGGCAACTATTATACGATTCTAGGAGTGGTCCCAAAGGCCGATGAAGCACAAATCCGGTCGGCGTTTCATCAACTCGCTCAAGTCTTGCATCCAGACCGCCATCGAGCACGCGCAGCGCAATATGGTCGTACACTTCGAAGAATCGCCGATGCCTACAAACGGGTGAGCGAAATCCACAGTGTGCTCACGTCGACAACGAAAAGGCGGGAATACGACCTCTGTTTGCTCAGTGCCACGTCACTGCGACATGAGCCTGAAAAGCTGCCCCAACCCTTGAGGTCCGAACTGGAATTATGCAAAACGAGACGCGCTCGAGTCGCCGTTGTAGAAAGCTTGATCGCTCGACTGACTGGACATTGGAAATCCGCCTACAAATCGATGCACACCGCAGTGTCCGCCGAGCCAGATAATTTCCCGCTCCGGGACAAGGCCGAATCAGTAAAGAAGGTCTATATGTTATGTGCTGCGTCTCACAGCGTATCAAACGGAAATTGGAGCTAGGTCACAAGTCATGCTGAGTCGAATCATTTCAGGTGTTGTACTGGCAGTCGGCATCGTCCTTGTGCTGCTTAAATCCCCGTGGTGGGGCTTCGGGATTGTGATCGGCGTGGCTGCCGCCCTGGGGTCTAACGAATATATCAGAATGGCCCGTCCGATGAGTGGTGCTGGTGAACGAGGCATATTCATCATCATCTCAACGCTGGTCGCGTGCGCCCCGATGATCACCCGGTTTGTCCCAACGCTAGACCACACAACACTGTTAACCATTGGATTCGTCGTCTTGATGACCGTTCGACTGGCCAATCCAAAGCCCATTGAAGACGCACTAAATCGAGCAGCCCTAGACGTATGTGGATTGATGTATCTCGGTGTTACATTTCCACTCATCTTCGATCTTCGGGCCCAGACAAATGATGGATGGCTTGTCTTGCTGGCTATGGTCATTACCTTTGCGTCCGACACCGGCGGCTATTTTGCCGGTCGATTTTTGGGAAAAAATAAGCTCTATCCAACCGTATCACCCAAGAAAACCATCGAAGGTGCAATCGGCGGAATAATTGCCGCCGTTGGCGGAACCTATCTGCTTTCGACAAACATCGACAGTCTAGCTATCCTAACGCCCATGCACTGCGTTGCGATCGGTGGATTGGGCGCATGTATGGCCATAATCGGTGACTTGGTTGAATCACTTATGAAACGTGCTTTTGGCGTAAAGGACTCCGGAGCTTTGATTCCGGGTCATGGTGGAATTCTAGACCGAATAGACGGCTTGCTGTTCTGTGGCCCTTTTGTTTGGATTTATTTGCGGATTTGCTTTCAGTGACGTCGATACTTGCTTTCTTTATTCTAATCGGAGTTCTCATCACCGTACACGAGTTCGGCCACTTTGCTGTGGCTAAGATGTGCGGGGTCAAATGTGAGGTTTTCTCCATCGGCTTTGGACGGCCGATATTTAAAGTTCAGCGTGGCGAAACAGAATACCGCTTGGCCTGGATTCCCTTGGGCGGATATGTCCGAATGCTGGGTCAAGAGCCCGAAGAAAACCGAGACCAATCAGATATCGGCCGAAGCTTGATGGACAAATCTCCGCTGATCCGTATTTTGATCTATGCAGCGGGCCCGGGAATGAACCTGCTTCTGCCGTTTGTGCTTATCGTGCCCTTCATCGCCCTGAGTGAGCAAACAGCTCGAGTGCCAAGCAGCGATGTCGGTGCAGTAGATTCATCAATGCCAGCTTATCAAGCGGGTTTAAGGGGCGGCGATAAAATCACGCTGATAGACGGCCAACCCGTCCATGCATTTTGGCAAATTAAGGAGCGACTGTCGGCGTATAAACCGGAACAAGGTGCTGTCAAACTCGGGGTTGAAAGAGCGGGTCAGGGTCCGATCAATCTTGAGATTCAGCCCAGAGCAATTCAGCGTAAACATGAGCTGCTCGGTTTCGAACAAACTGATTATCTGATCGGATACCAAGTAGACGCACTCGATGCCAACATTGCCGTAACGTCCCAGCAAAGTGCAGCCTATCGCGCCGGCTTAAGGACGTTCGATCGAATCCTGTCGGTCGATGGCCAAGAAACACGCAGATATACTGATGTCATCCGCGCTTTGTCAGCATTGGAATCAGGTCAACGTGTCCAGGTGCACTATGAACGATTGACAACCCCGCTTATTGAGGGTCTTTCCATCTTGAAGCGAAAGGTCCGGGGGACGATTGACTATGTTGCTGACACTGGTCCTCTCAACCTGTTTCACGCCAGTTTGTGCGTCAGCAGTGTGGATCCGGCCGGTCCGGCCCGATTTCTGCAGCCAGGAGATTGCCTGCTCTCTGTTGATGGCCAATCCTACAGTCTGGGAACGTTTCTGCGCTCCAAATTAAACGATGACCCAGCGCGCTCAAAAAACATAACTTGGTTACGAAATGGCGTTCAAATGGAGAATCGAATCCAATTTAAGAGGGAGATTCAGCAGCATCCTCTCGCAGGAGACGTCCCCATCTGGATTCAGGGATTTACGCTCGCACGGCAAACCATGGTCCCTGCGAAGCTCACAGAGAGTCAGGACCGCTGGTCGCACGGGTGGTTTCGGGCAAAAACCGATGTTCCAAGGGAAATAGAAGTCACGGCAAGAAGCATCAGCGGGATGTTCACGGGTCAGGTGAGTCCCACCCAGTTAGGCGGGCCGCTAACAATTTTTCACCTTGCCGGTAGTGCTGCAGAGGCTGGCTTCGACAGATTTCTCAGACTGATGGTGCTGCTCAGCCTAAGTATAGGTCTATTTAATCTCCTGCCTGTTCCAGCCCTCGATGGCGGACAGATTCTCATTGCCTCGATAGAAATGGTCACCAGAAAGCCATTGCCTGAAAAAGCACACATGATTCTTCATCAAATCGGTGTGTTTTTAATTTTAGCACTCATTATCTTTGCACTCAGCAACGATGCGATACGCACGTGGCGTCTGAGCAATTCATAGGGAGTGGATCATGCTCATACTCTGCATTGATACAGCGACCTCCACCGAGTCCATTGCACTCGTTCGTATTCATGACGGGCAAAAGTCAAATGGCGGGTTCTCTATCACCACACTTGTGGAGAAAAGCTCGGAACGCGGTGGGATTCATGGTCCGTACTTGCTCGACGACATTCATCTCATACTGGATGAGTCAGACCTGACGCTCGCCGAGCTCGATGGCTATTGCGTCGGCCTAGGACCGGGTAGTTTCACAGGCTTGAGAATTAGTTTAGCGACTCTAAAGGGGCTTTCACTCGCCACCGATAAACCCTTGTATGGTGTGCGGACGACCCAAGCATTGTGCCGAGGAGTTGGGGGTGACGCTGCCGTCGCTGTAATCGATGCCAGACGTGGTGAAATCTACATTGAAGGAGGCTCTTTGACTGAGCCTATCTGCTGTCACCCATCAAAAATTTGGTCGTTTCTCGATCCATCCTTTCCATGGCGATTGGTTGGCGATGGTGCCCTGAAATATCGGGATGAACTGACCGAGAATACCAATGCAACGGTGGTCGAAGGCGCAGACTTGCATGCGCCCCGGGCAGCCCTCCTCGCGCCATATATCAGACCGAACGAGGTGCCCAAGCTGTCTGTGCTCGAGCCGATTTATGTCCGGAAGTCAGACGCAGAAATTAACTACCCAGACGGATTTCCCGACGCGGTCAATAGAGTGCCCAGGTCGCATTGATGAAGGCTGGCAAACTCGTTCTGCCCGCCAAGGCACCAAGGACATACGGCATACGCGATGCCTACCGTGGACGAGTTTGGCGAACGCCTATTTCAGTCATCACCCGCGAGTTTTTCTTTTGGGGTTTGGGTTTGGGCCTCGTTGGTTTGGCTGTAGGCAACCGGTTTGTGACCGCTGTTGGACTGGGCTCGGCACTGACATTGGGTATCTGCAGTGTCCTCGCAAGCATCGCTTGCAATCGAGCCCGTGTTGAGATCATACGACATGGGTTGGGTGTTAAAGCGACACTGGGAAAAAGTCGCCGTATCCCATTGTTTCATGAACTGGTTCGTGGACCGAGGGAGAGTACTTATCGTTTGACGTATTCCTATCTCACTCAGCACGGAGAGGCAGTCAACGGTTCCATTTGGATTTGCGGTTGTGCTCGTAAGTATCTGTCAGAGGGAGATGTCGAACTCGCTGCATATGATGCTGACAAACCGACCAAGAGTGTTCTCCTCCGAATTGCAGTGATGGTCGCACCCCATGCATAGGGCGACGACTTGTGAACGAACTGTGTTATGTATGGCGGGCAGCTGAGGAGCGATTGAGCATGAAAACAACGGTGGTCGGCGGTGGCAGTTGGGGTACAGCACTTGCGACGGTGTTGGCAAAGAAGGGGCCTGTCCATCTATGGGCGAGATCCAAAGAGATCGTTGACGGAATCAATCAGACTCATCACAACCCAGTTTATCAAGCTGACATCGAGCTGCCCAAAAACATACAGGCGACCACTAATTTAGCCGAGTCAGTGTCAAATTCTGAGCTTGTTTGCATCGTCGTGCCAAGCCATGCCATGCGGGAAGTCTTGGCAAACATGTCTCCTCATTTGCCCTGTTCAATACCCATCGTGAGCGCATCGAAAGGCATCGAAAACGAAACCTTGATGACCATGGACGACGTGCTTAAGGCATGCCTGCCTGCTGAGCGCCATATCGATTTAGCCTATATATCCGGCCCGAGTTTTGCCCGCGAAACACTTCTCGAAATACCGACAGCTGTGACAATTGCTGCGAGAGATAGCGACCGATGTAAACTCGTTCAAACTGTTTTTAGCACACCCTATTTCAGGACGTATGCGACGGATGATGTCGTTGGAGTTGAGTTGGGTGGGGCGTTGAAAAACGTCATCGCTATCGCATCGGGCATCGTATACGGAATGGGGCTAGGACATAATACTCGAGCTGCTCTTCTCACACGTGGATTAGCAGAGATAACCCGCCTAGCTGTTCACATGGGAGCAAACCCATTGACCCTGTCCGGCTTGGCAGGAATGGGTGATCTTGTCCTCACGTGTACCGGAGATTTGTCCCGCAATCGAACGGTGGGCGTAAAATTAGGACGGGGGCAAAGTCTGGCCGATATTCTGGCTGAAATGAAACAAATTGCTGAGGGCGTTCGTACAACGAAGAGTGCGTATGACCTAGGCTTGCGTGAAAATATTGAGATGCCGATTACAACGGAGGTTTTTCGAATTCTCTATGAAGACAAACCAGCCCGAACTGCACTCATGGAGCTCATGGGCCGACAACTCAAACGCGAGCGCTCATGAATCAATACCTACTTGTCCTTGTGGTCCTCACCACCGCCGATGTAACCGCTGCGCTGGCAAAAGGATCAAGTCATGCACAATCATCTGTTGGTGTGTATGCCGACACTGATCCAGATGCTGACGTGAAACGAAACGTCGAGACACTGATGGGCATTTACCTGGTTCATGCACCAAGACGGCACCGATGGGAGAAGGTCGACAAGTCTCGAAACCGGATCACCTTATCCGTTTGGCATCCTGTTGGTGACACCAGCAATACCGAGCTGATCACACGAGCCGTCAAATGGATCTTCTTTGGACGCACACAGTATGCAAAGGGCGCTCGAGGTGTCTTCAGTGAATTGCCAGATGTTGACTCCATAACCTTGACCTTCAATGATATCGTACGAAAGAACACCCGAAGACGTCTAAACCATCGGTCAAAAGATCGAATTAAGGCGTATCTGTCCATTACACTCAGTCGGGCTTTGTTCGAATCACTCGATGTACACCCCATAAAAGAATGCGTTGAACGAATGGATTGTCGACAGGTGCTGAAGCGCTATTTTAAGAACCACCGCATCAATCGGCGGTACATTGAGCGGACAAGGCGAGCGCGGCAGTGATGAATAACGATGTCTGGACCCTCGGCCGGGTCATGAAGTGGACCACCGGCTTTTTTGAACGAAAGGGCAGTGCAAGCGCGCGGCTTGATGCAGAACTACTGATTGCTCATGCGCTCAATATGAGTCGTATGCAACTGTACACGGAGCACCACAAGCCGCTTTCTGGTGACGAACTCTCTGCGACTCGCGCCTTGGTTGCTCGACGTGGAGACGGTGAGCCCGTCGCTTACATTATCGGACGAAAGGCATTTTGGACGATTGAACTTACCGTGGACAAGAGGGTGCTCATACCGCGGCCGGAAACGGAACATTTGGTTGAACATGGCCTAGAACGAATGCGTGGTCTTGCGAATCCAAAAGTCTTAGATCTCTGCTGTGGAAGCGGATGTATCGCTTTGGCAGTCGCAGCGACGCGACGCGATGCGCAAGTTTTGGCCACAGATTTGAGCGATGACGCGTTGGCCTTGGCACAAACAAATCGAGATGAACTCGGGCTCAACAATGTCACGATCCAAAAAAGTGACGCTTTTACTGCCATTGACGGCACTTTTGACGTGATTCTGAGTAATCCTCCCTATATTTCGCATCCACAGCTTGAGACGCTGATGCCGTCTGTCAAACACTATGAGCCGATGATGGCATTAGACGGCGGAACCGATGGCTTGACTTTTTATCGTTTGATCTCAACAAAAGCACGCCAGAATCTAAACGAAGGCGGAATGATATTAGTCGAAATTGGCTTTGACCAAGGCCATTCAGTGAGCGAGCTTTTCAAGGCAGAAGGCTACCGAGACATACGCATCTATAAAGACTACGCCGGTCATGATCGCGTCATCGAGGCAAAGTGTCCACAGTAGACACGTCAAAATGCAACGGCAGCCGTCGCGCTGACAATGGCCGACAGTGCCGCTAGCCCCGCAAGGCCATCGATTTCAATATCTCCATCGGTGGCACCAGTAGCCATCTTGAGAAGGATCATATTGACCCCGATGGGAACCAAAACACCGAGAAGACCAAACGTGAGAATCCGAGGTAAAAATAAGATCATGCCCATGATGGTCTCCAAGAACCAGCCGCAGATGACATTCATCACACCGAAAACCGCAGCACCAAAAACCGCCGCAAATGGAGATTTAATTTTGACGTTGGGCAGGGCAGCCGCGGCAACCAACAAGACAGCCGAGAGAACAGCCCATTTGTACAAAAGCTCCATCTTGCCTACCCCAAATTCATCGAGCGATGGGTATCCACCGCTAAACCCGCTCCACCTCGACCTGCCAAGACCAGCACTCGGGATGCTTTACCTCGGTCATCCTCCAAGAATCTCATCTTTTTTGCCAGCAAACCGTGACTCGGCAATGCTCGCAGTAGTGTCTCTAACCGCGAACTGTCATAAATCAAGACCAGGTGTCCATCCTCTCTCATTGCCCTCCGCGCAGCCCCAATAAAGTCCTGCAAGGTTCCATTCAATTCATGAGTGGCACTCAACTGATCCTCATGAGAGCTTTGTCGACCCCATCCCATGGGATAGAAAGGCGGATTTGCGACCACAAGGTCGAACGCAGCGGGGATTGGCAAGGCCCGAATGTCAGCACGTATAACCAGAGCCTTGTCCATTCGGTTGAGTCGGAGATTACGCTGTGCCTGACCGACGCGGACCTCGTCTAATTCAATGCCAACAACCCCCTTTAATCGAGGCTCAATCACCGAGAGGGCGACCATAATTGGCGCGACCCCACATCCGAGATCCAGCACCCGATCAGACCGTCGCAACGGTACAAAATGTGCAAGATCAAATGCCCAAGGGCAGGGTTCAAAACCACGTTTCGACTGAATAAGCCAACGGGAGCCAAAGGCACGAATACGTTCGCCTTGCATAACATCAATCCCCAATTGATGCGCATACTCACGACCCGCATTCACGAGTCTTGGCTGCGGGGATCGAGGAGGCAATTATCGATGAGTCGAGTTTCACCAAAATAAACGGCTATGGCGATTAAGGTCAATCGGTCACAAACACCCTCAATGGGTGCCAGTGAATCTGCGTCACAAATCTCCACATAATCAATTCGTGCAAGGGTGGAATTTGAAACGGTCTCGTGCACGATAGCGCGTAAGTCCACTGCATTTCTAACCCCATCACGCCAAGCGACCAGAGCCTTTTTTAAACCCATTGACAAAACCAGAGCTTGCCTTCGCTCTGACGGATTTAAATAAGAATTACGGCTGCTCATTGCGAGACCATCGGATTCACGCACAATCGGATGACCGATAATCTGAACTGGTAAATTCAAATCGCGTACCATTCGGCGGATGGCAGCGAGCTGCTGGTAATCTTTTTCTCCAAAAACAGCGACATCGCAATCGACGATATTGAAGAGTTTGAGGACGACGGTGGTCACACCATCGAAATGTCCTGGGCGACTTGCTCCGCACAAACGCTCCGTCAACGTCGATACAGACACACATGTCACAGAGCCATCAGGGTATATGGTCTGTACATCAGGTAAAAAAACAGCATTGCAGCCAACAGAGCGAGCCTTCTCGAGGTCACCGGCCACGTCTCTTGGATATGAATCATAATCTTCATCGGGTCCAAACTGAGTTGGATTAACGAAGATGCTGGCGATAACCATATCGGCGTGTTTCTGAGCCTGACTCATGAGAGCAAGATGACCGCTATGAAGGAACCCCATGGTTGGCACAAAAGCGATGGTTAGGCCTTGGTCACGCACGGATTGAGTGAAGACACGGACGTCTTGTATGGAGTAGAGCAGGTGCATGTAAGACGAGGAGCCTTCAGCTGAAATCAGGCTTAATGGTGACTGTGAGCCAATGCTGGGAAAGCACCATCTCTCACTTCATGTCGATACGCTGCGAGTGCGTCGACAACTTCTTTACTCAGATTCGAATACTTCTTCAGAAATTTGGGATTAAAACGCTCGTCTAAACCAAGCAAATCATACAAAACCAGAATTTGCCCGTCACACGTGGCACCCGCTCCGATACCCACCGTCGGAATCGAGAGTGCCTTTGTGACTTGAGCCGCGAGCGTGGCGGGTACGCCTTCCAACACCAAGGAATAACATCCGGCATCTTGGAGTGCTTTTGCGTCTTTTAGGATGCGGTCTGCTGCATCATCGCTACGGCCTTGAATCCGATAACCACCAAATTGATGGACGGACTGCGGGGTCAAACCTAAATGACCCATGACGGGTACGCCGGCGGTCGTCAATCTGTGGATCAACTCTGCTCGTTCTCGTCCACCCTCGATCTTGATCGCTTGAACACCGCCTTCCTTCATGAGGCGCGTTGAGTTTTCAAGCGCCTGGTCAAGCGAGGCTTGATAGGTCCCAAATGGCATGTCGCCGACCAAATGAGGTCGCCGGCATCCGCGAGCAACTGCCCGACAGTGGTAAATGATTTCATCTAAGGTCACCGGCAAAGTATGTTCATGACCTTGTATCACCATGCCTAACGAATCGCCGATCAAGATGGCATCAATGTCCGCTTGCTCGACCAATCGAGCGAAGGTGGCATCGTAACAGGTCACCATGACCAGTTTGCGCTCCTCAAGCTTTGCATTGCGAAAATAGCGTGTGGTTAGTCTACTCATCGTCTCCCTCTCGTCCCGGGCTCTCATGCTCCAGGCAATCAGGTGTTTTTGATTGGGCTCCGCAACACCGAATGAGCCTCCCGATTATGGGTAGGCGCTCCGTCTGTTGCACTCAAACGAGTGTGAAGCCTTCGTTCTAGCCTATTGTACTCGAAAATACAGTCCGTCGCCAAAACTCGATAAATTCTCCAATGGGCGTATACTGCAAGGGTGAGAGTGAAGGCAATCCTATTGTTGTGTGGCTTGTTATTAAGCTGCGGAGGTCAACCTTCGGCGGGTGTCAAACATTGGGATCCACCCGAAGCCGGGACGGGTCTATTTTATCTGCGCTACAATCTTCCAAATGCACTTTTGGATCGTCTTGAACTTGGCTTCGAAATTAAGGCTGGAGCTGGTTGGGAGCGGGTGTCTATTGCGTTCGTCAACGAATCTGAGGGTGCCCTCCTAAAACTCCAACAACAAGTCGAACGTGCACCGAACCAAACACTACCGGTGCTCGGAGAGCTCTCATCAGACTTGGTCGGCTGGGCGGGTAATCATCATTGTCGACGACTCAAGATCCTGGAGAGTGATTCGGCAAAGTTAGAGAAGCGGATCAGCGAAAATCCACCATGACCGAGGTTGAACTCAAAAGGGCATCATGGCCCGAGGCTATTGAGACAACGTGTCAACAGCCGAGTCGACTGAAAGGCACACTGATTATTGACGCACCCACATTGACCGTACTGAACAAAGCAGCTCGCTCGAGGCGACAAGGGCAGCCCCCGGTCTTCTTGGACTCGACCCCGCGTACAAAATTGCCCCATTAAGCCAGACTGATTGCACTGTTCATCAACGGCACAACGCATGGGCGGAATGTCTTCAAAGCACTCACCGGGCTGCTGGATGGCATCTTCGTCAGCACCGAGGCAGTCCGCGTCACATGGATTCGAATACAACATCTGGCCGGGGACACAAACCGGCTGCCAAATGGCATCACAACGCTGACAGGCTGCATCACAAATGCTTTCGAATTGAGCACCCATAGGATTTTCTGCTTCATCAACCGAACCGTCGCAATCATTATCACTCTGATCGCAGGATTCATCGGCTGGCAATCGACCTCCAATGCATTCACCCCAAGAGCCTTCTTCACAGACTTGATGACCAAAACGACATTCACCAACATTCGAACCGCAGCGCCGAACGAGCGCCCGAATCGGCCGATTATCCTGACATGCATCTTCATCGCCAACAACACAACCGATAGCGACCGGCATGTGTCCCTCGTCCACAGACCCATCGCAATCATTGTCGATTCCGTCACACCTCTCGCGTGCGACCGGTACATTTTCGTCTACTCGCCCGTCACAATCGTTGTCGATTTGATCGCACACCTCTTGTTGCTGAGCGAGATTCTCATCCGTTTGCCCATCACAGTCGTTGTCGATTTGGTCGCAGACTTCCCGTTGGGGACTGACACCACCACGACAATCGGACCACTGGCCTAAGGAACATAGTCGTTGACCGAATTGACATGCGCCAACATCGGAACCACATCTCTGCCTGATGTCGTTGTCAACCAATCCATCACAGTCGTTATCGAGCCCATCGCAAACCTCTGCGGCCTGCAAACGAACACATTCACCCCAAGATCCCGCGTCGCAGAGTTGAAACCGGCCACAAATATCTCTGTCTTGGTCGCATAAGCGGGTGAGGTCTTCATCAACTTCGCCATCACAATCGTTGTCGATGTTGTCGCAAACCTCGACACTCGAGTCCGCAGCGGAGCTAGACAGCGGCACACCACGACAAAGAGCTTCACAAGCATTTCGGAATGACTGTCCATTGATACAAACCGGATCTTCTGGCAGATGTTCGCACTCACACGCTTGACATACGGGGCGACCCGATAAGTCAGGCAGGCACCGACTCTGACCAAGACATCCATCGTCTTCAGCACATTCGTTTAAGCATAATCCGCCTCGGACAAGGCTCAAACCATCGAGAAACTCAACATGGGCACAAACACCTCGGGGACATGTTTCGTCCCTACCCACATCACATCGTGGCAGACAAAGACCGTCATCAGCACTGAGAGGATAGCAGCCCAGGGATCGCTGTTCTTGAGACCGGTCCCCAAAACGACTCACCGCATCAAAGGAACAGGTTGGATTTGCGGGTGTACATTGGCTTGGTCGGCGGCAACTTAAGACACATTGGCTTGAATTTTCAGGATCGGAACAAGCATCGCGATTACCAGGTACCCGTTGGTCTGGAACTGGAAGGCAGCTCTGGCCGAAAGCACATTGCTCATCGCTGCTACATCCGAGGATGCAGGGTCCGTCATAACGTACGATTTCACCATTACATTCCGCGAGGCATCGACTTTCGTATTCCCGACCCTGGTCCGTGCAGACACGGTCGCCTGGACGCGCCAGTTCGCATTCTTCACAACCACGTTCTTGGCAGCGTCCGCCGATGCAAGCCAAAGTGTCAGGACATGGATTAGATGCATCACAACCCATGCATGGACCAGGCATAATCTCGAGGGCTCCTCGACATTGCGCATGACAGCGATTCCGGTACGTTGTTGGCTGGTCGGCACCCATGCCACAGACGAGTTCTTCCTGGTCTGGACACTCAGCCACACAGGCGTCACGCGGATCCAAACACCGAAATCGACCGAGCAGACAGCCTCCATCCACACAAATTTCTGTTGCCTCACAAGAAGCAGCACACTCATCTTCCGTACATTGATTATCAACACAGGACTGCCCTGGCTCGCATTGTTCTCGGCCACAAGAAAACCGGCACACACGCTCATCGGAACACCCGGTCAATGCACATGAATCTCCGGCGCAGCGACAATTTTCACAGCCTTCAGATCCAACCTCAAACCCATCAGCACAATACCGGTCGCATACTGGAGCATCACCACATTCGGGCGGCTGACACCCATTGCAAACCATCTCGATCGTCCCAGTCCAAGACGGCTCTGACACAACCCGCAACAAGACAAAGTATCGTCCACTTGACGGAATTGTGAGTTGCACGTTTGTCCTTTGACGACCCGTTTTTGCGACGAGAGATTGACCCCATAAGCCATTCTGACCACGCGGTCCGTAAATGGCCACGGAGAAAGAGCCTTGAGCAGGGTCGGCTGCAATCCGGAGTTCAACGATTTCATCTTCGATGGCATTAAATACGTAGCCGTCCAATCGGCCTGACTGAAGATCAACCTGGGTCGGACTTTGCAAATTGAGTTGCCCTTTTGTTGTAAACAACGTGTAGGCGCGGCCATCTTCAGCAACAAAATGGCCCTGTCCACTCGGTACGGCCTCATTGTTAGGAGACTCCCCCTTGGTGTCCTGGCAACCAAGAGCAAATAACAACCAACAAATGTAAACCACGCGGACCATTAAATGAACTCCAAAGTCACAGGACAAAGTTTAGCAAAATTTAAGCCAAGTTCGACGTTTTTCGTTTCAGCACACGCTGCACAAAAAACCTGATGAATGAAGGACATAAAGTCACAATTTGGTGCCAAGCACTGTTGACACTGTCAAGTTTGCTTGTCACTTCGCCAACCGAAAAACCACTGACATTTGGCGTCCATCAGTCGTTTGCACACGAACTCGATGCGTGCCAGTCGATAGAGGGGCTGACGCGATCGGAGTCTCCCCCATTCCGATTCCGTTTACAGTCAGTTGCCCAGACGGTTTGGAATGAATCGCCGCACTAAACCTCGAGTTCCTGTTGAATACGCGAATGATCAATCTGACTCCATCGGGACTTTTTGCAGTCAGTAGTCTCCCCGACTGACCCACCTCATACCATCCATTTACCGCGCCTTTTCCCATTGCTCGAAAACGGGTACCACCCGCACCGGGTCGTAACCGAGGTTTGCTCTGAATCTGTTGAACCGAGCTCTTGGAGGACACCTGCTCTACAGATTTGGGTGCAGTCGTTTTTGAAACAGGTTGGTCATTTTCAATAGATCCGACACTCTTTGACGATTTCGTGACGGGCGATGGTGCAGCTTTTTGAACGGTGTTTTTACGGACCGGACGGGCACTGAGCTGTCGTTTCTTTTTGAGCCGCTGTTTCGCTGTCGTTTTTTTGTTCTTAGGTTTAGTAGACACGGGTGCCCGGCGTGTTTCACGCCGCGCCAGCTTTAGCGCATTCGGCGTTGCTTTTATGGAAACTGACCTAACCAGATTCGACGCGGATTGAGCGGCTCTTTGTTGAATGTCCAACTCTTTCTCATCGGTGACTGGATCAGGTGGTGTGGGTCTAGTTGCCTGTTTAGCGAGCCTATTGGCTGACATATCCGAAGGGGGCGGCGAGACCGCACTGTCCGATTGATGTTGGTTCTGATGATGATTTGCGGGGCGAACACCAGACGCGGATTTAACGGTCGCTTTGGTGCGCTGAATCCCGGTTTCAAGCGCGTCAGGCAACTGAACAGGCTCACGGTTAGAATAGACAAGCATCAAAGCAGTCAACCCAAGCAGAATGCCCATGAGCAGCATCCTGGACCGAACATTGCCGGCCGAGTCCGGATCAACATCGAGTAGAGTGGCTGAAAACTGGGATGGCGTGGCATCACTGGGCTCCACCGTGTTGGCCATATTTTCAGACATGGTGGTTTCAGAAAAAAGAGGTGGCAGATCGGGACGACTTGCCGCAAAAGTCTCCTCCGTGGCTGAGACAATCTCCAATTTGTCCCGAGCGGGGGGTAGCACCGGGCTAAGGATGGGATCAGCGGCGACGGCTGTGCCTTCGCCCGTTACGTCGAATTCTGCAAAGCCACTGTCTTCTGTCTCTGGAATAGTCGCTCGGAGCCATTCCCCTAATTGAGACACGCCCAACTTGAGACCCGATGAGTGTGCGGCTGCTTCGAGAGTTGCTGCAAATTGGCCCATATCAGCGAACCGATCTCTGCGATCCGTAGACAAACTGCGCTCGATGCAAAGCCTGATCGTTTCTGGTATTTCCGGCTGAATATCTGCTAAAGCAGCTCGCAGACGACCATCGCGAATTCGGGCCAGAGTGACCGCTGCACCCTCCGGATCGTAGAAGGCTCTTACGCCCGTCAATAATTCGAACAGGACGATGCCAAGGCTAAACTGGTCTGTGCGCTCATCAAGTGGTTTAGCCAAAGCCTGTTCGGGGCTCATGTAGCCGAATTTGCCCTTGAGAACACCATCATCATCGATTCCTTGTGCTGCAGCGTGCGCGAGACCAAAGTCAGCGATCTTTGCGTCCCCTTGGTACGACAATAGAATGTTTTGAGGCGAGACATCTCGATGAATTATATTGAGGGGCTGGCCTCGAGCGTCCTTGGCTCTATGGGCATAGTGAAGGCCGCGGGCACACTGGATCCCAATTTCGACAATCAGGTTTATAGGTAGGGTCTGAACACGCCGAGCAAGGCGTTTAAGATCTACACCCTTGACATATTCCATTGCGAGCCAAGCCCGTTCATCAGACCGTCCAAAATCAAAAATCTGAACGATATTCCGGTGAGAAAGAACCGCTGCTAACCGTGCTTCTCGCTCAAATAAATCAATAAATCTTTGCTCGTCCATGAGACGAGGCAAGATGCATTTAAGTGCCACCGTCTTTTCGAACCCACCAACGCGTTCCAGCGCGGCTAAATACACTTCTCCCATACCACCACTGGCAATGTTGCGAATGATTTTATAGGGACCCAGGCGTTCCATGGGCGTTCCTTAAGAGAGACCAATCAGGGACAATCGCTATGCAACCCTCAGGCCAAATCACCAGTAAAAACCCGTACAACTGGCAGAAACTGATTCAATCCGGTATAAGTCGCGCCCCGAGAGTAGCACAACTAGACGACAGTGATGAATTACCTGAGAGCATCTTACAACTGGGGTCAGACAGCCGCTCGCGCCGTCTTCTATGGAACTATCGGGTGTTCGATCGGTTGGATACCCGGTGCTCGCCGACTGACTCAGTGGTGTATGTATCGGTGGTGTCGCGACTCTGCAAACGGTCTGAAAATCCAGCGGCATCTCTATGGTTCAGAACATCTGGAAGCAAACCCACGAGCGATTTTGGTCGCGAATCATTTATCAACCCTCGATATCCTCGTTCTCGGCGGATTCCTAACACGGGATTACCGATGGCTAGCCAAATCCACTTTATTCAAGGTTCCATTCTCCGGTTGGTACTTGACTCTAGCCGGACACATTCCTGTTCGGCGAGATCTGGGCTCGGATGAGCGAACCAGATTAGTCGAGCAAGGCATTGCAAAAGTTGTTGAAGAAGGGGCCAGTGTGCTGTTTTTTCCAGAAGGCACCCGGAGCGAAAGCGGACAACTTAGGGCGTTCAGGATTGGGGCGTTTATGGCCGCAGTGCGTCATGACCTGCCCATCATCCCATTGGTGCTTCGAGGAACTCATGAGTTAATGGTCAAGGGCGCAAAAGACCTATCGATCAGAGCTGATCGGTCTTGTTCGGTCACCGCATTGCCACCAATTTCGGCCCAAGAAGGGGGTTCAGGAACTGAAAAAGAACGGGCGGAACGACTGAAAGATATTTGCTTCGAACAGTTTCAAAATGAACTTGCCACGCGCAGAGTTGAGCCATGAGCCAAGCTGGAGAGTTCACTGTTGTCTTTAAAAACGCCGATGGAGAATGGCGGACAACAGTGCCCGAGGGGAGCAGTCTGCTTGACGCAGCACAAGCATGCGATGCACCGGTTCATACCCTTTGTAACGGCATCGGCGCATGTGTGCAGTGCAAGGTCAAAGTGCTCGAAAACCCCGACAACTTATCGACGCCTGAATCACTTGAAACAGAATTAATTGGTAATTTGTACCACATCACACAAGAAAGACTAGGCTGCCAAGCGCGGGTCTCAGGCAACGTCACCATAGAGCCATTACCCGTCCGACTACCCAAAAAGAAACGTAAGTTTCGACCGCCAAGAATGCGCTGAACTCAGTTGTCTTACTGGACTCGAAAAAAAGCCTGATATCTGGCATGATATGCGCACATGGAGAGCGAGTTCATGCTTTCGCGGGGAGGCTAAATGGCTAAGCGAACATTCACTGGCTCACATCAACTCTCGACGGAGCTCAATTTGGATATCGCTGACGACCACTCGGTCGACTCAAACAAGCGCATCTCAGTTTTTGGGAATCATCACTGAAATGTATCGTAATCTTAAGATCTGTGTGGTGATTCCAGCACACCAAGAAAACCGTCTGCTGCCCAGAACGCTCGAAACGATCCCGACTTATGTCGATGGAATTATCGTCATCGATGATGGCAGTACGGACGGGACTGGTGAGATTGCAAGCCAATGGCCTGACAAGCGGGTTCGTGTGATTCACCACAGCCATAATCAAGGAGTCGGCGCAGCCATCGTGACAGGCTATGCGAAAACGCTCGAACTCGATTTTGATGCGGTCGTTGTTGTCGGTGCTGATGCCCAAATGGATCCCGATGAAATGAATGGCCTGCTCGATCCGCTCGTAGCCGATCAGGCAGACTATGTAAAAGGCGATCGGCTTGGTCATCCTGAGTTGAAATCCAGAATGCCGCTGAGCCGCCGAATCGGGAATGCTGCGTTGACAGTGCTCACTCGCTGGAGTAGCGGATATGAGCATATTCGAGACTCTCAGTGTGGATATACCGCCATCTCCACGCGCACACTGCGGCGCATCGATTTGCAAGCATTATACTGTCGGTATGGATTTCCAAATGATGTGCTTGCAAAACTTGCTGAAGTTCAAGCCCGTGTGATCGATCGACCGGTCAGTCCTATCTATGGTTCTGAATCCTCAGGCATTCGAATCTATAAGGTCATATTGCCCATCTTCTGGCTGCTGATTCGATCAGGGGTTCGGCGATATTTTAGACAACGGGAAGCAAAGACGCGGCTCAATCGGAACCCATCTAATCAAGTTGTACATCGACGCTAAAAAAAGACCGGCACTTGATGTTCTCATGAAGACCCCTAGTCTATGACTGACTCTCACTCGGCGTTATCTGAGGTGTAGACTTGAACCTTCTGGCTTTGACGACATCATATCCAACCGAGGCCGATCCTTTCAGGGGTCCGTTTATCGAACGTTGGGCTCATCAAATGCAGACCTTGGGTGCATCCGTACGCATTATCGGACCGGCAATATCAAAGCCCTTAGGGTTATGTCCCTATGTCGGATTTCGAGATATCGGAGGTCTCCTCCGAGGCTCGGGTGCCCCCGATGAAATGCAAGCTAAGCCCGTGTGGGGCTCAGTTCGTGGAGCGGCCATCACCCTCGAGATGGTAAAAACGGCGCGCCGTTTCGTTCTTGATTCGGATGCACTCGTTTGTCATTGGGTCCTACCATCCGTATACGCTGGCCTAGCTGCAACCATCGGTACAGAGATTCCCGTCCATGGATACGCCCATGGGGGTGATATTTCCCTTATAGAATCCATGCCCAGATCGATTTCGAAGCGGGTGAGTCAAGTTGCCGATCGTCAGTGTCGCTCGTTGGTCTTCGTCAGTGCTGATCTCCAGCTGCGATTTAATGATTTGCTTGAGCGACCTCCGAGAGCCCAACAATATGTTCTTCCAATGGGCATTGAACGAGCGGAAGTCGATCACTCATTCAGGCACTGGCTAAGAGATCGAGCCCATGGGCGACCCATCGTAGCAACGTTGGGTAGACACGTGCAGATCAAAGGACTCGATCTGGTCTTCGACGCTCTCAAAGACCAAAAGGACTTAATCTGGGTGGCTGCGGGTGATGGACCCTATCGAAACGCCCTAGAAGAGCAGATAAAGCACCATTCCTTGGACGTTTGTCTACCAGGAATGATTACGCCAGCCCAGCGAGAAGCACTCTTCTTGGAAGCCACGGTCTTTGTTCAATCGAGTCGTCAGATCGGTACGCGCTCAGAAGGCCACCCAGTTGCACTCATTGAGGCTTTGGCAGCCGGCGTACCCAGCATTGTAAGCCGCAGCGGCGGCATGAGCGAAATCGCGGCCAAGGCCGGGTGTATCCAAATCGACGTAGGCAAACGTGAAACCCTGAAGCAGGCCATTCTAGATTTGCTAGAGAACGAAATACAGCGCAAGACCATGTCCGTGCAGCACCAACAGTACGGCCAAGAGCAGACCTGGGCTAAGTTAGGCCCAAAACACTACAAGGCTCTTTTCGGCGACTAGGACAACGTCCAGGTGGATTAGCTCTTAGATACGATCACGACCAAAAACCCCCCGAAGCCTCGGGTCAGAGCGTGATCGCGAGCGGCCCGTTCCATGCGTGCAAAGGCATGCTTTACACCGGGGACCAAATGGACCTGAGCAAATGGTGTGAAGACACGAATGCCACGCGTATCTTCTACGCTCAAGTCGTCGGGAAGGTATCCGACTACGTCGGCCAAGGTATCATAGCGCGTATAAACCATGTCATCGGTCGTGACCTGGCTGACTTGGTGAGGTCGTTTAAGTCTCTTGATCAAGTATCTGAGAGACCGTCGGTTATAGAACTCCAAGGCGGCTCGACCACCCGGTCGGAGAACACGTGAGACCTCAGACATTGCCTTCTTGATATCTTCCACGTGGGCTAACACTTTGAAGGAATAGACAGCATCAAAACTCTCATCTTCAAATGGCAGCTCTGTTGCGCTTGCAACTTGGACATCGAGGCCACGACCCTTGGCCTGTTCAAGCATGCCTGGCGAGATATCGATGCCTTTAGCCGAACGTGCTTTAGGCGCTATTTCTTTGAGAATAAGACCGGTTCCGCAACCAAGTTCGAGAACGTCTTTACCTTCACAAAGAGGCATCGCAACCTCGATTTGAAGCTGGTCAAGAAGCGCGTGATAACCATGATGGCGTTCGTTTTCATACCATCCGGCGAAGTCGTCATAATAGCTTTGATTATCTTTCATATTGGCCGGTTTACGACCTTCGGCACTCAGGATCAAGGGTAGACTTAAAATAAAGTGTAAGAGACGCAGACTTTGACGATTTATGTCAGTCGGCCTAGCCTATAGATCATGGAGACGGAACACACCATCATTAACGCAAAACGCTGCCCAACCTGCGGGTACCGAGGTGAGGCCGACATTTGTCCGTTTGATGGCACTGGGATGGTTGAAAACATCAATCTGTCCCAACGACTATTGGACTCAAAGGCATCAAAGAACCTTGAGGTTGGTCCGGCCGAACTCAATGAACGTGTTCCTTCAGAGGCGTCGGAAGTAGGCGTAGCGAGACTGACACGGCCACCAACATTAGACCGAGCTAAGAACCTCGTTGGCACGACACTGGGCGGCCGGTACCAGCTCAATGAGGTGATCGGGCGAGGGGGCATGGGGACCGTGTACGCGGCCGAGCAACCGAGCGTTGGTCGAACGGTTGCCGTCAAAGTTCTCAATCAAGAATTTACCGAAAATCCAATGGTGGTCCGACGATTCCATCAAGAAGCCCAAGCCGCATCTAAGCTCACCCACCCGAACACGATCTCCGTCTATGATTTTGGGGAGACAGATGGCTCTCTCTACATCGTTATGGAGCATCTCGTGGGTGAAACTCTCAAGAGCCTGCTCAAGCGAACCGGTCGGCTCGAACTCAATCGGACATGTCTCATCATGAGCCAGGTGTTAAAATCTATTGCCCAGGCCCACGAGGCTGGTGTCGTCCATCGAGACCTCAAGCCGGACAACATTTTTATCACCCGCATTGATGATGGTTCGGAATTCGTAAAGGTATTGGATTTTGGCGTCGCCAAGTTACGAAAAGCCGACGACAGCGATACAACGCTCACCCAAATGGGTGCGGTTTTTGGAACTCCAAAGTACATGGCACCAGAGCAAACGCAGAACATATCAGTCGACGGTCGCGCAGACCTCTACTCAGTGGGCATTCTACTCTACGAACTTCTCTTGGGCTCTGTCCCCTTCGATGGAGAAAATCCCCTCGCCATTTTGATGGACCATGCCAATCGATCGCCGGCAACATTTGAAGATGTCGATCCCGAGCATGGATACCATCCAGCAGTTCAATCTGTTGTCATGAAAGCACTCGAGAAAGATCGAGACTCCCGGTACGCATCAGCAAGGGAGTTCTTAAATGACCTGGATATGCTGGAGCGCAGTTCAAGGGCGGATGCGGGTATAGCAGACCAAGACGCACTCTCCAGATTGGTTCGAATCAAAGATCGGTGGTCTAATAGCGAACTCAATCTTGGCGAAGAACTTAGAAATCCCGTTAGACCTGCACCAGGGTACAAAGTTCCGACATCGATTCTGACAAGTTCCTTTGCAGGCATTTTGCTGGTCGCATTGGGTCTTTATTTCGGCCAATCTGACCGAAAAGAAGCGACAAACACCCCTTCTATTAAGAAGACAGACTCATTGGGTTCCGGAACTCTTAATGCCGATACGGTCGACCCGAAGACTCAGGTAAGCAACGGGCAGACCGCCTCCGTCTTAAAAGCGGTGAGCGCGACGGGAAAGCAACGGGCACCATTCGTATTTGAAACGGTACCGGCCGGAGCAAAATTGGTGGACGTGAAAACAGGTAGGCGACTCGGACAAACGCCTAAAACCATCGAATTCTCAAAAAAAGCGGTCATAGAAGCTCGGCTGGATGGCTATAAGATTGAACGCTTCTACGTGGATCCAGGCAATGAAACGCGACCGATCAAAAGAACGCTCATTGCAACTCGACCAGCCTCGGTCCGTCCGACATCAACTCTCCCCTCTTCGGCTCAAAAAAAGTCACGTCTAGTCAGAGCCCGAGAGGCAGAGAACAACTCGAAGACGGAGTCTGTATCAAAGCCGCCGATGAAACCGGCGATCGTGGAAAAAAAACCGGCAACAAGCCGCTCTCACAAGACGTCGAGGGAACGGCGGGACGATGATGTCGACTTCGAAATGGAGTGACTTTAATTTGCTCGTCTCTGCGCGGCGCGACAAGCACCAGAAGAGCCATCGAACACGCACCTAAATCCGAGGGTAGATTCAGCCTCAATAACAGAACGCCGCCGAGTCACCCGAGCGTTGCAGGACCGCGCCATCTGAAAATGGCCTCCTCGAACGATATGGCCTGATGCTTGACCAGGTCCATTGGCGACATGGGGGCTATCTGATTGGCGATTCTCGCGGGGTTTACACCAAGGCATCGGTCTGCAGCCATCGTACCCGTCCAGTTGACCACACAAAAAATCGACCTCAGCGTCTACACAGTTTTCCGCACACATCTCAAATTCACGCAAACAGGAAATGAGACAATCGGTTCCAGAGCCAGGCCGTTCGGCCTCCAGCGTGATGCACGATTGATTACACGCGTCAGGATTGGTGTGCAGCCGAGCATAACAGTCACCGATGACCGCCTCGTTTTCATCCAGGTCGATACATTGCCCGCTCAGCTGCGTGAATAAGGAGCGATCGAATGTCGATGAAATCACGCCTGTTCGGTCACGCTTGAAGTACATCTCGGACCGATATTCCGGTTCGCAATAGGCGAGCAAATCAGACTCGTCAGCCGTCCACTCAGCGACATTTCCATACAAGCCAAATACACCATCCTGCGTTATATCAAGCCCCGGTGTCTGGACCGCTGACGGCCCGTTGGAACAGCCACCGAGGGCAATCTGCCCAGCGTGCGACGCAGAAGCGCAATCACCATCGATAGACACTTGAAGGCTCGACTCCTCGATAATCGGGATGGCCCGTCCCCGACTTTTGGCCGCAAATTCCCACTCTATTTCTGTCGGTAAGCGACCACCTCTGAACCGGCAATATGCTTGAGCATCTTCCCAGACAACGCCGACGACTGGATAGGATGCGTACTTGTCCGGATTACTCCAATAGCGAGCGACAAAACCGGGCTGGTCATCGTTGCCTGCATTGCTGAACCTGGGTCGACCGCAAGTCCCTCGCAGGTGACAATGTCGATATTGCCCGAGAGTCACTTCGTGCTGGTCTATGCAAAATGTTGCGACGGCTACGCTGTGCTCAATCCGCTCCGACTCGACCCAATCAGAGTTGGGTAATTGAATTGTTTGCCCACTGATCTTGGCTCGTTTACAGGGAAACGGAGCACGTCGACCGATGGTGAATGGGGTCTCCGAAGCATCACCTGTTAAAACGATCAGCGGCGTGGCGTCTGGCGGCGCCAACCCATCGGCGCATCCAACGCATAAACTGACCGTCACAACGATGAACGAAAATCGCGTAGAGTCCAAAAGCATCATCGCTCCAGTTGGTCAGGGTCTGGGGTCTCCATGGGGTTTCCGTAGAGAGGATTTTTCTCGTCGACCGAAATATGATTTCTAAAGGTGTCCCATAGAACCAAACCGGTGCCTATGCTGAACAGCGTCCCACCGATGCCGTACCCCATGTATTCATAACGTTGGAGGCGTTCAAATGTGGGCGTGTCATTGTATTCCTGATCCGCAAAATGAGTGGCCACACCACCACCAACGACAGCGACCAAACCCAGGGCGACAGCGGTCCATCCAAGAGAAGAACGCCAGGTTGATGCACCGGTAGACTTTGACATGGCTGCATCGACTCGAGTCATCTGAAATCGCTCAATGTTAATGAACGCTTGGAATGGATCAAAACCTTGTCTTCGAAGCTGAATCTGGTGACGCCCAGCAGCAACCGGCAACGGCTTCAGCTGTGGGGTGAGCTGCAGCGGTTTGCCGTCCAAGTAAATTTGCGCATCCCTGACATCACTGTCGACAAACAACCACCCCTTTTCGACACGTTGTTTCAAATCGACCATCAGATGCATTGGTGCCGTCCGACTCACATCTACATCTCTGATGGCTTGCTCATATCCATCAAGGATAAGCCAAATACGCTTCACACCAGGCTTGACGTTCAAAACCAAGGGGGTCTGTCCCTTTGACGCGGTTTTAAGATTGTTCAAATAGACCCGTGCCCCTCTTGGACTGCTGTCAATCCGCAAGGTTTGGCTGATTTCACGTCTCGCTTTGCAGCTCTGCATCGTATTAAATGCTCGGTCTTTTTTTGGGCCGGCGGGTGCTGTATCGATGTATCGGCCAAGGAGACCGACACAACGGTCCCAGTCACGCAAAACATGGAAAGTCAGCGCAAGGTCATACAAAAAGTTATCGTCGCCCGAGATTTTGTAGGCTTCTTCAAACTTCTTTACGGCTTGTTCATAAGCCCCATTTGCATAGTGCTGTCGCCCTTCTTTTCTCAGACGCTTGATGAGTGCTTGTTCCATTTCCGTCAGGTCATCAGAAGCTTGTGGCGTCAAATAGACCTCATCAGATGCCCTGTTTGCCTGAGCATGATTCAAGGTCGGACAAGCGCATAGAAGGACCAATAACATCCAGATGTGACGAGTTCGGTGCATGATTTGATATCGAACAGTGAAATTGATTCATGGCTAAATTAGGGCCGATATCGCGAGATGGCAATGATTTGCATCAATGGAGAAATTTATCATGTTCCATCACAAAGACCGTTTCTCCCTGGACAAAAGTCAGTAAATCGATAGGATGCGCCACCCGACTTGGGCTGTTTGGGGCCATTTTTGACATAAGGGAGGCCTGTGTGGGCGCATTTTCCGGAAGTCTAACTTATCGACAATATCGCGTTCGCGACTCGCTGTCTGGCGACTATCTGAAGGCCTTCGACGAGGGCATTCAGCGAAATCTGTTCCACCCTCTTGACCCGTCGAAAGACCAGGACCGGTCCATCGGCTGGTGTGACCCCAAGTTTGCCCTCGATACCGATCTCGATCCCAGTGCCTACGTCATGACCGATTATCTCGTCTTAGGACTGCGCGTCGACGCGTGGTCGATTCCGTCGACGACTCTCAAACTGTACACCGAGGCGGAGGTACGGCGCGTCATGGAAGAACAGAAGCGCGAAAGCCTGTCGCGGTATGAACATGCTGAGGCAAAAGAGCGAGTCGTCATGGAACTCAAACGTCGGGTTTTGCCAACAACCAAAGTGATCGACATGGTCTGGAATTTGTCTGATGGCATGGTTCGATTCTTTAGTTCCAGTCAAAGAATGAACACGGATTTCATGGACTTGTTTGAAACGACCTTTGGCATGACCCTATTGCCCCATAGTGCGTACGCGGCCGCCCAGTCGACTCAATCCGGTCTACTCGCATCTGAACGGGACCAATTAGAAGCAATCGAGCCCAGTTATTTCGTAGATGCAGACACCGCAGTTCAAGCGATGACGGAGGTGTGATCAAGATGGACTTGTTGACACGAATTAACCGGGTGGCATTCGTCGGACCGGAGTTTCTGACATGGCTTTGGTATTACACCGAATCGGTGGGCGAAAGCTTTCAATTGGCCACTCTGGAGGCCCCATTCGAAGTTTGGTTTGATGATCGATTGGTTGTAGGTTCAACAACCGTCAATGCACAAGAGAACCATTTTCGCGGTGGTCATCCGCCCACAAGTCTCGAAGCCCGTTCAGCGCTTAGGTTGGGTAAGTTGGCAACGGAAGCGAGACTGCGGTTTGTGCAAGGCAGTCGAGAATGGTCAGCGGTCATCAAGGGCGCAGACATGTCGTACTCTGGTGTCAAAATTCCTGCGGCCCTATCAAAGGATGATGACGAACGTTTCTACGAGCGAATGTACCTCCTGGAAGAGCTCGAAACGATGGTGACGGGGTTGTTTGGCCACTTCGTAAAGCTCAGAGTGAGTGCTCAATGGAATAATGAAACGCTTCCAAACATTCGAAAATGGATCGCGTCGGTTGCGCCTCCAAAATCAGATGAGGACGACGATGAAATCAACGTGCCTCAGCGAATCAATGCGGATCCAACCGCGACACCACGAAACGAAGCGATTCCCCCTTGGGAAGATCCAATGGAGCGAAAGAACTGATGGCAATTTGGGCTGTCATCATGGCGGGTGGGTCCGGAACTCGATTCTGGCCGTTATCCAGACAAATGCGTCCAAAGCAGTTCCTCAACATCGGAACCGAGAAGCCCTTGATTGTTGAAACGATCAATCGATTGAAGACGATGATTGACGTGAACCGCTGTACTGTCGTTGCTGGCCAAACTCATGTCGAGCAACTCAAAGACTGTCTGCCGGGATTCTCGCATGACCAATTCATCGTTGAACCTTGCCCCCGAAATACTGCACCCTGTATCGGGCTTGCGGCGGTTCATATCGCCAAAAAAGATCCCGACGCGGTTCTTGTGGTGCTTCCAGCAGACCATCACATTACGAATATTCAAGCGTACCAAGATTTAGTCAGCCAAGCCTGCAAACTGGCCGCCCAAGGTCACATTGTTACACTCGGCATCGAGCCGAACCGGCCTGAAACGGGCTACGGCTACATTAAGCTGAAAGAGCAAGCAAGTGACTCTTTTAAACTCGATTCTCATCGTGTTCACAGCGTAGATCGATTTGTCGAAAAACCCGACCTTGAGACGGCGACCTCTTACCTGGATTCTGGCCGATATCTCTGGAACAGCGGCATGTTCTTCTTTACCGCCCGTACCCTTTTGAATGCGTATGAAATGCATCTTCCTGAAGTGGCACAACAGCTTGCTGCCGTCGACGCTCACTTGGATTCTCCACAATACTGGACAGAATTAGAACGCGCGTTTACCGCCATGCCTTCAGTCAGCATTGACTATGGCATCATGGAGCCGATAAGCGAAGACCAGGGAGACCCGCAAATTAAGGTGCTCGCCGCTGATATCGGTTGGAATGACGTTGGACACTGGGGTGCCCTCTCGGATTATGCTGATGTCGATGCAAACGGTAATGTCGTTCAAGGACGCTGCTTAAGCGTCGAGTCGGAAGACAACGTGGTTTATGCCGACTCGGCTACGATCGCGCTACTCGGCGTTGATAACCTGGTTGTCGTGCAAACCGAAGACGCGATTCTGGTCTGTCCCAGAGACAGAGCGCAAGACGTGCGTCAGGTCGTCTCCGCGCTCCAAAATTCAGATGCCAAGGAGTTGCTCTAGTGATCAGCTTCAACCCAAATATTTTTAGAAAATATGACATCAGGGGCATAGCTGACACAGACCTCACCCCAGATTTTGTACGATTGCTGGGCAGAGCTTTTGGCTCGATGATCAAGCGACGTGGTGGCCAACGAATTGCCATCGGACGGGATTGTCGCCACAGCGGAATTCGCTTGAGCGAAGATTTTTCAGCCGGTCTTCTGGAAACCGGGATAAACGTGGTCAACCTCGGTTTGGTGTCCACGCCTATGGTCTATTTCGCCTCGTATACACTCCCGATAGACGGTGCTGTATCCATTACGGGCAGTCACAATCCATCGGATTGGAATGGGTTTAAGTTCTGCGCTGGAACAGCGTCTGTTTATGGCGATGCGATCCAAACGCTTCGAGAGATGATTCAAGCGTCGGATTTTGAGGTGGGCGAAGGTCTCAGCGAAAATTCGGATATTTTACCCACCTATCTCGATGCCCTCGCCAGTCGATTGAACACCATCGAAAAACCCATCAGTGTCGTCATCGACGCAGGCAACGGAACAGGTGGTATTGCCGCAGGCGAACTCTATCGTAGAATGGGTGCCACAGTGCACGAGCTGTACTGTGAGCCAGACGGAAACTTCCCCAATCATCATCCAGATCCGACGGTAGAGAAGAATCTCACTGACCTCATCGAGCGCGTTCAGACCGCCAATGCTGACTTCGGAATCGCATTCGATGGGGATGCTGATCGAATTGGCGCAATTGATCAACGAGGCCGGATGATCTGGGGAGATCAATTACTGACGCTTTTTGGGCTAGACATTCTCAAGACCCAGCCGGGTGCCCGAATGGTCGGCGAGGTTAAATGTTCCAAAGTGATGTACGACACACTGAGGCAGGCCGGGGCCAACATCGAAATGTGGAAAGTTGGTCACTCGCTCATTAAGGCACGAATGAAGGAGACAGGTGCCGTGCTCGCAGGAGAAATGAGTGGCCACCTTTTCTTCAAAGATCGATTTTTCGGATTTGATGATGCCGTCTATGCTGGTGGTCGACTCATCGAACTGGTGGCTCGTTCACCTCGGGGGCTGGACGATCTTATGGATTCTTTACCCCAAACTTATGTCACACCCGAGATTCGCGTGCCTTGCTCTGATTCTGAGAAATTTGAAGTCACTGAGAAAGCGGCTGCCCACTTTTCGGAGCGCTATTCAGTGTCTCTCATTGACGGTGTGCGAGTGGAATTTGAAGAGGGATGGGGCCTGATCCGAGCAAGTAACACCCAGCCCGTCCTTGTTGTTCGAGTAGAAGCGACCAGCGAGCAGCGTCGCGACCAATACCTGTCAGAAATCAATAATTGGCTATATGATGAGGCGCCGGAAGTCGTTCTGGATGCCAAGGGATCTCACAAATGAGTTCGAATAGTTTGGAATCAATTGACCAAATCTCCTATGAATTTTCTTCGGCGGCGCACAGCGATATCGGCTGTGTTCGGTCGACCAATGAAGATGCCGTTTTCATGAATGACACAGAGAAGTTTTGGGTCGTCGCTGACGGGATGGGAGGCCACGCGTCGGGTCAGGTGGCTGCTAATCTTGCCGTAGACAGCGTCGCCGATTATATGTCCCGCTGGCGTTATGATAACACAGCACCTCAACCCTTTGATCCCCTACCCGGCGCATCCGTAACTGAATCAATTGTGTCCAACGCTGTCCGTGTTGCGAATGTCCGCGTTTATAATCGGTCTCAGTCTGATCCAAACTGCGATGGGATGGGTACGACTATCGTTTTGATGCACTACGATCCTAAAGATGGACTTGCCGTCGCCCATGTTGGTGATAGTCGCTGTTATCGTCTTCGCGGTAACGTCTTCGAACGTTTGACGGACGATCATTCGCTGGCAGGGGAATTGACCCGGTCCAAATTACTCACAGAGCAGGAAGCTAAACTGCATGCGGGTTCAAATGTCATTCTTCGGGCTCTGGGAATGGACGACGATGTACAGGTTGATGTCGCGGTTGTGGAGCCACAAGAGGGTGACCAATATCTGATGTGCTCAGATGGCCTTACGGACTTATTGCACGATTTTGAAATCGGCCAAATATTGAAAGATCGAGGCAACGACCTCGAGCTTATTGTCAAACAACTTGTGGATGAAGCGAATGCACGTGGGGGCAACGACAACATCACGGCCGCCATCGTAAAAGTCGCGATTGAAATTTAAACGTCTCTCTATCTACCGGTTTGCGAACGTAAAAAGTGTCGAAAAATCGGGATAAATTGGACCCAGGCCGAATTGTTGCGTGTTGATGTTAAAGTCCAAGCCAATTCCAGGTATGCTACATGGCGTCGGACTAGAATGAGAGGCAATACATGGCAGCCCAAGCCAGTTTAGTTTATCAAGCGGATGATGGAAGTAAGCAGGATCTTGCCCTGAATAAGACGTCGAAGGCGACCATTGGACGCCATCCACAATGCACGCTTTTCGTTAACCAACCATCGGTTTCAAGACGTCATGCGCGTGTCTGGTTTGAGACAGACTCTTGGTACGTTGAGGATCTGAAGAGTTCAAACGGGACCTTTGTTAATAACCAGCGCGTTGATAAAGAGGCCCTTAACGAAGGTGACGAAGTGAGGTGTGGTGACTTTAAAGTAACCTTTTTGGTCGAAGAGTTTACCCGAGAAGTCAGTGACATCATTGAGAGTCCGGCCGTACCTCGACTGGTTGGAACAATCGACGATTTAGATGGGCGGCCTGAGCCAGACCCGAAGGTGATTTCGAGACCGACGATCGGTGTTCAGGATGCATTCGGGATCGATGAGCCAGCCAGCGCCCCCTCTCTACCTAAACAGAAGACCAGTAGCCCTGATCAAGACAAGATGACAGCGCTGCGCGACGAATTGGCGACGGCACTCAAACGGATCGAAAAGCTTGAGGAGCAAAACCGACACTTAAACAGCAAAGAGGCCGAGTTTGTCAAAGGGCAGACTGAGCTCATGTTGAAAGCCCAAGAAGCCGATAAACAAGTTGCTCAGTTCCAACGTGAGGCTGAAGAACGAGAGCAAGAATTAGCGCAACTGAGGGCGAGTGCGTTGTCTGAGGGTCCCCTCATAGAGGAGCTCGTAGACGAAATCGCTGAAGCGTGTGATGACCTGGATGCCTTCACATCAGAGATTCACCTCAAACTTCGGGTCTCGTCCGCTTTTCTCGAAGATATTGATTCCATCGTCAATTTTGTCGAATCGCTCAGGCACGATCCGTCACTCGATGGAGAACTGAAAAAAACTGTCCAATCCTTTGTCGATGGAGCGGATGGCTTGAATGCGACAGCGACCATTAAGTCAGCATTCGGTGAAGCTCAGAAATCCACTCGAGCGAGTCGACGGATCGTCCGCCTTCTCAGGGAGATCATCAGACCACACATAACGAACTGAAAAAGCTGATATAGCCTATTTCGGTGAAAAAGGGTGCAACCAGTCATGGCACTGCTTAAACGACTTGTTCAGTTAATCAAAAGCCTCTTCGGTGGGTCACCGACCCAGTTAGACAGCGAAATCGAAGTATCGGTCGACGAAACGCTCGCCAGCGAACTTACTGAGCCGAAAGCGTCTTCGCCAATTGACTCTGGTGACGCAGTTGACGACACCCTACAAACACAATCGAATCAGACCGAAGATGACGCGCATAACAGTCTCGTTGAAGAAGGCCAAGACAGTGAAAAGATGTCATCGGACAGCCAAGATGACGGACCTGACGAGAGTGAGAAGAGTGTGCAGAAGGCTGACGTTGACAGTCTCGAGAAACAGCAGAGAGCGAAGGCAAAAAAAGACCGGCAGAGAGCCCGAAAAAAACGTAAATCCAAAAAAAGGCGGTCGCGCAAAGATGGCAAATCGACCTCCGCTGTAGAAGAGAACATCACGACACAGTCGACCGGTGAAGACACATCGAACACGTCAACCGATGAGCCGGACGAATCGGAGGCGACTCACGAGGCTATTGACACGTCGACTACATCCGGAGACGGCGATGAACTCGCTCAAGACGGTTCCCCGAATACAGCACAAGACCAACTCACGGCTGATGAAGATCCACGACAGGACACGGAACCGACTTCGGACGAAGAGGCACTGACCACTGACAGCACTGATGACACGTCGAACACCGACGAAATATCTCACAGCGACGACCAAATCTCCCAGACCGATACGCCTGACACCGACGGTACAGAAAACACATCGAACATACCGACCACGGAGGAAAAAGACCGGGACGATGCCACCACGGTGGAGACCCCGGAAGCCTCACAAGGCAAGTCCATAACAACTGACCGTGAAATCGCAGTGGAGACCCCGGAAACCTCACAAGACAAGTCAGTTAAAACCGACGATGATCGGCACGATGAGGTCCCAAATAGCAATACGGCAACCTCAGAAGGACAGGGCCAGACTGAGACTGTCTCCGACGATACGTTTGCTACCGGGGACCAGACCTCTCAAAGCGATACGTCTGATACCCACGTGCAGGCCCCTCAAAGCGTTACGTCACAGCCCGACGGTGCAACAGACGGGCTAGACACACCAGCCACGGACGAAAAAGACCAAGACGACGGTGCAGCAAACGGGCTAGACACACCAGCCACGGACGAAAAAGACCAAGACGACGCTGTCGAAAAGACGCCAGCCTCGGTGTCATCGAACGCGAGTGATGATGATAGGACGATTACGCTGGACGCATCAGACCTGGTCGCTGCTGAGCATATAGATGCCCTGTTCGATGACGACGTTGATGACATCGTAGAAATTGACGAAATTATTGAATTAGACGCCACACCCGAAGAAGACGCCGGACGTCAGTACACGACGCCACCAGCGATTCCACCGGCAGTACTCAACGATGACCGGGACGACTCAACGGATGAGGGAGTCAATCATGAGAGTCAGGTTAAACCAGACACCAATGATTTAAAAATACACACTAAAAGCAACGCGCAAAGCCCCAGTCTCATGCCACCTCCAAGCGATGCAGGCGCAGACAGAGACAGAGACAGGCCAGACGAACCGGAACCAAATCGTGAGAACACTCAGGACGATTTTCATCAGGCGAGTCCATCGCCGAACACAAGCCAGGTGGACGACCAAGACAACATGGATTCCGAGTTGATAGCAGAGACAGAAAAGACGAGCGCACCCAAACCAAAGCTGAAACTCGACCTCAAACGAACAACTGCAACATCCGGTGGGTTGAAGAAACTAAACCTAAACCTGAAAAAGAAGACGCAAGACGAGTAATCAGTCCCTCTCGGTTAGCGAATAGCCTCCCGATGAGCCAATTCCATGAAGATAGTTGAGATGAACTTGGCCAAAACCACCACACTGTGGTAGACAGGCCTCGAAGAGTGGAGTGAGTGCGTACGGCACAAACCTTCGACAAACGCTGTCGTCCGGTGACACACCGGAGCTGCTCAGGGTTATATCGGGCGTTATACTTCAACTCTGATGACGTAATTTATTTGGTATCCACGCGTCGGCCGATTGAGGCCTACGCTTAACCTGGTCTGATACGACGACCAGTACATGCGCGCTGACTTTCGCCCCGGGTCCAATCAGTTTGGGACTGTCCGAGAGGCACTTGGGAAGCTGGCCGCCAAGAAAGGTTCAACATGAGCAAGCGAATGCTCGTCAATGCAGCTCAAGAGGGCGAAGTCCGAGTTGCGACGATAGAGAATAGTGTACTAGAAGATTTAAATGTGGCCACCGAAGGCAATGAATTGTTGAAGGGGAACCTCTACAAGGGCGTTGTGGTGAGTGTAGAGTCTGGGCTTCAAGCGGCCTTTGTAGACTACGGCGCAGAGCGCAACGGCTTCATCACTTTCAATGACATTCACCGGCAATACTACAACAAAAAAATCAAGAATGACGGCAAGAGACTCAGGATTCAGGACGCGATTGCGCCCGGTGCTGAATTGTTGGTTCAGGTTCACAAAGAAGAAGTTGGGAACAAGGGTGCTGCTCTTACGACCGACATCACACAACCTGGACGCTATCTGGTTTTGATGCCTTTCTCCGACGGGGGCGGCGTAAGTCGAAAAATTGAGAGCGAAAGTGCACGAAAGAAACTCAAAGAAATCGTCAGCAAACTCAATGTCCCGGAGCCCATGGGCGTCATTGTTAGAACGGCTGGTCAAGATCGAACAAAGGCAGAATTGGTCAAGGATTATGAAGCTCTTGTGAGGAGTTGGGGCCATAGCCAAGCTCGATATGAACAACTAAAGAAACCAGGGTTGGTCTACCGAGAGCCCGACGTAGTGATCCGTTCCATTCGTGATTATTTCACCGATGATGTCTCGGAAATCGTTGTAGACAATGATTCGGTCATGGATCGCCTCACAGACTACTTTGAAAGGCATGCGCCTGACGTTGTCGAACGCGTCAAGCGCTACAGGGGCAAAATGCCGCTTTTCAGTAATTACGGTCTGGAAAAACAGCTCGAAAATATCAGCAGCAGCAAAGTCGGTCTTCCGAGTGGAGGCAGTATTGTCATCAACCCAACTGAGGCTCTAATCGCCATAGATGTCAACTCAGGCAAGAGCCGAGGACAATCGAATCAGGAAGAAATGGCCGTCCAGACAAATCTGGAAGCAGCGGTCGAGGCCGCGCGTCAACTTCGATTGAGGGATTTCGGTGGTCTCGTTGTCATCGATTTTATCGATATGTACGAGAATAAACATCGGCGACAAGTTGAGAAAAAGCTCAAAGAAGCAATGAAACGCGACAAAGCTCGCGTCGAAGTCGGTCGCATTTCTCGATTTGGACTCCTTGAGTTATCGAGGCAGAGAGTAAAAGCTCGGCTCCTTTCGAGCACCCATAACATCTGTCCGATGTGCGAAGGTTCCGGGTATGTGATGTCGACGGAAGTCAGTTCAATCACCATGCTGCGACGTTTGCAGGAGCTTGCAGTCAGCGCACCGAAGGCGGCCAGTATTCGCGGCCGCCTACCGGTTCCTGTCGCGCTCAATTTGTTGAACTTGCATCGAGCCTCCATCGCCGAAATGGAAGCAAACTTCAACGTAACCATCGAGATCGTGCCCGAGATCGGTGCCGTCTCTACACGGGACGCGTTTGAGATCATCACGCGTGCGATGACCGAAAAACAGAGTGAAGAACAACGTAATGACCGTCGAGACCGCCGAGATCGGGGTCGTGGACGCAAACGGTCGAGTCGCGGCGATCACCAGAGAAGCGAGGGCGATCGACAAAGTCGGTCGAAGGGGAGTAGTGGCCCTCACTCTGAAGCCGAACAACCCTATGAACCACCAAAAGTTGTGGGGTTCTTGGAGCCTGAACAATTTAATGAAGGCGCAGATGAAACAGCGTCATCTTCAGACGAAAAAGGCAATGCTGACGCCATACAAACCGCAGAGAGCGATAAACCCCGAGACCGGAGACGTCGCCGAGGTCGCGGTCGACGCGGTGGAACTGAGCAAAAGCAACAAGCAAAGAGCACTGACAGCAACGCTGCCAATGATGCCGATCGTGCTGAACAAAAACGACTCGCCGCTCGAGAACGTAACAAGGCTCGGCGCAATGCACGAAAATCACGCACTTTAGAGCCCGCACAGCAGGCACCAGCTGATGCAGCCACGACCGTGCAAAATCACCACGGATCGACAGTCTCCGAACCAGTAGACACGTCAGCACAAGCCCAGCAAGACCGAGATAAGAAAGCAAGCCAGAACAACAGACGCGCCGCGAGCCGACTTCGTAATCGACTTGTCCAAAAGGTGAAGAGCACTGAACAGACAGAGGAAGCGTCCGAAAGGTCTGTGCAATCAGACATTACACAGGAACCCACTCGTCCCGAAAAACAGGAAAAGCCAAAGAGCGCGTCCAAAGCGAAAGAAACAGCAAAAGCACGGTTGCAGGCGAAAGCAAAAGCTCAACTTGGAAAAGCACAAACATCGGCTAAATCCGAGAAGAAGAATGCATCGGAGACCCAAAGGAAAACGAGTACGAAGCAGGAAGAAACTCGTGAGGTCATCGATGCGAAATCGACCAATGCAGCCGACCTAGTGAAGGCAAAATTAAAAGGCCGAACAAAAAAGACGTCGGCTCCAGCGAAGTCGCAGCCAGATAACGGTCGAGGGTCAACAACCAAAACCGATGAAAATAACGGTGTAGCCTCCACGAGCGGTGCTGCAGCCTCGGATAGGGCAGCCGAAGTTCTCAAAGCGAAGATCGCCGGAAAAATTCGCGGCGCGTCTCAAACAGACCCGAGCGTTGACTCTCAGACTGCGACGAAAAAGAAGAGTCCTCGGGGCAGTAAAAGTGAGACCAAAGCTGCGACGCCAAGTCGCACAAAACGCACACCAAAAACGACTCGAAATACAACCGAGACGGGGCCAGTCAAGAGTTCAGAGGGCGCATCTGCTGAAAAGCCGAAACGCACTCGTCGAACAGCGGCTGCAAAAGATAAGACGCCTGCAGACTCAAATACAGGCAGTGCAAAGACAACAAGTCCTCAAGACGAAGCAGCAAATCCAAAGCGGACGCGGACCCGTCGGACAAAAACCACCGGCGCATCCGAAACGGCATCGACATCGAAGACAGCGACCGCAAAAACAGAGAGTGAGGGCGCAAGAGGCGAGGTGGAAAAAGCCAAGCCAAGGCGAACACGCTCAACCGCTAAGAAAACTGAAACTGCGTCTTCGAAAACGACTCGAAAATCAGCGGCCAAAGCGAAAATCGGGGATGATGTTGACACCAAGACAACTGAATCAAGTGCACCAAAAGCGAAGAGAACGACGCGGACCAGGGCAGGCGCAGCCGAAACAAGCGGCCCGACGACTCAAACCGTAACGGCGGAAAAAACGTCTCGTCGGAGTTCAGCCAAAGGGAAAGGCACGGAGACAACCGACGCCGTTGAGGTCAAGCCGACGTCAACACGCCGTACTCGAAAGGCGGCGCCCAAAAAGGCTACTGAATCAGCTGAAAAAAACGCGGCTACTAAGAAAACAGCCGCCACTAAGAAAACAACGGCTACTAAGAAAACAGCCGCCACTAAGAAAACAGCGGCCACAAAGAAAACAGCGGCCACTAAGAAAACAGCCGCCACTAAGAAAACAGCCGCCAAGCCCACATCAAGTAAGACGAAGACATCGAAAAAAACGGTTGAAGGGGATGTACCATCAGGTGATGAACTCGCCCGTCAGAAAGCCGCGTCTGTCATGGCAACGCTGGGTAAATAATCCATCCTTAACTCATTTCTGGCTCATTGATCTCCGCGTTACGGGAGGTCAATTAGCCGGTTGAGTTTATGAGCGTCCACGTTTCATCTGAATTTGGTCGGACGCATCCATCCATCACCAGCTTGTTCAAATGTGCGAGCAAAGATAAACCTGCTAACCCACCCTTCGGACCGGAGCGCAACGGCAGGGGTGTATCGGAATAAACCTGCTCAACCAATTGCAGGAAATCGTCGGTCTTTCGCAAGGCATCTAGAAGACTTTGCTCACGAGCGAGTCGATGGTCGATATATTGATCTAGTTTCTCTATGGAGTTGGCAACATAGGGTCCGTGGCTTGGTAGTAAGCATGTCGGTGCACGGTCGCGAATTCTTCGCAAACTTTCTAGGTAGGAAGACATGCAGCCCTCAGTTGGTTCGACCAAAATTGATCCGAGTCCAGCCACCATGTCACCGACGACCATCACGGCCGACCGCTGCTCGTAAAGACAGATGTGCCCCGGTGCATGCCCGGGTGTAAACAAGACCTCCCAGGCCTGACCATTCTCAAGCTCGATGACATCACCGTCATCTAGAAATTCATGGACCTCAAAGGCGACTCGATTTGCTGTTTCTCGGTGTGCCCAAATCGGCGCACCATATCGCTCGTGACAGTCTACCAGACCCCCGATATGGTCTCGATGATGATGGGTTGTAACAAACGCTTTAATCTCGCAACCTGACTGAATCCTATCATCCAAGTATTGGTAGAGATCGGCACGGACCGTCGCGTCATATGCGGCAGGCTCAACAACCAGGAGTTCTTTATCTCCTAAAATATAACAGTTGGTATGAGTCGCTGGGGGCAAAGTCGGCGTTCTCAACGGGATCATCATCATATCGGGCTGAATGGGCGAAAATGTTGGTTCTCGGCCACTCGCTTCAGTGCTTTCAAGTGCTAACGTGGCACCCGATACACCAGCGCTCAGTAAGCCCTTGAGAATGGCTTGCGTGGGTGGAACGAGGCGAACGTTGCCGGACCGCCAGAGAGCCATTGCATCATGGGGCGTAATCCAACACCCATCAACCAGCTCATGACCGGGCACCACGTCTCGGAATACATCGGTATCGACCCACAGAGCATAAAAATGGGTTTCGAGGGGATAGACCAAATATGGAGGCGTAATCCAGCGACCCAAGTACTCTAGTTTGTGCACAGACGAAGAGATGTCAGCCCCTGTCTCTTCCATAACTTCACGGATCAAACATGCCTTTAGACGCTGGTCTTTATCATCGAATGTGTCCGTCTCCGTGGAATCGACGAGTCCGCCAGGGAAAACATTGAAACTGGCCAAGAATGGCGCGGTTGGCCCCCGTCTCGCCCAGTAAATCATCGGGTTCTCTGGGTCTTTTAGTACAATTAAGGATGTAGCTAACCTCAAAACTCAGCCCCCATTTAGTTTTTTTGGTCGATGAAAGCCCAATCCAGAATTTTGACGATTAAAATCTTGGATGGTGGATAACCAGACAAGTATGGCCCCAATTGCTTTCTTTTTCAAAAGCTGGACAGTTTTTCAATTGCCGTTAAGCTGTGTATGTGGATACCAAACCTTATGATTTTGCCTTAAACGCAGCATCGTTTTTAACGAGTCGAGCAGACGCACCAGATTGCGCGGTCGTGCTCGGCAGTGGTCTAGGTGCATTCGCAGAACAACTTGTCGAACCAGACGTGATTTCCTATGGAGAAATTCCTGGTTTCCCCAAGGTCGGTGTTGCAGGTCATGCGGGACAACTGGTCGTGGGTCGGGTGGGACAAGACGGACCAAGGGTTGCAGCCCTTTCCGGCCGCGTTCATCTCTACGAGGGACACGACCCCAACCTAATCGTCCATCCGGTACGAACGCTGTCCCTCTGGGGCGTGAATACAATCGTTTTTACCAATGCAGCGGGCGCGATTCACACGCACCTCAAGCCGGGCGATCTTATGCTCATCAGCGATCACATTAATCTGACCGGACTGAATCCGTTGACCGGGCACAACGATGAGCGACTTGGTACCCGCTTCCCTGACATGAGTTACGCATATGACCGACACGTGACATCTTGTTTTCAGGACATCGCAAAAGAACAGAACATCCATGTCGGAGTTGGAGTTTACGCGGGGTTAAAGGGACCCTCGTATGAAACGCCTGCCGAAATTAGGATGCTGGGCACCATCGGTGCTGATGCCGTCGGGATGTCGACTGTTTGTGAAGTCATTGCGGCACGACATATGGGTATGACCGTGGCTGGTATTTCATGTATTACCAATTATGCAGCAGGGCTTTCGGACGATTTACTGGACCATTCTGAGGTGAAGGCAACAGCAGATATGGCGCGAAACAAATTCCTGAAGCTTCTCAATGGCGGCATCAAACGGATTCTGACCAAAGAATAAAGCCCACTAAAAATGGGCTTCGGAGCCTTCGTTATGAGCACTATTTTCAGTAAAATAATAGCGGGTGAAATTCCGTCAGACCAGGTCTACTCCGATGACCTATGTGTCGCTTTTCGAGATATTAACCCGGCCGCACCTGTCCATATTTTAGTCATTCCAAGACAAGAGATCGCACAGCTAAACCACATGACCGAAGACGACGAAGAACTGGTTGGGCATTTAATGCGTGTCGCTGGGATAGTCGCACGACAAGAGGGCTATGACGACTTCCGCGTGATCGTGAATAATGGTGCTGGCGCGGGCCAAACTGTTTTTCATCTGCACCTACACGTCATCGCAGGACGCTCCCTGAGTTGGCCTCCAGGATGAAATTAGCCGTCGATACTCACAAGAGAGCCGTCTTCTGCACTGCTCTTACAAGCTTGTGTGTCAAGGTCGGTCGCAGTTGTCCGACTTGAACTGAGTGTTGGATCTAGTAAATGGGTCGGTCTCACATTCTTTAAAGACGCCAACATAACATCTCGAACATTGGGTATTTGCTCTTCAAGTTGATCTAAAAGATCCCCCATTTTGACCCGTTGTAGTCCCGCCTGAGACCCACACAAATTACAGGGTAAAATTGGAAAAGCTCTCTTCTGCGAATAGGTTTCTATATCGTTTTCTGCGCATTCGATGAGAGGTCTAATCACCTGGAATCGGCCATCGTCGGTCGTATAGACAGGCGGCATAGCTTGGAGTTTCCCAGAGAAAAACATGTTCATCATGACGGTCTCAAGGGTGTCATCTCTATGGTGGCCAAGCGCGATTTTGTTGCAGCCAAGGCGCTCTGCTGTCGTATACAGGATGCCACGCCGTAACCGAGAACATGGCGCACAAAAGGTGCCACCTGGCTTAGTCAATTCCAACACAACTGAATATGTATCCTGGCGCACGATTTCATAGGGGCAGTTGAAGTTTTCAAGCCAATTCTCGAGGGGGCGGCCGTCATATCCGGGTTGATTCTGGTCAAGGTGAACGGCAATCAATTCGAACTTAAAAGGCGACCGTTTCTGAACGCCGCATAGTAAATCAAGCATGGTGTAGCTGTCTTTACCACCAGACACCCCAACCATAATTTTATCACCCGGTTCTATAAGTTGAAAACCCTTAATCGTCCTCATCATTCGCCGAGTAAGTCGTCGACGCAAGGTCTCAATATCTTCGGATTGATTCTTCATTTCTACCCATTCTTAGCGCGGTAGGTAAGCTGTGCGAGTATTCATAATCTGAGCAATAAAGCAAGGTACAGGCGTCTAGGGAGAGGCTAGGATCAGTGGATACAGGGCGTCAGGCATCTACGCTTTAGATTCTTTTGGTACAATTGAAATCCAGGCCATGGCGGTTCCGAAAGTCCTAAATGGCTGTACCAGTCAGGGGAACACAAATCCCCAATTCTAAATGCACGTCCAGTCCAGCTGCCCTCCAGAGTAATTGGCCTTAATTCGGGTATGCACCAGTTCCGCCTCATTGTTGATAGAGCAACTAAATTCCATAGCCCCTCTTTCAAAATCACCTCCCGCTTAGGTCTCTGGCCATCTCCAATAGATGCATGATTAAGCCTGATGTAGGGATCATGGCGGGCATAGAGGGGCGGAATAAGAAGAGAGTTGTAACAATCTCTATCAATACGGAGATTGCTGAGCATCGCAGCAGCGTGTTGATATTGTAGGCCAAAATAGGGCGTTAATCCGTGTCCAATCCAAAAAATAAAAATGAGTTTCACGTAAATCGGCTCTGGTTTGAGTTGGACCAAATGCCCTGAAGGCTTCTCGAGGATCAGGCCAATAGACAAGGTGACAGAGCCAAAGAACAAGGCCGCTTTTAAAACGGTCATCACACTTGGAATCTGCTGACTGAGCAAACCCTCAACGGCGATTAAGGACGCGATTGAAACGGATAAAACCGTCTTTCTTCTGCAAATCAAGTGACGGATCAAGACCATCTGACGACCATTTAAGGTAGCGCAATAACCGCTGAGCATGACCAAACCGAAGGCGGGTGCAAGCGTCACCGTGAGACCCCAATGAAAGAGGCAGCCAACAGGCCAAACCAAAAGGCTTCGACGCACTATCAAAACGCCGATTATACATTCGATTCCAATGACCAAAATCGACAATTCCACGCCAAGGTCAGTCGGTAAAGAAGCCCATTGCCAATGGGAATCGAGCTGGCGAAGTGCATGATGGGCGCAACTAATTTCTGGGTTGAAGAAATCGCGATTCATTTTGTGTAAAGCAGCAAGCCAATAGGTGCCGGCCGTCAGCCATCGAACAATAGCCATGAGCTCAATGCGGTGTACCACTGTTGCCATGCAGGAGAAAAATCCAACCCAAGTGAGATACATGGATTGCGTGAGCACATCTCTCAAGAAAAAGAGGGGATAAAGAGTACCGAGTGTACAGAGAAGAAAACCCCATGCGGTCGGTCTCCACAAAAGTAATAATGCGCCAACTGTTTCAACGATTTGGGGTGCAGCCCAACCGGGCTGTTCAAAGTCGGGTAGGCAAACATGGATGAGACTACCGACTGCAAATGCACGTGCCCACCAACGCAATTTATCGTGCGTCAAGAGCCATGCGGGAGAGAATGTATGAGTTAGAGCCATGAAATGCTTATACTGCGACCGACACGATTGACGATAGGGGTCTCGGCCTATGGATGATCAGTTTATCTCCGTTGGAACAGCAGTTATCACCGTTTCGGACACCCGCTCGATGGAGACCGATGCATCGGGGGCTTATGCACAAGCCACATTAGAGGACATGGGTCATCGAGTGCTCCATCGGCGGATCATCAAAGATGAGGTGGCAGCAATTCGATCTGAAATCGAGTTCTGTCAGCAACGGCAAGATATCTTCATTGTGATACTCACAGGCGGGACGGGCATCACGCGACGCGATGTGACACCGGATGCTATCCGTTCAATGGCAACCAAACACATACCGGGGTTTGGAGAACTCTTTCGCATGCTGAGCTACTCAGATATCGGAAGTTCTACAGTCCAATCGAGAGCAGAGGCTTGGTTGTGTGACACCGTCCTTGTGTTTACTCTTCCAGGCTCGACTGGCGCCGTGAAGCTTGCATTCGAGAAGATTCTGGTGGAACAGCTTGATGCGCGCACTCGGCCGTGTAACTTCATCCGACTGAGAGACCGGATCATTTAATGACGGGTCGGGCGGAGAGCATCCGCGAGCTGTCTGCTACCGTTTGGAATCGTATGACTTGGACCCTTTCTTGGAGCGTATTCTTGGCGTTCTTGATTTTCGGCTCGCTCGTCTCTTTTTGTTGATCATGTCAAGCATGTCTTGCGCCCGAGTTGCATAGGGTGAGTTCTTACCAGAAAGTCGGATCAGGTAGCGACGTGCTGCCGAAAATTGCCCGAGTGAGTGGTGACAGGTTGCCAACTGAAAATACGCGTATTGCTTTTGTGCGCTCGATAGTTTTTTTCCACCATCGTCCAAATATTGCTTCCAAATTGTAATCGCTTGGCGATATTGGCCACCGGCCACAGCTTGGGTGCCCGACGCCGCGAGCGCCGCCAACGATCGACCCCGATCTGTGCGACCAAGAACTGCGCTTCCTGCCTCGCCTTTAGCCGAATTGACACTCGGACCCCGGCTCGACCGAGACGAGGGCTCTGAAGACCGACGAAGCCCGTCTGCACTTTCCGAGTCAACGTTGCCGCGCCCCGAGGCTTCCTTTGAGGGTGCCAATTCTGGCCTACCGTCCTCGAGGGGGATGGACACGGATGCCGATGGTGCGGGCGGTGGAGCAAATCTTTGGGGGCTCCCCTTTCTCGTGCCTGTTTTCTGTTTGGGTGACTTGACGCCCAAGATACCCGTCATTGGTGCTGCGCCCGGAGCGGTGGCATTCGATTGTCCTGCAGGGACACTGCGAGCGGCTGCTTTCTTGGCCTTTCGCACTCGTTTTTTTGCACGAGAGCGGACCGATTTGGTCGGTTCATAAGACCGTTCTTGACCAAGCTCGGTTTCGTCAATCGCTGTATCTAATTCTAGCGACGCTTCAGCGTTAGCAGCCAGTGCAGCGGCCGGAGCGTCTAATTCTCCAATAGGAGAGCGAGCCAAGCGATTTGAGTTCCTGGAGGGTCTGGGTGTGCGAGCTGCTCGTGCTTTTGTTTCTTCTTCAGAACTGGTCTGTAACGCTGGTTTCGCGGCGGCACCCACCTGTTTTGCCTTACCGGCAGGACGAGCTGCCGGTTTCGCGGCGGGCAAGGCGGGCGGCTTTGATTTGGCGGCAGGGCGACCTGACGGTTTCGCGGCGGGTAAAGCGGACGGCTTCATCTCGCCTACGAGCACGGTCCCATCCCCTTCCTGTAAACCATCTTTAAAGATGGAAAAGACAGCACCGCCGATAATAAACAGACCCAAAGCCGCGAATGCAGGATTTTGGAGCAGCATGAAGAAACGCTCAAAAAGGCCGGGGCCTTTGTCTGCAGATGCTTGTTGTCGAGCCACTCGAAGAATTTCGTAATGAACAGCTGGATCCGGTTCCTCCAACGGTAATTCATCCATCACGGCATAAACGTGATTCCAATCGTCGTAAGTCTCTTTCAGTTCAGCATTGGCCTCAAGCTCTTGGCGTAGAGCATCAGCCTCATCATGCTTAAGTTCGCCGTAAAGAAGCTCGACCAGGCGGTTTTCCATATCTTGCTTGCTGTCAGACATGTGTTCCCACCTCGAACGGTCTTCGATATTTATTGTTCCGAAGCATAATCCGCCAATAATTCTCTCAAGTTCTCAAATGCGTATCGCATCCGACTCTTAATAGTGTTCTCAGACGTGCCAAGCAATTCGGCGATTTCCCGAAAACGCATCTGATCGACATGTCTCAGTACAAAAACCTCACGCTGTTTGTCGTTAAGACGCTCCAAAGCGGCGATGAGTCGCTCTTGTAATTGAGATGAGCTAACCGCTTTGTACCCATCATCATGACTCCCCGCGATTCTATCTTTTGCTGCAAATCCACCGTCTCCACGGCTGGAACTCTGTTCGAAACTCACGCCACCAGAACGCACACGATCTTTGCGGAGCTGATCGATACAAAGGTTTCTAGCGATCGTATAAAGCCATGTCTTGAACTTAGCCCGCCTATCATACCTATCTGCGTTTTTGACAACTTTGAGAAAAGTCTCTTGCAAGAGATCATTGGCTCTTTCGCGCGTCCCTACGTACCGCAAGATATAATTGAAGAGCTTTCGCTCATAACGCTTTAGCAGCGTCTCAAATGCATCCACATCTCCATCCCGATATCTTTCGATAAGCGTCTCGTCTGAAACTTGATCAAATGAATCCCCGAGGACCATCAGGATAAAGCTCAGCATTTGACTGTCCCCACTTTATACGTGCGACAAATCAGCATGGGTCTAATGGAGATCATTTTTTCAGGATTAATCCTTTGATCACGATGTCCGTCTATTGGTGTCTGGCTTCAAGAGTTCGCTCACGTCTAACTGCCCCTTCTCAATCAGGCGGTCCATCAGACGCACCAAGAGAATATCTCTGACTGAATCTGACTGTTCGAGACAGGCACGAAGTGCTTTTCGGCCCTTCTGAGGATCGAGTTCAACCATTTCTTGCCCGGCAATATAGGGACCGAGCATATTTTCGAAAGCATCAAAAAACGGTGTTGCTTCCGATTCTATTTTTTCCCCTTCGTCGCTCTCATTTATGTCCTCAGGGGCGATACCCATAAGGGGTTCGAAGGGGCATTGATAAGCTTTAACGATCGCCGAACAGATGTCTGATGGTGTCGTGATCAGCGGGCGGATTCTTAAACCGGTTTTTCGATAGACCGCTCGAATCGTATGAACATCTAAAGGGTTTGCCATGGCCAGCAAAAGGAACTGAAAACCGTCTAAATAAAGGATCTCAATTGGGAAAATTAAGTAGCGTCGACAGTCCTCGGCCGACAGTTTTTGGATTGCGCCTGGTTCTGCGACGCAGTCATCAAGTGATACCCGTGCGAGCCTCAAATGTTTTGATAAACCCCGAACAAGTGGCTCTTCCTCAACAAGCTCAGCACCGACAAAACTCTCTATCAAGGCGCGATTGAATGTTCTCGAATGAGCCTCAGCCGCAACAATCGAGTGCGAGTTGGCCATGTTTGCATTATGTAGAAAGGCACTTAATGCCATCATTGAGCGATCCTCTTAAGTCCATTTGACGTGACATCAACCTATGGGATTGGTTCCACAACAATGCCGCGAGGCGGACTTAACGTAAAGACTTCTGATGCCAACCGTGGATTCAGCGATGAATCTTTGATCGTCATGTCGATACTGAGGTCTTCATCGGGCACTTCGAAACGAACGCGTCTGGGAATCACATCATCCCCAGTCCCCGAGTAATCGCCCATCCTGACCTTGTACAAGACACGACCATTTAAGCGCGTTTCTAATCGGGTCACACGATAATATTCCGGCTCAAAATGAATCATTTGCATGAGTGCTTCTGATGTCAAATGAACTCGATATCGGCCTGTTTTTGAGTCCCAATGCAATTTCGTTTGCTCGGCTCGAATTCGCGGTATTGCGCCACGTAAGAGTGACGCGAGTTCGGGCGGGGACATGGGTACGGGAAGTAATCGGGACAGTGCTGTTTGTGTGACTGGACCTAAGAAGAAGCGTCCTTCCTTGGAGTCGAAGATCATAAGTCTGGATCCATCACTGGCAAGGGTCATGAGCGGATTCCCAAATGGTGAAATTACCTCAATGCGCAGTCGACCTTGATCATCCGCAGCCAAATACTGACGCAACTTAACCCTCTCGCCCCTTTGCCAAATCTCAACATCGAGTTCTGCCGTTAGACTCCTCAGTGCGGCATCCCGTCGGTCAATGGAAGTGAGCAGAGGACCCGGCTCATTCAGTGCGTTGCGAGGCTTGGGAAAGCCACCGCAGCCCATGATTATCAAAACAGAAAAGATGGTCAGTTTTGGATTTTTTTCCATTCTCGCTCATGATCTTTTTTACGGTCTGCATTTTGCTCTAAACGCATGGCTTTCTCGTAAAAGCTCAATGCAGACCTATATTTTTTCAATTGGCGTAATGTACACGCCATGTGGAGTAAAATTTCCGGTTCATTGGGCAGTCTCTGAAGCGACCGACGAAACAACCCTAATGCTTGTTCAAATCGACCACGTCGATAAAGAATCCAACCCAGGGAATCCAAATAAGCTGGATGCTCGGGCCTTTCCTTCAAAGCTCGATTCAATAGAATTTCGGCTCGGTCAAGATTCTCGCCTCGCTGAGCCCACTCATAGCCCATGTAATTGAGAGCTGGAGCGTGATTTGGGTCTAGCTCAAGTACAGTCTTGATTTCTTCAGTAAATCCATCGATATCACCTGTCTGATGTAAAGCGACTGCATAGGAAAATCGCAGTTCTGCGTCGGCCAGATATGAGCTCATCTCGATGGACAATTCAGATCGAGCCCTCGCATACATTTCTGCTCGCATGAGCCCCTTAATTAAATCGACAAAAACACCCCGATTTCGTGGAAATAAGGAGCGTCTCTGTCCAAGTATCGAAACAGCTCTTCGAGGCTCTCCCGCACGAAACCCGGCCTCCACCGCAACCTCAATCAACTTCGCTGGTGCGTAGGGATTGGGTATGATTGGCTCGGCGAGCTCAATCGCTTTCTTCCAGCGACCATTCGCAAATGCTGACAACAGAAGGCGCTCTCTCACCGTTATCAGCTCCGGTCGATGAACAATAAGCTTGCTGTAAAATAAAGGGATGGCTGGGGCTAATGTCGGAGAAACCATGGATTTCAGAAATCGGTCCATCACCCGAACCGGCCAATCCTTCAATGAATCAAATAGGACGTTGGCTGCCAGTGGATAATCCTTGGACAAACTTGTGAGGGCCAAAACAGAGCCAAACATTTTCCTCTTCAAAACCTGATTTGTCTGGTCTTTCTTGTCAGCTGTTTTCTTTAATAGCCGAAACGCACGATAGTGTGCTTCTGCGGCGGGTTTTAATCGTTTGCTTTCCCGATAAGCATCGCCCAGCATGATCCAGTCAGAAACCCGATTATCATCGAGTTCTGTCGCCACACGCAAATCCAAGACAGCTTCTTCAAACTGTTTAGATTTAAATCGCCTTTGACCACGCTGAGACCAATACTCGGACATGCCTGTATTTTTAGACAATTGCGATTGAACACGCGTGCCGATGAGGGACTCGACTAGAGGCCGTAAATCGCGATGGTGCTCGTTAAGGAGTGCTGCCTGCACGAGAGCGGCTTCAGCCCGCCCGAACTGCTCTTCTGCGATCCATGATTTGGCTGCCCAAATCCAGTGGTCTGCAGACGCATTCTTTTCGCCCAGCCTTTCATAAATCGTGGCCGCTCGAACAAAGTGCCTGTCGGCGTACGCTTGCTTAGCACTGCCCAAATCATAGACCAATGGTCGGCCTTGATGACCACCACATCCGAGACAGAGGACACACAGAAACGGAATGCTAAAATAATGACGGTAGGCTGTGACCATATCGTGAGCAGTTTACTTTCAAAGTGTCGCGACTGGAATCATATCACCCGCATAGGGGAGCAAAAGAATATTATTTGCCCCTGCCTTTTGCAAAGCGTCTTCAATAGATGGAGAGTATTCGGCAAACGTTTCGCGAACAGCCTCTTCTGGCAAATCGCTTATGAGTATAATTTTATGGGTTTCAGGGAGAAGTGGTCGCAGGCCAAGACGATAGATACCCTCGTTGATCACGGCCGTTGGACCTAAACCATCTGCGCATTCGGCACAGAGAATAAGGGTTCCTCCAGGTTTCAATACTTGGGCTGCCGGTGGGATCAACTTACACGCCTGGTAGAGATTCATTGTCGTCGGAACTCTATCGGATACAATCACGGTCTCTGATTTATCAATAACCTCAGTCTCATAAATGTGACGAGCCAGTTCAACACCCGCCCGGTGAGCAGTTACCGGATGCCCTGAGATGTAATGAACGACATCGTCCTCAATGTCCCGAATGACATTGATTATGTAGGACAGACCGGCCATCTCCGCCGCCTCTTCCATGTCGAGTCGACATGGATTTGTACTCACCTGACCGAGTCGAGCATTCGCCTCTGCTTTGAGTAGATGATTTTTCCAAATGCCGTCTTCACGAGCGACACCCGGAAACAAGGTCTTTGCCCCCCCGGAATAACCCGCAAAGTAATGAGGTTTAATTTCGCCCAGAAGAATCCTTAGGTCAGCCCTGATAACCACGTCAGGATATGCGACTGGGGTCTGTCTTTGTGTGTGACCTAAAAAAACTAAATCCGCGGCATTGGCATCATGGCACCAATGACTGAGCCCAGATGATTGACTCGGATGTTTTCCCGCCGCAATGCCGATTGACACCGATTTGCCCTCCAACATCGGAAGCAACTTCGGCAGAACCAGCGACGCAACATCGAAGCGGGTTTCATCAGGTATCAAAATAGCAATTGACGCAACGCGATTGAGGAGTTCGCTAAAGGGCTGACAACCGACGGGATGTCTTAATGTCGCATCCAAATCAGACGGAACGATGTCACGATGGCTGGACCTTCGCCTCACGAGTACTCGGGTTGACCTGGGCAGTCGGATCGAGCGCGGCTGCCGACCCCATCCGATGGTGAATCTTCGTGTCATTTCAACTGATCAGTGGAATGGATTTTCGCACCTACTTTTGTCAAATATTAGCACGCGATGTCATCAGGATATCAATCTCTCTTAAGTGTGTCCTAGATTTTTCATAGAGCAACAGTGTATTAAGACAGGGACAACGAGAGCATCGGCATGATTTAAGATTCAAATCGATGACATCGGGGTCCGTGTAAGCGGATTGGATAAAGGGCGTGGAGGACGAATGAAGCTGGCTGCTGCAGGGCGAACTCATGTTGGTATGAAGCGCGCTCATAATGAGGACTCCCTCAGGCTATGCCGTGAGGAGGGCTTATTCATTGTTGCCGACGGAATGGGGGGCCATGCGTCAGGCGAAGTTGCAAGTCAAATGTCAGTCGAAACTCTCGCCGAATTCTTTCGGGCAACTGCGGATGACGACGAAATCACGTGGCCCTACAAGATGGAGAAAGATCGGCGCTACGATGAAGGTCGCATTATGACCGGAATTAAGCTCAGCAACCGGCGAATCTTCGAATCGGCAAGTCGGGACTCTCGTCTTAAAGGCATGGGTACGACCATTGTTGCTACATTTTTCAACGAGAAAGAATGCTATATCGGACATGTCGGCGATAGTCGCGTTTACCGATTCCGCGATGGAAAGCTGATGCAACTTACAGAAGATCACTCGTTGCTCAACGACTACATTAAGATGCGACAGCTCACACCCGAAGAAATTGAGGCGTTTCCACATAAAAATGTAATTGTTCGCGCACTGGGCATGAAAGAAACTGTTCAGGTTGATGTGCTTACCGAAGCTCCGCAATCGGGCGATGTTTATCTCCTCTGCTCTGACGGCTTGTCAGGCATGGTCACCGATGAAAATATGGAACATATCCTGAAGCAAGGCGATGACCTAGATTTGTCATGCGAACGTCTCATCGATGCCGCCAATGACAACGGTGGCACTGACAACATCACAGTCATCCTCATCAAGTGTCTTGACTAAGCAAATTGACGGGACGATTTCATTTGTAGATGACGGTGTTGCAGGTCGATTCCGCCACGCTTAGATTCGGCCATATGACAGTGTTGCTCAACTCGACACCAGACAATACTTTGACACCATGATCAACAAACGTGTACGGGCCAACCGATGCGCCTGCCTCAATGTGGGCATCAGGCATGATCACACAAGGACCAATGATCGTTGCACTGCTGTCAACGCGAGCCTTCTCGGATATCCTGCGGCCTTGTGAATCAGCACACGGCAAATGAGACACAAAGAAGTGTCCATCAAGAATTTGACGATGCGCATCAAGATAACGGTCGATATTGCCCACATCAATCCACTGACTATCTGGTCGCATGAATTGACCAAAGATCGGCCCTTTCTGTTTCAGAACGGCCTGGTAAGCGGTCCGCAGAACATCGCAAGGCCCATCGGAAATCATTCGGATTAAACTTGGTTCGATAATCTGAACCCCAGTGAATGCGCCGTAGAACAAAGTCAGCGAGTCAGCACCAGGGGCATCCATTTCAGCGATTCTATGCAATCGTCCAGTTCCGTCGATGCCCACCCGACCAAAAGGCGCACCAGGTTCTACATATCTCAAAAGAAGCGTACCCATTGCGCCATTTTCGTAGTGTTTTTCGAGAGCCGGCCCGATATCGAAATCGAATAGCGCGTCGCCATTAATGACAACTAAAGTGGAATTGGGTCGATGTCTTGCGAGCTCCCGGATTCCACCACCCGTTCCCTGCAAATCTGCCTCTTCAACTACATAGATGTCCGGCCTCAGTCGGGATGTATAATCGGAAACCTGATCAGCCAGGTGATAAGAATTAACACCAATGGTGTCAATCCCGAGTCGAGTGAGATGACCGATGCAATAATCGATGAGTGGACGACCCGCAATAGGAACTAATGGCTTTGGACGACTATGAGTCAGCGGTCTCATTCTCGTTCCTAAACCAGCGGCCAGAATGGCACCTGAAATTGTCATAATTCGGTCCGTTAAAGTATCCATGTTAAGGGTGAGTCCCATAACCTCTCGCCCAATTGCAAGCCTTCAGGGTAACCTATACAAAGTCGACAAAGATTGCTTGAGTTCAAGATGATGATTACCCAGCTCCCACCACACCTATCCGCTTTGAGAGTTACGTGGTCTTTGTTGTGCGCATTCCTTGTTATAAGCGCGTCGGGATGCCATCGCCCGGATAATTCATTGAGGCCACCTCCGGCGGTTGATCTCGAGGACGGAGGCAGCTTAGAACGACACGAATGGAGTCTGATTCTCGACCTCCGTATTCCTTTCTCTGACAATCCAGCCACGGGACCCTATACCATCTTGGTTATGGAGACAGAGACCGATCAGGTGGTGCTACAAATTGACGTCCCATTTATTGACACATGGCCGCATACCATTCGATCAGACAAACAATTGAGGGGCTCTCATCAATTGGTCGCCTTTCTTGACAGAAACGCTGATGGACAATTTGATAACTGCCCGTTCCCATCCACCATGAATGCGACGGAGTCCGCCGATCAATTTGACAATATTCAATCGACAAAAACAGTTACATTCCCGCTCAATAACAGCGTTGAGCTCAATTTTGAGCGCCGCATCTGCGGACCGGGTGTGATGGCCACGAAACTCGTAGGAAGCATCGAAGGGCTCGACTTCCCGACAGACGGACCCCTCAGACTAACGGCTGTCAATCGACAGGACGATTCAGTAATCAGGGTTCAGGTCGTGCCCTACACCGATCAAAGCACAAATTCGGTGCGCTTCGAAATTCCTGAATTTTTGCCTGGGGTCTATGACGTAACTCTCTTTACTGACGAGGATGATGACTTCAATCCAACATCGTGCGATGCGCTTTTCGGAGGGGCTGATAGACATGTAGCCTCGCCCGTCTCCGTCACTATCCTCGACGGTGTATCAAATGAGGTCGATGCACCATTTCAATTCAGCCCGTCAGTATGTCCGGAGCGATTGACCGGGGTGTCCGGGTCCATTGGTTTTGGCTCCACCATCCCTATTGGTGATCTAAACCAATCATCGCTATCTGGACTCGTGGAAGGAAAACTCTGGATTAATCTGTATCCGCTCGACGATAACTCTGAGTCTATCGATGTCCCGATCGAAACTGATCTCCTCGCTCGGAGTGGACCATTGAAGTACACGGTTACAGGCGTGCCAACCGGTCTCTGGAGACTGACGGCCTATATCGATCGAGATGAGGACCGATTCTTCAGTCCATGCAACACTGTTGGCGGAGGCCTGGATGCGATTTCTGGGTCTGTGGACTCTATCCGAATTCAACCAGAAGAAATTAGCCGAACCGGAGACGTTGTCCTCGACGTCATCGAATGCGACGAATCGAGCCTCAGTGCGGTGCGGGGGGAACTGACCATTGTCGGAGAGAGCGGGCCTATCGGCAGTGGTCGACGGGTCAACCTACACGTGACCAAATCAGACCAAGTTGGCGATTCCCAAACGATTACAATTTTCGAAAACCATAACGACCACATTGGCGCAACAAGCCAATTTTTAAAACAGCTGAATCCAGGTCAGTACACTGGCCAATTCTTTGTCGACACAACACGTGACGCTCTATTCAATACGTGTACACCAGACACATATGGTGACCGCTATGTGAGCCAGGATATTGCCTTTGATATTTCAGAAAACACGATTACGGAGCTGGGTTCATTCGTGCTGACGCCGGCCGCTGACTGCCATGACGCAAGCCAAGAGGTCCAGATTGTTGTGGACGCCTCGAATGTGTCAACCGTCATCCCGCAAGACATGTATCTACTTGTTTCGGAATCGGGTGGCTGGACGGAGATCTTCTCACTTCGTGATCAAAACCTAGGTGCCTCGTTTAGCGTGGGCACATTTCCTCCCGGAGATTACCGACTCACCGTTTTCCAAGATGCCAATTCCAACGGCTCCTTCGACGATTGTGATCTCGATGGTCTAGACACGGTCTATGGAACAACCGTCTTGGAAATTGATGCCGATTTATCGCCGCCCGAAACACGAATTAACTTACGGATAAACTGCACCCAATAAAGCCGCGTTGACACAAAACAAAGCCCTCCTTATATTACCGAAATTTTGTTTTTGTAATGGTTATTTGAGCCCTACCCATGACCCCAATCGATGTGACAATCCTAGTGCTTCACTTCTTCGTGTTGGGCCTACTCGTTATTTTTGGGCTCCATCGATACACTTTACTTAAACTCACGCTCAAACACCGGAAGAGTGCTGATCCCAGTGCACCTCCGCCAAAAGAATATCCGAAGGTAACCGTTCAATTACCGATCTACAATGAACGGTATGTGGTGCGTCGTTTAATCGACCATGTCTGTCGATTGGACTATCCTTCTGATCGACTCGAAATACAGGTTTTGGACGATTCTGATGATGACACGTCGAAACTCATCCAAACCGCTGTGCTTGACTGGCAGCAACGCAACATTAACATCATTCACGTGCAAAGAGCCGAGCGGACAGGATTTAAGGCTGGGGCTCTCGATTACGGCATGCAAATCGCCAAAGGCGAGTTGATTGCTATTTTCGACGCCGACTTCATTCCAGAAAAACAATTCCTCAAGACGGTTGTATGCCATTTTGAACGCGCTGAGGTTGGTATGGTACAGGCGCGTTGGGAACACATAAATCGGTCTCAATCGCTCCTCACTCGCGCGCAGGCCATCCTGTTGGATGGTCATTTTCAAATCGAACACTTTGCGCGAAATCGGGCCGGACTGTTTTTCAATTTTAATGGCACGGCGGGCATTTGGCGCAAGGCTTGTATTTCAAGTGCCGGTGGCTGGCAGCATGATACCATTACGGAAGATTTAGACCTCTCGTATAGAGCGCAACTCAAAGGTTGGAAGTTTATTTATCTGCGGGACCTGAGCGTTCCTGCAGAGTTGCCAGGTGATATGAATGCATTCAAAACACAACAACATCGTTGGGCAAAAGGATCAATTCAAGTCGCTCGGAAGCAGTTGAAGACCATCATCAAGAGCGAACAGCCATGGCGAGTCAAACTCGAAGCCGTTCTGCATCTTACCAATAATTTTGCCTACGTATTGTTAGCCATCATGTCACTGTTAATGCCTCTGGCGATACGGATTCGAGTTCAACATGACTGGCACGAAGTACTGTACGTGGACCTTCCTATTTTCTTGGGGGCCACGCTGTCTGTCTTCTCGTTCTATCTTATAAGCCAACGCTCGAACCAAATGAGTTGGGCTCGAAAATGTCTAGAGATACCCATTGCAATGGCCATTGGAATTGGGCTTGCGGTGAATAATACGCGAGCGGTGTTCGAAGCATGTATAGGACACCAAAGCCCCTTTGCTCGAACACCCAAACTGGCTTTATCCAATGGTGAGAAGGGCCATCGATCGAGCACAAACCAAAGCTATAAAAGCCGATTCGATTTTGGCAGTCTCGTCGAGGTTGGACTCGGTCTTATCTATCTGCAAACCCTCATCTATTGTTGCGTGGAAGAGATCTACCCAGCCCTACCTTTCATGGGTCTTTTTGCCTTTGGATTTCTCTATACGGCGGCATCTAGCATCCAACAGTCAATTCGCAATCGGTCCCAATCAAGACGGACGATCCAAACTCAACAATCCGCATGATCAAGGGTCGCTACGGTGATTTATCACCACTTCTATTCGGGGTTTTAGCAGGACTCACTCCACCGTTGCTGTTTTTTTCAGCGAGTTCAGCTGGGTTACATTCACAATATGCGCTCATTTATGGATACGGGCTTGCTGGAATCCCCTTCTACATCATGTGGATCAAGGTAGAAAAACTACCCCAAGAGAGAACCACGCTTCTGGCGATTTTAACTCTTGCGGCTTGTGTCCGTTTTTTGAGCCTCACCGTACCGCCACTACTATCAGAAGACCTTTGGAGGTACATATGGGACGGGTCTATAAGCTGGAATCATATCAACCCCTACACCTACGCACCCAATGATCCAAGCCTCGATCTCTTAAGTCGGACCGAGAATCTCTCGATGGTTCGAGATCAAATAGGCCACGGGGAAATCCCGACTATTTATCCTCCGGGTGCACAGCTTATTTTTGCCCTCGCAACCAGCGGGGGTCCATCCCAAATGATGATGAGAACAATGATGATAGCTGGGGATCTCATCAGTATTTTTATGATTTGGAAACTTGCTGAAATTCGGAAAATACATCCTGGCTGCTCTGCTTTATATGCGTTCCTCCCCCTGGCATGTATGGAGTCAAGCATTGGAGGTCATGTTGATTCGGTTGGTATCGCATTTCTTCTGACAGGGGCTTATTTTTCAGCGAATAGACGCTTATTACTGGCGGCAATTTCGCTGACTTTCGCAGCTGGAATTAAATTGGCTCCCTTGGTTCTACTGATCTTTCTCTTTCGACAAAACAAGCGCCTCTTCTGGTCTTTATTGTCCGTCACAGGAGCCTTTATTCTATGGTCTGCAATCCAATATCAAACGTACCCCAAGGGTCTTGTTGCGTTCGCTCATAAATGGCGGGGAAATGATGGCTTATTTGGCCTGATTTATGCTGTATCCGAAATGAGCATACCGGTCTTTTCAGAAATAATTCGGACGTCACCGTGGGCTACGAAGATCGTTTATGTATTGGTCGGTGGGGACACAATCAATCCGCTCACGAACTCTCAGTGCGCGTTTGCATTGAGCAAAATTTGCGTTCTATTCATCCTCGGCTTAATGACGCTGTGGACGCTTTTAAAATGTACTAACTTGCTCAATGCCTGGTGGCTTTTCATGGGTACTCTGTTGCTAATTTCCCCCATGGTGCACCCGTGGTACTTAGTTTGGGTACTTCCAATTTGCTGCTTGGCCAATGGCGATGAGTCCAAACGCTTTGCCCAAGCGTTCATTGTCTGGGGACTTGTTTGCTGGCTAGCATACTTGCCCAGACCACAATACCTCGAGACAGGCATCTGGACTGAGCAAGCCTGGATTAAAGTACTCGAATATGGTCCAGTTTGGAGTTTACTCATCATGGCAATCATTGGTCATTTTCGAACGAATCGAGTCCAGGCGAAGCGCGATTAAAAACTCGCGATTTCCGCCCGTCCCAAAAATAGGGCTTTCGATGAGTCCAAGCACCCGAGCTCCCAGACCTTCCATAGACCGCGCGATATCGTCACAAACTCGCTGATGAATCTCAGGGTCTGTCACGATCCCTTTCTCTCCAACTTCATCTTTTCGCGCTTCGAATTGCGGCTTAATGAGTAAAACAGCCGATGCCTTTGGCTTGAGCAGAGGCAAAACCGGTGGGATGAGCCGTATGAGAGAATTAAATGACAAGTCTGCTACGACAAGATCAATGGGTTCGGTGATGTGTTCCCGGGTCAAATCGGCTACGTGGGTTCGCTCGAGACAAACAACCTTGTCATGGCCCCTGAGGGACCAATCAAGCAAACCGTAACCAACATCGACGGCATAAACCATCTTAGCACCGTCACGAATGAGGCAATCGGTAAACCCGCCCGTGGACGCACCCAGATCGAGGCATATCAACCCAGAGACATCGATCTCGAATGCACGCAAGGCTCCCTCAAGTTTGAGGCCACCCCGACTGACATATTTCTGCGCTTTGCGACTTCTCACCCTGACGGATGAATTTTCGTCTACGAGCAACCCTGCTTTATCCAATCGACTCTCACCGACAATAATTTCTCCGGCCATAATGCGTGCTCTGGCTTCCTGGACGGTCTCGACCAATTCTCTTCTGAGAAGGAGCTCATCAAGCCTAATTTTGGCCATTACACCGTCCTGATTCGAATCAACTCAATGAAATTAAGTAAGTCATCATGATGACCGTTGATTTGGGTAAGGGTGGCCCGACCAGAGTCAGCTGTTCGATCTCTCAATTCTTCAATCTGCTCAATGGATAGATGATTAATGAGATTCTTGCCATCGTCTGTTCCGTCTTCGTCCAGATCCAGCAGGTCGTCAGTAATTTGAAAAAGAGAGCCAATTTGGTTACCCAAGCGACGATACAAGAGTTGTTGTTCGTATTCGACATCAAGCAAAATGGCCGCTCCTTCGATGGCCGCAGTGATCAAAGCCCCCGTTTTCAAAGACTGCATGTATCGAATCTGAGCAACGTCGCTTAACTGGCCGCTCATGTCATGAATCTGGCCACCGACCATCCCTGCACCACCTGCAGAGTTTGCCAATAGTTTGACCAAGGATTGAGACGTTCGAGCGTCCTTGACCAGAGCCGAAATGGTCAAGAAAGCTTGGGTGAGAAGGGCATCGCCAGCTAAAATTGCGTTGGCCTCACCAAAAACAATATGGCACGTGGGTCGACCACGACGCAGATCATCGTCGTCCATGGCTGGCAAATCGTCATGAATCAAACTGTAAGTGTGAATCAGCTCAATTGCCAATGCCCATGGAAAAACATCTTCAGCTGTGGCACCTCTCGAGGCTGCAACCAGAAAAGTCAAAATCGGACGAACTCGTTTGCCCCCACCAAACAGACTGTGAGCAGTTGCTTTTCGAAGCGTCTCTGGCCAGTCCTCCCAACGATCAAACTCCGATTGTAGGCGGGATTCAAACTCAACTCGGTAGCTATCGAGTTTATGCCTTAAGCTTGTCATGTCTGATCTTCATCCTCGCGAATGAGTGTCGCTTGGAGTTCTTCCACGCGATTTTCTGCACCTTCCAACAAAGTGTTTCCAGTCCGAGCAAGTCGAACACCGTCTTCGTATAGTTTTAAGGCTTCATCTAGCGGAAGCCCCCCGGCTTCCAACCTCTGAACAAGAGATTCTAACTTTTTTAAAACGTCTTCGAAGTTTTCACTTTGCTCATCGCTCATTTAAATTCCTTGCTTTCATTGGGCGTACCTTGAGTATCAGAGTATATGTCAGTCACAAGCGCATCTACCATACCATCTGCGAACAGCACTCGAATTGAATCATTCGTCTGTAACTGACTCGCGCTGCTGATCAGCTGCTTATCTTTCCGGGTGATGCTGAACCCTCTACTGAGGTTGGCGAGCGGAGACAAGGCATTGAGTTTTAGGGCGGAGTTATTGAGTTGATGAGTTGCTGTCTTGATAATCGAATCAATCGCGCGCTCTAAAGCGAGCGACGTTGTACTCAAACGGTTTCTCGATTGTGAAAGACGGACTGTTGGCTCGACTCGAATCAACCGACGCTCAAGGTCTCGTACGCGACGTTTACTTTGCGACAGATGCCTCCCAAAGGCTTGCTGTAAACGCTGCATTTTCTGATGAATCGGGAGTCTGAGCCTCCGGGGATCAACGCTTGATTGCAATCGATATGAAAGCGAAAGAAGAACACTCCGATTCGTCTCTAATTGGAGAGTCAAAAGACGAGTCATGGATTCCGTAAGCACGTCTAGTGAATACAAAAGGTCGTCTCGAACTGGAACCGCGAGCTCGGCTGCAACAGATGGGGTTGGTGCTCTGCAATCGGAAACAAAATCAGCGATTGTGGTGTCAGTTTCGTGGCCAACTGCACTGATGATCGGTTTTTTCGAGGTCGCAATCGCTCGAGCCACCTTCTCTTCATTAAACGCCCACAGATCTTCAAGGCTTCCGCCTCCACGACCGACGATAATTACATCCACACTCGCGTGGTTGTTGAGGGTTCGAATCGCTCTAACAATGTCGCCGACAGCGTGCTCGCCTTGAACCGATGCTGGACAAATAACAATGGGAATCTGGGGCGATCGACGTTGGATAACCGATTCAACGTCTCGACGTGCAGCCCCTGTTGCACTCGTCACCAAACCAACAGCGCGAGGCAAAAGTGGGATCGGACGTTTGCGGGATGATTCGAAGAGGCCTTCTGAGTCTAGCTTTGCTTTGAGGGCCTCAAATTGCGCCTGCAACCGCCCCAGTCCCACCGGCTCAATTGAGTCGATGATGAGCTTGTAACTGCCCTGGGGCGCGTAGACATTCAAACGCCCCTTTACGAGTATGTGTTCACCAGACTGGGGCCGATAACGCAAACGCTGAACTGTACTCCGCCAGACAATTCCGTCTATGCGGGCATGCTCATCTTTCATGGTCAGGTATACGTGGCCACTTCGATGTGCATTAAGTCCACTCAGTTCGCCCTCAACAATGACATAGTCGAAGGTTTCCTCAAGGTGTCTCTTAATTTTAGCGGTTAATTGGGAGACGGACAGCGGACTCGATTTGGATGAGTTGATCATGTCGTTCATGTAACATGATCCCCTTGCTGAGGCTACGGATGAACCTGTCGGATTATTCCTTCAAGTAAAAGGCAAGGATAAGTATTCCGTCCTTGTGCCTTATGCCTGCCTGATAGAACAATTTTTTAGGCACCGCCCGTAATTTCACTTTGACTTTGTGCTTCGGGATTTCGAGAGAGAGCTTGTGCACCCTATTCTTGCCGGCTTTCGGTACACTTCCAACGTATTTCACCAGTGCTTTGTAACCAGTCGGCAATGCGACATCGGCTGTCTTTTGAGGCGCGAGTTGAAAGGCATTCTTGGACAAGAGCTTGAACGATCCATACTGACCGAATGCTGTCTTGAGGGATTTCGCCATGACCTTACTGATTTTCGCGTCTGTGGGACTTTTAGCCATGGTTGCATGAACCACAGCAACCTTAAGTTCGACGACAGCATATGCCTGGCTTGAGAACCCAAACAGTCCCAAGAAAAGCAACAGCTTCAACATTTTTGAAAGCGGCTTATACATTAAATTGGATCCTCCCCATCTAACGGTTCCTCGGTCTTTTCATCATCTAACAACCAAATCACCGTAGACTCTTCATCCTCAGCAGGCATGCTAACCAGAATTGCCTTTTGTCCCTCGTTCGAAACCGAATCAACCACAATATTACGTCCACCAGCTGACCTCTCAGCAAGGGTGACATCTGCACTGCCTGGCCCGTCTTGATCCGTCGTCGGGCCCACCGTGAAAAACGCCACGGCAGCAGTAGCCGCCGCCCCAAGAAGCACCGGAGTCCAGTTGCTTTGGAACCAACTGACTAATCTACCGAATAGGTTATCGTTTGAATTAGGCTCTAAAGCCATCGAAACCGATTCCGCTTTGGTTGAGCTTACGGCGGCTGTTGGCGCAGCCTCCATAGCATCGATCCGTTCGTCTATCGCTGACGAAAAGTTTTTGAAGTCAACCTCGGTTGATTCCAAATCCACATGTTCGCGCAAGAGACCCCCGATCGCCGTGAAATCATCACGCATGTCGATTAGGTCGGGATTATTGACCAAAGCCGACTCAAACTCACTCGCTTCGTCATCGGTCAGCTCGCCATCTAAAAACCGGTTGAGCAATTCGTGTTCACGTTCTGTCATGATTTGCCCTTCCTCACGCCGGTACCAGCCCGTGAAGACAACGTACTGCCTGACGCCTCGAGATACGGTTTAAGTGTCTTTTGTAAATTCTTTCGCGCATGATGCAATCGACTCATGACGGTGCCCAGATGGCAGCCCATTGACTCTGCAATATCCTCGTAGCTCATGCCTTCGACTTCACGAAGGAGCAGAATTTGTCGATGATTTTCAGATAATTTGGCTAACGCATCGTTGAGAATTTTACCCAACTCATCTGATTCAAATGCCGCACCTGGATGCATTGGTCGCGTATTGCCCACCAGCGGGGCCACACCTGCAGATTCGTCTCGGCGCTTGAAACTATCGTCATATTCGACCGAACGTGCCCGCTTCTGCTTTCGACACTTGTCAATGCAGACGTTCACAACGATTCGATAAAACCAAGTGTAAAATGAGCTGTCGCCTTTGAAGGATTCGATGTTTCGAAAGACTTTGACGAATGCATCCTGTGCTGCATCCAAAGCATCTTCACGATTCCTGAGCATGCCGTAGGCAATGCCGTAGGCACGTCGTTGGTATTTTTCCACTAGCATATGAAACGCACTCCGGTCCCCACGTTTACAACGCGTGATGATCTCAACTTCAGACATCTCGCTCGAATCTGCGGCCATCGACGGAACCCAAGGCGATTAATTCAACGGTGAACGCATCTTATCCAAAAAAAAGTTCGATCGTACAGAACCAATCGTTAATTTATTGTTACCCAACAGGCAAAAAGATGCTCCTGTTCATGGTTAGCGTTAACAAAAAGGCCTCGATTTTTATTTTATGGAACTAAATTTTCCTAAACGTGTGTTACCCGTCACGTCATGGCAGACTTGAATCCTTTTCAGATACTCAACGGCCGCCTAGGGTTGTTGAGGCGGCGCACTCGAGTTCTGGGCATCAGCAAACTGCTTTTGTTGACGGGCAGTGGTGTCGTGCTGTTGATGACGCTGATTCTCTTTCTGTTCGGGTTTTATAAGCCGACGCTCATCACCCAGCACTGGGTGCTGGGTGGCCTGATTGGCGTCAGCGCCCTTTACGTCCTGATACAAACCGTTCGAATTTTTTCAAAGACAGCCTCATTGGCAGAGGTCGCAGCGCGTTGGGAACGCCAGCAACCTGAGCTCAAAGATGGACTGATCGCCGCTGTTTATTTCGATGAAGCGATCCGAACGAACTCGTTAGATGGCGACCTAGATGCTGCGCGTTCGTTGGCGCACTGGGTGGTCAAAAAAACCGCGGATACAAAGCCATCAACGATCGCACCAGTAACAGAATTGTATCGCCCTATCGCGGTCACACTCACAGCCCTCGCTGTCATGTTGAGTCTGTTCTGGGTATACCCCGATACATTCAACGCGGCCCTTGCAGAGCTTACGAGAGCCGATAATGGATTGCGGGTCGAGTCCGGTCCCTTAGTCGCCGATATAACCCTCACAGTGGACGCGCCCCAATACACCGGGGCAACCCGCCGGATCATCCCAAATTCGACGGGGAACGTCAGCGTATTTAGGGGAAGTAAGATTACCGTCCATGCGACGCCACTCAAATCAAATGCCCAAGTCTTCATCCTGTTAGGTGACAAACGCATTGACGGGAAATCAATTAGTGAAAATAAATCTGAGTTATCCATGGAAGCAATGGACTCTCTGGATTGGCGGTTTGGTTTGCGAACTGCATCGGGTGAACGGCAAATTGAAACACAGGCCCGACGCATTTCAATAAAGGCCGACAAACCCCCTCACATAGACTTGGTTACACCAACCACCGATCTGGAATTGGATAAAATCAGTGCTGTCCCCATCGAGTTTTCAGCACGAGATGATTTCGGAATCAGCCGCATCGCAGTTCGGCTTGCACTGGCAAACGACGAAGACAACATCACACGCGTCGAACAAGAGGGTTATTCGGGCAAAGTGGCCAAGGGCGCAGATGAAATCGACTTAAATGTGATGGACGCGCAACCCGGCGATCGAATCGCGCTTTCTGTCGAAGTCTACGACAATAGAACCATTGAGGGTCCCCAAGTCAGTGTTTCACAAACACGTTACATTACGGTTCGTTCTCCCGAGTTCGAACATTATAAAATCACCGAAGCCCTAAACGCGCTCATCGAACAGCTCCTTGATGCCTTAGCATCTCGACTTGAAACGGAATACCAAGGCGTTGCCGGAACCCTGTTATCAGAAAAGGTTGGAGTTCTATCTAAGCAGACCGGTGGAGCACTCGACACCTTGACAGCGATTTTAGAGCGCATGGAAAAAGACCCCATGAGTTCGAAACAAGCAATCGCTGGACTTCAATCGAACCAGCAGAAAACAAGCGAAGCGCATCGGGCTGAGGCGACCGCGCTGGCTAGAGAGCGAGCCCGCACCCAAACGGGAGCAATCACGAATCCGTCTGATTTTAAGACCTTCAATGAGGACGTCATTTCTCCACTTGAGGAACTCATTATCTATGTAGAGTCGGTTGTTGCTCAACTGGGTCTAGCAGACATCGCGGCCATGACCGAGGAAATCAAAGCCGCGAAAGTTCGACTTAAAGACCTGATGACAGCATACAAAAAACGACCATCCGATGCTTTGAAAGCACGAATTATGAGAAATATTCGGCGCCTCAAAGATCGAATGCGTGCACTGCAAAAGCGAATGGCCAATCTGAGAAAGAAACTCCCAGACGAATTTCTTAACCTAGATGGAATGAAGTCTGGTGAAGTCAGTCAAGGGCTATCTGACACGAGAAAACAACTCGATAACTTAGAAAAAATGATGGAAGAAAACCGGCTTGATGACGCACTGAAAGCCCTTGATGAAATGAGCGAAACACTGGACCAACTTTCGTCAGCACTGGACCAAGACATGCAGGAGTTGCATGAGCAAACGAACCCTGCACTTCAAAAAGCGTTGAGCGAGTTGATGGATCAAACGCGTGACCTGATGAAACAACAGGAAGAACTCAGTCAAGAGACAGAGACTCAGTCCAAACTTGAGCAAGAGAAGCAGGCTGAAATCTTTGACAAACTGTTTAAGGAACAAATCGATAGTCTTCTCAAAAAAGCGGAGAGTCTGAAAGCGAATGCAAACAAGATTCGATCTGGTCCACTGCCAACATTTGCGGAGGAGAGTGCTGCGGAAATCAACGAGCGCGTGGATGAGTTAATACAGGCCTTGAAAAACAAACGCCTCGAAGCTGCTTTACGTTCCGCTCGCAACGCACTCTCACCCTTATATACGGTCCGACGATATTCGCGTTTTCGTAACCGGTCGTCGAGAGACGTCTCGGATGCTGCCAACAAAGCCATAGAGCAAGACGAGGAGATTATTGACCAACTCGATGACTTGATGAAACAGGCTCAAAAGCAAATGCAGGCAACGAAACAGCAGTCTGCAAATTCCAGTGCACGAGAGAAGCAAGAGCAGTTGCGCGAGGCAGCGCGTCGACTACAACAAAAAATGGCATCGCAGCAAGAGAAGATAACAGGACTGAAGGGGGAACCCATGCAAAGCATGGAATCAGCCCAAAAAAGTATGCAGAGAGCCAGCCAGTCGCTCCAGAAGGGACAACCTGGACATGCACTTCCAAGCCAGTCAGAAGCGGTTTCTCAGCTAAAGAAGCTGATGAATGGGCTGAAGCAAGCCAGCAAGCCGCAAAGTGGGAACAAGGATGGACAGAAAGGTCAACGAGACGGAGGTCGTAACACAAAGCGCGACAAAGTACGGATCCCGGGTGCCGATGAACACGATGCCCCCGCAGAATTCCGACAGGAACTGATGGATGCAATGAAAGACAAAGCGCCGAGTGACTTTAAAGAGTCGGTCAAGCGCTACTACGAATCACTGGTGAAATGAAGGGAGCGAGTATGCGGCTGCTTACATTGCTCGTCTTATTGATGGGCTGGACAAACCCGCTAGCAAAACCATTGAAGGCCGATGCAATCCATCAAATGATTGGGCAGTGGCAGGCCGTCGACGCACGGCAGGCAATACAAGACGCACTTGCCGAAGACCCAGACGATATCAACCTCCAATTCGCCCAAAGTCGGTTATTATTTTTTGAAGGCAACTACGGTGAATCTCTGCGTGTTTTAGACGCATTGACTAAAAACTTCGGCGATGAGGTGCCTGGGAGTGTCATGGAGTTTAGGTCACGCGTCCAAGAGACTCATAACGCCCTCAAGACCTTTAGCGAACACAGCACATCGAATGGGCGATTTTTAATTCGTTATAAGGGTCGAGACAAAGTCCTTCTACCATACCTGATCCCGGTCTTAGAGGAGGCCGACAAGGCTCTGTCGGCCGATTTTGGCTACACCCCGAAGGGCCAAGTCGTCGTTGAGATCTATCCTGAAATTGCCTACTTAGCTCGAGTCAGCCCGTTGACAGAATCTGATATTGAGACCAGTGGCACCATCGCCCTCTGCAAGTACAATAGGCTCATGTTTACCTCACCGAGAGCACTTGTGAGGGGGTATGGTTGGCAAGACACTGTCTCGCATGAATTTGTACACTATTACCTCACTAAAATGAGTAAAAACACCATCCCCATCTGGCTCCACGAGGGGATTGCTAAATTCCAAGAGACACGCTGGCGTGAATCACCCGGCCACAAGTTAGACCCGCCCGAGGAGGATTTACTCGCGCGCAGTCTAGAATCAGATAAGCTGATTACCTTCGAACAAATGCACCCATCCATGGCGAAACTGCCCAGCCAAGAGGCCGCAGGTTTGGCATTTGCGGAAGTGCATACTGTCATCGACTTTCTGTATCGCAAGAAAGGATACGAAGGTCTAAGAATGCTCATCAAGAAGCTGGCTTTTGGTCTAGAGATGAATGCGGCACTCCGATCCGTCTATGGCTTTAACCTGATGGGGCTGTGGACCGCTTGGCATCGCGACTTAAAAACGCGCGGTCTGCAGGAATATCCAGGCCTTGTCCAAATGTCTTTGGAATTCAAAAGGCCGGGAGAGACAACTGACGAGGACGAACTCGAGATCAGCTACGGTTCCATCAAAAAAAAGCAGGTTCGAGACTACACTCATCTGGGTGAATTATTGCGAGCAAGGAAGCGCTTCAAAGCCGCACTGAAAGAGTACCTTAAAGCAGAGGCTATAGCAGGTAACGGCAATCCCACTGTTCAGAATGGGACAGCAGAATCCTTATTGGCACTGGAACGATTCAAAGACGTCCCCAAGGTGCTCGAGCAAGTTAGATTTTATTACCCGAGATACCTAAGAACTCGTCTAAACCTGGCGACAGCCTTTCTAAATTTGGAACAGACAGACGCTGCCATTGTCGAGTTTGAATCTGCGATGGCCATAAATCCATTTCATCCCGGTCCTCACATCGCTCTCGAAAAATTGTATCTGAAAAAAGGCAAGGCCGATTTGGCAAAACGAGCGCGCGAAAGCTTGGAGTTATTAAAATGAGTACCCATGATTCTGACCACGAGGGTTTAGAACTTGCTGCGTCGGCAAAGCAGAAGTTGCTTGAGCAGGTGTCGAAGCAAATCGTCGGCCAGGAAACTGTTATACAATTGATGCTCACATCGCTGTTAGCACGTGGACATTGCTTATTTGTTGGTGTCCCAGGATTGGCGAAAACGCTGCTTGTAAATAGCACAGCACAAGCACTTTCACTGGGCTTCAATCGGATTCAATTTACCCCTGACCTCATGCCCAGCGATATCACTGGCACCGAGATTTTGGAGGCCGACTCAGAGACCGGAAGGCGACACTTCAAATTTGTTAAAGGTCCAATATTCACAAATTTGCTCTTGGCTGATGAAATCAACCGAACGCCGCCGAAGACCCAAGCGGCTCTGCTCCAGGCTATGCAAGAGCGGGTTGTTACAGCCGCGGGTCAAACGTACGAGATGACTGCTCCGTTTATGGTTTTTGCGACTCAAAATCCGATTGAACAAGAAGGAACGTACCCTCTACCGGAAGCACAGTTAGACCGCTTCATGATGATGATTAACGTCGACTATCCTTCAGAGGACGAAGAGGTCGAAATTGTTAGACGAACAACCGTGGGGGCACCGCCCAGCATTGAGCCTGTGCTGACCGTGAGTGATATTCTAACACTTCAAGAGTTGGTTAAAAATATTCCGGTTTCGGAGCATGTTATTCAATATGCTGTGAAACTCGCGCGGTCAACCCGACCCACGGGGGATGAGGCAGCAGAATATATTAAGAATTATGTTGGCTGGGGTGCTGGACCACGAGCCAGTCAATTCATGATTCTCGCAGGCAAAGCACGAGCTCTCCTAGATGGGCGATTAACCGTGTCGCGAGACGATATTAAAGACTTGGCGATCCCGATTCTCAGGCACCGGGTCGTCACCAATTTTAATGCTGACGCCGAGAGAATCCAAAGCGACGATCTCATCAGGCGAATCATAGACGACAATCCGACCGCCTAGTCATGCATCAGTCCCCCTTAATAGATCCAGAGTTATTCGGACGTTTATCAGGACTCTCTATCCGCTTTGATGGACATGTTGAGGGGGCTGTTACGGGATTTCATCGAAGTCGAGCTAAGGGGTCGAGCGTTGAATTCGCCCAATACCGGGAGTATGCACCAGGCGACGAAATCAAGCATATCGACTGGAAATCATACGCTCGAAATGATCGCTTCTATGTAAAGCAATTTGAAGATGAGACGGATCTCAGGACGCTTTTCGTCGTCGATACGTCAAAATCGATGGACTTCAAGATCGACGACAATCCAAAGAAGATAACCTATGCAGGGCAACTTGCCGCCGCGCTCGCATGGACTTTAATTCAGCAGGGCGATGCTATCGGTTTGTTGACTCATGGAGCAGAGATTGGAACCTATCTTCCGCCGAGAAGTCGGCCTGAACATTTCTGGAGATTCATACGAAATCTTGAAGCTGCCCAATGCGGTGGTGAGACCAATCTGGCGTCGGCACTGACCCACGTCGCAAATCTGCCACTGAAGCGCAGCAATGTCGTCTTGCTTTCGGACTGTCTAGAGTTTACCGAGAATTTCATCAGTATCCTCAAACAACTCAGGCGCCGACACTACGTTTCAGTGCTCCATATCTTGGATCCGAGTGAAGTCCAATTTCCATTTTCGGATCTGACGGTTTTTGAAGATGCAGAAAACCACTCTGAACAACAAGTCGATCCTCGAGCAATGGCCGAAGAGTATCGATCGGCTGTCTCTAAATGGCTCGATGAACTCAAGAATAGCCTTTCCGATGGTCAGGTTAATTACAAATTATCGACAACCGATATAGCCATTGAGACGGCCGTGATGACTTGGGCTAGGGGTCGTCAGAGATGACGTTCCTATCTCCTTGGCTCTTGGCTGGGCTGGCTGGAATTCTGATTCCGCCCATCATCCACCTACTTCTTAGACGCAAACCTAAACGGGTAATTTTTCCGACTCTGCACTTTATCTTGACGTCCCATAAAAAGACGTCGAGGCGATTTAGACTAAGACAAATACTCCTCATGCTGACCCGTTGCCTACTGCTAGGCCTTTTGGCATTCGCCATCGCCAGACCACTTATGGTTTCGGAGGATCAATCGGGCATGGATGCAGTTGATGGTGGAACAATTTTCATCGTCCTGGATACAAGCTACCCAATGCAATATCGACTGGATGATGAATCACTCTTAATGCGAGCAAAGATAATGGCCAGTAACCTGGTTGGACGCGCCAACACTCAGTACGGTCTCATCGTTGCTGACCCGAAACCAGAGCTTGTGCTCTCCGAATTAAGCGCGGATGCAAGTAAAGTTCGGGATTCAATTGGCGAAATCAAGCCAGGTCTACACGGTCGAAACCTATCGGCTGCACTCTCATTAGCGTACTCTATGGCGGCTGAGAGCAGTCAGGACCAATTGAACTCTGTTGTTGTTCTATCAACCCCTGCGGGGCTCAAGGACTTAGCCCGACCACCACCGGGCAGCGGACAGATCAAACTGGTTCCGGTCGATGTATCCGACGGAAACCCATTGCCAAATCGAGCGGTTATAGACGTGTCAATTCGAGCAGCACCTGAAATGGGCACTGGGCATTGGGAACTCACGACCCGGATCGCCAATCATTCAAATGAAGACGCAAAAAAGCTGCCCATTTGGTTGGCCATTGACGGCCAGACCGTCGTCAATGGACTCGTCGACATTCCGGCCAACGAGGAGGCGAGCAAGGTCTTCTATGTAGCCCTAGGCGAACAGCAGTCAGGACAAGCGGAAATTCGCATTGCTGATGACGCCCTGACGATTGATAACCGCTATCCGTTCTGGATGATTCCGGCCGAACCAATACGCGTTCTTGCAGTCAACGGGAGCCCGAATGCAAATCCCTATAAAGACGAGCTCTATTATGTTCAAAAAGCCGTCGAACCTGCTGTAGCATCCGGCGTCAGAATCGTCATGAAGTCACTCGGCTTAGATAGACTGGGTCAAGTTGATCTCGATCTTTACGATGTTGTCATGTTGGCCAATGTCGAAAAAGTAACAGCCGAGTTCAGCCGGCAGTTGACCATTTTTGTGAAAAAAGGTGGTGGTCTGTTCATCAGCTGCGGTGAACAGATCAATGCGATTGAGTTAAATCGAAGGCTTGGACCCCTGTTACCCCGAACCATCCGAAGTAAAAAAATCGCGGGGGATGCGGCCGCAAGCAACGAAGGACAGGATCGACGAGTGGCACACCTAAAATTGTTCAATCGAAAGCATCCGATCATTGAAAACTTTGCAGCACCTGAAACGACGTCGCTTGCCCTGGCTCAAATTGAAAAATTTATGCTGCTAGACCCGTCTCCGAATGCCGGAGGGGACGTCATCATGAGTCTAGATAATGGAGCCCCTTTTCTCGTGGGCAGACGGGTGGAAAAAGGGCGAGTCATTTTGATGACAACGACGATTGACCGAGATTGGAATGATCTCGTCATTCGGCCTCATTTTCTACCTTTGCTCGTCCATACATTGCGCCATCTCGCACAAACCAAAACCACCCAATCCAAGCCCTACACAGTTGGGCAACTTGCGACAATTGCGACAACAGACTGGGGCGCCGGACGCATTAGGTTACCGAATGGAAAGAGAATCGACTTGCAAAGCAATCCGGGCGACACCGAAATTCGTTTTGCCGAGACCAAACAGACAGGCCATTACTCATTGGATCCGATAGATGAGACACGGAAGACCGCGCCTGCATTTTCCGTTCATTTGGATACGAGTTACGCAAAGCTAAGCAGCCGTCAGGCTACAGTTGGCGAGGACGTGACAGCAAGCCAAGCGAAGACGTCGCTGAGTTCAACCCGAGAACTTTGGCATTACGCGTTGCTCCTTCTATTTGTCATGCTCGGGTCAGAAGCCTGGCTGCTCTATCGCTTGCGAATCAGGAGTCGAGCGGGAACTGCTTAGGTAAACGGGAAAATTGTTGAGAACGAACGAGCTCAAGAAAGCGATAATCGAAGGGATTTTGATCGTCGGCCGTGTGTCGTTCGATGCTCTTTAAAGACCATTGCTCCGGATCAAGTCGAGGGAAGAACGCATCACCGTCTGGTGCCGTTTCGATAACGGTGAGCAAAATGCGCTGCGCAACAGGCAGACAGAGTCGATAGATCTGTTCGCCACCGATGACCATAATCTCAGAACCGCCGTCCAAAAGTTCAAACGCTTGGCCCAGACTAGAAATCACGTCGACCCCGGTCGGGTTATAGCCATGGCGGCGCGACAAAATAATATTCCGCCGATTCGGCAGAGGTCGGCCAATTGACTCATAGGTGCGTCTTCCCATGAGGATAGGCTTACCGGTCGTCTGTCGCTTAAAGTATTTTAAGTCTTCAGGCATGTGCCAAGGTAATTGTCCCTGATGGCCAATCGCCCAATTGGTCCCTATCCCGGCAATCAGTGTCAGTCGACCGCTGAAATTTATACTAGATGACATCGTCGATTAAACAGCGACCGGTGCACGAATTGCCGGTTCATACTGATACCCATCCAAACGAATATGTTCGTATCGGAAGTCATCGAGTTTTTTGATGGATGGGTCCAATTCAAGTTTGGGTAATGGCTTTGGTGCACGTGATAATTGGGTTTTCACCTGCTCGATGTGATTGGTATAGATGTGAGCATCGCCGATTGTGTGGACAAAATCGCCGACCCCCAAGCCTGTGACCTGTGCAATCATGTGAGTCAACAAGGCATACGACGCAATGTTGAACGGAACACCAAGAAACAAATCCGCGCTTCGTTGGTATAGCTGGCATGAAAGTTCATTGTTTGCGACATAAAACTGAAAGAGAAGATGACAGGGGGGCAGCTTCATCTTTTCGATCTCACCGACATTCCAAGCACTGACAATCAGACGACGTGAATTTGGATTTTTTTCAATTTGGTCGACCACTTGAGCAATCTGATCGATTGTATTTCCCCTTGCTGTTCCCCAAGACCGCCACTGGGCACCATATACGGGACCTAAGTCACCATTTGGGTCAGCCCAAGCATCCCAAATCCCAACGTTATTTTCTTTCAGATAGCCAATATTAGTCTCACCTCGGAGAAACCACAGCAGTTCGTGAACCATGCTTTTCCACTGAAGTTTCTTCGTGGTCACTGCGGGAAAACCCGTGCGCAGATCATAGCGCACTTGCGCACCGAACAAACTGAGGGTTCCTGTACCTGTCCTATCTTCTTTTAGAGTGCCCTCTTCAAGAACTCGATTGAGTAAATCCAAATAGGTTTTCATTGTCCTTTAAAACTCGCTTTTCTCTTTTCGACAAAGGCTGCCAAACCTTCCCGTGCATCTTCACTTGAGAATAGCTTGGCTTGAAGTTCACGCTCAAGGGCCAATCCATATTCTAATGGCAGCTCACCGCCACTTTGGACAGCCCGCTTAATATGTCCAACAGCAAGCCCTGCTCGCTCGGGTGAACAATAACGATTGGCCATGGCAATCACCTCGTCGACAAACTGGTCACGCGACATCGCTGCAATTGTTCTTTGCTTTCCCTTAATCTCTTTGGTCTCGGTCTCACCAATAAGTCGATGAACGAGACCTAAGTCGACTCCGGTAGACACGGGATACGTCTGTCCGCTTAACATCATTTCCATGGCTTTTGACGCGCCGATTAAACGTGTCAGCCGCTGGGTGCCTCCTGTTCCAGGTAAAACTCCTAATGAGACTTCTGGTAACCCAACTCGGCCACCACCATTTCTTGCAATCCGCAGGTCACAACCGAGGGCGATCTCGAAGCCACCACCAACACAATGACCGTTGATGGCAGCGATCACTAATTTCGGTGTTTGCTCTAATCGTGAGACCGTTTCATTTGCGTGCAGACAAAAATAATATTTACTCGTTGCGTCTGCTGCTTCGAGCATATTGATGTTTGCTCCAGCACAAAAATGCTCCCCATCACCGGTGATAACGATGACCTCTACATCGGGGTCGAACCGGGCTCTGAGTATACAATCATCAAGATCGCGAAACATCTTGTACGTATACCCATTGAGGTTTTCATCTTTGAGCGTGAAAAGAGCAATGCGTCCTCGTTTTTCATAACTAACTCGAATAATTCCATCATCGCCGAAGTGATCCGCACGAATTGTCTGGTTCATTTCTTACCTCCTTGCTGTACTGATAATCGATTCATATCATCCGCTGTCGCTTTGTCACAGGAGGTCTCTACATTATGAGTATAGAAACAATCACAGTTATCGGAACCGGCACCATGGGCAATGGCATCGCTGGCCAGGCAGCACTGTCGGGATACAACGTCAACTTATTCGATATTTGTGAGGACAAATTAAAAGCAGCCTTTGACCTGATCGAGAAAACCTATGCAAAGGGTGTATCGAAAGGAAAGATTTCGGCCAATGCTGTCGATGCTGCTCAAGGTAGACTGAGTGGTAAAAATTGCCTAGAAGAGGCTCTTCGAACCGCCGACTTAGTCATAGAGGCCGTCCCTGAAAATATGGCTCTAAAAATCGAATTGTTCCGCTCATTCGAAACCTACGGGCGACCTGGTTTAATTATGGCATCTAATACGAGTAGCCTATCTATCACGGAAATCGCCGCCTCAGTCAGTCGCCCTGAGGCCGTTGTCGGAATGCACTTTTTCAATCCCGTGGCGATCATGCCACTTGTTGAACTGGTTCGAGGTGAATACACAACTGATGAAACCTTAAAGACAGTCCGTGCTGTGGCAGAGCAGATGAAAAAAGAGTGTATTGAAGTTAATGATTCGCCAGGTTTCGCAACAAGTCGGCTGGGGATCGCACTGGGTAATGAAGCCATGCGGATGTTTGAAGAAGGGGTTGCCAGCGCCGCTGATATCGACAAAGCCATGGCCTTGGGCTACCGCCACCCAATTGGGCCGCTCGCGCTAACAGACTTAGTGGGTCTGGACGTGAGACTCGCGATCAGCGAACATCTTTATCGAGAGATAGGTAGCGATACATTTAGACCACCACGTATACTCAGAAAGATGGTGCGGGCAGGCAAGCTTGGCCGTAAAGTTGGTCGCGGCTTCTACGATTATTCATAAAGCATTGGCTGAGAATACATAGAGATATGAATCAGGCCCTTCGAAGCACAGACATTCTGAAGAGATTTACCTTGGTTACAGGCAAGGGCGGGGTGGGCAAGAGTACGCTTTCAGCTGCACTGGCACTCCTGTCTGCAAAACGGGGATATAAAACACTCGTTTGTGAACTCAATACCCATGAACGAGTCTCTCGGCTTCTAGGTCATGACCCTGCCGGCTCATCCATTAAGGAGCTCGAAGACAACCTTTGGAGTGTAAACATTAATCCAGCAGCAGCGATGCAAGAATATGGATTAATGAAACTAAAGTTTAGAGCTTTTTATAGGCTCGTTTTTGAAAATCCATTGGTCGGGGCTCTGGTCCGATTCATTCCTGGAATCAACGATTTACTCATGCTCGGGAAGGCATTTAATCACGAACGTGAAGTCGATCAGGCTGGGCAGCCGATTTGGGATCGAATCATTATCGATGCGCCTGCTACGGGACATAGCTTAACATTCTTGACCTTGCCAAAAGTAATCATGAATGCAGTTCCAAGCGGAAACATGCATAGGGAAAGCCATGATATGTGGGAGCTGCTGGCGGACCCTAAACGGTGTGGAATTCACCTCGTCTCTTTACCCGAGGAACTACCGATTCAAGAAACGATCGATTTATTCAAGGCTTTAACTCACGATATCCAACTCCCTGTGTCCAATCTCTTTTTGAATCAGGTTCCTATGCCTGCCGTGCCTCCAGAGCTAACTGAAGATTTCAAAAAATGGAATAAGATACCATCTGATGAGTTGATTAAACCCTTGTGGGAGGCGGGTAAATTACGCGAGAAAAACCTAGCCGTTTCGACCCATTTTTTGAAGAAGCTTGAAGGATTGGATTGCCCGGTCATTTGTCTGCCGATGCAGTACGGGGTTGATTTCGGGCGGCGGGAAATAGACGCACTCGCCAAAACGATCGACGACGCGATGGCACCCCATGATTGATCCACTCAGAGACCGGTTAAAATCAGCCAAGTTAATCGTCACCGCTGGTTGTGGTGGCGTCGGAAAAACAACTGTGGCCGCTGCACTCTCACTTCGTGCGGCACATCTTGGTCGACGGGTTGCTGTCTTGACTATCGACCCGGCAAAGCGCCTCGCTCAAGCATTGGGTCTCAGCGAACTGAATCATGAACTCAAACGAGTGCCAACAAATGGAAAGAACACCGGTGAGCTGTGGGCGATGATGCTAGATACGAAGGCTGCGGGCGACAATATGGTCCTCAGGTTTTCCCAAGATGAAAACGTCGCCAAAGGCATACTGAACAACCGATACTATGGTTATTTTAGCAGCTCTTTAGCAGGCACTTTGGAATACATGGCGGTTGAGCAAGTGCGCGTACTGATGGATGAGCATGACTTTGATCTAGTGGTGCTTGACACGCCGCCGGCGGCTCATGCTCTCGACTTTTTTGATGCGCCCGACAGGCTTGTTGATGGCCTGATGAAAATCCCACTCAACGCCCTCGATGGACGCGGGAGAAAAAGCATTTCCAGTCGATTAGCGAGTCAGGGTAGACAAATTGTCCTTCGTGGACTCAATCGATTGACGGGTGGTCCGTTCCTCGATGATTTAACAGAGTTTTTGAGCCAGTTTCGAAGCATCCTTGGAGCTCTACAGGAGGCGGGAGAACAGGTCCGTGATTTACTGCGTGCTGATGGAACAAGCTTCTTTTTGATCACCGCACCATCGGCACCAAGAATTGAGGATGCAATCGCTTTTTTTGGAGAGTTAGAACGCCGGAAGTTACCGGTTGGCGGCATTATCGTGAATCGAGTCCATCGGGAAATCATCCACAATAAAAACTCGGCTGTAAGCGCATCGAGGCTCGCCGCAGCCTGGCATGAAGCATCCTTAGAAAAGAGGACGATGACGGAATATAACGGACTCGTTGCGAGGCTCACGTCGACCTTAATGGAACACAACCAACGGGCGAGACAAGACGCCCTTGTGTGCGACCAACTTTCCCTCAGAACACAGCAAGCTCAGTTTATCGCTCCGCGCTTAAATTCGGGTCTGGGGACTCAGTCAGAACTACTAGAGCTGGCGAACCAAATTCAGATTTACGAATCAGGAACATCCCTATGAAGATGCTGTCAGAATCGAACATGAAGTACTCATTCTGCTTAAGCATCGCCGCTCCTCTTGCTGTGAGTGCGCTGCTCCTCATCGGCTGTGGTTCACGCCAAATACAGTCCAATAAGACCGTTTTAGAAATGGAACCCGTTGTCGTCGAAGTGTCCAAGAAGGACGGAAAAAACGTCATTGAAACATATGATGCCTTCTCGCTTTTCGAGAGCGCCAAGACGTTCTACGAACAAAACCAATTTGCTCGATGTATCAATGACTATACCCAACTCTTAGAACGGTTTCCCAGCTCACGATTTGCATTGGTCGCACTCTTTAATCGCGGGTTATGTCTGGAAGAAGCTCTTCGACATAATGCCGCCGCAACAGATTTCCGCCTCTATATCGATCGGGCTAAAAAGGCGTCTGACAAGCTTGATGGACAATACCGTTGGGGTTTTAACCTGGTCGAGTCGGGCAATTATCCAATCGCTGTCAAACTCTATGATGACCTGCTGAGTCGCACTGATCTGGGACATTTTGACCGAGCAGAGGCCCATCTGAGGCGGGGAATATCTCTTGCAAAAATGCAGCAGTTTGCTCGGGGTGAAGGTGATATCCGGGCGGCTTTAAAGTGGATCAAGAAAGAGACCGGCGACCAGATCATAGGGAACGATTTAGCGGCTGAGTGTCATTATCGAAAAGGTGAGATATACGGTGCCTTAAGTTCAAAAGTGTCACTGAAACTCCCTTTGAAATCCATGCAAGGAGACTTGCAATCGAAGATTCGATTCTTTCGACAATCCCAAAGTTCATATATCGATACCCTCAATGTAAGGAGCCCCTACTGGTCGACTGCGGCGGGCCTTAAGCTAGGGGAACTCTACGAACGTTTTTATGACGATGTAGTGAAAGCCGAGGTTCCGAAAGATTTTGATGAAACGATGCGGAAATACTATCTGCTCGAACTCAAAAATGAGCTGCAGCCTGTATTGACGCACTCGGTTAAAATTTACGAACGAAACATTGCTATGGGATTAAGGCTCGGTACAGATAACCAATGGATTAAGGAAACAGAGCAGCGATTGCAAAAACTACGTGCGTTGATCGAAAAAAATGAGCGGGCCGCAGAGGCTGCCAGAAAAACCAAACCTGAGACTGAGATGATCGATAAGCAAGCGCGTCCTGCCCGGCGGTCCAAGGCAAAAGATGCGGAGCAACGTTAATGCTTAGGCGAATTCTCGGCATTGATGTCGGCACAAAGCGAATCGGGCTGGCACTCAGTGACCCAACGCATACCATCGCAACGCCGTTTGAAACACTCCACCGTACAACGCCTGAGAAAGACATTGAAACACTCATCGATTGGATCCAACAAGAAAGTGTGTCGAAAATTGTCGTGGGCTGGCCGCTTGAGACAAGTGGACGGGAAGGGCGATTAGCAAAAAAAGTCCAGCGACTGATCGATGATCTGACGGAAAAAACCGATTTGCCTATTATGAAATGGGACGAACGAATGAGTTCCGTAGCTGCAGAACGGTCTCTGATCGCAGGCGGTACGCGCCGACTTGCGCGCAGAAACCTAGTTGACAAAGTGGCCGCATCAATCATCCTACAAGGCTGGTTGGACGCCGAGATGAACAAGGATAAGAACAGCAGCAATGTCGTTTAAGGCCATTTTTTTTGGACTCATTATAGCCACTGTTGGCATCAGCATTTACATTCATAATCGGATGAGTTTTCTCGATGAACCCATCACTCAATCAGACACTCCGATTCGTATCGAAGTCGCAAAAGGGATGAGTTTTAAACAACTGGTCGCGCGACTGGCTCAAAGGAAGGTCATCTCTGATGGGACTGTCTTCGAACTCTTTGCTCGTTTCTCGAACCAGGATCGGGCAATTAAGGCCGGGCATTATCTGATTAGAGGCGATATTACGCCGAGAAGACTGCTCAAGGAGTTAACTCAAGGACAACCGGAAAAGAGTGTTCGAGTCACGCTCCCTGAAGGATGGAATCGATGGCAGATTGCAGACCGGCTTACTGAGTTAAAATTGGTTAATCGAGACCGATTTTTGAGGCGGGTTGAGCTGGAGCGACTCGAGGGACGTTTGTTTCCCGATACATACAGGTTTGCTGCAAAAGCCGACACTGACGGCGTAATTGATCGACTTCTAAGTAGGCACAATTCCGTCTGGACACAGATAAAACTCCGTGGCCATGAGCAACCAACTACATTCTCAGATGATGAGCTCATCAACATGGCATCGATGGCTCAGAAAGAATCCGGTCATTTAGATGAACAGAGAAAAATTATTCGTGTTTTCTTAAACCGGCTTAAAAAAGGTATGAAACTTCAAAGCGATCCAACATGCGTCTACGACTCTCGTCTCTACAAAACTAAGCCGAGCCCAGCGACATGCAAAGACAAGGAAAATCCATACAGCACCTATGTCATTAGGGGCTTACCACCGACGCCAATCGGAAACCCGGGCGCGTCAGCTCTCAAGGCCGCTATGCACCCATTTGACGGAACAAGAGCCGACAAAATCCTATTCTTTGTAGCTCGCCGAGACGGCTCAAAACGACACTATTTCAGCGAAACATACCAGGAACACAAAGCAGCAGTGGAACGTTATCTCAAAGAGAAATAAGCCGGTTAAGAGCGTACTTTCTTTTCCACCCAATCGACATATTCAAGTCCAATATCGACGCCGGTTAACTCGCTAATTTCTCGGATTCCGGTTGGGCTGGTGACGTTAATTTCAGTCAGATAGTCTCCAATAAGATCCAGTCCAACAAACCAAAGTCCGTCCTGTCTCAACCGGGGACCTATCTTCGCACAGATTGCGCGGTCCCGTTCGGACAGTTCCACATGTTCGACTTGACCACCCACGTGTATATTACCTCGGTTCTCATTCTCTTGCGGTACACGGATGATCGCCCCTCGAACCTCTCCATCCAACAGTATAATCCGCTTATCTCCAGTACGAGCAGCAGGAATATAGTCCTGGGCTATGACCCATCGACGACCGTTTTCCGTAAGGGTCTCGACAACACTGGCTGCGTTGCGATCATCTGGGGATACAACGAAGATGCCCGCCCCCCCATGTCCATCAACAGGTTTTAATACAGTTTCTCTCGGCCGCATCCTAATCTGCGTCAGAAGATCATCACAATTTCGGCTTACATAGGTGTCAGGACAGAGGTCTGGAAAAAACTGAGCATATAGTTTTTCATTGGCGAATCTAATGCCCGTTGTTGAATTGACGACAAGCGTCTCGTCGTCGACCAAATCGAGAATGTGCGTCGCATGGAGGTATGCACGGTCAACGGGCGGATCTTTACGCATCCAAACGGTGTCAAATGATGAAAGATACGATTTTTCCCATGGTCCGGTTTCAAATGCAGCTGTCGAAGTCGTATCTATATGAATGCGGGCATAAACAGCGGCACCAAACCCGTTTTGCACGTAGAGTTGAGATTGGTCACAATAAAAGACATCGTGACCACGGGACTGAGCTGCAATGATAAAACCGACCGTTGTGTCTTTCGCGAGATCGGCATCTTCTATAGGATCCATAACAATGAGAATACGCATAGTTTTTAACGTCTCCGTTGAATGCCCAGGGTATTATCGCCGTATTGTCACCGATTGTGATAAACAAATTTCCGATGCAGGGTAAATTTACTATGAAGTCGACTCAGTTCGGATTGCTATTTCTATTGATTGCGTTGGCTTGTGCAGCCTCTTACGCGCAACCGACAAAGCAAACTCAACAAGTCAAAGAGTCAGTAACAACCAAGGATGACGCCACGCGGCCCACTTCAAAATCCGCCAACACGACCAATCAAGACGACAAAGTGCCACCAAAGTCTGAATCTGGACAATCGGAAAAGCTGTCCGCTATCCCAGGCAAAGCAGCACCAGTGGACTCCGATTGGCATGGACGAGCAGAAAAGTGGTTTACATCAACAGACAAAAAAGAGCGTCGAAAAGCCATGAGGCAATTTACGCGCGCACTCCGAAAGCCATGCAAGTTTTGCCACACTACGGATTTTAAGGGCTATACGGATCGATTGCTGATTTCGCAGCAAATGATGGCTATGACTGTTGAACATGGAGTTGAATGCAAAGATTGCCATGCCGGAAAAGATGGTTTTACGAAAATGGGGCAAACCAGTGAAAAGATGTGGCAATTGGTTCATAAGAAGAAGGTTTTCTGTGAGCATTGTCACGTGCCAAAAAATCGTTTTCAAAAGCTGACGCCGGAAGGCCAATTGTTCAAAGACAGTGGTCCCTGAGTGATGTCGAACTTCATCAGAAAGCTCAACCGTAGCGTCGCTCACCGGGTGCTTAACGTGTGCAGCCACAACCGGATCTTGTCACTGGTTGAGACAATGACCCGGTTGCAAGCTCAGGGCTGGAAATGGAATCGGATTGGATTCAAAAGCACCGTAAATATCGAATCAGAATTAACGTCCATCGAGACGTCTACGGTAGATGGCCGGTGCAAACCAAATGAAAGCAAGGCAGAGGATGATCACCGAGCCGATGAGCATTAGCATGTCTTTATGGTCGCTGAAGACAGCCCCTGCCGATGGGTCGGGTAAGGGTCTAAGCGAATCATCGCCACCAGGGCTCGCCCAGGTCATTGACACGCCGTCATCGGATTCCAATTTGACCCCGAGCAGAATATTTTTTTGATCGTAGTCTAGACGAATCCCCAAGTCATCAAGACCAACAGTAAGGCCTTTGTTCGCAATGGCCTCGAGTAGGCCTGGTCTAAACTCCTTAAACTCTCGCCTAAAGGCATCGACATTTCCCTCACTAAACCAGCGCGTCATATTGTCATCACCGATTTTTGATACAAATGTCTTTGCCTGAGCTTCAACCACCTCTTTTAATCCAACGGCTCGATTGCGATGAGTGACTTCAAACCAAATTGGCAAAACCACCACACAGATGGTCAGCAAAACGATGCCAACCGTTAACTTCATCTTAGTCCGTTCAAGCCACTCTAGGAAATGTGACCGCGTCCCCTGGTCTGCCATTGGCACGGTTGAGACCTGCCCAAGACGTTCGTCATCCAAGATCGCGCGGGCTGCCAGACGAGTGTCGACGCTGAGGTGTTCAGAGACACGTGAGTTTTGTGGTGGTTTCGATGAGTGAGAGTGTCTGTCTTTGACCATATATTTTGCCTGTATTCAGCTTTCTCAATACTACCCATGTTCGAAAGATAATCGAAAGAAATTAACAACTGTTATTCAAGCATCATCGTCGGGCTTTAAATGACGGAGAATCGTTTCTGCCAGGGCCGGGCTGAAGCCTTTCAGCTCGGAAATGGTTCGAGACGATGCAGCTTTAATCCCCTTCAGGCTGCCGAAATGTCGCAATAGTATTTTTCGACGCCCTGGCCCTACACCTGGAATCTCATCCAAGGCACTCTTAAAGTTTCGGCCGATACGTCGCTTCCGGTGAAAGTTAATGGCAAAGCGATGTGCCTCATCGCGGAGTTGGGTCATTAGAAAATACTCGTGCGTATTTGACCGAAGAATAATGGGTTCTCGGATGCCAGGAATAAATACCCGCTCTGACGTTTTCAGGACGCCACCATCAGCGTCGTTGACGCCGTCGATAACGCGTGCCTTCGCAAGGGAAACAACATCCAGACCATCAATTTTAAGTTCCTCGAGTACCGAGCGGGCGACGTTGAGCTGCCCTTTTCCTCCATCAACAACGATTAACTGGGGTAAGTCAGCCTTGGCCAGGCCACTTTTGAGCCGCCGAGTAAGAACCTCCCGCATCATCCCATAATCATCAGTTCCTTCAACAGTCTTGATCTTGTATTGCCGATAGCGACTTCGCTTTGGTGAACCACCTTCGAAGGCTACGCACGAGGCAACGGGCTCCGTGCCCTGAAAGAGAGAAATATCAAAGCATTCAATTTGGTGAGGAACGTTAGTGAGCTTTAATTTTTCTTTAAGCCTCACTAAGCCGCCATCACGGGCCGAGAGATCGCGCCGGGCTTGAAAATAGGCATGTTCAGCGTTTTTGTTTGCTGTCTCTAATAATCTCTTATTCGCCCCCCTCTTGGGAAGCTTGAGCTGTACACGTCTGCCTTTTAATTCGGAGACGTACGCCTCGACCACATCCCGATTAGAAATAGATACCGGGAGCAGAACCTCATCAGGCATCGCAGCTCCACTGTTATAGTAGAGGTTTACGAAGGTACTTAGCAGTTCCGAATCTGGAATTCCGTGCTCCACGAAATCAAAGGTTCTTGAGCCGACCATTTTGCCGCGGCGCACGAACAAAATGGAGACCTGCAATGAAGCCCCCTCTCGATAAATGCCGAAAACGTCTTGGTCTAACTGACGGATTTGAACCATATTTTGATCTTCTAGACTCCCTCGAATCGCCCGAAGTTGGTCGCGGTATCGGGCCGCACTCTCGTACTCTAATGCCTGAGATGCTTGCTCCATTTTTTCCTTTAAACTGCGAACAAGCTCGTCTTCGCGCCCTTGAAGAAATCGAATAACGTCTTGAACATGGTTGTCATATTGCCGGTGGTCAACAGGCAGCACACAAGGTCCAGGACATCGTTTAATTTGGTATTGAAGACAAGGACGTGCCCTATTTTTGAAGGTCAAATCATCACAGTTTCGTAAACCAAAGTGTTGTTCGATGAGTTTTAATGTCTGCCTAATTTTACTCGCAGAATGATAGGGGCCAAAATATTGGGCTCCATCTTTTCGTGGGCTACGAACCACATCGATCTTTGGCCACTTTGTGGACGCGTCTATCCGCAGGTGTAAGAAATTTTTATCGTCCTTCAGATTGACGTTGAACCTGGGCTGGTGCCGTTTGATGAGTTCATTTTCAAGAATTAATGCTTCTTTTGCATTGGCTGTAATGATCAGGTCTATGTCGTTTAGGTACTCATCTAGCAGTGCGACAAAGAATCGTGTGTCACTGGTTTGACCGAAATACTGCTTGACCCGATTTCTGAGGTTATTGGCCTTTCCAACGTAGATGACCTCGCCGGACTGGTCTTTCATGATGTAGACACCCGGATCCTTTGGAAAGCGATCCAGATTGCTTCGATCAAATGACATGCTCAGCCCACGACCAAGAGTAACTTTTGGAGTGCCTTCATTTCATCACGTAATCGTGCCGCCTCCTCAAACTCATGCGCCTCCGCATGTGCGAGCATCTTAGATTTTGTTTCGGCGATCAGTCGTTGAACCTCGGCTGGTTCGTCTAAACCGTCCATTTTCAAATTCGCTGTCTGAAGGGATTCGCCGGAATCCGGCATCATGCCGCGCACGACTTCTTCGATGTCATCGATCTGCTTCCGGACCGTCCGTGGAACAATTCCATGTTCTTCATTGTGGGCTATCTGAATAGCTCGTCGACGCTCCGTCTCTTGCAGAGCCGCCTTCATCGAATCGGTCATTCGGTCTGCGTAGAGAATCACCCGACCTTCTGCATTTCGAGCTGCTCGGCCAATGGTTTGAATGAGAGACGTTCGGTTCCTCAGAAAGCCTTCCTTATCAGCATCCAAGATGGCGACGAGACCAACCTCCGGTAAATCGAGACCTTCCCTCAACAAATTGATACCGACAAGGATATCGAATTTACCGAGTCGAAGGTCTCGCAAGATTGCACTGCGTTCGATAGTGTCTATGTCCGCGTGCAAGTATCGAACGGCGAGACCTAACCCCTGATAGTAGTCGGTCAGGTCCTCGGCCATTCTTTTCGTTAAAGTTGTGACGAGAACTCTAAACGAACCAGATACCGCATCTCGAATTTCGCCGAGTAAGTCATCCACCTGGTCGGTCGCCGGGCGAACCTCGACTTCTGGATCGACGAGGCCTGTCGGCCTGATCAGCTGCTCGATAACAACGCCGTGGCTCTGCTCGAGTTCGTATTGGGCTGGTGTCGCTGAGACAAAGATCACCTGGTTCTGAGTCTCGACAAATTCGTCGAACTTCAACGGGCGATTATCGAGTGCTGAGGGCAACCTAAACCCATGTTCAACCAAACTACTCTTTCGAGACCTATCGCCACGATACATGCCGCCGACTTGTGGAATTGAGACATGACTTTCGTCGACAAACAAAAGCCAATCCGATGGAAAATAATCGAGTAAGCATGGCGGCGGCTCACCTTCTGAGCGCCCGGTTAGATAGCGGGAATAGTTTTCAATCCCTGAACAATGTCCAATTTGCTCAATCTGCTCCAGATCGAATAGCGTTCTTTGCTCAAGGCGCTGAGCTTCCAGCAAGCGCTCATCCGCCTTTAACTCCTGGAGCCTTTCTCTGAGTTCATCCCGTATCAAGTGGGTTGCTTCTGCGAGTCGGTTCTGACCGACCACGTAATGGCTACCAGGGTAAACCGCGACCTTATCGAGTTTGTCAATGATCCGTCCGCGGAGCGGATCGATCGTATAAATGCCATCAACCTCGTCTCCGAAGAATTCAATCCGAATCGCTTCAGTGTCTTCATGAACGGGAAAGACTTCTAATACATCTCCGCGAACACGGAAGACACCTCGATGAAAATCGTAGTCGTTTCTTGCGTATTGAATCTCGACTAGTTTGGCCAGAACATCATCGCGGTCGATTTGTTGGCCATGTTCTAAAACCAGTAATTGGTCGTAATATGCTTCGGCACTACCAAGGCCATATATACAGCTGACACTCGCCACAATGATGACGTCTCGACGTTCCAGTAGGGCACGTGTCGCAGCATGCCGTAAACGATCAATTTCATCATTTATCTTCGCGTCTTTCTCGATATATGTATCGGTGGTCGGCACATAAGCTTCAGGCTGATAATAATCATAATAACTCACAAAATACTGGACCGAGTTATTGGGAAACAAATGGCGCAATTCCCCATACAACTGGGCGGCCAAGGTCTTGTTATGGGCGAGGATCAGAGATGGACGCTGTGTCTCAGCGATAACGTTCGCCATGGTGAAGGTCTTACCAGACCCTGTGACACCCAATAAGACCTGAGACCGAGTCCCCCGATTAAGGCCTGTGACCAGCTGAGCAATGGCTTGCGGCTGATCACCGCTCGGCGAATGAGGGGAGACAAGGTCGAATGATTTCATTCAGCCTCGGTGGTCTCGGCATCGATAGACTCATCAATTGACCAGTCTGTTCCACCAGGACGGTCCATTAAAATGACGCCCAGGCTCTCTAGTTCGTCCCGAATTTGATCCGCCATGGCCCAGTCTCTTGCTGTGCGGGCTGCAATTCGTTTTGAAATTTGTCTTTCGATTAACTCGATGGAAATTCCTAATCGCATTGCCGCCTTTGTTCGGTGACGCAATAAGTACGCTCTCGGCTCTTCACCAAATAAGTTGAGAACGCTGTCCATGCTCCTGAGCTCGTCCAGGAGGCATTGAGCCGAAGCGACCGCAGCAGGCAACGCTGCTTTCTTTTTCACGGAGACATACTCGTTGAGATACCTAAATAATTCGGAAATCAACTCCATGGCCTTCACGACGCTGAAGTCATCGTCCATCGCATCTCGGAATCGACCAGAAATGCCATCGATAAAGTCTTGATCTTTGGTCAAACTACCCATGGCGTCTGCGTTCACTTCGACAAAATCTTTCGCTTTTCTCAGCGACTCGTAAAAGTAGGCCATCCGTGCCGATGCTTCGTCCAATAGGGTGTCGCAGAAGTTCATCGGGTTACGATAATGAGTCGCACACATCAAGAAATACCGCAGAACGAGTGGTTCGTACCGCTGCAAAATATCTCGCACATTGAAGACGTTACCAATGGATTTAGACATCTTCTGCTGATCAATATTTATAAAACCATTGTGCATCCAATAGTTGACATAGCGGCAACCCGATGCAGCTTCAGACTGGGCAATTTCGTTTTCGTGATGAGGAAAAATGAGGTCACGTCCACCGCAATGAATATCGAACGTAGGACCCAAATGAGCCATGCTCATGGCTGAGCATTCGATGTGCCAGCCGGGCCGCCCTGGGCCCCATGGACTCGGCCAATTGATTTCACCGTCCTTAGTGGATTTCCACAGAGCAAAATCCATTGGGTTGCGCTTCCGGGTGTCGACGTCGACTCGGGCACCAGCCATCATGTCGTCCAGTGGACGCTTACTCAGGCATCCATAGTTTTCAAATTTGGCAACCTCAAAAAAGACATCCCCGTCAACTGAATACGCTAAACCACGGTCTTCAAGAGATTGAACGAGTGCGATGATGTCATCGATCGATGTGCTGACCCGAGGTTCGTGATCTGGACGGGCAATACAAAGCGCATCCATGTCTTCATAAAACGCCTGAATATTCTCTTCGGCGAGCTCCAATGGATCAACGTCTCGTTTTGCAGCCTCGTTGATAATCTTGTCATCTACATCAGTAAAATTTCGAACGTAGGTGACATCAAATCCCCGATATTGGAAATACCGATAGACGACATCCCAGGCGACGTAACATCGGGCATGCCCAAGATGTGAAAGCGCGTAGGGCGTAATGCCACAGACGTACATTTTGACAGAGTTTTCTTCGATAGGAACGAATTCCCGCTTGGAGCCACTCAAGGAATCGTAAATTGTTACCGCCACAATCATTCTCCCGAAATAAACGCGCTGATGTTCAATATAAAAGCCATTATACTAAACACAGACGGAAATATAGCCAATGATATTCTCGATATTGGACTGTTGAAAGCTTACCAAGGCATTTGGATCCATTGACCAAGCTACGCCTCCGTGTGAAACTTTATCGACCTTGTTAGAGAAAACCTCACATCGGAGTATTCAATTCTATGATTCCGTGTCCTACATGCGAGTTCATAAATGAAGAAGGCACGGCTTTCTGTATCCAGTGCGGACATGATTTCACGTCGACTCCAAATCCGATGAGTCCGGAACAGACAGAGGCTAAAGACGAAGCAGGCGCAAGGTCCGAAACAATACCTCAGACGGATTCTGAAGGGGCTGCGGCCGACGGTCCGGACGCAGGCCTGTCTGAAGAGGTCAATGAAGACGCCGATGATGCCAACCAATCAAACCGGACAAGCACAGATTCCGACCAGAATCGGCCCAGCGACCCAATGGATTTAGCGGAGAGTCGTACCGGTAAAAACACAAATGCTGTGGCACCGGATGTCTCTGAGCCGATCAATGCTGGCTCAGCCCCGAACGACAGTGAGGGGAGCCAAGTTGACGTAAGAGCGAACTTGGATGTTGTTTTGAGTACCGAGGACGAAAAAGGCGACCAGATCGCCTATGATGCGGGCCCGGCCCCTGAGCCGGCAGAGGGACGTGAAGTCAGGTCTGATTCGGATAAATCGAGCCTGGTGAAACCCGAAATCGATGCTATCGAACCATCAGCTAACGGGCCGGCTGACCAAGAATCGACTGCCCAAAAAACCGAAGACACAGTGAATGTGGACGCTGGACAACCTGCCCAAGAGGCAAATATGAGCAGGTCTGGAGCGCAGAAACACCAAAAGGACGACGGTGCTGCCGATTCAATGGCCGAGGGCGAATTCGTCTCGGCGATAGAACGTGAAACGATTGCCGACAATGAAAACATGAATCGCGATCCACTGGCGTCACTACCACCGCCACCTGCATCAAGTGCCGTCTCACCGCTTCAATTCGCTGATTCTGGTGAAGCTGCATTCGGTGAACGTTGGTGGCTGAAGCCAAGTGCCGCGGTACCGGCCGCTGGTGATAAGATTGCGCAAACGGCCCCAATCGACGTCGTCGAGGACTTTCAGACAGAGGGAGATGACCAAACCGACCCGAAGATAAATCGTCCGGCTCATATCCCTACGAGAGCTGCGGCTGAGATTGATCGTCGACGATTCGAGGAGTTACCAACTGTATCTGAGACAGAGCGTAAACCGCTCGCTCTGATAATCGGTCTCGTTCTCGGCATCGCTGTCCTCTTATTTGCAGCTTTGAAGTGAAGGGAGAGATAGCAGGTGAGTCAAGGACGGCCATGTACAGAGTCCCATGTCATTATGACCGAGATGGTGTTGCCACCTGATACGAATCATCACGGTACGGTCTTCGGAGGTCGCGTCCTTCAGTGGATTGACATCGCCGGCGCAATTTCGGCACGTCGGCATAGCAAAAGTAAAGTCGTCACTGCAAGCATCGACGACATGCATTTTTTGATTCCAATTGGGCTCGGGGACACCGTCGTCATTAAAGCCTCGGTGAATTACACTCATCGAACATCAATGGAGGTCGGCGTGCGAGTCGAACGGGAGCCTCCCAGTTGCGAGATGCGGGAGCATGCAGCGACGGCCTATCTTACATTTGTGGCCATCGATGATGATGGACAGCCGATGGAAATCCCTCCGGTACAACCGATGACCGACGAAGAGAAAAGACGTTTTGAGGATGCGTCTACCAGGCGCAAATTTCGCTTGCAGAGGCGGCGTCTACTCAAAGAACGGCGAGGATAAAAGTGAATCGCTTGAAATTGCCGAGAGCAGCTGGTCAGAGGCCTGTTGTTCGCGTCGTTCTACCAGCCGGTCCCTTAACTCGACATGAATCTGATTTCTATGCCGGGTTAAGCAAACTAGAAGCCTATGGATGCGAGGTCCGCTGGGATGATAGCCGCGTGGACGATGATTGGAGGGGCTATCTCAGTGGACCCGATTTCAAGAGATTGGAAGAAGTCTGTTCAGCATTTACAGAACCAGATGTTGATATCGTCTGGTGTGGTCGCGGGGGCAGCGGGTGCAACCGGATTGCAGACCCATTGTTGCAGTATGCAAAAACCCTTACGGTGCCAAAGTGTTTGATTGGTTTTTCAGATGTAACAGCCCTTCTGAACCCTCTGTGCCAGACGCTCGGGTGGGTGGCTTTTCATGGCCCTGTCATCACCAGCTTGGCAAAGGGTGACATCAACACCGACATCGACGAAATACTGAATGTTCTCAGAGGAGAGCAAACGGAGTTGATACTTCCTGTACCGTTCCAAAGGCCAGCCCTCCGAGGCCGTTTGTTAGGTGGAAATCTAACTGTACTCGCCAGCATGATCGGTACGCCAACAGCACCTCGGCCGGCAGCCGATACCATTTGGCTCTTGGAGGATGTCGGAGAGTCGCCCTACCGAATCGATCGCGCTTTCGATCAGCTAAAGCGTGCCGGTTTGTTTAAGGATGCATGCGCCATCTGGCTGGGAGATTTGGGCTTACCAGATCAAGAGAGTGAGATGCAGATGGCCGCTCAGATTCGAGAGGATGCCCCGTGTCCTGTTTTGCTTAATGCGCCCGCAGGTCATCGTGCCAACCTCAGCCCATTACCCCTGGGTGCAACGGTGGAGCTTTGTCGCGGACGGCTTCGTGCTCAACACCCTTGGGTCGCCCGATGAGTACAGCCCATGAAATTGAAAAGGCCATTGACGCGGCCTGTTTGGCGGGCACTGCACCGTCGGTAGCATTCGCGATTTCCCAGGGTGATGCACCGCCTTACCTCTGGTATGGCGGTCGACATGATCATACGGCGGACTCTGAAACAACCAATCAAGATTCGATCTTTGATTTGGCGTCTCTGACCAAACCTCTCACCACCACCTTGTGGTGCCTGCGATTAGTCAATGCTGGGCTGCTACATCTCGACGACACACTGGGTACGTATCTACCGGTCATCAATCAGCAACTTCGTTCAACGCCACTGTGGAGACTCCTTATACATCAAGGTGCCATCTGCGCTCATCGTGAATATTATCAGGGGTTTACACATGATGATCCCCGCCTTCAAGATCGTCTAGACGTAAAGAGGGCTATCCGAAAGAAGCTTGCCGCCGAACAAGCAATATACATGCCTCAACTATTTGAAATGTATACAGATTTAGGATATATGATGATCGAATGGATCTGTGAAATTGCCTCCGGAGTCGAGCTCTCGACGGCCTGGCGGGATTTACCGGGTCATGGCTATGATACTCTCCATTTTCGACCCTTACCTGATGACGGTCACAAAGGACATTACGTGGCCACCGAGCAATGCCCTTGGCGGAGGAGACTGATCCAGGGTGAGGTACATGATGACAACGCTTGGATCATGGGTGGGGTCTGCGGTCATGCAGGGCTTTTTGGCACATTGAAATCGGTTCATACTGCCGCGTACCAATGGCTCCGACTCACAACAAACCGGTCCAACAAACTGGGTATTGGGCCAGAATTGGCTCGGTTGGCGTTCGGGCCATCACAATATGTTCGCGATAGCAGCAGATTTTTTGGATGGGATCGAAGGACCCCTGGCCGAAGTACGTCAGGGCAATATTTTGGCCCGCTGAGTTTTGGTCATCTTGGCTTCACAGGGACAAGTATTTGGATTGATCCCGTGCAGGAGTTGGTTGCTGTGTTACTGACGAATCGGGTTTGTCCATCGCGTGATAACCCGTTGATAAAGAGTTTTCGGCCGGCACTCCATGACCTGGCATTTAAAATGCTCCAGAACAAGTAGGACTTCGGATGACGACATCACTAGACAAAGAACTGACAGTCGCTGAGGCTGCCGCACGCGCAGCCGGCAAGCACATTATGACGTTTTGGAACCAAGATGTTGAAATGGAATATAAAGGCGAGGTGGACCTAGTAAGCCACGTTGACCGTGGGGCAGAGCAAATCATATTGAGTCATCTCCACGACGCATTTCCTGCCGATTGCATCGTCGGTGAAGAAGGCGATGGGCATAGCAATAGTTCGAATCGAGTCTGGTTTGTCGATCCGTTAGATGGCACAACCAATTTCGCACATGGAATCCCACACTTTTGCGTTTCTATTGGCTTGGTCATCGACGACGTACCTAGTCTGGGTGTGGTTTATGATCCGACGAGAGACTTTTTATTCGTCGGCGATCTTGAGCTGGGGGCCAGTCTGAATGGAAAGTCCATTTATGTCTCGGAGACCGAGGTACTCGGACAAAGTTTGATGGCCACTGGATTTCCCTATGACCGTCGCACCAACCCAAATAACAACATGGACCGTGCAAGCCACATTATACGTCATTGTCAAGGTCTGCGACGAGCTGGTGCTGCGGCACTTGACCTGGCCTATGTCGCGGCCGGTTGGCTCGATGGGTATTGGGAAGATAGATTACATCCATGGGATGTGGCTGCGGGCATTGCCCTGGTCCGGGCCGCTGGAGGTCACGTAACCGATTTTCAAGGGCTGTGTGTGAGCGTTACAGACGGGCGTTGTGTAGCCACCAACGGTCTAATTCATCGGGAACTCATTGAACAAATTCACGTTGGTTCACAGAACGAATAGGACGGACAATTGTTTCACGTTTTACATCAGGTCATGGCCCGTGGCTTATATTGGCCGCTGGAAAATAAAATGGAACCGGACCATGCAGCGTTTTGATCACAGCCAACTTTTGGAGCAGGCGGGTCTAAATACGCGTCTCTCAAGTCGATCAATCGACTTAATTGACCAATATTTCTCAGCTCGTGACCGCTGGAGCCGGACGCACAATGTGGCTGGACCTAAGGCACTCATGTCGCCTTATGAAGTCGATCTGGTTGACGCTGTGGCGTTAGCGGAATGTCTATCTGCATCAGACCCCTTAGTTGACGTAGGAACGGGGAGTGGCACCCCCGGTCTCTTGATCGCATGTCTGCGACCGGAGCAGCTGGTCATCTTAGTCGAACCAATCGCTAAGCGTACGGCTTTTCTGAGGCACGTCCGTCACGCATTGGGGCTGCCAAATGTTCAAGTGGTGCGCAGCCGGTGGCCCTGCACATTGTCTGCTGACGCCATTCAGATTGTCAGCCGAGCCGTCGTCGACCCAGAAGACTGGCCAGCCCTCGCAGTCCGAACGGAGGCAAAGATAACGTGCCTGTATCGTATGCTCGCAGCAAATAGACCGTCTATGACCTTAAGCGCCTGGAGATGTGTAAAAGAAGTTGACTATGAATTGCCAGCAAAAGGCTTGAGACGAATCGAATGCTGGCGTTTGCCGTCTGGTGGGTAAGCTTGAACTATTGGTTCCCAGTCATCTGAACCTGACCTTCGAAGTGAGCACCGCGCTCGATTACGAGGGCTTGAACCGATAATTCACCAACGACACGAGCAGTCTGCCGCAATTCTAGGGCACCACTTGTTGTGACCTTACCATTCACTTCGCCGCTGATGTCCGCTGAGGCGACGTTAACCGTACCATCGATGCGTGCTCCAGCGCTTACAACCAAGTGACCTGGAGAGTCAATGTCTCCAAAAAACTCGCCGTCGATTTGAACAGTGCCCTCGAAGGTTAATTTTCCTTCGAATCGGCAACCTTTACCGAGTAAAGCACCACCACGGCTTGAATTTGCTGCGGTCGAACGCTGCATATCCTCACGTCTCAGCAATGCGACTCCGGTGTCTTCCATTTGTGCATTCTCCACAGCTCTCTCCTTCGAAGTATCGGCGTCGACGACACCGACATCTGTACTTGTTTGGTTGATTCCGTCTTTATTATCCCGTCGTCCGAACATTTTGAACTACTCACTTTCAATTCACAAGGGCGACTATCTCATACCAAGCAAAGATCCGCTATCAGAATTGCCGAATGTTTCATGTGAAACATCACTCTAGCGGCATTTGCTCGCATGTGGTAGACACCCGCCCATGTCTACCTATACAATTTGCATCACCAATCAAAAAGGCGGCGTTGGTAAAACGACAACCGCCGTTAATCTAGCGGCCGGACTCGCCCTCGAGGACCAGGACACACTTCTAATCGATCTCGACCCACAGGGCAATGCCAGTAGTGGACTCGGTGTTGATACCAATACCATTAAAAGAGGTGTTTACCACACGCTAATCGGCATGGGCGATATAGATGACACCGCAATAAACTCCAAAGATATTAATCACTTAAGAATTTTGCCGGCCAACAGAGCCCTCTTCGGCGCAGAAGTTGAATTGGTCGATGCAATCTCACGCGAATACCGACTCAAAGAAGCCTTGGGGCGAATGCAGCGTCCCCCAAAATATGTCATTATTGATTGTCCGCCATCCCTAGGACTTTTGACCATCAATGCACTGACGGCGGCTCAATCAGCCTTGATACCGCTACAGACCGAATACTATGCGCTCGAAGGGCTCTCACAACTCACTAAAACGGTTCAACTCATCCAACGCCGATTAAACCCAGAATTGCGCTTAGAGGGGATTCTTCTAACCATGTTTGATACAAGAAACAACCTATCGCATCAGGTTGCGACGGAGGTGAGAAGCCATTTCAAAGACGCTGTTTTCGACGTGGTCATTCCTCGAAATGTCCGCCTATCAGAAAGTCCATCTTTCGGAAAGCCAATCTATCATTACGACCAGGCGTCCAGAGGTGCAAAAGCGTATCGAAAGCTGGCGCAATTGGTCATCGACCGTCACGGCCTCAGTTCAGCAAGAAAAGGAAATCAAAACCGATGACACAATCACGACGAAATGTCCTTGGACGAGGTCTATCTGCACTCATCCCAGAGGCAAACGAGGCTGTCGAAGCAAACATCCAGGAAATAACACAGCTCCCGCTGGAGCAGATTCAAGCCGCCGATCACCAACCCAGGCTCGAATTTGACGACACGCGACTGGCCGCATTGTCCGAGTCCATCAAATCCGACGGACTCTTACAACCAATCGTTGTCCGACGGGTCGGGCAGAACACCTTTTCGATTATCGCTGGCGAACGCCGTTTTCGGGCCTCAAAATTGGCCGGCCTCGGACATGTACCGGTTGTCATCCGAGATGTAACGGAGTCCGAATCTTTTGAGTTGGCTCTCATTGAAAATGTACAGCGAGAAGATCTCAATCCCATCGAAGAAGCTGAGGCATTTTCCTATCTTGTGAAGGAACGACAACTCAGTCATGAAGAGATCGCGCATCGAATGGGCCGCGATAGAGTGACTATCACCAACGGCTTAAGACTACTTAAATTGGCAGAACCCATTCGGAAAATGGTCGCCAGTGGTCAACTCAGTGCTGGTCACGGTCGGGCGATACTGATGGCCCCGACCGGGGCGCGATTAACACTGGCTGAACAAACCATTAAATCCGGCTGGAGCGTCCGCCGTACGGAGAAAGAAGCAAAGGCTCTTAAGTCTGCTTTGACGGCTGAGCCAACTAAGCCTGCCACGACCAGCCCTGCTCATAGGGCTGTCGAGGACCAGCTGAGAGCAGCACTCGGTGCCCCAATCAAACTGGTCAATAAAAAGGGCGTCGGTCGCATCGAAATCCGATTCCATAGTATGGACGAACTTGAGCGCTTATTGGACCTGATGGCCTCCTTAGAAGGCCAATAAATTCGACGTGACATCTCACCCAGACCGTCTTCGTTGATTGCCCCCCAAAAAAAACGCCGCAGTGGAAAACCACGCGGCGTTTCTATTTTGACAAGTCGAGATTGGTCAGTGCGCTGTCTGGTCCAACACACTCTCGGCATACCGCTGATCAATGTTTATTCTCAGAAGCTGGTCATCACCGAGATATTCACTCTCTTCTAGGCGACGATTAGCCTGTTGTAATACGTCTGCGGCTTTATCCCGGTCGATCTCATCTCGGGTAAGAGCATAGTCGGTCATGATCAATATGCTATCACTCGAAATTTCCGCGACACCGCCACGAATGAAAATTTCACCGTCGCCATCCAGACCTTGATACGAGAGAACACCCCCACCGAGCATGATTAACGCGGGCTGGTGCTCAGCGTAGACCGTAAACATGCCGGCTGCTCCGGGAACGGTGACCTCCACAACAACGGCATCCACAACGGAGCCTGTTGGGGTCACGATCGATAGATTCATTTTGGCCATGCTGGCTGCTCCTTACTATGAACCTTAGGCCTCGAGAGACTTCGCTTTCTCAATGACTTCTTCGATGCCACCAACCATGTAAAAGGCCTGTTCGGGAAGGTCATCAAACTCCCCCTCTGCGATTCGTTTGAAAGCAGCTACAGTATCTTCCAATTTAACGTACTTCCCAGGCGTTCCTGTAAAGATTTCAGCAACATGGAAGGGCTGCGACAGAAACCGCTCAATGCGCCTAGCCCGGTTTACTACAGCCTTATCCTCGTCCGATAACTCGTCCATACCAAGGATTGCGATGATATCCTGTAGGTCTTTGTAGCGCTGCAGAATTTCTTGGACCTGTCGTGCAACCTCATAATGCTCTTCACCAACCACGAGTGGATCCAACAGACGACTACTTGAGTCCAATGGATCAACTGCTGGATAAATCCCTTTCTCCGAGATTTTACGGTTGAGCACTGTTGTCGCATCCAAGTGAGCAAACGCTGTCGCTGGGGCGGGATCCGTCAAATCATCTGCGGGAACATAAATCGCTTGAACCGACGTAATCGAGCCCTTCCGAGTCGAAGTAATCCGCTCTTGCAAAGCCCCCATTTCAGTCGCCAAAGTCGGCTGATATCCAACCGCACTTGGAATACGACCCAAAAGGGCTGATACTTCCGAGCCAGCCTGAGTAAAGCGGAAAATATTATCGACGAACATCAGTACATCAAGGCCTTCTTCATCGCGGAAATGTTCAGCGACAGTGAGTGCCGAGAGCGCCACCCGAGCACGAGCTCCAGGCGGCTCGTTCATCTGACCGTAAACCAACGTAACTTTTGAGTTTTTACGATCATCTTCATCAATAACCTTGGATTCAACCATCTCCCAATAGAGGTCATTACCCTCACGGGTCCGCTCACCAACACCGGCGAAGACCGACAAACCACCGCTGCCCTTCGCCACATTGTTAATCAGCTCCATGATCAAAACGGTCTTGCCTACGCCCGCGCCACCGAATAAACCAATTTTGCCACCTCGAGCATACGGAGCTAGGAGGTCTACAACCTTAATCCCCGTCTCAAAGGTCTCAACGGTCGCACTCTGGTCTTCTAAGGTCGGCGGCGCACGGTGGATACCCGACGTTATGCTGCTGTCAACTGGCCCCAACTCGTCGACCGGCTCGCCAACAACATTCAAGATGCGGCCAAGAGTCGCTCGTCCAACGGGCATAGCGATAGGCATCCCCGTATTCAGTACAGCGGAGCCACGAACCAAACCGTCCGTCGAATCCATAGCAATGGTACGAACCGTGTTCTGTCCCAGGTGGGTCGCAACCTCAACCACCAGGTTCCATTCACGGTCATCTAGACTGCTATTGGTGATCTTGAGTGCCGTAAAGATTTCCGGCAGCTCTCCACTTTCAAAGTGAACGTCAACAACGGGACCAGTTACCTGGGTGATTCGTCCTAAGTTCTCGCTCATGATGACTCCATCATCGTCGCACCACGTCAATTGGGTGCATTCTAAAAATTATTTAAGAGCCTCAGCTCCGCCGATAATCTCCATCAACTCTGTGGTGATTGCGGCTTGTCTTGCTCTGTTCATCTGCAATGTAAGCGCCGAAATCATTTCCGTCGCATTGTCGGTCGCGCTGTTCATCGCGTTCATTCGCGCTGCATGTTCACCCGCGATTGATTCCAAAATTGCCTCGCGAATCTGGACCTCAACGAAAGCAGGTACAACGTGATTCAGCAGGGTTTCTTGGTCAGGCTCGTAGAGGTAATCACCTCGTACAGTGTCCGTTTGCTGCTCCTCGTCCGCGATGGCCGAAACAGGCAGCAAGTCAGACGCCCGCGGATTTTGACTAATGATGCTGTCAAAGCGATTCGAAACAATGACAACGTCATCGAATTCGCCCTGAAGGAATCCATCAACCAAGGCAGCCGTAATCGCTTTGATGCTGTCAGTACTGGCACCAGCGATGACCTCACCAAACTCACGTCCTACAACCAGTCCGCTCTTGCTAACGAACTGCACCATACGACGACCGAGTGGAAAAACAACCGCTTCTCGACCCTCGTCCATGACCTTTTTCGCATACTGCGCAGCCGCTTTTTGGACGTTGCTGTTGAATCCACCACACATACCGCGATCACTGGATATCGCGAGGATTGCAACCTTAGCTTGCCCTTCGCGTACCTCGAGTAGCGGATGGGCAGCATCACCCGCACCGCCACTGGCATCCACCAAGGATGACAGCATTTCGCGGTACTTTTCAGCGTATGGTCTCAGCTCCATCATCGCACCCTGCGCACGACGCAACTTAGCCGCCGCCACGAGCTTCATCGCCCGTGTTATCTTCTGGGTGTTCTTGACAGACGTGACCCGCTTGCGAATATCTTTGAGGCTTGGCATGCCTCACTCCCTCCGCGACTAGGCGTTGAAGCCTTCGTTAAAATCGTTCAAACCCGCTTCTAGGCTGCTGACCAAGTCGTCGGTCAGTTTTCCTATTTCCCGGATCGACTTCAAAACATTCTCATGCTTGCTTCTGAAGAACTCGATGAGCTCACTCTCGTATCGAGCAAGGTCTCCAACGGCAACATTATCCACAAATCCCTTAACGCCCGCATAGATGACCAAAATTTGGTTCTCCACAGGCATTGGTTGGTACTGACCCTGCTTCAAAAGGATCGTGAGTCGCTCACCACGAGCAAGCTGCATCTGCGTTGCCTTGTCCAAATCAGATGCGAACTGGGCAAACGCCTGCATCTCACGGTATTGAGCTAAGTCAAGGCGCAGAGTACCAGCAATTTTCTTCATCGCCTTGGTCTGCGCTGAGCCACCAACTCGTGACACAGATATACCTACGTTAATCGCAGGGCGAACACCCGAATTGAAGAGGTCACTTTCCAAGAAGATCTGGCCATCGGTGATCGAGATTACGTTTGTTGGAATATAGGCGGACACATCTCCGGCTTGCGTCTCGATGATGGGCAAGGCTGTGAGACTTCCGCCGCCATTGTCATCATTCATCTTCGCAGCACGTTCAAGCAAGCGACTATGGAGGTAGAAAACATCACCGGGATAGGCCTCACGTCCAGGCGGACGACGAAGCAGCAATGACATCTGTCTATACGCGACGGCTTGCTTGCTCAAATCATCATAAATAATAAGTGCATGTTTGCCGTTGTCGCGGAAAAACTCACCCATTGTGCAGCCCGTGTAAGGTGCTAGGAACTGGAGTGGAGCTAACTCAGCAGCAGCGGCTGCTACGACGGTGGTGTACTCCATCGCTCCATGCTTCTTCAGCTTGTCAACGACCTGTGCAACGGTCGATTGTTTCTGGCCGATAGCAACATAAATGCAGAAGACATCGGTATTTTTCTGGTTGATAATCGTGTCGATAGCAACGGCTGTCTTGCCCGTTTGACGGTCCCCGATAATCAATTCGCGTTGGCCTCGACCGATGGGCACCATTGAATCGATGGCTTTGAGGCCCGTTTGCAAAGGTTCACAGACCGATTGCCTCGGCATAATCCCGGGTGCTTTAATTTCAACCTGCCGTCGATGTGGAGACTCAATTTCACCCAAACCATCAATGGGCTCACCGAGCGCGTTGACAACACGGCCAAGAAGAGATTCACCCACAGGAACGTCAACAATACGGCCCGTACGGCGAACTTCATCACCCTCGCGAATCTTGTTGGCCTCACCGAGAAGGGCGACACCGACATTATCTTCCTCGAGGTTCAAGACCATGCCCTGGACGTTGTTCGGAAACTCTACGAGCTCACCGGCCATCGCCTGTTCCAGACCATAGACACGCGCAATACCGTCACCCGCAGAGAGGACAGTACCGGTCTCGCTCACCTCGACCTGCTTGTCATAATCTTCGATTTGCTTCCGAATAATTCGGCTGATTTCTTCGACCCTGATATCCATCGGTCGGTCTCCATTCTAACCGTTTAGGTTCAGACCTCGCCCTGCTTTAGGCGCGCCCTGAGCGTATTCAATTGATTACTGACACTACCATCGTAAACACGACCCCCAATATGGGTCACTATGCCGGCTACGATTGACTTATCTTCTTCCTGCTCGACGACAACTTTCTTGCCCGTTGCCTTCTGTACAACAGAACGGAGTCTCTCGACATCGCCTTCTGAGAGTGGGGTCGCAACGCGTACCCGAGCTCTTAGGCGTCCCGCTTCTGCATCAGATAACTCGTTGTACGCGGCGACAACTTCGCCAAGGCGGCCAATACGATTCCTGTCGACGAGAAGAAACAAAAACTTTCGACAGATTGGACTGACGGTCACAACGTTGAGTAAGTCCGCCAAAACAGCTTTTCTCACGTCAACACCGAACTTGGGGCTTTGAAATAAAACCCGGACTTCGTCCACTGAAAACAGCTCCACCACACGCTCAAGCTCACGGCCCAGCTGCTCATAATTATCGTTGTCGATCCCGATCCCAAGAAGGGCCTTCGCGTATCGTTCACCGAGCGTTGAAGATCGCACGATCAATTCCCTTTACTGCGCATTCCGGATGCTCGACTCCAATTGACCGAAATAATCCGCCACCAGTCGTCGATGATCATCTTCATTAAGCTGTTCACGTATTGCGGACTGTGCACTCGCGACGGCCCGGTCAACGATTTCCGATTCTAACTTAGCTTTCGCTCGAGCTGCTTCGTTTTCTGCAACGCGTTTCGCTTCGTTGCGAATGCGTTCCGCATCGACCTTGGCCGCTGCGATAATTCGGTCGCGCTCAGCTGCACCCATCGCTTTGAATTCATCTAACAATTCAATTCGCTGGGCTTCGAAGCCAGCTAATTTTTCATTGTACTCAGCTAAGATTTCCTTCGCCTCGGCGTGTAGGGCTGCGGCCTCATCAATTTCTCGACCGACACGCTCTGCTCGACTCTTAAGCCCGTTTTTAATGTTTGGACCAGCAAACTTGGCGATAAGTGCAAGCAAAATGACTAGGTTAATAAGGTGATAAACGTTTGTAGACCACGCGTCCCAACCTGTCTTCACTTCGCCGCTGCCTGCCGCGAATGCCGCGCCAGATATCAAAACAACCAGGACTAGCGTTAAGCGATTCACTCCACCACCCCCTAAATCGTCCGGCCAATGACTTTTTGCACAACCAAAGCCGACAGTTCAGCGACCTGAGCATCTACGTTGGGGCGCTCCGCCGCCACTTGGTCGTCGATGGCTTTTTGGGCTTTATCGATCGTCTCATTCGCATCTGACCGAGCAGATTGAACCAGCGCGTCTTTTTGGTCGATGCCCTCGGTTCTCAAGCTGAGTTTAGCCTCGAGGGCCGCGCTTCTCGCGTCCGCTAGAGAACTTTCGTAGCGGTCCGCAAGTGCGTCCGCTTCCGCCCTCAACTTGGCCGCCTCATCCTTGGTCGACGCCGTACGGCGGCCTCGTTCATCAACGGCTTTTAGGTAGGGCCCAAAAACAAACTTGTTTAAGACCACCATCAACGTCAAGACAAACGCAAGTTGAATGGCAAAAGTCAGGTCAAGGTCTAAACTGACCCCGCCCATATAGTGTATTGTATTCTGCATGGAATCCATGGTGCCGGTGGGCTCCTTAGCTCCGAAGTCGCCGGAACCTAACAAAGGCGATAGTATAGGTCAATCGCCTTTAACAACTCTGAGTCAATCGGACACGACTCTTAATTATCAGTTCCGCTTATATGTCTGAAAAATATAGATTTTTGTGACACCGTGTTAAAGATAGTCTCGTATATTTTGATTCAATTTTCTTGATAAATTTGTCCAGTCACCATGATCAAAGCAATCAATTTAAGTAAATCATATGGACCCGTTGCCGCACTTCGACATGCATCCTTCGAAATTGGGTCGGGCGAGATTGTCGGTTTTCTCGGACCCAATGGTGCGGGTAAGTCGACGACCATGAAAATACTGACCGGTTTTCTCGCCCCAACCGACGGGGAAGCCTGGATCGCAGACCACCCAGTCGACGATCCCAGCGAATCATTTAGATTTAGGGTCGGTTACTTGCCAGAGAACGCACCTCTTTATGGAGAAATGTCCGTTTCTGATTTTCTTAATTTCGCAAGTCGACTCAAACACATTGAAAAAAAGCATCGAAAGAGTGCTCTTGAGAAAGCCTGTGTTCGATGCGGCTTAAACGACGTCCTTCACAAGTCCATTGGAGCCCTCTCGAAAGGATACCGTCAACGCGTTGGTCTGGCCCAAGCGATTATTCATGAGCCGAGTGTGCTGATCCTGGATGAGCCAACAAGCGGACTTGACCCTAACCAAGTCGAAGATATTCGTCATTTAGTCAGGGAGTATGGCCGACACAATACAGTCCTTTTCAGCAGCCACATACTCACAGAAGTGCAAGCCGTTGCGACCCGCATACTGGTCATAGATCAAGGCCAAATCGTCGCTGATGATACACCAACAGCATTGATGAATCAGGTCAGTGCAATCCGTTACGAAATCGCGGTCACTGGCGTATCATCAACAGACTTGTTTGACTGGATGCGTGAACAAGACGGCGTTCTGCACTGTCAATACGGCGAATCGGAATCCGATAGCGTGCGTGTCATTGTCAGTCTTCAGGATGAGTCTGTAGCACCCTTGTTAGCGAGAGCAGTCATTAACCAAAATTGGGGTTTGCAGGAATTGGTGAAGGAAAAGGCAGACCTGGAAACTGTCTTTCGGACGCTGACAGGGGGTCCGGTATGACGGTTTTCTGGATTGCAATGCGGGAGCTGGGGTCTTATTTCAGGCGCCCGATCGCGTACATGGTGGTGTCCGCTTTCCTGATTATGACCGCTCTCTACACCTTTGTTTTGATGCCATTTTTTGTCGTCGGAAAGGCGAGTCTCGTCTCGTTCTTCGAATTCACGCCGTTTCTATTTACGCTCTTCATTCCGGCGATCACCATGAGGTGCATTGCTGAAGAACGGGCAAGTGGCATGCTCGAAATCTTGCAAACATGGCCTGTGAGTGACATGAGCTGGGTTCTCGGTAAATTCCTCGGTGCTTATTTACTCGTTTCATTCGCCATCATACTGACCTTCGTCTTTCCAATGTGTGTCGCCCCGTTCGGTCCAGTTGATTGGGGCGCGGTCATCGGCGGCTATATCGGTCTATTTCTTCTGGGAGCCGCGTATACGGCCCTCGGGATATTTGCCAGTGCTTGGACATCGAATCAAATCATCGGTTTTACAGTCGGATTTACACTGTGCTTCACATTTTTCATCATCGGTCGCAGCGCCGTATTTCTAGAAGGCGACATACTGTTTCTTGCTGAATTTTTAAGCTTCGAAAGGCGTATTTCGGGGATTTCGCGGGGTGTCTTAGATAGTCGAGACCTCGTTTTCTTCATGACCGTAGTAGGCCTGGCACTCGGATTGTCCGCAGAACGGCTGCACGTGAGGCGGTGGCGGTGAATCCATCCCGAAAAAAATTACGTCGGTCTGCGCTGATTGCCGTGCCCCTCTGGATTCTTGTCAGCCTCCTTGCGAACATCGCTGTCAAAGACACCAGAATCAGATGGGATTTTACATCAAGTCAACGTCATACCATGAGTTCGGAAAGCATCGAGCTTTTGTCTAGTGCCCGCTCACAAATCTCCGTTAAAGCGTTTCTACCGGGCTCACTCCCACCACCATACAGCGATGTCGTCAGGGCCATTAAAACAGGATTAATGACGTTCCGTGCAGAATCACCCGTGCCCTTCGTCGTAGATGTTTTTGACCCATTGGACCCTGCACTGACAGCTAAGGAAAAAGAAACGCTGGACAAAAATGCTGACGCTTACGGGCTTAAGAAGGCTGATCTTCAAATCATTCGAGCCGATCAGAGAGTTGGCCTCTCTGTCCATTTTGGACTGGTGATCAACTACGAGTCTAGGCAGGCAATTGTCCCCCTCATTCAAAGACCATCACAGTTTGAGTACGCCTTCGCTCGAACGCTTCAGGCTGTCCTTAATCGTGACTTCGAAAAGCCTAAAATCGCCTTCAGTCAAGGTCACGGGGAACCCAACGTAGTCGACAGTCCGCTGAAGGCTGAGTTTTCATCTCTCGGCATGCTCGAATCTATCAAGCTCGATGGAAGCCCAATTCCACGGGATGTAGATGTTCTCGTCATTCTCGGTCCGAAACGATCTTTCAACAAGGCTGAGCGGTTTGCGATCGATCAGTTCCTGATGCGAGGCAAGAGTTTAGTCGCACTCCTTGATTATCGTCAGCAGAGTACAGTGTATCCGAACATCCTGATTAAGAGCCTTACAGGCCTTGAGAGCCTCTTCGAGACATATGGTGTCCAGATTGAAACGGAACTCACTTTTGTCGATCGAATAAATCCATCCCCCGCACCGATCAAGCGAGATCAAAATGGACAGGTCATCTATTCAAATCATCCCCTTTACTCGCGAATGATGTCTCCGTCACCAGAGCATCCAGCTGTCGCGAATATGACAAATCTGGTGATGCCTATGGCCAGTCCCATTAAACCGACCGCGTCCGCTCATCAAAATCTCCAAATCGAGCCCATCTTTGTAGGTCCAAAAGATGTTGTTCTTGCGAACCAAATTGCTCGATTCGAACCCGAGACCTATGTGGTCTCGTCAAATGATGAGGTACCCGGTTACAAAATGGCGGCAGCCATAACCCTGAATGGCATTCTGAAATCAGCTCATACCCGTGATGACCAACCCACAAAAATGAACGCTCTACCAGGCTCACCCAATCAAGAGCCGACGGTATTCTTACCATCGAGCCGTGGCGATTCACGCATACTGATCGCATCCAGTGGAACACGCATGTTGGCGGCCAGTCAGACGGGACTCAGATTTTTTAAAAATGCTGTTGCTTGGGCATCTATAGATTCAAGCTTAGTGGGCATCCGCGCAAGGGATCGACTTCCTGCGAATCTTGTCAAGACAACATCTACGGATCGGACTGCCATTCGAATTGTGTCAATTTTTGGACCCGTGCTGCTTCTTGTTTTGGTTGGCTGGATCGCCACCCGGCGTAAGGCGATATGATGAATAGCCGGGTTCAGATCCTTACATGCCTTGCTCTCGGCTTGTTAGCAACCATCGCATTCAACGAGAACCAAGCCTCCAAATCCTCCACAATTCAATTCAGGTTACCAAAGTTGAGCGATCTGAATGCCATTAAGATCAGTCAAACCGGCCGTAATGATATCCGCCTGATCCGACAAAACAATGGCTGGACGCTGGGTTCAGGGAATACAGAAATATCCGAGCGGGCACACACCTCAATGGCAGATTTAATGGCGACACCTCTATCCATGGACATGGACCTGGGCCCTGTGGAAACCCTCGACAAATATGGTCTGGGTGTCCACTCGCTGACCGTACAGTTCAAAGGTGAATTAACGCAGACAATTCGGGTTGGAAAAGTCGTCAACGATCGGCTCACCTTTATTTATGACGAGAGGTCTCAGCACGTGTACAGGGCAAGGGGTAATGTACGACGGGTTTTTGATCGAGCAAGAATAGACTGGAGAGAACGGCAGCTCTTTAGCATTGATTACGCATCTGTCGTCAGCGTGGCATCGAAGACCAAACTCAAACAAACCTGGTCGGCCTCTCGACCAGATTCAGATTCGCTCTGGACCTTTATCGATCCGGAGGACATGGACGCCAGTCAGGACGCCATTGCTGCAGTAGTCAATACTTTTGTCCAAGCACGCGCAGCGTCGTTCATGGATGGTTCACAACCCTTCGTGGAAGAGAGGACGCTCAAAATCATAACGAAGTCCGGCCAGACGTATAAACTCTCATTAGGAAAACCAACCATAGCGGGTCAACTACCCGTTCGGCGCATCACGACAGTCAACGGCCGAAACCAGACAAGCCCATGGATCGCCATGCTTCCAAAACACCAAGCGATCTTCTTAAATCCGACGCTAGATGACCTCAGAAATAAGCGGGTTTTCGGATTCAAGGAAGAGTCAATAGACCGAATCACGTGGACCGGAACCGAAACATTTCAGCTCAGCAAGCGTAATGACAGCTGGATTGTCGACTGGGATAAGAAACAAAAAACTCTCGATCGGGCAGCAGCTGATTCATACCGTGAGAATTTTGCCAACCTACGCGCCCTGAAGATCCAATTGATACGACCAGAGAATCCGTTCATGAAAAGCAGTTTCACACTGTCTGTCTATCTCAAAAATGGAACAGAGGAACGGGTTTACATCGGACAAAAATATGGGGCTGGGCGACGTATACAAACCCATTCGAAACCAAATCAAGTGATGATTTTATCGAAGGCCTCAATGGACATTCTCGTGCCGAATGTGCGTAATTTATTTGATTAAAATCGAGAGCTGCTCATCGAGCTTAGGCCAATTGACCATTAACTTCGGATATCTCGACGTAGATCTTTTCCTATGAGTCGGATGGGCTCACACATTTCCATCAGACGCGAATGGATTCTTACGCCCACTCGATCGATCAGGTTATCCGACTCACTCCCCTCTGCTTTAGGGAGTACCTCAATTCCATAATTGGTTGTAAACAGTGTGGTTTTCTTAGAATTGTAGCGTTTTGTAATCAGTTCATCCAAGACACTTAGTTCCCAGTCTGACCCCCGACCCTTACCGAGTTCATCTATCACCAACAAGGGAACATCAACCAATGGCTGCATGACGACGTCTGCGTGTCCGCGATCTCCGAAGGTTGCTCGCAAATCAGATAGCAGATGCATAAACTCAATAAATCTGGCTCTAATGCCACGACTCAGAATCAGGTATCTCAAAATAGCACATGACAAATAGGTCTTGCCTGTCCCAACCGTACCGTATAGCAAAATGCCCGGGGCACCGGGTTGGTATTCCCTGACGAACCGCCAAGCCATACGACGGGCATTTGCCATATCAACCGAACCAGAATCTGTCTTAATTTTCGTAAACTCGGCATCATGATATCGGCCTGGAATCGATGCCTCATTGTACAATTTCGCTCGTTGACCATAGCGCAGACAGCTGCACTCGATCGCATTTCGATAACCAAATTCATCAGTGTCGTAAATATAGCCCGAGCCGTCACATGTCGGGCATGGATGCATACACTCACAGACCCGAGAGACCGCAATATGATTGGCTTGATGAACATAAACACCAATTCCATTACATCTTGGACATTCGGCCATTTACCAGCCACCTCCCATTCTGATCTCCAGCGCGGGTAATCTCACCAACTTACGGACCGAACGCCTGACAAAAGCTCGCTCCGTCTCGGTTTGTGTCACAGGATCAAGCCGAGGCATTTGGCTGAGCGTGAGCCGCACATCGCTTTCAATCGAGCGTTTTTGTTCCTCACTCATGCGATCCATACACGCCTCAAGAGTTTGGGTCTCTATTAACTCCAGGCTCGCACCCAAGTCGAGTCCTGTGCCCTTATCGTAATTCCGCTGCAGCTCGACCAAATCTGCCCTAAGCTTGTTGAACACGGGCAGATAGGGACGTGAATCCGCTGCCAAAAGTAAATCATCGATTTGGGCAAGGAAACCATCAAACCCAGCTGTGACTGACTCACAATCAAGGTCTGTAGACAGCTTAGAACCCACCCGGCTATCCCGATAGAGTTGTGCTGCTTTATCAACAGACTTAGAGACGAAAGCCAAACTGCTTACGCGACGATTCGGCGGTACTTCAAATGCCCGCTTTATGCCCTGAATGACCACATCCTTCGGAATTTGGGCTCGATACCAGCGAGCAACCAGGCTGTGGTCTTTTGGAGACAGCATCAACCCCCGCCCAGTCGCGCGGATGAATGCTGTCGTAATCGCCTCGAGATAGTCCCGATCCACAACCCTACACGTCTAGATTCTTAACGGTGAGCGCATTGCGTTCGATAAACGCACGCCTCGGTTCGACGCTATCACCCATCAATACGGTGAACATGCCATCCGCTTCGACGGTGTCGTCGATCCGAACTTGCAAAAGTGTGCGGTTCTCAGGGTCCATGGTCGTCTCCCAAAGCTGCTCGGGATTCATCTCACCGAGACCCTTGTATCTCTGGAAATCCATGCCCTTTCGACCCAATTGGAGAATGGACTCCAAGAGTGCATTGGGCCCTTTGACCTCACGCTCGCTCTCACCAATGCGAATGGTAAAGGTGTTTGTAAAATTGTCTCCAAGCTGCTCAAAAACTTCTTGAACTCGCTCAGATTGTCGATTGAGCAGCGTGGTCCGATTAATCACGGTACGACGCTCCCCGCCAGCAGCACGAGACCGCACGACTAGGCTCCATCCATGGTCTTCTTCGACCTCTGACTCAACAGCGATTTCTTCGGGTCCGGCCGACTCAGGCGACTCCGCATCCAACTGAGCCAGATCATCATCTGTGGCATCCTCATCTGACCCTGGATCTTCTGGTGCCTCGAACAGGGGCCTGACGGGCTCGAATCGCTCAACGGAGAAGCGCGTCGGTATTTCATCCGGATACACATCGTCCATGTAGGTTTTCAACCGCTCAGCGAAGGTATCAACCTTGCCCTTATCGAGAAAATCATCCGGAACAAACATACCGCCCAAAAGTAACCCTTCGAAAATACGCCAGTCCCCACGCCGCTGGATTTGTTCTAAATCGCCGTACAGCTGACCAAGTTTCGAAATGAAATTCCGCAGATGATCGCCTTCGATTAAGGTCCCATTGCCATCGATGATTGCAGCTGACTTCGCCGCACCTTCAATGAGAAACTGCTGCATCGCAGCTTCATTCTTCAAATATCTGATTTGCTTGCCTTTTTTAGCTCGAAACAGAGGTGGTTGGGCAATGTAGAGATAACCTCGTTCAATGATGCTTGGCATTTGCCGATAGAAGAAAGTCAACAAGAGCGTTCGAATATGCGACCCATCGACATCAGCATCCGTCATAATGATGACTTTGTGATATCGGAGCTTCGCAATATCGAAGCTATCAGCCCCTATACCTGTTCCAAGAGCCGTGATGAGCGTGATAATTTCCTGACTCGATAGCATTTTATCTAGCCTGGCTTTTTCCACATTCAAGATCTTACCGCGTAGGGGTAAGATCGCCTGGGTCGCTCGATCTCGTCCCTGTTTCGCTGACCCACCCGCAGAATCACCCTCCACCAGATAGATCTCAGAATTGGCTGGGTCTTTCTCTTGGCAGTCAGCCAGCTTTCCTGGAAGCGCAGCGGAATCTAAAGCCCCTTTTCTTCGAACAAGTTCACGCGCACGGCGAGCTGCGTCCCGGGCTCGGGCAGCACCAATGGCCTTGTTAACCATTGATTTAGATTCATTGGGATGTTCGAGGAGCCAATCGTGCAATTTGATGGCCACTGTGGACTGAACCGCATGCTTGACCTCGGACGACACCAATTTATCCTTGGTTTGACTGCTAAATTTCGGGTCAGGCACTTTACAAGAAACGACAGCGACCAAACCTTCGCGGATGTCATCGCCGGACAAACTATTCTTAAGTCCTTTGGTCAAACCTTCTTTTTGGGCGTATGCATTGACCGTTCGGGTCAAGGCATCTCGAAATCCCGCCAAGTGCGTTCCGCCATCTCGATTCCGAATATTATTGGTAAAAGCGGAGATATTTTCTTGGTACGAGTCGTTCCACTGCATGGCAATTTCGACTTCGATATCATCTCTCACTTCAGTAAAATAAACCGGTGTCTGGTGCAGAATCGTTTTATTTCTATTCAGGTGTTCAACAAACGAGGCAATACCGCCTTCATATTTAAAATCATTACGTTTTCCATCGCCACGCTCGTCGATGATCGTAATCGCGACACCCTTGTTCAAAAACGACAATTCTCTCAAACGCTGAGAGAGAATGTCAAAACTGAACTCGTTATTCTCTGTGAAAATACTTCGGTCCGGCAGGAAGCGAATTTTTGTGCCCGTCTCATCGGTCGCCTCTCCGGCAGCCAATGGCGCATCGGGCTCCCCGATTTGATAGCTTTGCCGATGGATTTTACCATCGCGATGAATCTCGAGAAGTAGGGAATCTGACAGCGCATTCACGCAGGAAATACCCACACCGTGAAGCCCGCCCGACACCTTGTACGAATTATCATCAAATTTACCACCCGCATGAAGCACGGTCATGATGACCTCTGCGGCACTTCGACCTTCTTCTGCATGCATACCAACCGGGATTCCGCGGCCGTTGTCTTCAACGGTACAACCGCCATCGATATGCAAGCGGACTGTCACCGTATCGCAATGGCCAGCTAATGCTTCATCGATAGCATTATCCACCGCTTCATAAACCAGCTGGTGCAAACCCGTTCCATCGTTCGGATCACCGATATACATACCAGGTCTCTTGCGGACCGCTTCCAGCCCTTTCAGGACCTTGATACTGTCGGCACTATAGCCATCACCGTCGCCGGCGACTGCGCCTGGATTCACGTCACTCATAACTTTCTCCGACTGTGAATTTTAGGGATACGGGACATTGGTCGAAACCATATCATGAGCGCGGGTGCTCAACAAGGCTTTAGGGGTGTTAAACCGAGGGGTTTGAAGCCGAGTTAAACCGTTGCAAAACCAGGTTCTCGGTGAGTCGAAATGAGAGCTAAAAAATCAAGCGAATGGGTCTGCTGAGACGCGATTTAAACAGAGGCGACGATCAAGCGTCGGACACGTTCGTCACCTTCGCTAAAAGTCTCAACGGTTTCATCGTCCTTTAGCTTGGTATGAATGATCCGACGTTCAGTCGAATTGAGACCCTCAAAAACAGCCCGCCGACCATTTCGCACAACGGCACGAGCAACATCATCTGCAGCGACTTCCAACAATTCGCGTCGTGCTTCTAATTGTCCATCGACATCGATCACACAATTCAGCCGTTCCTGACCGACTCTGCTAATTGCTTGGGACGTCAATACGGTCAACGCGGATACCAGTGCTGGACGCGTTTTCAGTACGTGCGTCTCACCAGACACTTCATAAATCACTCGGTCATCGGTCTCTTTGACGGTGAGTTCAACGTCAACGTCAAGGTGTTCGAGAACAGCGTTCAAGAAGGCTTGGCCTGCATTTGATGGATTGAGTTGCTCACCCATGGATATACCTTTCACCGTTTAGCGCGTGCCTTCTGAGGCACGACCGCGTCCTGCTGTCTGTATGAATACCACTGCTGCCCAATACCGAGAACGGTGTTGACGAGAATATATAAGACCAAACCGCTCGGCAGAAACAGCATCATCGCTGTAAACATGATGGGCATGACCCACATGAGAATTTTGGTTTGAGTCTGGTCACCAGCAGATGGATTGAGCCGAAACTGAATGATCATCAAGAGACCCAAAAGAACCGGTGTGACATAATACGGATCTTGTTGAGACAAATCGGTCAACCACCCACCAAAGTGAGCTTGGTATAGTTCGACGGCCGAGTAGATCGTTCGGTAGAGAGCGAAATAAATCGGCATCATCATGACCATGGGTAGACACCCAGCCAGGGGATTGACTTGATGCTCTTTATAGAGCTTCATCATCTCCTGCTGCATCCGGACTTTGTCTTCTGAATGTTTCTCCTGCAGCGCCTTCATCAACGGTTGGATTTTCTTCATGGCTGCCATTGATTTGTACTGCTTAATGGTGAGTGGCAAGGTCAGCAGCTTGACAAAGATCGTGAGAATGATGATCGCGATGCCCCAATTGGGGATGTACTCGAACGAAAACCTCATGAGCCAAAGCATGGGGACGCAGATCACCGAGAAGAAACCAAAATCGATCGCGTCTCCGAGAGGGGGCTGTTGGACATTGAGTTCCGATAGTTTTTTCGGCCCACCGTAGAACTTAAATTTCCGAACAACGGATGCACCAGCTTGCCCAGCGGCAGCGAGCGCACCAGGCTGAAGCTCAATCCGAGTATAAAGCCGAGAAAAGCCAGGTGGCGTCGACGCACCACTTTCGCCTAAGGACGCAGCACACGACTTGATCTCTGCGTTCTCCACAAGCAGTGCCGTCATGAAGTACCGATTGTCCATCCCGGCCCAACGAACACCATCGCTAAAGCTGTTCAAATGAGGTTCGCCGTCGTTGATATGTTCTGCGATATCAGAAACCGGAAGTCGCTCAAAATCTTCGTTGCGCATGCACAGTGAGTTGAACAGGTTGAGCGGTGGCATAAACATACTGGGCTCGGCCTCTTTGTTGTTTTGGAGAGCACCAAAGGACGCGTTTAGCGCGTATGTTCGTTGCCGATTAGCCAGGTTGATCAACTCAATCTCGACGTCAACCGTGTAGGAACTCTTGTCGAGAGAGTACCGTTTGATAACCTTCAGTTGACGCTGATTATCCGTCCACTCTAAGGCAGCAACCCCATCGCCTTCGGTTTTCGCGACTTTGAAATCGCCAACGATGTCACGACCATCGAATTTGAGGTCCATCTTCGGCGGCAAAAAGTGACTTGTCAGACCATCCGTTGCGCCTTGGCGTCTCGCGAAGGCAAATGGAGCGGGCTTCTGTTCTGGATCGGTTCCACGGACGCCGTACTGTTCTTCCAAGAGTGTCCACCGACTGATCTGACCATCTAAATTAGACAACTCAATCTGCTGTACTTTGCCTGCGCTAAGCTGGGCAATGGCTCGATGCTCGATGGGTGGCTGTTGGATTGCCGAAGTCTCTGCCTCTGCGGGGGACGATGAGGTGCCCGGTTGCGGGTTGGTTGACGGCACAGTTGGCTGGTTTTTTTTCTCCGCCGCCACCTTTTGCTTGGGCATTGTCTTTACCGGCGGAGGCATCATCGACTGCCAAACCATGAGCACAAGAACACTCAAAGCGATGGCCATGACCAGATTTTTTTGATCTAAGTTATTGTCCGGACCGTTCATTATTCGCCTCAACAGGGTCATATCCACCGGCATGTAACGGGTGGCATTTACAAACGCGTTTCAGCGTCAGAAAGCTGCCCCGAAAGAATCCGAAGCGTCTGTATGCAGTAATTGCGTACTGAGAGCAAGTAGGTTGAAAGCGACACGTTGGTGGAGTCAACGGCGAGATGTAGCGCTGATAACAGCGAATCAGCCAAATACAGAACCGACTCAACACGATTTGCGTCTCCCAGAACGTGGCCGCTGCTCGAGTTTATTTTTCAGTTTCACTATCGATGACATCAGCTGATCTTTGACCTGTTCGAAACTTGCTTCCCCGCGACCGTGCCGAGCCACAAAAACGACCTGGATGCCAGTAGGTAGCTCAACTTGATTTCTACGGAACGACTCACGTATCAGCCTCTTTAGGCGATTTCGCACGTGTGCTTTACCCACCTTACGACTGACCGTAATGCCAATTTGAAGGGCATTTGGCCTTGCCCCACGAGCATAGACCACGAAATGCTGTGTGACGATGCGGTAGCGACTACGCTGAACCGACAGAAACTGCCGCCTCTTTCTGAGACGCGCCGACTTAGGAAACCGCTCGCCGGTGTGAATCACTTCCGGTACGTTGACACAGTCAGTCGCTTACGACCCTTTTGACGACGTCGTTTGATCACAGCACGACCACTTTTCGTCTGCATTCGAGCACGAAATCCGTGGGTACGTTTTCTAGACACATTACTTGGTTGGAATGTTCGCTTCGACATCCTAACTGCTCCTTAATTGGAAAAACCGCCCACGCCACCAGGGGACGTAGAGCGCGGCATAGAAACACATTCGTGTGTAAAATGTCAACATCTGTATGCACAAACATCGGTATGAAATGAAGATCGCTCAAAAGCCCAGGAGAGATCGCATAAAAATCAAAAACCCCATCGCCATGAGACAGCTATACTTCGATTCGGTTATTCACAGATCTTTGTCCAAACCGGGCTCAAGACACAATGTTGAGTCCACCAGATCCATAGCAAAACAACGGAAAAATAATCGAGTCAAAGCCAACCATCTTGGGATCCATGCACGTCTTGATCGGCGTTTTAGCAGGCAAGTCAAGATTCGGAAGGTGCTCTGAACCCCCGACTTCATTATGTTTTTTAAAAAGGATCAAAAAGCGGTTGTGACGCGGCTAATCCGCTGTTACTAGATCGGAATGTCGGCGGCGGTCACTCACCGTCAGGCGACTTTCATTGTAAATCATGGCCGTGTCCAAAGTTATCCACAAAACTGTGGATAACCCTGGGGATAAGTGCGACTTGCAGGAGTCGGAGAGAGACGTTGAGCGGAATTTGGTCGGAGGCATTAGCGGTTATTAGGTCGCAAGTGACTCAAGAAAATTACAAGACATATTTTCGTCCGCTCAGGCTGTCCGAAATGACTGAAAATCACGTTGTGCTGGAAGTCAATGATGACTTTTTTCGCGATTGGATCAAAGACCACTATTACGATCTGCTGACGCGGGCTCTGACCCAAGCGTCGGGTCAATCATTTACAGTCGAGTTAAAAGTGTCCGAATGCCCCGTCGTTGAAACGACGGCTCCGTTGAGTGACGACCCGAAATCAAAAATCGGAATCACTCACATCGATTCATGCACTGCACCGCTGGAAGAATTTCCAATCAATCCACATTATACATTCGAAAACTTTGTCATCGGCCCAGCAAACCAAATGGCTCACGCGGCGTCACGTTCGGTCGCAGCGAGCCCAAGCCACGCCTTCAATCCCTTGTTTATCTACGGCGGCACTGGGTTGGGTAAGACGCATTTACTTCACGCCGTCGCTCATCAGATCAGAAAATCAAATCCTCAATCGCGAATTCTTTACATCAGCGCAGAGGAATTCATGAATCAGGTGATTCAGAGCATCAAAAGCCGCACGATGGCTGCTCTGCGTGAGCGATACCGTCGAACATGCGACATCTTACTGATGGATGATGTTCATGTATTAGCGGGAAAGGAAGCAACCCAAGAAGAGTTCTTCCATACCTTCAACGCGCTTCATGCTGCACAAAAGCAAATCATCCTGACGAGCGACCAACCGCCCCAGGACATCTCTCGGCTAGAGAAGCGACTTCGATCACGATTTCAATGGGGCTTGATTACCGATATTCAACCCCCACAGTTTGAAACACGGGTTGCAATTTTACAGGAAAAGGCGACTCGAGATGGCATTGAGTTACCCGCCGATGTTGCATTGTATTTGGCCCGCATTGTTCAGGCCAACGTGAGAGAGCTCGAAGGGGCTCTGACACGTCTGTCTGCATTTGCCAGTTTCCGAAGAACAAGACTATCCGTGGATTTTGCCAAACAGGTTCTCAAAGGTCTGTTCGATAAGAAAACCAATGTTTTATCCATCGATCAGGTGATCCAATTGGTGGCAGACCATTTTCAAGTCAGCGTCAACGACTTGGTCGGTAAGCGGCGGTTTAGAGCGATCGCTCATCCGCGAAGTATCGCCATGTACTTATGCAGAAAACATGTGCAGGCGTCATTCCCACAACTGGGCCGAGAATTCGGTGGTAAAGACCACAGTACTGTATTAGCTGCATGCCGAAAGATAGAAAACGCGATCGTGAGTAACGACAAACTGAGATCCGATATCCAATCTCTTGAGCGTCGTCTCGGCAGTTAAATATCGATCTGTCGCCGCGGAGTTGTTTATGTCACCAGTCTCGAGACCCAGAGAACATCGACGTGCAAGAGAGCTCATGAACATCCCAATTCTAACCCCCAGCTGAAGAACCAAGGTCAGATGGTACTTGCGCATTTACTCATCCTAATCACGGTCTTGAGCTCACCACTTCAATCCACTGAAAAGGATCTCCGGGTGGTGTCGTTGGCACCCTCAAATACAGAACTCATGTTCGCAATTGGGGCCGAAGACCTCTTGGTCGGCAGAACCTCTCGCTGTAATTATCCAAGTCAGGCAGAGTCGATCACCAATGTCGGCAGTCTTTTTCCTGCAAACTATGAAAAGATTATCAGCCTGAGACCGGATCTCGTTCTGATGATCGATGGCGACCTTAAGGTCAAGCAGCGTCTGGAAAGTCTGGGCATAAAGATTGTTGTCATCCATCCCAAAACAGTTCGAGAGATTGCCAGTTCAATGCGTTTCTTAGGACAGATCACCAATCGGGGAAAACAAGCCGATGACCGCAGCCAATCATTTCTAAACGCACTAAAGACACTCGATAACAGCCAAACAAGACCGCGAAGAATTCTCTATGAAGTGTGGAACCAACCCCTGATCATTCCGGGACCAAAAACGTTCTTGGCAGACCTAATTCGGCTCTCTGGAGGACTCCCAATCGGTGGTCAATTATCAGGATCGTGGCCACAAGTGGATTTAGAATGGGCGATGAGTCAAAACCCTGAGTTCATTCTCGTTCGAAACGCAGAACGAAAAACTTATTTTCTCAATAGTCCAATCTGGAGAGAGACATCGGCCGTAAAGAAAAATCAGGTTTTAGTTCTTCCCAACGAAGATATTTTTACGAGACCCGGACCGAGGGTACACACAGCGATCAACTGGTTGTCTCACAAGCTCAACACATCTCAGACACAAAAGATGCGGACCCATGAGTAAGTCATCGAAAATCCGGAAGACCAACTCAACAGTCTATATCTCTGGCTTGATGCTGCTGATCCTCGTCGTTTTAGCACTGACCCATCTAGCCCAGGGAGCCCATCAAATGAGTATGCACGACTTGTGGGCCTGCTTAACGGGTGAGGTCGGTCAGGGTGGTGATAAGACAACGTACACCATTGTGTGGTCCATCCGGCTTCCGCGTTTACTGACCGCGATCATCGTTGGAAGTAGCCTAGCGGTCTCGGGAGCCGCACTTCAGGGTCTTTTTCGGAATCCCCTCGCGGATCCTTACGTGCTTGGCATCGCATCGGGGGGTGCCTTCGGGGCTGCTCTAGCAATGCTGCTTTCAACTCAAGTGATTTTCGGAGCGACCACCGGTGCCTTTCTGGGAGCTGGTATCGCGGGCATGCTGGTCATTGGTTTAGCCAAAGACAGCGCATCTTATAGACTCAATTCGATTTTGCTGGCTGGTGTCGCCGTGGGTCTCATTTTTTCAGCACTGCTTTCGCTGGTCTTGGTCTTCGCCGAACGGCAAGCCGGCGATATGTTGTCTTGGTTACTAGGCCATGTAGGCCACACAAATTGGACACAATTGTCCGTCATGGCGTCCCTGACCTTAATGGGCACAATCGCGATTCAATCCAATGCCAATGCCCTGGATGTTGCCTTGCTCGGTGAAGGCGCAGCGCAAGGTATCGGTGTTCAATTCTCAAAATTAAAAATAACCGTTCTACTCGCCACATTCATTCTGGTATCGAGCGCGGTTGCCTATTGTGGAATTATTGGTTTTGTGGGGCTGGTCGTGCCTCACACCGTGCGTCTCTTGGCGGGACCATCACATAAATATCTCATTGGCCTTTCAGCCATTGGCGGTGCTATTTTGTTGGTCGCAGCAGATCTAATTGCCCGTCTAATCCTTCCAGAGCGCGAATTGCCCGTCGGCGTAATTACAGCCTTGATTGGAGGACCTTTCTTCCTATTCCTCCTAAGAAAGGATAACCAATATGCTAGTCGTTGACGGGCTTCGAACCCAGTATTGTATCGAGGATCCGCTCAGTTTTACTGTCAACCGCGGTGAGATGGTGGCCATAATTGGCCCGAATGGTGCCGGTAAAACAACGCTGATTAAAGCGATATCTGCCCAAATAAATCTCGAAGCTGGACACGTTTCGATAGCCAACCGATTCATCAGCGACCTATCATTTCGCGATCGCGGTCAGATTTTGGCGTTAGTCAATCAGTATGAGTCCAAACCCCAGGGCTTCACTTTAAGACAATTCGTCGAGATGGGTCGATATGCACACCGTCCAGCCTGGGGTCCACTTTCGGAAAAAGACCGGCACATGGTCGAACTCAGTTTGAGACGCGCTCATGTCTGGCAATTGAGCACAAGCCTGATTACGGCTGTGAGTGGTGGAGAATACCAACGCGCTCGGATCGCACGTGCTCTGGCACAAGAGCCACAGCTTCTGATTTTAGACGAACCGATGGCGCACTTGGATATTGCGCATCGGCACCAAGTTGCCAAATTGCTCAGACAGCTCAATCGAGACGAGGAACTGACGGTGATCGCTGCTGTGCATGATCTCAATCTAGCCGCCTCATATTTCGACCGAGTGATCATGCTGTGTGATGGAACCATATCGGCCGAGGGCACAATCGAGGATGTGATGACAAGCGAACGATTGAGCCAAACCTTTGGAGTCCCACTCACTCATGTGGTCCATCCTACGTCAGGTCGCCCCCAGTTTTTGGGTGTAGATTTATGAATCGTTGGTGGCGGCACATCGGATGGAGTGCGATTTTAATCATCGGTCTAAATGCCTGTGGTTTTCAGTCAAGCGAAGCACCTGAGCCCCCGAATTCCGGACTGGATTTCCCACAGGATGTTTTGTTCGTAGACGATCTCTTGGTCGTTGCCAGCACCGGCTATGATGCCTCGGACTGGCGGATGGGACGCATCGATGTCTACCGGATGCCCTCGTTAGAGCATGTGGGCCAACACACCGTATCTAAATTCAATCCACAGCACTTGTATGAGGATGGAGATGACATCCTCATAGTTAACACAGGAACCTATGATTTCTCTGATTTTGATGACCCTAAAGCGGCGACACCGGGGAGCGTAGACCGAATTGAAAAAAGCGATCTCATAGGCATTGGCCAGGCCAAATTGCTCTACTCATTCGACCAAGAAAATTTTCCTGCGCCCATTGATTTAATTCGACTTAATGAGACTCAATTAGGGATTACTTCAGGTCTGAAACCCATCTTTGGAGTATTGGACGAGACATTGACAATCCAAGCGATGGCGTCCCTGAATTCAACCGCCTTGGGGCGCTTTGCGCAGTGGAACGAATTGACATTTATCGTCGACTTCAATTCCGATACTGCCCACGTTTATGATTCTGAGAACAGAGCACTTTGCGAAATAGAACTGGGCGAGTTTCCTGATGAAATGGAAGGGGCGACAACGCCTGTCATCTTTGAGGATGCTCTCTATTACATCCTCGCACTATCTGGGACTGTAAGGCGAATTTCTCTGAGCGAAAGCGCACCGTGTTCTGGCACAGCAAAAACAATTATCGCGCCTTTAGGACAAGTACCGAATGATCTGCATGTGAGGTCAGACGGCATCTTCGTTGTCCATTCAGCGGACAATAACTTAATTCAATATGACCCGCTGAGCGGCGATGAAATTGAACGTTATCCAATGCCCCTGGGAAGTAACCCATGGGCAGCCGCTTTCAGTCACGATGGACGTTACATCGCTGTCACCGAGTGGGCTCGTCACCAAATTACCCTCATCGATCGGTCAACAGGACAGCTCAGTCGGCTCTAGTCCTAGACCTCAACCGGTCTTGAGGAACATCACGAGAGCACTGCCGATCAGACCCACAATGACAATTGTTCCGATGAAGTATGTCAGTGCCTTATTGCTGCTCCGGTTCGGACCTGTCTTAGATGTGATTGCTTGACCGTAGTAGCCGGGTCTGGTTGCGTTCTCGTCAACGGTCGCGCCTGGTGCCCTCAGTTGTGGGTGCTCAGACAGGTCGACACTTTCATCCACGGTTTTCGTCTGATTTGCCTCCGAGCGAGACACAATGTTTGGACGGCTAGGAGGCAAGCCTGCCCGTTTAATTCGTGGTTCATCAACGGACGGAGCCTCAATCAATGTGGCATCGGATGAATCAACTGGTGGTTGGCTGCTGTAGTTAGATAAATCAGAACCGAAAGATGAATGACTGTCTGGTGTAGGGGGTGGACCAGGATGGGTCATCTCTGACACCATGTTGACGGGCCGAGGCGGAGGCGGCGGGTGGCCTTTCGTCCTTGTCGATATGCTCTCATCAGCATTTTGTTTAGCACTTGGGGAAAATGAGAGAGAACGGAGTGCTTCGGCCATCTGTTGAGCACTTGAATAACGGTCTTCAGGTTTCTTCTCCAAGACCTTAAAGATCACATCCTGAAACTGTTGATGAAGATCTTTTCTGCGTTCGATGAGAGGCGGAGGTGGCTCCTTTATATGCTTTAAGACCAGCGAAAAGGGTGTACCCCCTCGAAAAGGTTGTTCCCCCGTCAGCATTTCATAAGCGACAATCCCGAGGGAATATAAGTCCGTCTCAGGACTCGGTGGCTGACCTTGAGCATGTTCTGGTGCCATATAGTCCGGCGTGCCAAATACGATGCCTGTCTTTGTCAACGTGTCATTGTCACTCTCTTTGACGATGCCAAAATCCATAATGCTGGTATGACCATCGGGTGCGATCATGATGTTGCCCGGCTTGATGTCACGATGAATCAAGCTGCGTCGGTGAGCGTGGTCTAAACCACTGCAGAGCTGAATCAGAACATCTCGAACTTCTTCAATGCCAAATGGGTCAGCCAAACCAAGGCGATGTCTTTTGAGTCTTTCCGAGACCGTCCATCCAGTGAGAAATTTCATCACAAAATAATGAACGCCATACTCGTGTCCAATGGCATAAACTGGAACAATATTTGGATGGTCAAGACTGGCCATTGCTCGAGCTTCTCGTCTAAATCGCTCGACGGATTCGTTGTCACTATTGTACCGTTTAAAGAGCACCTTTATAGCAACTGGACGACCGAGCGATTGGTCGATACCTCGGTAAACAATCCCCATTCCACCACGGGCAACCTCACTGAGGATTTCATATTTACCTTCGAGTGTTACACCGACCAGCTCGATAGGATTCGCCCCCGATTTCTGATCGATAGTCACGGCCGTTACCTCCCCAAAAGCTAATCAACCCAAGGTCTTAATCTATAAAACCAAGCCTGCCCCAACTCGGTTATACTCATCGACCATCAGGTCACGCAAGAGTTGATGGGATTAGAGTCACCTTGACGGCGTAATCACAAACATTTCTATGGAAGATCGCACGGTTTGATTGACAAGCCGCAGAGAGCATTGGATTTTCTAAGCATGCAACTCTTAGTGACCATCATCAAAGATTATAAAAAGGTCGAGGACTTGCTACTGGCGTTTGTTGGTATTGAGATCACAGGATCGACGATTCTCGAAGGTAAGGGTATGGGTCAGCTGCTGGGTGACGTGCCTATTATGGCTGATCTGCGTGGTCTATTCCCAGGGTCAGGACTTGATTCCTACCTGGTCCTGACGGTCCTGGATTCATCGAAGTTAACGCCAGCCCTAGACTTGGTGGAAAAGATCTGTGGCAAAATGGAAAACCCCAGTGAGGGTATCGCTTTTTCTGTGCCCATCGGCCAGGTCCGCGGCATTAAAGGTGGATTAATCTAGTCTTCGTCCTTGAACGATGCGTTCGCTTTCACTAAATACGTGACGGTGGATCATTCGTCGCTCCAAATGAGGAGACCAAATATTGAAACTGAGCTTTTACATTTTTCTGATTCTAGCAGCCCTCGGTGCCTATATGGCAGATATACTCATCGATCTGCACATCAGTGTAAATTACGCGGGTGGGGGCGATGACGCCACCTGTGCGGCAGGGTCTAATTTTTCATGCGCTGAGGTTTTAAAAAGTAGCCTTGCTTCTGTTTTCGGGATTCCCATTGCAGTTTATGGACTGGCTTTCTACGCCGTCACCGCAATTCTGGTCTGCATTCGTCGGTTTAAGGAAAACTTATTACCAGGACTACCAGACGTTTTCTTCGCCGGTGGATTGATCATTACAGTCTATTCAATCTTCTTGCTGATTGGCAGCAAGGTGGTCGTCGGAAAATTCTGCATCCGGTGCATGGGCCTCTACGGGGTAAATATCGCCCTTTTCGCCACCGCATGGGTGTCACATCCGGATGGAGGACGTGCGGCGTTAGGACGCGTGGCAAAAGTTGTCACATTGCCTGGCTTTTGGGCCACCGTCTTACTGCTTTCCATCGCCACCCCATCGACTCAATATCGATATTCACAAGCTGCAGATGCAGCCATCAAAGACCAAATTGAAAAGAAACGGATCGAAATTCAGAACACGGCCGACAACATTACTGTTGACCCTGGAAAGAGTCCGATGCGCGGATCGGAAAACGCACCTGTAACTATCATCGAATGGGCCGATTTCCAATGTGGATACTGCCAACAGATGGCCTTCAGCCTGAAGGCCGCCTTATCTAAGGCACCGACAGCATTTAAATATCATTTTAAGAATTATCCGCTGACAAATTGCAGCAGCAATGAGGGAAATGTTCACCGGTCATGTGCAGCAGCAATCGCTTTTGAGTGTGCAAAAGATCAAGGCAAAGCATGGGACATGCATGACATGCTATTCACCAATAATCATGCACTCGGCGATGACCAGTTATATCAGTACGCGAATATGTTGGGTCTTGATGTGGAAACATTTCGCTCGTGTTTGAAGGATCCCAAAGCACATGAGCGCCTAAAAGCGGATGTCGAACAAGGCATGAAGCTCAAAATCGAAAGTACACCAACCTGGTACATCAATGGGTCTAGACAGGTCGGACCCGTCACACCAAACGTCATCTTGAGCATGGTTCAAACCGCGCGCGAGACCGCTAAAAAACCGTCATCCAAAGACCAATCAACGCCGTCAAAAACCCCAGCTAAATAACCGTGACCAACCAATCGAACTCGTTGTTAGACAGTCTGAATCAAAAGACCGTGGGCATCGTTCTTTCAAGTGCATATTTTGGTTTCTATGCCCATACGGGCTTTATGAAAGCAATTAAAGAGACTGGACTCAAAATCGGTGCGTACTCAGGCAGTTCGTCAGGTTCATTGATCGCCGCTTTATCTGCTTGTGAAACGTTGGACCAAATCACACCAAGTTTACTTCAGTTGCGGCGCCGTGATTTCTGGGATCCGTCTGTTCAAGTAGGACGACCCTGGGGGCTCCTGAAAGGGCGGAAACTTCAAGGACTCATCGAGCAGTATCTGCCAGTGGATACATTTGAAGACTGCACGACCCCCCTGGTCACCGTCTGTACAAATTTGGAGACGGGCCGTCGACACGTCGACGACCATGGGCCCTTGGCTCCGGCCATTGCATCAAGCTGCGCTCTCCCCTTTCTATTCCAACCGATTTCAAGGCGTGGCGTTCGATTCTCCGATGGCGGAATTATCGACAAAGCACCCATCGAAGCATTGATTAGACATCATAAACTGGATGCTTTGGTGGTGCACATCATCCATTCGAAGAGCATTGGCAAAAAAGCACCATCGGCACCAAGACGGTTTTTGAATTGGTCATTAGACCAGTGTCGTCAAAGTGCTTGGCAATCACAAGCTTTGCTTGCGGAGGCAATGGGTGTTGAGACCTACATTGTCGAATCTGAGCCCGCATCCATCGGTCCATTCACCATGGGGCGTGGTCAACAAATATTGCAGCGCCAAACCATCCAAGTTCAAGACCAGCTCAAACAGCCCAGTCACCTTTTTCGAGCCAGTTATCTCCTCAGTTGAAGGCATCCATCAATATCGGCTAATGACGAGACCTGATCGAAGTTTAGGCTCAAACCAGGTCGATTTTGGTGGCATCACTTGTCCGGCATCAGCGATATCCATCAGTTCAGCCAAGCTCGTCGGAAACAGGGAAAAGGCGACGCCTTCGCTGGAAGATGCTTTCTTTTCTAGCTCTGCCAATCCACGTATGCCACCGACAAAAACGATGCCGTTATCTGTTCTTGGGTCTGCAATGCCCAACATGGGTTCCAAAACCAGGTTTTGCAAAACGCTGACATCTAACCTTTCGACGGGATCCGATGGGTCAGGTTTTGACGTGTCTTTTAGGTCGAGTCGGTACCACTGACCCGACAAAAACATGCTGAATTGCTGACGACTCGACGGGGCAAGTGCCCGGTCTAATTTAGACACCTCAAAGTGATGTTCTAACTTCGCCAGCAAGACGTCGACAGAGTGACCGCCCGTGTGCAGGACAACGCGATTATACGGCAGAATTTTAAGTTCACTATCTGGAAAGGCCACAGCTAAAAAACGGGCCTTTGCATGGTTCTTGTCGAGACCTTTTCCAATTCTGGACGCGGCCGCCGCCCGATGATGACCGTCGGCGATATATAAGGCGTCAAGTTTTGAAAAGTTTTCATTGATCAAAGCAACGCTCGCGACATCCGATATTGGCCAGACTTGATGTCGGATTCCATCGACCGCCACGAAATCAACTTCGGGGTCGTTCTGGGTAACTTTGGCAATGGTCTGATCGATTTCTTCCTGCGCACGGTACGCAAGAAACACCGGCCCTAAATGAGCTCGAACGGCATCGATATGACGCATCCGATCGTCTTCCTTCGTCGGTCTTGTGAACTCATGCTTTTTAATTCGATCGGCCCAATAATCATCCGCAGTGACCAGTCCGACCAAGCCTGTCTGAACGTGATCTCCCATATGCTGCGCATAGGCATAATAGTTTGGCTGCTCATCTTCCACCAATACGCCCTGAGAGATTAATCGGTCAAATGCCGCACATGCGCCTTGATAACTCGCTTCTCCATAGAGAGACGAGCCGTCTGGCAAGTCCACATCCGGTCGAGTCACCCTCAGAAGACTATTGGGGGCATCTTTGACCAGTGCACGTGCTTCTTCTGTGTCCACAACGTCATATGGAACAGCTGCAACCTCCTGTGCTAACTCTGTACGGGGTCGCCAAGCCTTAAATGCAATAAAATCTACCATTCTAAATCCTCGCTCAGTCCAAATGAAGTTGTGCCATTGTCGTCGAGACAAATTGCGCTAAGTGGTCGATGGCACGTCGTCTTACATCGTCGATAGATTCGCCATCCAAAACGGGTTCACAAATTTCAAAATAGAATTTGATCTTCGGTTCTGTCCCAGACGGACGAACCATTAATCGAGATCCATTTGTCATGTGAAAGCCGAGTACATTGCTCTTCGGCAGATCGATGTTCGTTTGCTCACCAGACTCAAGAATTTTGGTCTCAGAGATGAGATAATCTTTGATCTCGCTAACATTGCACCCGTCTAGTTCCGTGGGTGGATTTGACCTTAATTTATCCATCATTTTGGCCATAATTACCTGGCCTGATTGCCCTGGAAATTTAAAGCTTCGTTGCGTGGTCTCATACAACCCGTGCGTCCGATAGAGTTGATTTAAACGGCTTTCTAATGAGTGTCCTTGCGCCATTGACCTCGATGCTAAATCAGCAAAAATCAGGGCCGCTGATACGCCGTCTTTATCTCGAACGATGGGACCAACAGAATATCCAATCGCCTCTTCAAACCCGACGACGAATGAACCTCCTCGGCTTTGCTGCTTCATCCCCTCATGGGCGAGCCATTTAAAACCCGTCAGGGTCTCGACGCATCGTGCACCATATTCAGCGGCCACTTTTTGTAACATCGATGTCGACACAATGGTGGTCACAACGAGCGTTTCACCGGGGTATTGTCCATATTTCAGTAATTCATCAGCCAACAAAATGCCGATTTCATTTCCCGTCAATAAGCGATATCCGCCTGCGATAGGAATGGCGACGCAGAGACGATCTGCATCAGGATCATTTGCAAACACCACATCCGCATCGATGTCATGAGCAAGCTGTAAGGACAGATCCATCGCACCCGGTTCTTCAGGGTTGGGAAAAGCCACGGTTGGAAAATCTGGATCTGGGTCGGCTTGCGCACCGACAATGTTGATGTTCTTGTACCCGTTCTCACGTAGAACGCGCTCAACGCTCAATCGACCGACGCCATGCATTGCAGAGTAGACAATCTTAAGGTCCGTAGGCCCGTCATACACTCTAAGCTGACTCACTGCATCGTAATATCGGTTCTGCGTCTCTTGCGAGATAGGGATCAGACGGCCCTGATCACGGGCTGTTTGCAGGTCACCGAGGGGGACATGACTGGTATCCGAAATCATGTCGACTCGCTTAGAAATCCCTGTGTCGTGGGGGGGTATAATTTGTGCTCCATCGGCCCAATACACTTTATAACCATTATCCTGGGGCGGATTATGGCTGGCTGTGACCATAATCCCGATGGACGCTTTAACTTCCAGGAGCGCATGGGCCAGTCGGGGGGTTGGCACAACATCGTCGAATACATGGACCGTGAAGCCTTCAGCAAGCAGAACACGTGCTGCATAATCAGCAAACTTGCGGGAGCCATAGCGACCATCAAAACCGATGATAGCAACATAGCCTGTGTCACTTTTGATGGTCGCCTTCGTATACGCAGCAAGGGCCGATGTAACTCTAATGACCGTCGCTGAATTCATCCGATTCGGACCCGGTCCAAGTGCGCCCCTCAAACCAGCGGTTCCGAAGGAGAGGCTGCGCCCAAAATGACTCATGAGTGCCTCTTCATCATTGGCATCGATGAGTGCCTGCCCCTCTGCTTTTGAATCGATATCTGGATCTTGGTCAACCCAATCCTGAGCGACTTTATGGATGTTTTGATTCACGATAAATCCTACCGAAAATAGTGTCTAATGAGTGCGTTTATTTGATCAGCTTGATCGACCATGTCAGTCGCCAAAAACAGCATGGCTCGAGTCCTGGCAATATTGTGTAACCGGCGCGAGGGATAGCGCTGCGCATCAAACGCAAAATAATCGTCTACCATGACGTCTCGAGCAAAGCGGCACGCGAGTTCCATTGTAATCGTCCGACCCGCTTGCGGAAGGTAATCAAGTTCGTGGTCGGTAAGCTCAAGACCCTCTGCCGCATATCCCGCCAAGATTGACTCAAAACGGTCTATCCGAAAGTGCTGTTGCTCATCCTCGCTGCCATCGCGACACCACGACCGAATGGCGTCACCGATGTCCACAAGAACGGTATGGCGATTACAGGTATCTAGATCGATCAGCCCAATGGCAGCGTCGCCATCAAACAGGACATTACTAATTTTCGGATCACCATGAACAACGCGTTGGGGCAGGGAATCCGGCAAGATCAGACTCGGCAGTTGATCAAGAATTTGCTCTACCTCTGGCTTTATCAGATGGAGAGCGGACTCATAGGCAGGTGTTTGTATCGCGTCTTTAAGACCAGCTAGGTGCGCTCTCGTGTCATGAAGTGGATGCTGTGATGCAAAGTGGTGATCCAAATCTGCAACGATCTTGTGAAACCGGCCAAGTGCTCGCGCACCTTGCTCCGCTTCAACAGCTGACTCAACCTTGGCCTTCGTATAGCCTGGAACCCAGCTCGACATACGCCACCATCGATGATCTTTATCTACGAAAACGGGTTCATTTGCCGAGGTTCTAATCAGACGGGGCGCGACTAATTTACGGTCATACAAAAAATTCGTCACGGCCTCAAAGTCGCCGATTATTTCGTTGGTGGCCAACTTCTTGTGTAGCCTTTGTAGCGTAAATTGACCCTCGTCTGAATCGACGAGATAGGTTGAGTGCATCAAGCCGCTTTTAATCTCGGTCACTGTTTTTAGTCGCCCGATTGGAAACTTTTCAGCGATCTGGTCAATGGCGTTCATGTAGGACTCAACTCAGAATTAGAGTCGACAGTGTGCTGTAAGCAAGAATCGTTGGCAAGAGCTGTAGAAGTCTAAATGTTCACGCTCGCTGTCTTATGGATCGAACAAGTCCGAAAAGAGCAAGACACGCGGTAAAAACCATCAACAGTACGACCACCAGGTCCGTCCAACGATCACTGGGCTTCTGGGTCAGGTCAAAGATAAGTAATTTCTCGGAATCAGGAATCGCCCATCGAATTCTTAACGCGGATTCCGTCTTCCTTAAGTAGGCCAATTTACTTGGGTCGATAAGCCGTCCGGCATCGTCAAATTCAAAACCGGTGATACTGCCCTTTCGCTCTCGAAAGCGCATGACATCGTCTCGATCAGCAGGAATTACACCGATGACGTTGGCACCGACAAGCTTGACGTAATATTTTACACCTTCAAGAGACTCCTTCGTCTCAAATTGGCCATTGCGAAAAGGTTGCTCGCCGTTTTTCTTGGCTGTCGCCAATGCGCTGAGCTGCCCATTTATACCCTTTAATTTGCAAAAAAGATCGTGTTCTAGACGGGGCGCAGATCCAGGTTCTTTTGCTTCCTGACTGGGTCTCAGGCTTAAATCACCACAATCCGTCGGTTCTGCGAAGAAAAATGAGGCTTTCGGCCAAGTCTGATAGGCCAAGAACAACGCGCCGATCAATACTCCGACCAAGATGATTGGATGACGCATCGTGAAGCCGCGCTGGTTTCTAAATCGCTCCATGTCATCGATGGCGCGAAAGTCTGCCTCTGACCAGTCACTCTCGTGTTTAGACATATTCAATCTTCCTAGATAGCGTCATCGGCTTTAACCGCCCCAAGAACGATGTTTTTCATCGAGATGAGACAGCTGTTCGAAGCCAATGTTTCTCGTGTTCAGAGACCAAACAGACGAACCAGCTGATGATAAATCACTCGGTTGTTTAATTCAGTTAGCGCCCAACGAACTGGTAATTAAAACCCGTTCAGTGAAGCCCGCTGTGTCGCTGACCTCAAACTGAACTTGGAGGCGCGTTCCAGTTTCACCGCAAATAATCTGTGGAGTGCTGGCACCACGACGCCACCGGTATTCGACCTCACAGACATCATCTGTTCCGCCACAGTCCGGTAAAGGCTCCAAATCAGTGAGGGGGACGGTCTCCATATCTAGACTTGTGGCCTCAACAATGGCTCTCACATCAGCGAGGTCATCTGCGCCATCGAGATCGGTGACACGCACTGTGAGAGACGCCAGCTTAACGACATTGTCAGTTCCAAAGGGGCGACAGGTCGCTGTTGCCTGCGTCACAGTGGGCTTGTTGGGTGGTGCTGGGTCTTCTCCACATCCGCTGAAAAGGCTCAACGCGATGAAGACTAAAGTAATTTTGTGAAACATAATGGGTCCTGACAGAGCACGATACTAAACTGAAGCAGTAGTCCAGGCGGACTTTATTGCACCCTTTGGAAGGATCGCAAGCAAAGAACGGTTTTCAAGGATCGGTTGGCGTAAACGGATATTCAAGATACAGTCCAAATTGTGAAGTACTTAGTCCCAATTATTCTCATGGTCAGTTTGGCCCATTCGACGCCGAAGGCACCGGTCTACTGGAATTATCCCGGTCCTCATGGCGATAAAATTCGGGCTGTTTTAGCGGTCGAACGCACCGACGAGCACGCCCATCATCTGATCTTGCCAGATGAATTAGATGCTTATCTGAGCGACATACCCATTCCAGCACATTTCGATTGCCTCGATGATTCAGAGGTATGCGAGTCTGAGACCCAGGGTGTTCTACGCTTGCTTGGGTTTGGAGCCCGAGTCGATGCTGACTCGAGACGGACAGACCAAGGCTATGAGGTTACGCTTCGCATGACGCTCGCGGATGGGGTCGATAACAAAGTTTTTAAGGGTAACGGCGAGACCATAGAAGAGGCCTCGGTAAGTGCATTCGCTGCACTGATTGGACAGGGGACATTACTTCTCGACGTCAACCCGAAAACGGCGTCATTTAGAATCGATGGGCGACCCTACGGCCAAGGCAGTGGACGATATCTTATCTCCGCGGGCAAACACACCCTGACCATCGAGGCGGAAAATCATCAGCCAACGGAGGAGCCAATCGAAATTAAGCCCTCAGAAACATTAAAAATAGTCGCTAAGTTAGCAGCCGCCTTTGGCCGACTGTCACTCAAGACAACGCCTGAGCGAACGACGGTTTTTCTCGACGGCAACGAGTGGGCTAACCCTGCTGAGCTGAAAGACGTAGAGCCAGGGCAGCACATCATTCGCGTAGAGGCACCCGGATATGAGGCCTTCAGCCAAAATGTGACCATCCGGGCGGGTGTTGAGCATGCTTTGAAACTGAAGTTGGTTCCCAGTGAACCCATCTGGCGAACAGCCATGAAAACAACCCATAAAGATACCTATGCGAATCACTGGTATGTCGGTCTTCAGCTGCACACTGTTTCAGCGAGGGGTGGTGGCATTAATCTGAAGACGACCCAGAACTTCGAGATGAAGACTCTCTCGGAATCGGTCGGGATGCTTGGTCTCGGTCTGACCGCGGGCTGGCGCAGTAAGCATCTAGAAATACTTGGTTTAGGTTTGAGCTTTCAAAATGGAATAAACGAAGCCAAGGTGATCATGGATGATGAAACGCCTGGCCGGCTTGATACCCTGGACCGAACGATGATGCGCGTTGGGTGGATGGGCCTAAGATATCCCCTCTGGCGCGTTGACGCCTACACCTTAGCCGGTCTCGGATTAGCCTTTGAAACATTCGAGGGCGGCGCGATCAATCGAAACTTCCGAGCGACGACAACCAGGCTGTTTATCGGCAGCGAATTCGGTCTACGCTACAGTTTCTCAGAGAGTTGGTTTGCAGGGTCATCGATCATATTGGACTATTGGCCGGACGACAGACCAAGTATCACTTGGACCATGAATGGCGAATATGCTTTCGACCTGAATGGACTATTCTAGATGAAGGTGATGAGATTCACAGTGCCTCCTGTCGGGCTCGTTCTGATGCTCTGCCTGCCCTTTTCGGGACTGGCAGAAAAAAGCAAGACACAGTCAGATGATTATCCGAAACACCCCCTCACGACAAAAGCCAAAGATGCCTATAATTCAGGAAAATACAACGAGGCAGTGCGGTCATTTCGACGCCTGGCAATCTTGTTTCCCGAAAACCCGACTGTCTATCGCGGACTTGCGCGGGCCTTAAGTTGGGCAAACGAACCCGCGTACGCCTTGCAGGCTTACTGGCACTACCAAGACCTCGCCCCCAGCGCATCGGACCAAGAGAAGGTGAAAGCAGAAATCGAACTCTTACTGAGGCGTGTTAAAAAACCGCCATCGCGACACCCATCATCGAAGATCAAAGCTGCGTTTCAGGCTATCGAGGTTCGGGCTAAATCGGGGCGTTTTACCGGCAGAGATGGTGCGTTGGGAGCCCTTGAGCAAATCATATCGTCGCAGTATTTCGGACCCAAAATAGGCCACGCTAGGCGGCAAATTAGAAAACAGCTCATGGTTCACTCGGACAGAGCCTCCACCAACTGGTGGCAGGTGACAACCCGGGCCCAACCAAAAACTCTCGTTGAACTCACAAGTGCCTGGGAATTGCTCGATATTGAGACGCTCACAGATGTTGAGAGAACGACTTTTCTAACCCTCGATGCCATGACACATCTAAGCCATGGAGAAGCACGCGAAGCGGCCAAAATTATTGCACCTGTTGCAGCTGGTCGCCCACGGGTGCGCTATCTACAAGCGGTCGCGCTCGTTCGGTCAAAACAATATCAGAAGGCGTATGCTCTGCTGAGCGGACTCGCACGGGGTTCAGTCGACTCGAGAATTCATATTCTGTTGGGGTTTGCAGCGCAGAAACTCGGTAAGAAAGCTGCATCTGAATCATTTCTCAATGCGCTGAACACTGAGGATGAGCCGTAATTAAAGCTGCGTGGGTGGGCTCGCATACTGACAATTCTGGATAATATCGGTGGCCTGATTAAGCTTTGGGCTCACCGCGAGCACACGTTTCATGCTTTTAACCGCTTGAGCACATCGCCCCGACCGATAGGCCAGTTGCCCCTTCTGTAAAGCTCTACGCATACCGATGATTTGGTTGCGAAGGCGTTTGACCGCCTCATTGCGCCGATGGGCTTTATGGAGCTTTTCCACAACGACGGCCGCAGCTTCAAATCGACCATCTTTGAGCATGTCTTTAGCCTTACTCAAACGCGCATTTAATTGCTTTACGGCTTTCTTCTTTTCGAGTTCGGCTCGCCTCTGCTCGCGTTTTGCCCTCGCCGCACGCTCCTTGGCTGCTAATGTTGCTGAATCGTCTGTTCCAGGCTGTGTGTCTGGGGGCGTCTGATGGGCATCTGCACCTGCTGGGTCCCTTGACATCCTCTTGGTCTGAGAAAACCGAATGTCACCTGCTCTTTTCGCGCGTTTTTCTCCAGCCAACTTGGGTTTCGTAGACCCGTCATTAAGCCCACGAGTCGCAGGCTCCTCGCGCGTTTGTTCGCTGGTGGCAACCACACCAGGTTGTTTGGTTTGAACAGCATCACCGTCGTCTTGAAGAGCAAAAGATAGGACTGCAAAAAGACTGAGGGCCGCAACACCTATAGCCGCGAGAACAGACGGTCGCTTAAGAGTCACTAGATTGAGTTTCATAGTCGTCATGGTGTGATCGTGCTTCGGCCTGTGTCCAGAAACACGCATGACGATAGAATGAAGTCGAGACACCTTGGCTTTTTCATCAGCTGACAGCTGACCAGGAACCGTTGGGGCGGGTACCGTAGCTTTATTACCGCGCAGATAACGGTCAAGAGCATCGATCAACGCGTGAGTATCTTTGAAACGGCGGTCCGGTTTCTTCTCCAACGCCTTCATCACAATGCCGTCGAGCTCTTTGTCGATTGAGACACCAGGAATCGCATTTTTTAGCTTAGGTGGTGCATCGTGAGCCTGTTGATGCATGATGCGTAATTTATCTGAACCCGTGAATGGAGGGTCACCGACAAGCAATTCATAAAGCATCGTACCCAATGCATAAATATCGCTCCGGGCATCAACTGTTTTACCACGGGCCTGTTCGGGAGCCATGTATTCCGGGGTTCCAAAAACCATTCCGGCTTGAGTCAACCTTGGTCCATCATCATCGATATGCTTAGCGATCCCAAAGTCCAGTAAGCGAACATGATATCGGCCGGGTCTAATCTCAGTCAAAATCACGTTTTCTGGCTTGAGATCTCGATGAACAATCCCTTTTTGATGAGCCTGTCCAAGTCCCTGTGCAATTTGAAGAATCAGGTCAGACGCCAGGTTTGGTTGAATGCGGCCCTGTTCACGAACCAATTTGGCCAATGACACACCAGGACAGTATTCCAACACCATGTAAAAGGTGCCGGTTTCAGTCCGACCAAAATCGTGAAGACTGACTAGATTAGGGTGACAGACCTGGCCATACGTCAGAGCTTCTTTCTCGAACCTCTGAATCAACTTATCGTCGCCCGCATACCGTTCATGAAGCACTTTAATGGCTACGCTTTGACCCAATCGAGTATGCGTACCCAAATAAACAGTCCCCATGCCGCCGACACCGATACGCTCTTCGATCCGATACCGGTTGCCGATGGTTAGCCCGATAAGCGGGTCCACAGGTTTTCCATCTGTCGAGCGTGCAAGCCCGCACCGACCGCAAAAACGGTCTTGTTCGCACAGCTGACGGTCGCATCGAGGACACTTCATTGTATTTCCTACTACCTTTGACTACATTGTGCAGAAAAGTATTCCAGGAGTCAACTTTGGTGCCCTCACTTTTTGAATAGCGGTGACACAAAAACCGCTTCAGACCGAATCGTAATGGTCATTCAGGGCGTGCAATAGGAGGATGAGAATCAGGGCTGTAAACCCTTTGACGGGGTTTGAATTACCACTTTTAGAGTCTAGAAGTCGCCAAAGAGAACCGTCAACTTAACGCCAAGACCATGGGCGATCTTATAGAGAGAGCTTACAGATGCACTGGATTCAGCGCGCTCGATCTGACTCAACAAACTTGGCGATAATCCGGTTCGACGCGCCACTTGCTTCAGGGTGAGAGACTTTTCTTTTCTCAGACGCCTCACGATCTGACCAATGGTCTGATGCAACCGCTCTTCCATGTCGAGAACGATACCTTTTCTCTTCAAGACATCGCTGATTGTGTTACGAAAACTGTCTATATCAAATGGCTTTTTGACGTAATCAGAAACATCAAGCTTGAGCGCGTCTATCGCTGTTTCGACGGACGGATAGCCAGTGAATACAATAATCGCAATATCTGTATCAACTCGACGAATTCTCTGGATGAGCTCGATTCCATCGATCTCGGGCATCATTAGGTCGATGACCAATACATGAAACTCTTGCTCTCTAAGCCGATCTAAGACCAGCGAGGGGTTTGAGATTGTTGTGACATCATACCCAGATGAGCCCAACATCGTCTGCATGTACGCACAGATGTCTTTATCATCATCAACAATCAATATCTTCGCAGCATCAGCCATCGATTAATCCAAAACTCTAAAACAAACACACAGGGCGATTCGGTAGCATGTACTCGAGCGAAATTTCAATCAAACTGTTCAATTGAAACAAGAATAACAGGTGGATTTACTGTTCAAATTCACGCTTTAGATTTACGAAACGGCTGTGTTCGATAAAGAACTTCAGTTTGACTGTACCCAAAGGTCCGTTTCGCTGCTTTGCGACGATAAGTTCAGCGAGCCCTTTATCCTCAGAATCCTCGTTGTAGTATTCATCACGGTAAACAAACATGATGATGTCAGCGTCTTGCTCTATCGCACCAGACTCTCGCAGATCCGACATCATTGGCCTTTTGTTGGGCCGACTTTCGACGCCTCGATTGAGCTGCGATAATGCCACAACCGGAATACCCAGCTCCTTTGCCAAACCCTTTAGGTTCCGGCTGATCTCACTGATTTCTTGTTCACGACTCTTGGCTGTCGGTGAGCGCATCAATTGGAGATAATCGATGAGAACAAGACCAAGTGGTGGTAAATTGCGGTCGCTTGCGAGCCGTCGACACTTCGATCGAACCTCCATAATTGTCGAACCAGCTGTATCATCTATCTCGATGGACCAATCATTCATACGCCTTACCGCAGCGACAAGTCTCTCGATATCCTGGTTGACCAAATGTCCTGTCCTCATAGAACGAGAGTTGACTTCAGCCTCGCAGGCGAGCATCCGAGCAGCAAGCTGGGCCGTCGGCATCTCAAGACTAAAAACAGCCACCGTACACCCTGACATCCGTGCAGCATTACTGGCCATATTGAGCGCAACCGCAGTTTTACCCATACCGGGACGTCCAGCCAGAATGACCAAGTCACCCGGGTTTAGGCCACTGGTCAAGTTATCCAGATCCGTGAATCCCGTGGGCGTTCCCGTCACCGCAATCTTATTCTCAAAGGCATTTCGGACGTTATCAAGGACGTCTTTGAGCGCATCGTTCATGGCGACGAAACTGCCCTGATTTTGCTTCGCTCCAATCTCAAAAATCAGTTGCTGAGCCTCGTCGAATAAGATGGTTTGATCCTCGTAATCGCCACCCTGGGCTTTCTCGACAACACTGGTACAGGCGGAGATCAAGCGACGAAGCTCGGCCAGGTCGTGGACGATCTTCGCATGGTGTCCCACGTTGATTGCGGTCGCAGAAGTTTGGTCTAGGGCCAGCAGATATTCCATGCCGCCGATATCTTCAAGCTGACTCTGCTGGTCAAGCCTGGTTGCGAGCGTCACTGTATCGATGGGTTTGCTTTCATCCGACAGCGAGATCATCGCCTCAAAAATGATTTTATTCTGAGGCAGATAGAAATCGTCATGACCCAGTGATTCAGCCACTCGATCAAGCGCGCCATTATCGAGTAAAATCGCGCCTAATACGGCTTGTTCAGCTTCCCTAGCCTCTAGATGGCGACCGACAGACATCTCTAGATTCCCCCACTGTGAACGCGATGCAGAGGTATGCCATTAGCTCCAGGCTGAGCAATGTGCATCCATTGCGATAAAAAAAGACGTGAACTGTGGCGACCAAAGCTGGCCGCCACTGGAGGTAAGACTATTCGCTCTCGCTGCGTGCGACAACCAAAACCTTAATGGTCGCCACAACATCTCGATGAAGCTTAATGCCTAGGTTGTATTCGCCCAGATTCTTGATGTTTTCATCAAGCTGGATCCGACGACGGTCGATGGTAAACCCGTTGTCGCGAAGCAAAGCTTCAATCTCCATGGCTGTCACAGACCCAAACAACTTGCCATTCTCACCGGCCGACTTTTCAACCGTGATGACAACCTCATTGAGCTTGCTGGCTTCGTCCTCAGCCCCTTTACGAGCTTTTGCGACGCGCGCTTCGATGATGCGCTTTTCATGCTCTACACGACGAACTTGACGGTCGTTTGCCTGTACAGCCAGACCACGGGGAAGCAAAAAATTGCGAGCGTAGCCGGCCTTGACTGTAACCAAGTCTCCAACCTCACCGAGATGATTTACATCCTCACGAAGAATCACTTGCATCTTGGTACTCCTCAGTGGTGATTAATGGTTGTGAAGGGCATGAGAGCCAGCATGCGCGCACGCTTGATCGCTTGCGTGATCTTACGTTGATTCTTTGCACACAGTCCCGATACTCGTCGGGGAACGATCTTTCCGCGTTCCGTGACGAAATACTTGAGCACTGATGGATCCTTATAATCGATGACAAGGCTTTTATCAGCGAGGAATCGGTCTACTTTACGTCGACCACGTCGGCGGCCGTCGAATCGCAAGTCACTCATGAGGCCACCTCCTCTGCGGCTGCAGCGTCTTCGTTATCGTCATCGCCCAAAATCGCAAATCGGTCCAAGTGGTCAGGATCAATTTCATCTTCGAGACGAATGGTTTGGTATCGCAAACAATCGTCTGTGAGACGAAAGACACGCTCGATCTCGTGACTGAGACCAGGCGATGCGATAAATTCGACATAGTAGTAGTACGCTTTGTTGAACTTTGCGATTTCGTAAGCCAGCTTGCGCTTGCCCCACTCTTCATTTTGAATCAAGTGTGCACCACCATCCTTCAAAATGCCGAGCATGCGGTTCACCAAGTGTGTACGCGCATCGTCTTCAGCTTCTGGCTGAATCAAAAACACAAGCTCATAGCGTCTAAGCTTTGCATTTGCCATGGTATTAAACCTCCCTCTGGGTGTTTGAGTAGCCCGCAATCTACGTTACGAGCAGGGAGTGGGCTTTCACCCAACAAAAAAATGTCCCCCCGAAAACCGGAGGGACGCGGATATTAATGATTGTTCACAAAATGATCAAGTCTTGCGTCAACACGAGCCGAAATCTTATTTTCGACTGCTTTAATTGCGGAGATTAAAGCAGTGGTGCGATGACCAATGCGATGACACTCATGAGCTTAACCAAGATGTTCAAGGAGGGACCAGCCGTATCCTTGAATGGGTCACCGACAGTATCGCCAACAACGGCAGCGTCATGCGGTGGTGTACCCTTTTCCAAAATTTCACCTGTCGAGGTCTTGAAACCGCCTCCCTCGAAAGACTTCTTGGCATTGTCCCAAGCACCGCCTGCGTTTGACATGAAAATGGCCATCAGGACACCACAGACGGTGACGCCTGCGAGCAAACCGCCCAATGCGTACTTGTCGACACCAAAGCCGATTGCCACCGGTGCGATCACAGCGATCATGCCGGGCAAAACCATTTCCTTAATGGCTGCATTGGTTGAGATGGCAACACAAGTCGCTGAATCAGGATCTGCCTCGCCCTCTTTAAGTCCGGGAATCTCACGGAATTGGCGTCGTACTTCTTCGATCATGTCCATTGCGGCATTACCAACCGCCTTCATGGCCAGCGACGAGAATAAGAAAGGTAACATACCACCGATGAAAATACCGGCCATGACCTTCGGTTCTGTCAGGTCGATAGACTCGATTCCTGCTGTCAGCTTGAAGGCAGCAAACAGCGCAAGGGCTGTCATTGCCGCACTTGCAATGGCAAAACCTTTACCGATTGCAGCCGTCGTGTTCCCTACAGCATCGAGCTTATCTGTTCGTTCGCGGACGATAGGCTCTTGATGTGACATTTCCGCAATACCACCGGCGTTATCGGCAATCGGTCCATAGGCGTCTACCGCCAATTGAATGCCGGTGGTCGACAACATACCCAATGCAGCGATCGCAACGCCGTACAGACCGGCAACTGCATGAGTCGACATCACGCCGACTGCGATGAGAATCATCGGTACCGCCGTCGATTCCATTCCAACTGCAAGGCCCGCGATGATGTTTGTTGCCTCACCCGTTTTTGACTGTTCAGCGATACTATTGACGGGCTTTTTACCCATGGAGCAGTAGTACGATGTGATCATACCAACGAAGACACCAATGGCGAGCCCGATGACTGTCGCCGTTCCAATCTGCCACCAAACCACAGTCTTTCCTGCAGCAACAAGACCCTCGGCCGGCCACATGACGTTTGCGATGCCAAAAGTAGCACCGGCCATAACGAAGGCTGCGCCAAAAGCACCAAAATCGAGTGCATGCTGAATTTTCGTGGTGTCGGCATCATCGCTTGCACGCACAAAGAACGTACCGACAATCGAACAGATAATACCGCATGCAGCGATGACCAATGGCAGGAGAACAGGAATCACGCTGAGCTCGCCCTTACCAGATGCAACGACTGTCGTGAAACCGAGAGCGAGGACCATCGTACCGATAATGGCACCGACGTAGGATTCAAACAGGTCAGCACCCATGCCGGCAACATCACCCACATTGTCGCCAACATTGTCAGCGATGACCGCCGGGTTGTTGGGACTGTCTTCTGGAAGACCTTGCTCCACTTTACCGACTAGGTCAGCACCCACGTCAGCCGCCTTCGTGTAGATACCGCCACCGACGCGTGCGAAGAGTGCGATTGACGATGCACCCATGGAGAATCCAGCGAGGACGTTCAGTGTTGTCTTCATGCCGGCTTCCTTGACTGTCGCAGCCAATCCTGTGCCGCTAACGGCATCAAACATACCTGTATAAACGAGGTAGAGAACACCAAGACCAACAAGCGCGAGGCCGACAACAGACATGCCCATGACCGTCCCGCCATTAAACGCAACCTTGAGTGCCGCGGGTAGACTCTTCGCTGCTGCCGCCGTCGTCCGAACGTTTGCCTTCGTCGCAACGTTCATACCGACCCAGCCCGCTAGACCACTGGCGATAGCACCGATGACAAACGAGAGTGCAATAATCGGACTCTGGTTGTCTCCACTGGAGTTTGCCCAAGCGAGAAGTCCAGCGACGACGATCACGAAGAGGGCCAGAACTTTATATTCTGCCTTCAAAAAGGCCATCGCTCCGTCTTGAATGCTGGCGGCAATGCGCTTCATGTTGTCGCTGCCAGCGTCTTCTTTACTGACGCTTGATGCCTTTATAAAGGCAAAAACCAGCGCGAGCGCACCAGCGGCTGGAGCGCCGTAGATCAGATATTCCATTTGAATCTCCTGCCCACCTACTTGGGCCGAAATGTTGTCTTTACTTCTGATGTCACGACCAATGAACATCTATTTTCTGTAAATTAGTATCGGTGACCCGGTCGCGGCCGCCCTTGTTTTCTTTTAGTCGCCCTGGGTCAAATTACGTCCCATTGACATGATTCATCGCACCCCGAGTTCCATCTAACACCGCCGATTCAACAGCCTGACTTCCTCGGTCAATAAAATCACCCAGCCAGTCTTTTTCGTCTCCCGCCGAAAACTGGGCTAATACGTAGTTGGACACGCTGCCTTTCTGGGGCCGCCCAATACCCATTCGAAGCCGATGGTATTGATTTGAGCCCAATTCACCATGGATTGAACGCAATCCATTGTGGCCCGCATGTCCACCACCCACCTTGAGCCGAATGGTCCCGAAAGCCAAGTCGAGCTCATCATGAATCACCAAAATGTCTTCAACCAGTACATCGAAGTACCGACTCATCGGAGCAACGCAGCGACCACTCAAATTCATGAATGTCTCAGGTTTTACTAAAACGACCGAATGGCCGCCGATGGACCCAGTACCGTAATGGCCATTGAACTTGCGCCGTGTCATGCCAATCCCTGCACGATTCGCCAACTCATCAATCAACATAAAGCCTACGTTATGACGAGTAGCGACGTATTTAGTGCCTGGATTTCCAAGGCCGACAATCAATCTCCGTGACATTCTAAATTCGCTTCCGAACGTCTCTTAGTGATGAGAAATCGAACGCCAGCCGTCAAAGGCTCCCGATTACCCTTCGTCAGAACCAGCCGCTTGCACTTGACCTGTGTCTTCTTGTTTACCGCGAGGCTTCAGAACCTTCGCAATCACAAAATCCCGCTCAAACAGAATCGAAGCACCCTCACCAAGTTCAATTTCACTGGCCATGATGGCATCGCCAATCCCGAGTGTCCCGAGGTCGACGGAAATCTCAGCAGGAATTGCTGCAGGTTTCGCACTGACCTTAACCTCTCGGTAAGGTGTTCGGAGTCGACCACCCAAACCTACGCCGGGTGACTTACCTGAAAAGTTCACATCGACTGTCGCGACCAAATCGGCATCTGGATTTGGCGAGACAAGGTCTACGTGCAGAATCCGACGACTGACTGAATCTCGTTGAATTTCCCGAACGAGGACAGTGTGGTTTTCGGTGCCGTCGATAGAAAAGGAAAATAGGGCGTTGGCGCCTTTTGGATTTTCCAAACATTTGCCCAACTCACGAGGGTCAAGAGTCACAGACTTTGTCTCTGCGACACCGTGTCCATAAAGGGTTGCTGGAATTTTTCCACTCGCCCTTAATCTACGGTTAGACCCTTTTCCGGAGGTGGTTCTTAGAGTCCCTGTCAATGGTAAGGTTTCCATACTTTGCGTCCTTACAATACCTGCTCAACACGCCTATTCATCGAATAAACTGCTGACCGAATCGAAATCATGTATTCGCCTAATCGCTTCGCCTAAAATATCAGCGACCGATAACACGCGAATCTTAGGACATGCCCGACCCGCGCTGCTGAGCGGGACAGTGTCCGAAACTATCACTTCTTCTAAACAACTCTCCGAAATCCTTGCGATGGCAGGTCCAGAGAGCACGGGATGTGTTGCACAGCTAAACACCCGTCTCGCACCAAAGTTTTTGAGCGCCTCCGCTGCTTGGACCAGAGTACCGCCCGTATCGATCATATCGTCGACCACAATCACGTCGCAGTCTTCAACATCACCAACCAGGTTCATTACCTCGGCCACATTTGGACCTGCTCTTCGCTTATCCACAATCGCAAGCGATGCATTCAGCTTCTTCGCATAGGCGCGAGCCCGCTCGACACCGCCCGCATCGGGACTAACAATCACGGGCCGAACGAGATTCAAGGACTTCAAATACTTCATCATCACAGGTGCGGTGTACAAATGATCCACCGGCCCATTGAAGAATCCCTGAATTTGTCCAGCATGAAGCTCCATCGTGATCAATCTGTTGACACCTGCGGTCGTCAACAGATCCGTGACCAATCGAGCAGATATCGGTGCCCGAGGTGCCGACTTCCGATCTTGGCGAGCATAGCCGAAGTACGGAATCACCGCAGACACACTGCCTGCTGATGCCCTCTTCAAAGCATCAACCATGATCAGCAGCTCCATAAGGTTTTCATTGACCGGTGCACACGTGCTCTGAATGAGGTAGACATCAGCCCCTCGAACCGACTCATCGATTTCAACCCGGATTTCGCCATCCGAGAATCGACCGACTCGTGCGCTGCCTAATTGCAAACCCAGGTAGTCGCAGATTGAGCGCGCTAACTCAGGGTTTGAATTTCCGGCAAATACGCGGACCGACATGTCGAGCCTCCAAAAAAGTGCAGGGGCGGCAGGATTCGAACCTACGATAGCCTGTACCAAAAACAGGAGTCATACCACTAGACCACGCCCCTACAGAACCGTAAGCATTCGGAATTATTGCTATAAAATAAGCCCGTGTGCTGCGGTCACTGAAAACGAAGGGCCATTTACCACGAGTGTTTCAATCTGTCAATGCTAGCTCATCACTATCTGCATTCTCTATTGTAGCGTTAATGCACCCAACGTGAGATGAGTAGTGAGGCGACGAATCAGAATGAATGATCCTAAGCAAGTGTAGATGAAACCTGTTCAAGACATCAAAAACATAGGACTTCTGGTCTGCGTTTATCTGGTTAGCTTCGTCATCATAGTGATTGGTGTTGCCCCAGGCCTGACGTGGCTCGATGCAGGCGAATTAACAGCTGCAAGTAGCGAACTCGGGATTTCTCACCCCCCAGGCATGCCAGTCTTCGCCATGTTGCATAAAGGAATTATGGCCCTATTTCCATTCGGTGACGCTGCATTTCGAGGGAATCTTGCGTCGGCGATGCTTGGCGCGGCCAGCTGCTGTCTGATGTTTCGAATTTCATTACGACTGGGTGTCCGAGCCATCGCGGCTGGGGTTGGAAGTTTACTCGCCATTCTCTCACCGCTCTTCCTCATTCATGCAACAGCAGTCGAAGTGTACACAGGGCTGTTATTGATTACGCTCGCAGCAATGGACCTGATGATCGTTGGACACCAAAGCAAAGATCACAGGCTTTGGCTTCTACTCGGCGTGATCTTGGGGCTCGGAGTCGCTGGACACCATGCGGAACTGAGGCTAATGGCGTTGGCCAGTACGGCTTATTTATGCACACAAGTTAAATCAAAACGGTTCTGGATTCTCAAAGTGCTGGCCCTTATATCGGGGTCGATAGTGATCTTATATTTACCAATACGCTCTCTCCAATCTCCCATGAGAAATTGGGGTGATCCATCAAGCCTGACAACACTTTGGGACCATTTCTGGGGTGCCCGCATCCGTGTCGCCTACGGAGACCAAATCGGCAACTTGGATTTCGACACGTTGACTCTATTCCTCGAACAATTGGTTCTCAATGCACCACTGCTTGCTGGACTTGGTCTCGCTGGCTTATTGGTTACGGTACGAAAGAAACATGGGTCGTTCATTGTCGCTGTCTTGGTCATCGACCTGTTCTATTCAATTCTCATCAATCCAATGGGGGTACGAGACCAACAAAATGGTATTTTGACAGTCGCTTGTCTTGGTATCAGCGCAGCTCTCTTAATTGATTCAATGCTATCGAAATTGAAACACAGCCCGCTCCTTCGTCCAACGCTCCTTACTGGTATTTGCGTGTCCGGATTGGTTTTTTTCCCAGGCTATCCAAGGGCCGATGACCGCGGACTCGACCAACTCATTGAAATGACCGCTGACAAAGCACCACCAAGCGCATTGCTTTTTGTGGCCAGCGACCATATGGCGTCGGGCTGGGCATATAAGCAAGTGGTTGAATGCGCTCGTCCGGATTTGGCTGTGATTGTTCGTCAACATATCGGGTATGAGTCATCCGTTGGCCCAGTCAAGTCACGATTGCCCGAGAGTCTCAGTGGATGGACACCTGGTGGAAAACTCAAGGATCTAGACCACCTCCGGAGTGGGTGGCCGATTCTATGGGAATGGGCATCTGGACTTGATGCTGCTGCCAGACCCAACCCACTTTTTCCATCTTTTCCAGTTTTTCAGAATCGCCGAGTCGATGGCGAAAGCTTCGGCAATATGCTCAGGCTTTGGGCGAGACCGCACTTGCAAAGCAGCCAGGTCGCCATCGATGCCGTCGCACATCTCGCGACGGACTTTGGCGCCTACAGCCTCTCGAAAAAGCAGCACAATGTTGCGCTGGACTATCTCAGGTGGGCAACAGAACTGGGACCATTGGTGCCGTCGAGATGGACAAATTTAGGGGTCGCACTCAATTCGATGGACCAGATTCAAAGTGCCATTGATGTGACGCGTCATGCGCTCGATATGAACAGGGGCGACAAGACGGCGATTCGCAACCTCGTGCGGTATTTAAGTAGACTCAAAAAATGGGATGAAGCGGAACGACTGGTCGTTCCCCTAGTGGACGACAACCCGACCGCCACCGATTATGGGCTTCTCGGAGTTATTCGCGCGAATCAAGGTGATCTGATAAATGCCGAAGTCCATTTCGAACGCGCACTTAAATTGAATTCGAATCAACCAGAAGCCAAGATTGGTCTGGAGATCATCCGGCGGAAAAAACGCCTAAAATAAAAAAAGCCCGAACGCAATGTCCGGGCTTTTTTCCATCCGAAGATGAACTCGCAGTGCGCGCGCTTACAGTTTTTCTGTGAGCGTACGCTTCCAACCAGTTGCGACCTTGAAACCAACAGTGTTGCTTGCTGGAATCGTGATCTTTTCCTTAGTGCTTGGGTTTACACCTTGGCGCTCTGCACGAGCACGGATGTTAAACGTACCAAAACCAGGATAAGTGAACTTACCGTCCTTCAAAAGACCAGTGATCTCATTGAAAGTCGTATCGATGATCTCACCCGTAAGCTTACGGCTGAGGTCAAGGTTAGCATTCTCATGAACTGCGTTGATGAGGTCTTGCTTCTTCATTTTATAATCTCCTCTTCAATCAGTCGATTAGTTAAAAGTGTTCTTCAGGTTCGTCGATGGCTTGAAACCAATAGACGCTGAAGGACCGATCTGGATCTTAGGCCCGCCGGGGTTTGCAGGGTTGACACCCATGCGCGCGTCGCGAGTCTTGACAGTCCAAGTACCGAATGCTGGATGCGTGTACTTGTCGCCTGCATTGTTCAACTCGTTGCTGATCGTGTTGAACGTTGCATCAATCACTGTAGAAACCTGCGCTTTTGTCAGGTTTGGATACTTCAACGCCACCGCGTCGATAATCTTCTTCTTACTCATTACCCTACTTCTCCTACTTTGTATTGAGTTGTAGACAAATGTCCATTTGGGTGGGTGGAGAATATCGACGTATTTTTTTGAGTGTCAATGAAGAAATTTCAGATTTTTGATTAACGGATCATCCCGTGTTTATCGGGGTTAGCGGGAGATTCTCATAATTTTGCATGTTTTTTTGTTACATCTGGATCAATTTCCAAGGCGAAAAACTGAGCCAAACTAAAATCAGAGAGATCTAAGATGTTGAAAATATTATCTTAAACGATATGTTCAGTTAAAATCATGCAACACCGAGAAAATTCTTCCGAAAGGTCGAATATAAACCTAATTCCGGTGGGTGGATGCATTCATTTTTTAGTCAAATTTTTTCTATATTTTTTTCGTCAAATTGCCTGAGTTGTGACGAAAATCTGCGCCATTTTGGGTTTTGTCAGTCGTGCTGGCGTAATTTGGAACCTCGGAGTGGTTATCGATGTAAGGTCTGCGACGCGTCCATTAGAGGGCCTGTTTTCAATAGTCGCTGCGGTCAATGTCTTGATAAAGCACCACCCTTCGACAAGGTTCATGGTTTATTCGACTACTCTGGACCGGTCGGGGATGCCATTCGGCACGGTAAATATAGAGACTGCCCCAGGGCAATCTCGATGGTTGCGAAACTGTGTTCACTGGCCATACGAGACCGAATTGAAATCGCAACATCAATGACCATCGTGCCCATACCAAGTCATTGGATACGCGTCACTCGACAGCAATTTGAACCAACACTGATCATCGCACATACGTTGTCCCGCGAACTAAAGCTGCCTATCAACAAAAGCCTTCTAAAACGAGTCGTGTACACGATGCCTCAAGCGGGCATGAACGCTGTTGATCGATTAAAGAACATGAACGGAGCATTCAGAGCGACCGGTGAATCACCGAAGAGGGTTTTACTGGTCGACGACGTCTACACCACAGGGGCGACCACAAAGAGCGCAACACGGACACTTAAACAAGCCGGTGCTCGTGAAGTTCAAATTGTCGCTGCAGCCTATGTCACGTAAGCTTCAGGTGGCCAGTGGCATGAGTCAACTCTGCAACGATGACCGTAGCGTATGAACCCGATGGCAATTCAAAGGATGTAAATAAATCGTTTCCCTCGATCTCGAGTTGCAAATTTTTGGGTCGAATGCGTGCCACTCGCCGACTGCCTTTACCCAAGCGTCCAAGAGTCTCCCAGTCTTTCGCGGCCAAACCAATATCATCGCGCACGGCTGTTTCTCGTTTGGCCGCATCTGCGAGTGCCATCTTCATTTTGGGCCCATAAATAGGCCCGGTTGGATCGATTTCTAGGTGGTCGAGCCGCAGCTGTTCAATGTCGGGCGTGTCAGAAGTAAACAGACCACCCGTCTCTGCCTTCTTAAAAATATCTCCGCAAAGTGCTGTGTGAAAAAGTCCATCGTGCACGCGTCGACCTAACCAGATATTAAACAGTGCACCTTGAATGACGCTTGCGGAAAATCGGAGATCCCGTTTCTTACGGCGCGAGCGACGACGCAATTGATTCAGGCTGTGATCTGGGCCATCGGCGTAGATTCCGAATCTCTGATGACCAAAGTAATTGGGGACACCACGCTCAAGACGACCTAGGAGTGCTTGAACGCACTCCTGAGATGTCTCTTTAAGTCCGGTCATTCTGATTCGAAAGCGGTTCCCCCTCAGGTGTCCTCGTCGTAATTTATGATTGTGTCTGCTGGTCGAAATTAAGCGAATTCGAGTATCGTCAGGTTCGATTGGCTCGACTGGCAACGATAACCATTGCGATGTCACAGCCCATTTGTCTTTACGTCCTGCCACCCCGATATCACTCGGCGCACAACCAGATGAACTTGCAAATGCCTTAACCAATTCCGGGGTCGTCATACCGACTTTCCGGACATGAATGTAAATGTGATCGCCGTCGCCAGACGGTTCATAGGCCGGTATTTCATCCACAACAAAATCGTCTGGTTCACCTGTTAAATGACCCCCAAGACCAACCAAATCAGATGTCAAGAAGGGGATATTAGGGGAACCTGGCCTGCAATCCCCGAAGTATTGCTGTTGGACGGGGTTCAGGATGGCGACTCAGCCACATCACCGGCAGCCTCAGGAGAAGAACTGGTATCAGCTGATACTGACTCCGGTTCGTCATCAAGCACACGCTGCGCAAGTAATTCTGCCAGATCGAGTACTTTGACTTCATCCGCCTTGTCCTTGGACTTAACACCGTCGTCCAGCATGGTCATGCAGAAGTTGCACGCCACCGCGATGACTTTGGGTTCTGTCTCCAACAACTCGTCTGTGCGGACATTATTCATACGCTGACCGATGTTCATTTCCATCCACATTTGTCCGCCACCAGCACCGCAACAAAGTCCAATTTGTTTGTTACGTTTGGTCTCGACGCGCTCGACATCGGGCAGCGCGTCGATGATGTCTCGTTGGGGATCGTAAATTTCGTTGTAACGACCTAGGTAGCATGAATCGTGATAGACGACTTTTTCCTTCTCTTCCTTGTCCGCTTTCGGAACAAGTTTGCCCTCTGACATCAACTTGGACAAAAGTTCACTATGATGGATGACCTCGTAGTCGCCACCAAACTGCGAATATTCGTTCTTGAGGGTATTGAGGCAGTGTGGACAGTGAGTCACAATTTTCTTAACCCCATTGGCATTGAGGTTTTCCACATTTTCCATGGCCATATTTTGGAACAAGTATTCGTCACCAAGCCGACGTGCTGAGTCGCCTGTGCATTTTTCTTCGTTCCCCAGAATTGCGAAGTCAACACCCGCCTTTGCCATGAGCCTGGTCACCGATTTCGTGACTTTCTTCGCCCGATCGTCATAGGCACCAGCACAGCCAACCCAATACAAATACTCACTGGGTTGTTCTGGATCCCAAAGCTTCGCTTCTGGAACATCCTTGGCCCACTCAGCACGCTCTCTTGTCGGCATACCCCATGGATTAGCCCGGCTCTCCATAGCCTTCAACGCTTTCTGGCTCCCATGACCCACTTCGCCAAGGCTCATGGTGAGATATCGTCTCATGTCGATGATGTCGGGTATATGCTCATTACCCACAGGACAAACTTCCATACAAGCCCGGCAGGTTGTACATGACCAGAGCACGTCAGGATCGATGACTCCACCGGGCAGGAGAAGAGACTCATCCCCGTCCAAATCCAGTTCTTCACCTCGCCGGTTAAACCGGTCTTCCATGTGATGTTTGATATCGACAATAATATCCATTGGCTTGAGTGGCTTGTCGCTGCGAGAGGCTGGACAATTGTCCGTACAGCGGCCACATTCGGTACAACTTAGGCCGTCAAACAACTGCTTCCAACTCAAATCTTCCAAATTCCGGGCACCGAAATATTCAGGTGACGGCGGCTCGTATTCAGCTTTGAGAGTCACCCCAGCTTCAGGTCGCTTCGCATCAGGAATCACGACCGAATTATTGTCAGCATTGAATTTAAACTTTCGAAACTTCTTCGTGCCGAGGTAGAGGGTCACTCCGCCATCTTCAGCGGGGTTCTTAAGCGTGAATTCGAGGTCTCCTTCACCCTCAGGAACAACAAACTCTTCCGTCGTCGAATTCTCGTCCGTCAGTCCAAGATCCATTTTCCGAATGGCACCTTTGGCTTCGAGCGACATGAAGAAAATATTCAACGGTGCCGCAAACACATGACTGTGCTTACTCCATGGCACGTAATTTGTGAACGCGAGGAGCGTAACCAGGTGACACCACCAAGCCACTTTGTAACCAACAGCCTGGGTAGCGGGGTCGACCCCAGCAACAGCCGAAGCGAATATGGAACTAAACCAGATATGCCCGACATCCTGGGCACCGCTGTGAGCGATACTAAATCCTTGTTGAGCAACTTCGAAGACCATCAAGCCAAGAATAAAGAAAATCGTGTACATGGCATCTCGGGTCAGTGGCAACCTCTCCGGCTTGATCACAGTCCGATTGATGAAGGCCATGACGAGTCCGACGATACAAAGGAAGCGAAACGTATCTGCCAATGCCTGATATGCACCACCTAAGTCGTGAGCACCGCTAAAAGGAAGATGGAAGGTAGACGTGTGCTCGATTAAACCAAAAGCACCGAGTGTCTGGAGAATGCCATCGGTGACAAAGTTCACCGTATCCACACTCAGCACCATGAAGGCACCAAAGATGAACATGTGTAAAATGCCGCTGTACAAATAACCGTTTCGCGGCAACCGTTTTTGAGCAACTACGTAGATAAAAACGTTCTTGATTCGATCGGGAAATTCATTCCAGCGCATCTCCGGCCGCTTGCCGAGCATGAGTTGCCCAAACCGCATCTTAATCGCCATCACAAAGGCACCGCCGGCAATCATGAGTAAGAGCGCAAAACTTGCAATTGTTGGTATGCCTGAGATCGTCTCAATCATCTAATTTGTCCCCGCAAATACGACTGTTCTTTTGTACCTAAATACCGTGGCAAAAGCGACTATTTATCCGTCCTATGCTATGAGCGATAGGACACGCGATCGGTTGCAAAACCCATCTCATTATCAGCAAGAATCGTTGGAAACATCAAATTGCGTAGGCTAAAAGCTCGATATTGGTGGCTGCTAAGCGCCGTTTGGTTTGCGATCGCTGGGTGCTACTGGGCTACCTACTTCTATCAGAAAAGACAGTTAAAGCGACTCCAATACGAACAGAAAATACTCGAACACGTCTTTGACAAACTTGACATTAAGAATCCGAAACCGAGGCCAGCAATCAGCGATCCCACGAGGCTGCAGGTCCATGTTGAAGCCCTGGCCAAGCCAAGATTCACGTCGTCTGAACGTAAGCGGGCTAGGCACTATATTGTGCAGGTGATCTCACGCTGTGGGTACACACCGATGCGAGAGACTTTTGCGAGTGGAATGAACATTGTTGCAACAAAGCGAGGGCGTCTCAGTCCTCCGTCGATAATCGTTATTGGAGCTCATTACGATACCGTTCAAAACTCGCCCGGTGCCAACGACAACGCCAGCGGCGTAGCTGCTGTGCTGGAGATCGCATGTCATTTGAAGACCGTCGACACTCAGTTAAGCTATCGATTTATTTTCTTCGATGGGGAAGAGCAGAACATGCTCGGGAGTAAAGCCCATCTCAACCACCAGTCCCGCCGGCAAAATATAGTCGGTGCCGTCATTTTGGAAATGATCGGCTCGAAATGCACTAAGAAGGGGTGCCAAACCTGGCCAAAATCGACGCCTCCATGGATGAAACGAACTCCAGGTGATTTCATTGCGGTCGTTGGCGACATCAGCCATTTGGGGTTAATGAGCGCACTCGCCGAGAGCGGTGCGACAAATCGCCCACATGTCCATACGATTCCGGTTTCAGGCGGCGGACACGCATTTCCCGATTCAAGGCGAAGCGATCATTCTCCTTTCTGGGACGTTGGCATCGATGCTGTCATGGTGACCGATACTGGTAATTTTCGTTATCCGCACTACCACCAGATGAGCGACGTGAGCGATCATATTAACTATGAATTTATGGCGGGCGTGCTCGATACTGTCATAGATGCAGTCATGAAAATCGACACGTCAAGTCTGTCGCTCAGTCCAAACACTATTCCACACTCGCGTCAATGAGAGTAAAAACCTGGTTGTTCGTCGGCTGAAATTGCCATTGAACGATCCCAACACCTTGCTGAACCCAGTAGGTGCGGTTTTTGGTTCCCAATAAGCTATCGGATACGTCGATTTGGCGGATGCCTTCCCGATATTGACCCTCCATCAATATGACCTGCGGATCCACGGACGTTACGACTTGAATACTGAGGTTAGATTGAGTCACACGAGGCTCGTCCTCACCGGCTCGAGTTAAGGTTTCCGTCATCGAATGATCTTCGATGGTATTTGTACTGAAACTCCCTGTTCGCCATGCGTCAGCCATCAATGTGTACGGGGGTAGGTAATCCCTCTCAATCTGATTCAGGAAAGTATCATCAGACGCCAAGAATTCTTTGATTTTGACGCTTTTAATCTTGAGGACCGGCCCCACATTCATGTTGGCCGGCTCAATCAAAAAGGTCTCTTCGAAAACCTGACGCACGAGCTGCGACTCGCCATCGATATCAATGTCAAGAAATGCTGTGGTCGACCGCAAATATTCGTTCTCTCCATCTCCCGGTGTCAGTGTTGAGACGGCTCGTTCATTGGCGTTTGGTGGCGTCATCCAATCGTCGGTTTGTTTTCGGTAACGCCATTGCGCACCGGGCACGACAGGGAAATAGCTGCGGGTATCGACCACGACCGAGTCAGGGAGCTGGGTCACTGAGCTATCGAAGTTAAGCGGGTCTGTAGCACTGTCTCCCATAGACATATCACCATTGCTGCTCGTCTCTGAACAAGCGAACAAGAGACTGGCTGACAGAGTGACAATGCATAATCGATTCATGTTCTAAGACCTTTCTATCAAATCGGAGTCTGGGCCGGCTTGGGGTTCCAACTTGGGTCGTACCCATTGCCGCACATCAGGAGGTAGTTCACGCTCAGCCAAGTCCGTGGCATCCGATTCCGCAAGCCAAACTCGATCAACACGGTATGAATGGCCGTCATGGACCAAAGTCCAAAAATGTTGAACTTGGTCCATCCGAGCCCGTCCTTTTAGCGTTTTCCCGTTTTTATTCACCAAATGATATCTCGCCTTTTGCTCCAAGCGCAGCATCAATTCAACGTCCTTCGGAGCAGGCCCTTCGCCCACCATATACAAGCCAAGTGGGTGAACTTTCAAAACGGAGACAAACTCGCATTCAAGTTCCTGCCCTTGCTCTTGGACGCGCTGAACTTGCAGGGCCATATCTTGTTTAAATCGTTCTGTGACAAAGTTATCTATCTTGGACAAATCACCATGGACAAATCCATGCCATACATGAGGCGCACACAAGTGCACCCAGGTCTTGATATGGTCGATGTCAAACTCTGTGTAAAATGGACCTATTTCTTTAATGAGCCTGGAGAGTGTTCGCCTCTCGTTCAGTTGCTCTTTAAAAATGATTCGACCCATCAAGACCATAATTGATAAGCCCCCAACCCAGAATATGAGTTGGCTGCCGAGAGTATACTGAACAGGTCTTGGCTGCGGAGTCTGGCCGATTGCATAACCACACAGGGTGAGCGCGACAACTCCAAAAACACACCCTAGCCTTCGCGCAAATCCCCGCACAGAGTTCATTGAATTTCCTCGTCACGCTGATGCTGGGCATCAGGATAATGCTCTGAACCTCCGATTTCTCTCAGAAATCGACTCGGTGCGAGAATAGAGCCATTTGTATGTTCTTGCCAAGCATGACAGAGATACAGCCAGCGCTGACAGCGTGTCAAAGCGACATAAAAAAGACGCCGCTCTTCGGCCATATCAATACCTCGATCCCTCCCAAGCAGCGGAAATGACCCATCGGCGAGACCCACGATGAAAACGGAGGCCCACTCCAGACCCTTGGCACGATGAACTGTTGACAATACAACACCTTGGTCTTGCCGAACTGTATCGGATGCCAGTGTCAATGCGTCTAAAAAATCGGTGGGTTCGGCAAAATCAAGAGACATGCGTATACAATCAACCAAGTCTTTCATACGAGAATCTGCATCGTCAAATGAACGCCGTATCCAAGGGTCGAGCACGCTTTTTCTCATCTGCGTCAGACATTGGAAGAGAGGTAATTTCAACGCTTCGAATATCGATCGAAGACAGGAATGAACTCGGATAATGGGGTCTCTTAATCGCGCTGGGACATCAATGTGTTCGGGTTCATGCTGTACCCAGTTTTGAAACGAGCCTAATCGTTTGATTTGACTGACAATTTCCTGAGACGATCTTGGTCCGATACCCTCGAATATTTCAAGAATGGTCGCGTTTTCCAACGCGATTTCATCGCCGGAGATAAAAGACAGTAAATCGAATAACGGACGAATATGAGGTCGTTCGAAGAGGCGCCGACCACTTCGCAATGTGTATGGAATACCAAATTCACCCAGTGCCAGTTCTAATTCTCGAGACTGCGAATGTGTTCGATACAACACAGCTTGTTCAAAAAAAGGGACACCATGACCGTTTAATCGCTTGATTTCCTCGCACACAAAACGCGCTTGTTCAGCAGAGGTAAGAAAATCTTTTATAACTGGCATTGGTCCATCACTACGAATCGAATTTAACTTCAATGGACGCTGGTTTGGGTTGTTGGAAACGCTCTGATTGGCGAGGGCTATGATCTGAGGCGAGCTTCGATAATTATTGGTTAAATGAAGTACTCGAGCGTTTGGATATCGGTTTTCAAAATTCAAGATTGCATTCACATCCGAGCCACGAAAACCATAAATTGATTGCTTATCGTCACCAACTACGGTCATGCGTTCGTGGGCGTGGGCAAGAGCATCTAAAATTGACACCTGTAACGGGTTTACATCCTGGTATTCATCGACAAAGAGCGCATCGAAGCGAGAACGTATATCGTCATGACAAGCAGATTCCTTCGAAAGTAGCTGATTCAGGTAGAGCAGCAAATCATCAAAATCCATGCAGTTATGCTCGATTTTCATGACCAAATAATCAATGTAAATGGCATCGATTAGGTCTAGATCCGCATTGGGTAAAAGCCGCTTTTGTGCGACCAAATCCGACAGGGACTTATCAGCATTAACCGTGAGACTGTAAGCTCGCAATAAATGATTCGCTGTCAGATTGGGCGGAAGGGGTGGTGATTTTTCGAGAACAGCATTCATCAAGCGCTGGCAACGACTGTAATCCATGATTTGAAAATCAGCGCCATAGTTAAATTGATGTGCGTAATCCCGAAGTAAGCGGGCTGCAATATGATGAAATGTGCCCACCCAAGGTCGACCGCCAATCGAATTGAGGCTACCGATGCGGTCACTCATCTCCTGAGCTGCTCGTTGAGTAAAGGTGACGAGCAGCGTACGCTCTGGTGTGAGGCCTCTATCAATCCAATGACAGACTCGATGAGTGAGCGTTCTGGTTTTTCCTGTGCCGGCACCTGCAACGACGAGGAGGGGTGCTAACGGTGCTTCAACAACGGTTTGCTGTTGATCATCCAAAGTTGCCATATGCTATTGAATCAGCATCGTCTCAAAAGAAACGTCGTCAATGCAGTGCAGATAACGGCTTATCGGATCAGACTTCAGTGGCTCGCAAGTAGACTCCTCCTGGTCTACCACTGCAGTATAGATATCGTGGATAAACTGTGTGCACTGCCGGATACAATCGGCACTTGAGGTCGATTCTGATGATAAAGCATCTTGGGCACTCAGTAATGCATTCGTCACCAGGACCAAGCGGTCCGTCAGACCCTCATGGTTTCCATGCGCCTCGATGAGAGATTTAACTTGCCAAGCTGCAAGCTCGATTCTTGGGGCAAGATAAGGCAGGAGATGAGGTGACCTATCAGCTGAAATCACCGGGCTTAACCTGGCGACCTGAACACGTTTGACACTGTCTAAATGACGACTGATCCCCATCAATTTCAACGATTTATCAGCATGACTGATTCGGCTTAATTCTCGCAGAAAGCTCATACCTTCATACCAATTTTTTGTCATGGATTCGGCATCGATAGCACCGATCAAACAGAGTTGATGATCGGTATGACGACTGCATTTATCAAGGCGCTCAGATTGAGTTGTCCACCATGCTCGTGCATGCGTCTGAGCGGCTTTTTCACCTGAGACATGACAATAGGCTGACCCGTCGGATCGTTTTGAACCACCCCAAACCGGGTCGACACTGTGGAGCAACGACTCAGTCTTGCTCAACCGATAATCCCCGTCTGGCCGGTCATCACCCATCTGTTTCCACGCTTCAAATTTTGGATCAATAGCCAGTGCAACCGTCTGACTATTTGGGCTCGACATGGGGGTCAGAACCCCGTAGGCAGGCTTCGCGGAAGCAGCCGAAAATGCATCCGATGTGACAATAAAATAACGGATGCCCGCCTTGTGAAAAAGGGCATCGAATGACGGCATGTAACCCTGCTGACCCAGGTAGAGACCAGAGCTCTCGAATCCAAATGCCGACCGAAAGGTCTTTAATGCGGTTGCTAAGTTAAGCTCTACGCTTCCTCGGAAAGGTAAAATATCCGTGAGTGGCGCATTGGTGGCCCAGGTTGTCATCAACTCAATGCAACCAAGCTCATGAAGTCGTCGCAACTCTTCGAGAATATCTTTATCGATGATGTCAAAAACGGTCTGAAGCGAGTTCAAACGATCCTGATCTGCGGAAAAAATCTCAGGATGCTCGTGGACCACTTGACTCATAGCAAATCGACGGGCTTGTAATTCATCTACGACCGACTGTTTATTTTCTTGTGAGTTCAGAAAACTGATCAACCTCGGGCAGATTGCCAACCCGAAACAAGATCCTTCACCAGCGATGGCGATATCACGGAGTGTTGCGATCACAGGCAGACACACATCCACGACGTAATCTATGACCGCTTTTTGGTGATTTATCTGGTCAAATTCCAATTGGAGCCTAAGGACTGCACCGATTGCCGCACTCTGCTTCAGCTGAACAGATTGGGCCGACTCTAATCGTGCAGACTTCGAAGTTAATTTAGGCAACCAATGGGCATGATAGGGCCCGCTCAAACTTTGTGCATACGCTCGAACAAGGGAGTGTCCCTCCTTCGATGATACGTCAAGAACATCCGTCTTCCCTGTGGACCAATCGATTGAATTGAGTTTGATGGACTCTCTACCATGGCTCTTGAGGGGTCTCTGGATCGGTGTCGATCGAACGATATGACTGAATCCTGAGGGCGTTCGAATTCCAATTGCACCCACCACCCGACTGACAGTCTTAGGCAAATCAACCCTTTTGAAACCAATCCATCGGTCTATTTTAAAATCCTGAGTACGTTTGGCACCTTGAGCGGTTTCAATATAAATGCGCAGAGTCAGTCGAGCTTCAGACCCCTCCGACTGCCTCGATTGACCACGGGTGATGCTGGCCGACGTCAGTGTCCAATAAAGCAGAATACCATCCGGCTCATTAATACATGTAATCATGGGTTGTTCGATTCGATATCGCAGTTTTTCGAAATCAGCCGACTCCATTGAAAATAATTCATCTGTCGATTCGAACCGCTTTTCGATTTCAGTGCTGGTCTCGTCCTGTAACATGACTCGGCTCTCCCAAAACGAACATCAAATCCCTACGCCTACTCGACTCATCGAGCTGTAATCACTAACCGCCTCAACGTCAACGCTTCATTCGCGATGATACGGATGACCCGACATCATAGACCCCGCACGATACAGCTGCTCACACAAAACGAGCCGCGCCAATTCATGGGGTAGTGTTAAAGTGCTCAATGACATGATTAAGTTCGCTCGTTTCAAAACGCTTTCTCCGTGTCCATCGGGTCCGCCGATGAGAAAAGCGAGGCTTGATGTGCCCTTGACTTGTTGTGCCTGAATCCAGTCAGCAAATTGAGTGCTTGAGAACTGTTTTCCGTGCTCGTCCAGAACCACCGTGAAAGCCGTCTTTGGTATATGCCGGGTCAAGTTGATTGCTTCTTGGTCCTTCCACGACTTTGATCCATCTGAACGACCTCTGCGAATATCCTTGAGCTCGATGTAGTCGACTTTGAAGAATCGCTTCATTCGCGACAGAAAGTCATCACAACCGAGGCGAGCATATTTCGCCTTGACGCGGCCGACAGCGCATATCGTGATTCTCACAAGTCCTCCGAAATCGGACTAGGAGTCCATCGGCGTAAAGTCAATTTTCTTCGCATCCGACCAGAGGCCTTCAAGGTCATAGAAGTGTCGCTCATCTTCGCGAAACACATGTACGACGGCATCGCCAAAATCGGCGAGTGCCCAGCGTCCTGATTTTGTTCCTTCAACACCCATGGGCAGTAAATCGAATCGTGCCTTCAACTCGGTGCGAACATTGTCGATCAGGGATTGCACTTGACGGTCGCTTCGACCACTGGCGAGGACAAAATAAGATGTGTAGCCCACAAGGCTTTCAACATCTAGGATAACAATATCGCGACCCTGTTTGGCATCGAGGGAACGCGCGATATGATTCACAAGTTCTAGTGGCTCCATTCAACTCCTTATTTGACCTGCACCACGAATAATATATTTTCGTGTGGTTAAGTCATTAACACCCATTGGTCCATATGCATGAAGCTTGGATGTGCTGATACCAATTTCAGCCCCAAGACCCATTTGTCCACCATCGGAAAACCGGGTGGATGCATTCGCCATGACGACGGAACTTTGGATGCGATGAATAAATCTCTCTATGGTTTCTTGGTCTTCAGAGACGATTGACTCCGTATGGTCGGACCCGAATTCGTCAATATGTGAGATGGCTGCGTCTACATCTGAGACAACCTTAACTGCGATTTTTAGGTCCAGGTACTCAGCATGATAATCTTCGAGACTGGCTGGCGACACATCGCTATCAATTTTTGTCGTTTTCTCGCAACCGCAGATAGCCACACCAGCACCACGAAATCTTTCAAAAATGCGCGGTATAAATTGGCCAGCGACTGACTCATGAATCAGAAGCGTCTCCATCGCGTTGCAAACACCTGGACGTTGGACCTTGGCGTTGAAACAAATCTCTTCTGCTTTTGCCAGATCAGCTCGCTCATCAACATAGACATGGCAAACGCCTTTGTAATGCTTGATGACTGGTACTTTTGAATTCTCGGTTACAAAGTCGATCAATGCTTCTCCACCGCGAGGGATAATGACATCGATATGCGCGTCTGCCTTAAGCATAGCCATGATCCACGAACGATCGGTGGACGGCAAACTCATCAAAACATCCGGTGGTAAGCCGACCGTCTCAACAGCACTACGTAAACAATCTAGGATCGCTTGATTACTGTGCTGTGCTTCGCTACCACCGCGCAGAAAAACCACATTTCCACTCTTGAGACAGAGACCGGCAGCATCAGATGTCACGTTAGGCCTCGCTTCGTAAATCATGCCGATTACACCAAGTGGAATTCGAATCTGTGAGATCTGCAAACCATTCGGTCGTACCCATTCATCGACGATTCGTCCGACAGGATCGCTCAGTTCGGCCACCTCTCGGAGACCCTGTGCCATAGACTCAATTCTCGACGGCGTCAGTTTAAGACGATCTCTCAGGGCACCTGTAATGCCTTTCTCATCGGCCCGAGCTAAATCAAGTTCGTTAGCCGCCTGAATGTTCAACGTCTTCGAATCGAGGGTTTCAGCCATGGCAAGTAGAGCCTGATTCTTTTGATCTGTTGACGCATTGACCAAAGCTCGAGCAGCCTGACGAGCACGCCGACCTAGACGGTCCATTTCTTGTAAATGGTTCAAATTGTCCCCCGACAAAACGACGCCCTGCATATTGGCTGGACTATCAAAGATTCCATCTCGGGCATAGGTTTTTTTGAGGGAAAAAAACCATTTCTTATGGATTTGACTGCCTCGGTCAGAGATCGACAATGAATTTTCAAGATGGGCGTCCAATCATCTCATAAATCCATCCCCTCGCCATCAATCGTTGAATGAGATTTTCACCGAATGCCGTCATCGGTGTCAGTATACCTCCGCCACATTGAGAGACTGGATCAACGGTCTCTGTGAGACAAAAAGCTGACTCGCAAAGAGCCATGACAGTGCTCCTATTTCCGGGATCGCCTTTGGCTTTCAACACCGCTCGATGAATAGATCCGTCATCAGCTTGAGCAACCATATCGAGCTTGAAAAAACCACTATCCATTGCTTTAACTGATGGTCCCTGCCCCGGTTTTGGTCCTACCCACTTGATGAATTGTCGACCCATTTTTGTACCCAAACTCGCTTCTGTTAAACGAGAAATACCTCCTATGAACGACGCTTTTGTTCGACTTTTCACAGACAAGCCTTCGAGATATCTAAAACTAGGGCCATAGGGACGATTGATACCACCGAATAATCCATTGCTCCTGCGGACAACTCGCGTGTTTATCGGAGACATCACGAAGGGTGTAATCCACCCAAGATTTTCGTGAAACATCGGCTCATCTAAATCAGGACTTTCCGCGCGCTCAATTTCGGAGATTGCATCTGGAGGATTCAAGAGCAAGACGTCCTTCATCCGCGCTGTGTATGTGTCACTGCTCGATGTTTCGAGGGCTGTCGCCAATGTGCCTCCGTTAAACCCGCCTTTGAGCTTGAAGGCACCGACAACCTGGCCCAACATCAAGCCCTGTTTCCTCAGATGATTTGCCATGAAAAAAACCAGGCTATCACTCGGTACTGAATCAAACCCACAAAACGGAACGATCAAGGTCCCATCTCTTGCGGCTTGACCATGATGTTTAGCAATGATGTCAGCGATGAAGGCCGTCTCGCCGGTGATGTCGACATAATGTGTCTTCTTATCGATGCATTGTTCGACCAAGAGTCTACCAAACTTTGAGTAAGGTCCCGCCGTAGTCAAAATAACCCTGGTCGACTCGGCCAGACGACTCATATCATCCGGATCCAAACCGTCGGCTTTGATGCATGGGATCTCTCGTCCGGGTGCCCATTTTCGGACTACGGCGTTTAATTTTTTGAGATCACGCCCGCTGACCGCCCAGCGTAGACTGGATGGTGCGTGTTGATTGACATACGCCACTGTTTGCTGGCCTGTGAAGCCACTGGCACCGTGCAATATCAAATCAAACGGTCGATTCATGAATTATCGGGTCCGGAAGAACTCAGCCCTACTCGCCAGAAGAAAACGCTCAATCTCCGCACTTCTTCTTGGTCTTTTTATGCTTACGCTTTGCTCTTTTTAGATATTTATAGGAAGGATATTCATCGATTAATTCCTCGATGAACACCAGAGCGGTCTTGCACTTGTTGATTCGTCGAAAGGCGTCATGAGTCAATTCGAGTGCATCATCAACTTTTCGACCTTTCTTATACTTGGTCAGAATGATGTTGAGATGACGGATCGCCTCTTTCGGATTTTTATTCTGGTACTGACATTTGGCAGCCAGGTAGAGAGCACTGTCTGTCTGTTTGTACTTAGGAAATTTATTGTAGAGCTGCAAAAACGCCCGAATGGCCTCCTTACAATCCTTCTCTTTTTTACGATCGTAGCCGTATTCGTATAGTTCCTTGGCTGTCGTCGGCAACTTCACCGTTTCGGGTATGACTGTATCAGCAGGCGCATTTACAGGGCTCTCGGTCTGTGCTTTCAGAGAATCGTGTTTAAGCTTCGAAATCTCGCCTTTAAGACCTTTGATTTCATCTTTGATGCTTTGAAGTTCACTGTCACTATCCAAGCTGTCGTCCTGAAGACGTGAGATGGCTCGTTTGACTCGTTCGTCAATCTTATCGAATCGAGATTCTAGGGAACCGAAGCCTTTTTCGAGTTTTTTTCGGAGCTTTCGCTGGTCTTCCACTTGCTGTTCAAGCTGGGCTCTTACCATCTCAATGTCGGCTGACATCTCTTGGCCGCGCCAGTGGCTGACGCAGCTGGTCGATAAAGTACCGACCAGCGCGATGTAAGTGAGCCTGAGAACCATCATCGGTCCTCAATCCTTACTTATTTGGAGTGAATTCAGAGCGGCGGTTCTTACGCCATGCGCTCTCGTTACTGCCATCAGCAGCAGGTCGATTCTTGCCGTAGCTTATCGTTGAGAGTTTATCCTCAGGAGCACCCTTCTTGACCAGGTGCTTCTTGGTTGAGGCTGCACGCTTTTCACCCAAAGCCATGTTGTATTCCTCAGTGCCGCGCTCATCGCAATGCCCTTCGATGACGATGTTGGCGACATTGTCACCCTGTAGACAGGTTGCAACTGACTCGATCTTCTCTCGCTCAGACCGTTTGATGTTGTGACGGTTGTAGTCGAAGTAGACCGGCTCCGCTGTACACTCGACGATCTTGATCTGGCATGCACCGCCAACGCATTCTTTACCCTCTGGGCATGCAGGGGTCAGAGCCTTATCGCCACACTCGGGTCGGTCCGAGCAGCTGCCGTTATCGCAGTACTTTGTCTCAGAGCACTCGTTATCGCCCATACATTCTGGTCCACAGCGATTGTCGCGGCACTTTTGGTTACCAGGACATGCGGTTTCGCCATCGCAGTAACCAGGTATCTGCTCACAGAGACCGCGGGTACAGCGCATACCAGGACCCTTACAATGGTCGTTAGTTGCGCACTGGCTACACTTACCGCTGTAGCAGTATTCACCCTTGTCAGAGCAATGGTCGTTGCTCTCACACTTGGGATACGTTGGGCCACAGGCGGCGAAAAAAAGTGCTGCTGCAGCGAGGAGAAAATTACTTACCAATAGGCGAGTCGAGCTCATGTCACTCATCCAATGAAATATGTTGAAAGTACGTGCATTCAATGCACAACAATGGCTAATGTTGGGGACGCTAGACGAACTCAATGCCGTTGTCAACTGATGCATCTCATGAACCGTGGCACTTTTACTAAAATCATGCTCGCAATCGCATGCTGCGCATGCAGTTATCAACCGCAGGAGTCTATGCTCACTGTCGTTGACTCATTGCCTAGAGACCGGTCAACAATCGGGTCTGATGAACCTATAAGCATCATGTTCGACGACTATTTGTCTCTATCTAGCCTATCCACTGACGGGATTGTTCTCTCCTCGGGCGATCTAAGCGTTGACGTTCAGTTGAGCTATAATCCGGTGGACAAAGCCATCGTCATCAAACCAAAGCGTAACTTGCGGGTCGGTATAGGCTACAGTTTAACGATTGAGCGAAATAGCATCCTGAGTTGGAGCGGCCAGACGGGAAACGAAGAATATCGACTCAATTTTCGAACAGACGGTCCCATCGGATCCGCGGCGCAACCGATTTCATATGGGGCTGACATCCAACCTATTTTCGTAAAGCAGTGCGGATGCCATGGATTCGAAGACGATATTCATCCAAATCTCGACCAATGGCCGTCGCTGGTGGATACACCAAGCTCTCGTCAACCAGAATTTCCCCTCATCAGTCCAGGCCAGCCATTGAGCAGTTATCTGATCCTGCGATTACTGCCAGATTATCCAACTGTGTTCGGTTCACCGAAAAGCGTCACAAAAGAGGAGGTAAGACGTTTGGTTCGTTGGGTCAGACGACTGGCACCGTAACGGCCTATTTGATGTCCTTGAGGAGCTTCTCGACCATGGCAGCAATTTTCTCAGGCGTCATTTCATCTGTGTACATACGCCCATTGATGTAGAGGGCTGGGGTTCCTTGTATTTGGGCAGCAATTGCCTCTTTTTTATCCCGATCGAGTTGGTCCTTGACCGCGACGCCAACCATGTCGGCATTGAATCGTTTCAAGTCGAGACCCAATTGTTTGGCAAAGGCACTGAAGCTTTCGTTTGAAAGACGAGTCTGATTATCGAAGATGAGGTCGTGCATCTCCCAAAACTTACCTTGTCGCTGAGCAGCAAGGGCTGCTTTTGATGCACGTTCGGAATAGGTGTGGTGGGGCAATGGAAATTGCTTGAAGACCAATGCAACGTCGTTGGGATATTTTTTGGATACCGCCCCTAAAACGGCTCTCATGGCTGAGCAATGTGGGCATTCAAAATCAGCGAACTCAACGATAGTGATTCGCGGTTTCTCAGCCCCTTTTGTGGGGGAACTCGAGACATCAAAGGTGTAACGAACGTGGTCATCGATATACTTCCGAATGACCGCCTCTCCAACTTGGCTCACACTCAAGCCTTCTTTAAATTTATCGACGCCATATTGGGCCAGCTCAGTTGCAGCAGGACACGACTTTTGCTGGACACACGTGAGAATCGTCTGTTTGGGATCGCACGGGCAGACGCCTTGTCCCAGCAAACCAACCAACGCCTGCATGTTGTCACCGGCAACGCCGCTTGAATTAACACCGGGAAGCGGATTGAGTGCGGGTGAACTCAAAATGAGTGCTAGAACACCGAAGCTGTAAGCTGGTAACATAGTGGACCTCTTGTCGCAGGCAGATTTGGGTTGTGACCGTATTAAGACCACCCAAGCTTTGTCAACCGCGGTGTCGACGAACCGCAGTCGGTTGTTGCCGGATGAAACAAGAAAGCGAGCGTGGATTATTTCTGACAAGACCGAAATTTTTTGGATTGGCTTGGGCGGTAATAGCGGGGACGTAAAAAAGTGCTTTGATCAGGTCATCCAGCGAATCACCTCGGAGCTCAATGTCGTATTGAATCAGAGCCGGTTGTATAAGACGAAACCATGGGGGCCTGTTCCTCAGCAGGATTTCTTGAACCAAGTGGTCGAAATTCACACTGCCATGCCACCCCTCGCCTTACTCGATTATCTTCAAACTTTAGAAGGTCAGTTTGGGCGAGTCAGATCACAAGAGATCCGTTGGGGACCGCGAACGATCGACCTCGACATCTTGTCTTGGACAGGGCCTTCCTTGGCGATGAATAGACTGACCGTTCCACATCCCTTGTTATCCGACCGTCAGTTTGTGCTAAAACCCTTCGCAGACCTGGCACCTGACCATAGGCCGCCCGGTTTGCAAAAAAGCATTAAGGACCTGCTCAAGATATGCCCCGATTCCACGAATGCCGATTTATTCTAGCCGTTGGCTTGATGGGCCTACTCGGATTTGACTCAGCGCACGCTCAGCCAAAGTTGCGAGATCAGCTTGGGCCTGAACGACCCATGCCTCCAGCTGGCGAACGCCATGCTTTCCAGGTTAACCAGACAGCGGCGACACAAATTAATCAAGATAACCTGCTCAAGAACCCAGCCAATTTGGTTCGGTTCTTCCGGGAAAACCCAACCCGGCTGTCGGTGGATTCAATGAATCCAGCCCTGGCACTGACGATCTCCCGAATTTTGGTTGAGGGCGGCGCACTCTTTATTTCAGAAAAGCTCTTGGACATGTCGATACAGAAATGGACGATGAGAAATGATTTAAAACGCGAACACGGCCGACTTTTGGTGCAACTGGGCCGACCAAACGCAGCGGTTCTCAAGTTGAGAAAACTCGTCGAGGATGAGCCGAACAATGCAGCCAATCATTTCATTTATGCGTTCGCCCTCGTTCGGCTAAAACCGGAAACTGACGCACGGAAAAACGAGGCTATCAAACATTTCGAAAAAGTGCTCTTTCTCGACCCCAACTACCGGGACTCCAGTGGCTGGTCTGCGAGTAATATCCGCAATCAACTCAATCGGATGAAGGGGAGCGACCCGACGGGTTTAGTGCCTTGAGGCGTTCAATGAATTGCTGTTCTTGGCCAACGCCAGATGGCTGAAATAAATGCCGTCCTTCCAATTGTTTGGGTAATGCATCCCGGGTATCGGCTTGCTCATCGAGTCGGTCGGTTTGTGGTCTCTGTGTAGATTGACGAAGCCAACTTGGAACAGGGGCTGAACCGGCGTCTTTAACCGCTTCGCGGCTCGCCAACAATGTCTTTTTGATGGTGTCGCTCTTTGGCGCCGTTGCAAGATAGGTAACAGCCTGCATTAAAGCATAGTTTCCCTCCGGCATACCGACAAAGCGAAACGCATCTAAGGCTGCCGTGGCCACCTGCAATGCATTTGAATCTGCATGCCCAATATCTTCGCTGGCGAAGATAATGAGACGTCTGAACAAAAACAGGGGGTCTTCTCCAGACATGACCAACCGTTGAGCCCAATACGCCGCAGCATCTGGTTCACTGGCCCTCATCGATTTGATCAAGGCGCTGATCACGTCATAGTGCGAATCTCCATCTCGGTCATGATCGAAAACCGGTTTGCCGATAACTTCGCTAAGGAGGGCTGAATCCATAGCGCGACCATCATTGAGTGCTATCTCCAAAACATTCAGTGCCCGTCTCGCGTCGCCCTCGGACCTCTGTGCGATGAGCTTGATTACATCCTCGTCGAGATTGAGGCCTGGCCAACGCTTTACACATTCCGAATGGTGCAAGGCACGATGGAGAATAGCCACGATAGAATCAAGGTCATGACGCCCTAACGGGACAACTCGACATCGACTCAAAACAGCTGAATTTACGTAGAAACTTGGATTTTCAGTGGTGGCACCAATGAGAATAAAAGTGCCGGTCTCAATATGCGGCAGTAGAGCGTCCTGCTGAGCTTTATTGAAACGATGAATTTCGTCGATGAAGAGGATGGTCTGACGGCCACTGTATCGTCGTTCTTCATGAGCGCGTTCAACGTGTTTCCTGATTTCCTTCACTCCATCTAAGACGGCAGAAATAGATTCGAATCTCCGCTTCGTTTGCTCGGCAATAATCCCAGCAAGGGTGGTTTTGCCCACACCAGGTGGACCCCAAAATAGAACACTCGTGACGCGATCTGACTCGATCATCCTGCGAAGAACAGACCCTGGGCCGGACACGTCGGACTGACCAAAAAATTCATCCAAGGTCCGAGGGCGAACCACGTCTGCGAGTGGTTTGGCATGGCCATGTTGATCGACAGCGTAATCAAAGAGATCCATCGTGTTCCTCATCAGGGTTTAAAAAACCCGTAATGGCATGCTGATAAATCACTTTAATGGGAATACCAGAGGCGTTTGCAATATTGCGGCAATCGTCAAATTCGGGTGCAACGTTACACATAATGCCGTCTCGATAGGCAACTTTGACCCGAACCTCACCCCAAGGGGTTTCAACAGTTTCAAGCGCTCTATCTAAGCAACGTCTGTCGATGGAAGAATACCGTAATCCAATGGCCGAGGATTGAGCAAAAATCGTATTTTCAATGGCCCTTCGATGTCTTGACTCAATCAAGACGCTCACCTTGGTTCCGGGACGATTCTTTTTCATTTGAATCGGCGTAAACCAAACATCGAGAGCACCCTGATTGAACAGTTCATCCATGAGGTGACCTAATAGTTCGGGGGTCATATCATCAACATTGGTCTCCAACAGAACGGACGGCTGCGGCAGCTCCTCTGTTTCCCCTAAGACAAGACGGAGAGCATTGGGCCTGTCCGGGAATTCCGCATCTCCAAATCCCCAGCCCACTTTTGAGACGCGCATGGTCGGAAAAGGACCCACGCGAGTACCCCAAGCCTTAATGAAGGCAGCCCCGGTGGGCGTGACCAATTCTCGTTCAAGTCCGGCATCGACGACTTGCAGACCTTGCGTAATGAGTAAGGTTGCCGGTGCGGGCAATGGAATTCGACCATGAGCGCATTTAATAAATCCCCGCCCCAGGGGCAGGGGGGCTGACTCAATTCTATCAATTTTTAGAGCCCACATGCACCAAGCAACCCCCACAATGTCGACAATGCTATCCACCGCACCAACCTCATGGAAATGAACGTCCTCCACCGGGACACCATGGACTTCGGCTTCCGCCTTAGCGACCACCTCAAATGCGCCGATGGCCATTTTTTTGACGGATTCCGGAAGACGTGATTTAGCGATAATATCGACAATATCCCTGTAATGACGGTGATTTTCATGGGTGTGATCAGTCGGATTATGTCCGGGCGATTCGTCGTGATGAGCGGACCCATGACCATGTCCGTGATCGCTGAAATGTTGACCAGACTCGAGACTGCCCGCCGGTCCCTCCTTCTGGTCCCCAACCCAAATTTCTACATTTATTCCCCTCAGCCCTTGACGTCTGTCGACCCTCGCTGAAAGGGACCAATCCGGTAAATCTAAGCTTTTCAGAGCCTCAACCAACTGTTCTTTATCGACGCCTAAATCAATCAATGCGCCGAGCGTCATGTCGCCCGCAATCCCACTAAAGCAGTCAAAGTAAAGAATGCGTTCAGTCATCGGATGGTCTCCGATTAATCGACGACGCTGCGTAGCCAGCACCAAAACCATTGTCAATGTTGACTACGGTTACACCGGCTGCACAGCTATTTAACATGCCGAGTAAAGCGGTCATGCCATTGAAATTAGCGCCGTAACCAATACTTGTTGGAACAGCAATCACCGGCCTTGACACAAGGCCGGCGACAACGCTCGGAAGGGCTCCTTCCATCCCCGCACAGACGATGATGACGTTGGCAGAACGAATCAGATCTAAGTGATTCAAAAGTCGATGAAGTCCAGCGACTCCAACATCCGTTAAACACGTGACCTGATTCCCATCAAGTCGCGCCGTAATCATGGCCTCGAGCGCAACGGGCAAGTCGCTGGTACCGGCAGAAATCACGAGGATCTGGCCAACACCACGATCATCAACATCCGCCTCCGTATATAAACAGCGAGCCAGTTCATCATAAATGAGTGGGACATGAACACACTGGCTGATGATGATTTTTGCGGTGTCTGGTTCGACTCGCGTAGCCAAGCATGTTTGACCATTGCGCCACAAACTCTCAATGATTTGTCTAACCTGGTCTGCGGATTTCCCAGGTCCAAATATGACCTCGGGGGTACCACGACGCCGAACGCGTTCGAGATCAACTCGAGCAAAACCCAAGTCGTCTTCTGATGACTTGTTCAACAACCCAAATGCGGTGTCCACGTCCAGTTGGCCCGACTGAAGTTTTTCTAAGATAGATTTAAGGTCCATATTCTTCCTGACATAGAATGCACTCGGCGGTGCTGTATGCCAATCTGCCTTTTCATTGAGCGCAAAACCGAGCGTTTAAATAGCAAGTCAGATTGATTCTCGTGCACCCTTTGTTCCCATAAATGTCTATCACTGATCAATCCTCCTGATGACCGAGTGTAAAACTATTTGACTCTCTCTCTGGTTGGTTTTTTTAACGTGTCACCCATGAGAGTGAAACGAACATCTTGACAAGATTCAAAAAACTACTTAGGTTGCCGCCGCTTTCGGGTATTTTACCTGAATTCTCTCCGGCAAATTTCGAGGACAAAGACCACCTTTCTCACATCGACCGAGTGAACCCATTTTAGGCGCATTCAGTGAGGTACCTGCCGGACAGCACAATCGTGCTGAGTGAGAGGGTGATAGAAGGGAAATTATGAATCTTCGAGAGCTTAAACAGCTTAAAATCGCAGAGCTGGCCGCAATGGCCCGCGACATGGAGATAGAAAACGCATCTGTTTTGAGAAAGCAGGAATTGATATTTGCGCTTCTCAACGAGCAGACCAAGAAAAACGAACCCATTTTTGGCGAGGGTGTCTTAGAAATCTTGCCGGATGGATTTGGGTTTCTTCGCGCTCCGGATTACAACTATCTGCCAGGACCTGATGATATTTACGTATCACCGTCACAGATTCGCCGATTTGGTCTCCGAACAGGCGATACCGTAAGCGGACAAATCAGACCGCCGAAGGAAAGCGAACGCTACTTCGCGCTGCTGAAAGTTGAAACCATCAACTTCGAAGAGCCTGAAGCATCGAAACGAAAAATCTTGTTCGACAACCTGACGCCTCTCTACCCGGACGAGCGTCTGGTCATGGAATATCATCCTAAAAATTACAGCACGAGAATTGTCGACCTTCTCGTGCCAATTGGCAAAGGCCAGCGCGCTTTGATCGTTTCACCGCCGCGCGCAGGTAAAACGGTCCTCATGCAGAATTTGGCCAATGCCATTGTCGCCAACAATCCAGACATCGTGCTCTTGGTCTTACTCATCGACGAAAGACCAGAAGAAGTCACTGACATGGAACGAATGGTCCAAGGAGAGGTCGTCAGCTCCACATTTGATGAGCCCGCACAACGACACGTTCAAGTGGCGGAGATGGTCATCGAAAAAGCAAAACGGCTCGTGGAACACAAAAAAGATGTTGTGATCCTTCTTGACTCGATCACTCGCTTGGCGAGGGCGTACAATACGGTCGTGCCTCCATCGGGCAAAATTCTGTCAGGTGGTGTTGATTCGAATGCGCTTCACAAGCCAAAGCGTTTCTTCGGTGCAGCCCGCAATATTGAAGAGGGCGGCAGCTTGACAATTATTGCGACCGCGCTGATCGACACCGGAAGCCGAATGGACGAAGTGATTTTCGAAGAGTTCAAGGGCACGGGTAATAGCGAATTGCATCTCGACCGAAAGCTCATGGAGAAACGTATTTTCCCTTGTCTCGACATCAACAAGTCAGGGACCCGGAAAGAAGAGTTGCTGATGAACGAAGCTGATCTCAATCGAGTTTGGATTCTTCGACAGCTGCTTCACCCACTCAATGTGGTCGATTCCATGGAGTTTATGTTGGACAAAGTCAGTAAGACTGAGAGCAACGGCGAATTCCTGGAATCTATGTCTGGTTAAGTACCGATTTCACAAAAGAAAATGATCATCTTGATCCGCGAGCCAGTGATCATTATGATGCGCGGCTCAAATGATCGTTATGAAAACCACACGTCTCGGTGCTGTAACTCGGCACTGTCACTGTGGGAGGATTGAAAATGAAAGCTGAAATTCATCCAACACTTTATCCTGTTGTCTTTGTTGATGGAGAACATGAGATCGTAACCCGGTCGACTAAGAAGTCGTCTGAGACACGAGAGATCAATGGCGTGGAGCACTACGTGATTCCGGTCGATATCAGTGCGTTCACACATCCATTCTTCACGGGTAAACAACGCATTGTTGACACTGAAGGTCGCGTTGAACGATTCCGACGCCGTTTCGGGTCACGCGGTGGCAGCAACTCAAACACTGCTGAATAAGCAGGTTAGCTGAATGCAGGAAAAGCTCGCCGAGCTCGCACGTCGTTTCGATGAATTAACAGCTCGGATGGGCGATCCAAACGTCTATTCAGAGCCAGGGCTTTTCCAAAAAATTGCTCGTGAGGCAGCCGATTTAGAGCCGCTTGTTAAGTGCTGGCGGACCCTAGAGAAAGTCGTTCAAGAACTGGCTGACGCTCGAGAGCTGCTCGATGCTGAAGACGATTCAGAGATGCGTGCTCTCGTCGAAGATGAGATCACGGACTTAGCCGACCAAGAAAACACACTCAGAGCAGAACTCCGAATCCTATTACTTCCGAAAGACCCAAACGATTCCAAGAACGTAGTGATTGAAATACGTGCAGGGACGGGCGGTGAAGAGGCTGCACTGTTCGCAGCGGACCTGTTTAGGATGTACGGTCGCTATGCTGAAAAAGAGGGTTGGCGAGTTGAACGACTCGCTGAATCTGCGAGCGACACAGGTGGTCTCAAAGAGGTCATCGCACTCGTGAGTGGCAAGGCGGTCTACAGCACACTTAAATTCGAATCGGGTGTCCATCGGGTGCAGCGGGTGCCAGCGACGGAAAGCCAAGGTCGAATTCATACATCGGCATGTACCGTTGCCGTCCTGCCAGAAGCCGAGGATATCGAACTGGCGATTCCAGATTCAGAGCTAAGAATCGATGTCTATCGCTCCAGTGGACCGGGTGGCCAAAGTGTAAATACGACAGACAGTGCCGTTCGAATCACACACGTCCCTACGGGCCTGGTTGTGACCTGTCAAGACGAGAAAAGTCAGCATAAAAACAAAGCAAAAGCACTCAAAGTCTTAAGAAGTCGCCTTTTGGATCAAATGCAAGCAAGTGCTGCGGCAGAGCGCTCTGAAGCACGGCGAACACAGGTGGGGTCCGGTGACCGGTCGGAGCGAATTAGAACCTACAACTATCCGCAAAATCGCGTAACCGACCATCGAATTGGTCTCACGCTTTACAAACTAAACGAAATCATCGAAGGCGATATCAATCCAGTCATTCTTCCGGTTCGTGAAGCACATCAAGCTGAACTTTTGAATCAGAAGGGCGAATAGGTCGAACTTGACCGATCTGCAAGAGCGATCGAAGCTAGACGACATGTCAAAGCCTACGACCAAGCGGGCGAAAAGTGCCCACCTCGATAAGAAAAGCATCAGGTCCGAATTGTTTTGGGTTGTTGGCTTGACGTTGGTGGTCACGGGTGGCTTGGCAGCCGCTCAATTTTCAATCGGTTGGATCAGAGAGTATATCTTGGCGGCTGTCGCTGCTCTCTTCTTGTATCTGCCCCTAGAAGTCCTTCATAAAAAAGGAATAGACCCCGCCGATTTCGGCATTAGCAGTAAACCAGTTTGGCGGTCAATCAAACACGCTATTTGCGTCAGCATGATCATATTTCCCGGGTATTTTGCTGTCTACCATGTCTGGCAAACCCAGTGGCTCAATAATCAGGTCAGAGAAAACTATGAGCGTCTAGATAAATGGCCGATGGAGATCCAAGACCGACCGAAAGTCGCGGACATGCAAGAGGGTGCTGTACGACTTTACACGGAAGGCGAACTATTTTGGATTCGCTGGCACTTGCCCCCCGGGCAACAGTTCCATCTCCGCGCCAAAAGCGATGCTGTTTTAGAAACTCACGTGAGCAGACCCTATCATCGCTCTGAAAAAGAAATTAAGTATCGAGGGCCAAGCGATGGACGAGTTGCGTTCAAAACATCAGGTCAAAACCTCACACTTAACATTCAAGCCGGTGGGGATGAGCTTCCTGCAGACAGGTTAAAATTAGGTGCAAGTTTAAAATCAGCTGATGAAAATCCGATTTCATTTCACCGCAGTTATTGGTGGATCATTAATTTACTACTCGTCCAATTTTTACTCGTGGCACTCCCTGAAGAAGTTTTCTACCGAGGTTATCTTCAAACCAGGCTTGACCAACTGTTTCCAAAGCAAACGAAAGTGATGGGCGTCGATGTAAGCGTGATGAGTCTATTTCTGACCAGCTTGATCTTTGCTGTTGGACATTATGTTACAGTCCCATCACCGCATAGACTCGCTGTCTTTTTTCCAAGCCTACTCTTCGGATGGATGAGAAAAGCAAGTGGTGGAATACTCGCCCCCCTGATCTTTCATGCCCTTTGTAATCTTGCCGTTGAATTCGCATCTATGAACTATCACTAGGCCCGCCAAGTTCAGCGAGTCGCTTCAAGTTCTTTCACGCGTTTGAAGTAAGTGTTGCGATCATACGGCTCATTGAGAATATGAAATTCTTTTCGAACAAGACCGACGCAACCGTAACAATAGGTACAATTCGAACAATCTTCGCAGTGGGATAAATATTGACTGTCTACGCAACGAACACTGTTTTTCGTATGGCTGCAACCGTGACAATCCGTACAACGATCAATGTGCGTGCAATGCGTGCACCGCGAACTAGACTGAGCATATTGACAGGCATAACAGGACTCACAGTCATCACAAAACATGCACTGCACACAACCTGTGCAGCCATCTGCGCTAAATGAATCAACATTACCCCGTTCGCTCAATTTCGTTCGAAGGGCTCTTAATTCTGACTCAAATTCCCTGCTATCCATCAAATAAACCTCACTTTGAGGGCACACTAGCGATGGTAGGTTGAGTGTGCAAGCAATGATATTAAGCTGTTATTTGAAGCGGATGCACAATGCTCGTTACATCTAGACTTTAGCCCTGTAATTTAGATGATAGAGTGTCGGCCAAAAGGTTTTAAGAATGTCTCTAACAGAAGCGAGCATTGATACTGAACCGGAATCATCTCGTGATGAAACCGCAAACATCGCACTCTTGGTTACGATTCGTGGTCCAAAACTCGGCCAGAGACGAATTCTGGACCCACTCACGAAAGGGATAAGACTCGGTCGGGACGAAGGCGCAGATATTCCCCTCAATGATGACAGTGTATCTCGGTTTCATTGTGAGATTATTCGAGAGGAATCGGGCTGGTTTATTACCGATTTAGGCAGTACTAATGGGACCTATTTAGGTCATCAAGTCGTCGATAGAGCCCCCATCGAAAACGGTGACCTAATCAAGGTCGGCGCGACCATATTTAAGTTTTTATCTACAAAAGACATCGAATCCGCTTTCCACGAAGAAATTTACAGGATTGCCATCATAGACGGACTCACTCAAATCTATAACAGCCGCTACTTAGATGAGTTTCTAAATCGAGAAATTAGCCGCTGTCGGCGACACGGTCGACCCATGTCACTCATCATGTTCGACCTAGACGGTTTCGAAGAGATTAACGAACAATTCGGTCAATTGTCAGGGGATCATGTTTTAAAATTCATCGCAGGAAAGTTGAATCGACGCATCAGGCGAGAGGAACTATTCGCACGATACAGAGCGGATGAATTCGTTGTCGCCCTCCCAGAGACCGATTTAGACGATGCCCTTAAGTTCGCAGATATAATAAGAGAGAGCGTTGAAATTATGCCCATCGCATTCGACGGCTGGAAGATACCGGTGAGTATTAGCGTGGGTGTCGGGCGCTTCGATCATAAAATGACAAAAGCATCAGAATTACTCGACAATGCCCACGACGCATTAAATCGAGCAAAAGCTAAAGGTCGAAACCAGGTTTCCAGCTAATACAACCATGCGAAGGTCCACTTTTTTTGTCTTATTAATCATGGGTTGCTCCGGTAGTTCATCTTTTCAAAGTTGCTCTAGCGAGACCGATTATCAGTTTACGAGAACAGCAACAAACGTGATCGACGATAGCGTTCAAGGCGTCATAACATCACGAGGTTTTGACTTTATTTATGAAAACAGAGAAACGCTCGTAGGCTTGCTCTTCAACATCGATTCAAATGGATGGGCGAGTATTCCAATCTCTGATTTTGGCCGAGATGGCGACAGCATCTCAGTTGCAGCCCGAGACTTAAATCTCGGGGTCGAACTGCGCCGAGCAGAATTTGGAATCGAACTACTACCAAATCCATTGGCAATCCGAGTCGATATCCAAAATGCTCGACTCCGATTTAATGCCGGTATAGCGAGCATCATGGGACTATTCAACGGTGCATGCCTGCTGGGTAATGGGGTTGATCGAGACTCATTAAACGCATCTTTTGCATTGGTGGATTTAACAGTCATCCTCTATCCATCCATCGATTTGAATGGTTTCTTGAAAACGCGAGTTGAAGTCGAAAATCTCGTTTTAAGCGACATTAATGTAGACTTTATTTTCGATGAGGCACTGCCGGAATGCCGCACTTCAAATTGTGCGACTCTTTGCAGCACAGGCGAGCTCGGTGCCGCAGTCACCGAAATTCTCTATGAGGCTTTCAGGGAAGAGATCGGCTCATTGATTACTCCCGTGCTCGAAATTATCGTCAACGAGACCCTTGATGAATTAAACGACACGCCACTTCTGTTTGAGGGAGAATTACTTCCAAGTATTTTGTCGGCTGTTCTGCCATTGCCCCGAGATGCCCTTAAAATAGGTGTGTTGTTGGAACCAGGTTCAAATGCAATAGAGTACATCGCTGGAGCGAACGAAAATCCAGGTATTGGTCTGAGATTAAACATTGGGACCGATGGACACGACCATCCATGCGTTCCAGAGCAAGTAGACGAACCTGGATTCCTATCAGGTCCTGTACCAGACTTGAGCGGGTCTGATCCAAACGGCAACCCAGCCCACTTCGGCATAAGTGTTTCTAATGGCACCATTAATCGGCTGATATGGAGTTTTTGGCGAGGTGGATATTTGTGCCTTAGACTCGATTCAGACCAAATTGAATCGAGCCTTGGAAGTCGAATCGATTCAGACACATTGTCCATTTTTTTACCGAGCTTGGCGACCCTCGCGAAACAATCAAAACCCATCATGGTGGTCATTGACCCTGGGTTTAGTTCATCAGATTTCCCACTCACGAAACTTAATAATGTGGAGACAGCCGCGTCGATTCCACAAGCGGGCATAGAAATGAAATTGCCTCGACTGGGAATCGATATGTACGTCTATCTCAATGACCGATGGACCCGGATGACTCAAGTCGTTACCGATGCGGAAATGGATCTTGTGATTCAAGCAGGGGAAAATAATGAACTGATTCTGACAGGTGAAGCACCACGGATTGGGGAGATTCGTGTGACCTACAATGAACTCTTAGAATCCGATGATGTCGAGGCGTTATTGAGAGCCATGTTGGATGTAGCAGTTGGTGCATTTTTAAGTGATGGACTCGACTTTGACTTCTCTCTGACGGGTCTTATATCGAGAAGCACAGGCCTACCCTATGACCTCAATATCTCGACCATTTCTTCAACGGGAACCGATGGGGACCACCTTGGGATTTATATGAATCTCATACCTGAGACCAGTTCAAATGCGCTTCGAAGACAAATCCAAACCTGGGCCGAAATTAAGGCTATCAATGGATACGATGCCCGGCTCAAGGTACGCTCTGAAGGCATTGACAATCCTGCATATCAGTATCGATTCAATGGTGGTATCTGGAGACCAATCCGAGAGGCAGACAGCGGCATCCTAAGCATTTCAGAACCTCGGTTTGGTCTAAAAACGACACAATTTTTAGAGGTACGAGCTGTAGACAAAGATGATCCGAAAAGAGTCGACCATCGACCAGTAAGACTCGTTTATCATCCCGACCTAAACGAGCATTTAAAAGACGAACCTTTATCGAGTGGTCATGGTTGCAACTCAAATCCAAATCGCAATGGTTCAAACATAGTCTTCTGTCTAAGTGTTTTGATTCTATGTCATCGACGGTTTCGAACCAGGTTAGTGACAGCCATTTTTCTAATCCTGTTCGTTGGGGCTTGCCAAGGTCCGTCAAAGGCACCTGACTTACCGTGTTCAACGGACGCAGAATGTCCCAGTGGACTTGCATGTCTAGATGACTTTTGCCGGCCTCAGAAACCATGCCAAACAGACGATCAGTGCTGCGCCAAGCAAGTCTGTCAACAAGGGAAATGTCGATCCGCACCAACCGATGACTGCCAGAATTCTGGATGCCTAACACACCAGGACTGTATCGATGATTACTGTGTCGCACGCGAGTGTGAACAAGATTCTGAATGTCGTGGTGCAAAATGCGTCCGAAATCTATGCCTTGAAAGCACACCATGTGGCGACCGTTGTACGCCTGAAGAAACCTGTGTTCCTCATCGTAACGTGTGTCGAATTCTCACAGGAAATTGCGCACAGACATGCCCAAGTGGTTCGGTGCGAGTCGCGTTAAATTCAAGTCAATTGAGTCAATCTGTATGCGATATTGAGGCGGTTGTCTGTGAATGTCTAAGTGCCTTTGGGCAGCATGTGGGTGCCATCGCACGCGAGGCGGACATGGCAATTGTCGAGGGGCAGCCTGTCTTTGCCGTCTTCGACGCATTCTATGAAGACTTGGTTTTGATCACCGGGCTCGGCACCGACTTGGAATCTCATTATTACATGGATGGATTTCCGTCCTCGATAGACCAACCGACACCGAGTTTGACACGCTATGGAGAACAACTGGCGGGTCCTGTGACAGGACTCTATCCACAAGTTGAATCCGACTCCGCAGGGCGCTTGCACTTTGCCTATTACGACGCAGATGAGAAGCATCTGCGATACATGAGACGAGACCGACAAAACCGCTGGACAGGTCCAATTGTGGTCGATGATAGCGGCGACGTTGGCCACCATGTCAAATTAGAGATTGATCACCTCGACCGCCCTCACTTGGTCTACTCCGTATTCAGTGATCCCAGAGGTCAGGATGGACTGAGGTATGCGTTAGGCTCCAACACAGCAGAAACTCGGTCTCACTTTGAAATCGTAAACATTGCATCTGCACCGAGCCAAGGACCAGCTGGGCCATTGAGAGAAAGACCAACCCGTTTCGGTCAAAGACCGTGTATGTCGCTCGACGGTGATCAAGTGGTCACAGCATTTATGGATGGTAACGAAAAGTGGCTCTACATCGCCCGAGGCGGTTCACAGGGCTTCCGTATCGAACGCCTACGGGGCCGATTGGATGAATCGAACATTAGGGTCCAAGATGAGCGTTATGAGGATTTCAATACCCATGAGATTGGTGAACATTGTGCGATCAAGTCACGCAACGGCACGATCGATCTCGCTTTCACCAATGAACGAACTTGGGCACTCATGAGTTACCATGGCTCCATCGACGGCCAAGGCATCATTCAAGTGGTTGATTCGGGCCCTAAGGAGCAAAGAACAATGATCGGCTCATCACCCGCGTTGGGATTCGTTGGCAACAATAAACTCATTGCCCTCTATCAAGACTCAACTCGCAATGACCTCTTGATGAATATTAGAGAGAATGAACAATGGCTCGAGGAGCCGGTCGTTATCGAGTCGAACGGGGCTGTTGGTTATTCTAATAGTCTAGAAATCCAACAAAATGAGGCTTTGATCGGCACTGTTAAATTCGTCACGGATATTGGAGGACGTGACCTGAGCCAGATTTTATTTATCCCCGTCAATCTCAGCGGATATTGAAGATAAGAGAACCAAGTCATCCCTGTGGATCACTTCAACACTAGAAATGCCGCGGTGTACATCGCTTCTTTGTCCTTTGATGGTTCGAAGAGTCTCCGAATCATAAGCAACCAATCCACGCGCGAATGGTTGCCCATCATCGTTGCAAATGTCTACGGCTGCACCAACATCAAATTCACCCTCGACAGCAGTTAAGCCAATTGGCAACAGGCTTCGGCCTTTATCAGTAATTGCGGTACAAGCACCATCATCAACGGTCAGATGACCCTCAACCTTGTGCGCGTAGGCGATCCAATGTTTTCGGCGAGAGATTTTGATGCCACCGCTGTCAAACCACGTTCCAAGGTTATCACCCGCAAAAATTCGTTCTAAAACAGTTGGGACTTTCCCTCGAGCAATAATGGCAATGATGCCGAGTTCATTGACTTGCCGAACGGCTTCGAGCTTCGTTCGCATACCTCCACTCCCAAGACCGGTTGAACTTTCACCGGCTTTGCTCATCAAATTCTCGGTGATCTCCGAGATATAGTCGGCAACTCGAATTCCATTGTTCTCAGGATTATCGACATAAAAACCATCGACATCAGACAAAATAACGAGAGCACTGGCACCAGTTAAGCTAACGACCTGACTTGATAACAGATCATTATCGCCCATTTTGATTTCTTCGATGGCCACCGTGTCATTTTCATTGATGATTGGAATCGCGCCCAACTCCAAAAGCGCGCGCAGTGTATGGCGGGCCGCGAGAAACCGTTTACGATTTTTAAGGTCATCATGAGTCAGCAGAACTTGCGCCGCCGTCAGTTCATAGTGATTGAGTTCATCAGTCCAAAATCTAATCAACCGACCTTGACCAACGGCTGCGGATGCTTGGAGTCGTTCGATTCTCTTTGGGCGGTCGAGTAAACCAAGCTCGGGAAATCCGAGGGCAACTGCTCCACTACAAACAACAATACATTCGATACCCTGAGCTCTAAGATAGGCGATTCCCCGGCAGATGGATGCGAAAGTCACGCGGTCAAAATCTGAACCATCTCTTAAAACAGAGCTGCCAATTTTGATCACGATTCGCTTGGCGCCGCCCAACATACTTTGTCTCATTCGGAATCCTATCTCTTGATGCCTCGGGTCCTCTTGGACGCCGGTAACACTTTCGGTTCTTTACGCGACGGCTGCAAGCCCAGTCTCAAATTAGCTCTATTAAATTCGTAACCGGTCAACTTTTCGTATGTCGACTTCAATGATGAGGGGGGTCTTACGATCCGATGCTTTGGTTCCTTAATCAGCTCACCAAATGAGTCTGATTCGACTGCGACTTTAATTAAAATTGTAAAGGGAATTTTTCCGTTAAATCCGTATTCAATTGCGATGTCGCCAGCCCTGATCGAGCCAGTCTCACTCTCGAATTCCAACCGAGCGTTTAAGGTTTGCAATGACCCGTACCGGGCCAGCATAGACGGAGAATACTGGTTATCGTCGTCCAGTAAAATATCCCAAACAAATGGTTCTTTCGGAAAGGTATCAGTCTTTATTTGGGGTGAATCATGACGAGTTAAAATCAGGGTTTTCCAGATATTTGGTGGTCCATCTGCCTCTACATCCGCACGACTGTCAGACTGAGTTGTTTCAACAAGCTGAGGAATCCAATCGAGCGAATTTTCGAGGCAATTCCGGTCGTATATGTGAGCTGGTTGAAACTGAATCCATGAGTCAGACTCTCGCTTGATCATAGACTGACCATTAATCTGCAAACAGCGGAGCACCCGGGTATGATCATATCCGTCTTGCCGTTTCAAGGTAGTCTCGATGCTATGCGTCCACGAGCCCTTGATATCAACCTTCGTTTTTGACACCTCAACCAAATGGAAAGCCAGACCATCCTTGTTTCTCAGGGACAGTTCAACACGGGCTTTTAAAGCCAGTCCCGTCAATGCAGAGACTCGACGATGAATATTCAATCCCGATGATTTGATGATGGGGTGTCTTGGGTCGGTTTTCAAAGACGACGGATTTTCTAACCGAACAGCTTGCAAAAGTTCATGAGCGAGTCGTCCAGATTTTTCTTTCGTTTGAGATTGGCAAGCAAACAAGTGTGTAGCCAAGATCCAAGTACACACGTTGCGAATAACCAGTGACATAGAATCCATCCAAATGGGAAACCGATCCGGTTGTGACGCAAACAAAACTGAGTCAATGAATCAACAAAAATAGTCATGCCGATCCCTTTAATTCTTGGGCCCTTGACCGGTGTAAATCGTCCGCCAGGAACAGACCGAAAAGCATTGAACCTGCTCGCTGATGTTAAAAATCAACCTCGTATTAGGTAAAAATGCCGTCAGAACGGCTAAATTGCCTCAAATAATCACTTCTTTCATTGACACAAGGCCCGTCGATCATCAGTATAAGCCACTTTTCCAGCAGGAGTTTTTAGATGGCAAGTTACATCTTCACGTCCGAGTCAGTGTCTGAGGGTCACCCAGACAAGATCGCAGACCAAATTTCAGACGCGATATTAGATGCACTCCTCGAGCAAGATCCGCGAAGTCGTGTGGCTTGTGAAACATTGATCAAAACCGGTTATGTCAATTTAGCTGGTGAAATCACGAGTAAGGCTGTCGTTAATTACGCCGACATTGTTCGTAAAACCATTCGAGAAATCGGTTATGACGATTCCAAAAAAGGTTTCGATGCTGATACGTGTGGGATTTTAGTAGCACTCGACGGGCAATCTGATGATATCGCGATGGGTGTCGATGTGGGCCGAGGTGATCACGCAGAGCAGGGTGCTGGTGACCAAGGACTGATGTTCGGATACGCATGTAACGAGACAGCTGAGCTGATGCCCCTGCCGATCCTTCTCTCTCATAAACTGACAGCTCGACTGGCTGAAGTTCGGAAAAACGGAACGCTGCCGTACCTAAGGCCTGATGGAAAAAGCCAAGTGTCCGTTGAGTATGTCGATGGTAAACCGAAGCGCATCACCGCTGTCGTGATTTCGAGCCAGCACGATGAGACGTACAAGGGTGAAGAACTCACCAACGAACTTTTGCGAGAAGGCATCAAGCGTGACGTAATCGATCCGGTCGTACCGATAGATATGATCGATTCGGACACGGTTTTTCACATCAATCCAACGGGTAAATTTGTCATCGGCGGTCCTCAAGGTGATTGTGGACTCACAGGACGAAAAATCATCGTTGATACCTACGGTGGTATGGGCCGTCATGGTGGTGGGGCGTTCAGTGGGAAAGACCCATCAAAAGTCGACCGCAGTGCAGCCTACATGTCTCGCTATATCGCAAAGAATATTGTCGCAGCAGGCCTAGCCGAACGCGCCGAGGTTCAACTTGCCTATGCAATCGGTGTTGCAGACCCTGTTTCTGTTTACGTAGACACGTTCGGAACAGAACAGATTGACCCAACCCGGATCAGCGAATTGGTTCGGGAACACTTTCCCTTGAAACCTCAAGGGATCATTGAACATCTGCAATTGCTTCGTCCGATCTATCGAAAAACAGCGGCATACGGCCACTTTGGACGAGAAGAACCAGAATTTATTTGGGAGCGTACCGATAAAGCGGACGTATTAAGAAAGGCTGCAGGACTATGAGTACAACACACTACGACCATAAGGAGAACGGCACAATGTCTAACGCCATCGCAACAATCGAGGCACCTTTTATGTCGACGGGGCTTCCGCTGTTCAGTGGATACGATTACAAAGTGGCGGATCTTTCTGAAGAGGCCATTCGTTTTGGCCGAAAAGAGATCGAGCTGGCCGAACATGAAATGCCAGGTTTGATGGCCTTGAGGGAAGAGTTCGCAGGAACAAAACCTCTGGCGGGAGCTCGGATCATGGGCTCGTTGCACATGACTATTCAGACGGCTGTCCTCATGGAAACACTGCAGGACCTTGGCGCAGAAATACGCTGGGTCTCATGTAATATTTTCTCAACCCAGGATCATGCGGCTGCTGCCGTGGTTGCTGGTCGAGATAACAACGGGATTCCTGTTTTCGCCTGGAAGGGTGAGACGCTCGAGGAATACTGGTGGTGTACGCTACAAGCACTCAACTGGGGTGATGATGTTGCACCCACTCTGATCGTAGATGACGGTGGCGATGCAACACTTTTGATTCACCTGGGATACGAGTACGAGGTGAAGGGAGAGCGTCCTGACCCATCGACAGCCAGCAATGAGGAAGAGGCCGTCGTTTTGCAAGTTCTCGCTGACGTGCAAGATGCAAAAGGAATGCGGTACTGGCATCAGTTTGCAGAATCGGTCCGAGGCGTCTCAGAAGAAACGACGACGGGTGTACACCGCCTCTATCAGCGCGTTGAAAATAACTCGTTGTTATTTCCGGCCATTAACGTCAATGACAGCGTAACGAAATCGAAATTCGACAACGTCTACGGGTGCCGACATTCATTGGTCGATGCAATCATGCGCGCCACCGACGTCATGATCAGCGGGAAGCGCGCCATTGTTTGCGGCTTTGGCGATGTGGGTAAGGGATCAGTAGATGCACTCCGAGGTCAGCAAGCCAAAGTGTCGGTGACTGAGATCGACCCCATTTGTGCTCTCCAAGCCTCCATGGCTGGCATCGACGTGATCACGTTAGAAAGCGCGCTCGCTGATTTCGATATTTTTGTGACCGCGACGGGTAATAAAGACATCATCACAGCAGACCACATGCTGAAGATGAAGCATAACGCAATCGTTTGTAATATCGGTCATTTTGATAATGAAATCGATATGGCTGGACTCGAAGCAATGCTGGACACAGGTGACGTCCAGAAGATTGAGATCAAGCCGCAGGTGCACGAATGGCGGTTCAACAACACCACACATGGACCAAACGGCGGAGGTCACTCGATCATCATTCTGGCAGAAGGCCGGCTCGTTAATCTTGGATGTGCCACAGGCCACCCAAGTCTAGTGATGTCAGCATCTTTCACCAATCAAGTTTTGGCACAAATCGACCTTCAGGAAAATGCAGAGAAAATCGGCATGAAGGTCATCACGCTTCCAAAGCACTTAGACGAGAAAGTTGCTCGCCTGCATCTTGCAAAATATGGCGTTGAGCTCACCAAGCTCTCAAAAGACCAGGCATCGTACATTGGTGTTGAGCAAGAGGGACCTTACAAACCAGGCCATTACCGGTACTAGGACGGAAGTAGCCCGAGACAAGAAAGGCTGGCGCGATGCCAGCCTTTTTTTATTCTGAATCAACAAACAGGCTCATTAATCAACGGAGTGTCGACTGATGGCAGCTCCAATCTTTACCAATTTTTCTTCGATTCTTTGGTAGCCACGATCGATTTGGTGGATGTTGTAGATCTCTGTCTTTCCAACAGAGCATAAGCCAGCGATAAGCAGAGCCATACCCGCCCGTACATCCGGACTCTCAACTCGTCCACCGCGTAGAGTTTGGGGTCCAACAACCACAACTCGATGGGGGTCACATAGAATAATTTGAGCACCCAGATTTTGCAGGTGGTCTGTAAAGAACATTCGACCCTCGAACATTTTCTCAAAGAAAAGAACTGTCCCCTTACATTGAGTTGCGACCGTGATCACAATGCTCATCAAATCTGTTGGAAACGCCGGCCAAATTGCGTCGTCAACTCGAGGCACATGTCCATGATAATCGGGCTTTATTTGGAGGGATTGGTCCTCAGGTACAAATAGAGTGTCTCCATTCAACTCGGTACGCACGCCAAGCCTGTCAAAAACCATTCTAATCATTCTTAAATTGTCAGGCTGAACCCGGTTGATGGTCAGAGGACTTTTTGTGACAGCAGCAAGGCCAATGAAACTCCCAATTTCAAGATAATCACTCTCGATTGTATGGTCGCAACCTCCGAGTTTATCGACGCCTTCAATAAATAAGGTATTGGACCCAATGCCGTCTATTTTTGCACCCATGGCGACCAACATTCGCGCAAGACCACAAACATGCGGCTCACAGGCTGCATTTCGAATGATGGTTGTTCCCTTTGCAAGAGCTGCCGCCATGATGGCATTTTCTGTACCTGTCACGGACGCTTCATCCAAGAATATGTCAGACGCAACTAAACGTCCTGCCCGAATATCGTACGCTTTTTCAACATCAATACTGGCCCCGAGTGCTTGAAACGCATGGAGGTGAGTATCAACACGTCGACGCCCGATTACATCTCCTCCTGGCGGAGGTAGAATGACATGACCCAAACGAGCAACCATGGGACCCGCAAACAGGATAGACGCTCTAATTCGGCTACACAGTGCTGCATCTAGCGCGGCACCTTTTACATTCGCCGTACAAATTTTCACATCATTTTCGCCGAGCCACTCGACAGTAGCCCCCTGACGCTCCAAAACTTGGCACATAACACCTACATCGCGGATGCGGGGTACGTTCCTGAGGATGACAGGCTCTTCAGTCAGTAGACATGCTGCGAGAGTTGGTAAAGCTTCATTTTTGTTTCCACTCGGTGTAACCGAACCAGATAATCGTCTACGACCATCAATGACAAATTTTTCCACGCGCTATGTCTCCTGTATCGATAAACTGCCACATTTGATGGCAAATTGACGCTTATCACCATCAATTCGTAGATAAGCAGGGTCTGTCGTTGTGATAAAGACTTGTCCTTCGAAACGGTTCAAGAAATGAAATAACCGCTCATTTCTGTAGGCGTCTAATTCACTTGAAACATCATCTAGCAAAACGACAGGCACCTGGTCTTGACTCATCTTTAGCAATTGAATTTCTGCAATTTTAAGTGCCAGTACTAACGCCCTTTGTTGACCTTGGCTAGCATAGTTTCGTGCGGTGTGACCAGACAACGAGATAACAAAATCTTCTGAATGCGGCCCTTTTTGGGTAAATCCTCGATCTCGATCACGCTCTCGATCTTTAAGCCAGATCTGAGAAAGCTCATCTTCAAGGGAATCAGAGACAGAGACAGACCTTTTATATCGAATCGCTGTGTTTGCTCCATCACCGAGAATGGCTTCGACATTTTCAACGAATAAAGAATTAACAGATTCGATGAACGCTGTTCTCGACCTAATAATTTGAGCACCAGTACGAGCTAACGTCAGTTCGTATGCATCTAATAGATCATCGGATGCATTGTCTCTCAGTAACTTATTTCGAGCGTCAAGAGCCCGTCTATAGGCAATACAATCATCAAAATGAGTTGGTTTTCCCGTAAAAATTGCCCGGTCAAGAAAACGGCGACGGCCGTCCGGTGCCCCCCTGACTAAACCAACATCATCCGGTGTAAATAAAACAACAGAAAGAGCCCCAAAGTATTGATTTGCTCGGGCTTTCTTACCTTCTCGATGAGCTAATCTTTGACCGTTTTTTATTTGTACACTGAGTCTGTGATCCAGGCCTAAATGACGAATTTTTGACTCAACTGATGATTCATTTTCGGACCATGATATCAGTTCTTTAATTCGATTTGTTCGAAATGGCCGAAGAGTCGCTAACCAATAGATGGACTCAATAAGGTTCGTTTTACCTTGCCCGTTTTGACCACTGATGATGTTGAAACGCGGATGTGGTTCAAAATCAATGTGACGAAGATTTCGAAAATTTCGCACATTTAGAGTTTTTATATCCACCGAAACTAGAGCCGCATCGGCATGACAACGAACAAATATTCATCATTCTGATGTTCTCTAAATAATCCAGGAGAGAGTGCTTCGTTGAGCGCCATCTCAATTTTAGCAGCACCCAGGGTACTTAAAATTTCGATGACATACTTAGCATTGAACGCAATAATTAAATCACCACCGTTATAGTCGATCTCGATCTCTTCTCTGGCTTTACCAAACTCTGGATTATCACTTAACAGAGTCATTAAACCGTCGGTAAGTTCGATTCTTACACCGTGAGTTCGTTCGCTCGCCAACAGACCAATTCGTTTCAGTGATTCGAGAAATGGGACTCGATCAAGAACGATAACCCGTTCACTCGACTTGGGAATAACCTGCATATAGTCAGGAAAGGTCGCATCGATCAGACGGACAAATAAAAAGCTGTTTGCAGACGCGATAACAATGTTGTTGTCGAGAAAGCCAAATGAAACTTCTTTTCCTGCTTCATCCAACATTCTCTTAAGTTCAAGAATCCCCTTGCGAGGTATAATGACACCATCATGTGGTGGGATTGATGCCTCTCTGTCAACGCTCCTCTCACCTTGGCTCAAACGATGGCCATCAGTCGAGACCATGCAGATACGGTTGCTGTCTAGACATCTGAAATAGACACCATTCAAATTAGGTCGAGATTCGTCAGTTGAGATAGATAACATCGAACGTTCTAGAAGTTCCCTGAGTGCGACTCCGTCGACCGGAAATAGTTTAACTCCGTGAGCATCAGGGAGTGCAGGGTAGGTCTCAGACGATGTACCTAATAAGACGAATTCTGCATTTTTGCACTTAAGTACAATTCGCGATTCATCTGTTACATCAATGTCAACTTCTTCTCCAGGCAGACTACGAATGACCTCATAAAGTCTTTTACCATCAACAGTCACACTGCCCTTATCCGCACTTCGACAGAGCAGATAACCGTCGTAGGTTACATCTAGGTCAGTCGCCGAAATTCGGAGTTTACCCTCATCCATCACTTCTAACCTTACGTTAGATAAAACGGGTAGACTTGCTCGTCTGCTCAAGACCCCTTGGATGCGGCCGAGTGCTTTCCCAAAAAGATCTCGGTTGATTGCAAATTTCATTTAAAGCTCCTATCCAACAGCAACTAGACTAAGTTGACTTACATGCAGTCAGAGTGCTTTGCAACGAGTAAAATAGCTCGACAGATCTCGAGTAAATTCGGTTTTCCACATGTGCCTTATCTATGACTTATATAAATTTATATAATTAGAAGTTTTAGTATTAGTTTTAGGCTATGTTGAAATTGTTTTTAACTTCCTAACATTTTGATTTTATTTAATAAATTATTTTTTGCGCATGTTGATAAATTAGGTTTTTAAAAAGATTTTTCCATAAGCGGACTCTTGACAGTTCGCCTTCAAGCAAACGTCACGGTTAGTAAACAGAGATATAAACAAGGGGCTGGTGATAATTTTTTTTTCGTCTTAATAGAAAATAAATCAATGCAGAGCACTTTCACGAATATGTATCGCTTAGTTAGACGTCTCTTATTTCTTTTAAAACCCGAAAGTGCGCACCATTTTGCACTGGGAGCTCTTCACTTTGTTTGCGCTGTACCGGGAGTAAAGTGGGTTTTGAAGCAGCTCTATCATAGACAGAACCAAACTCCACAGACGCTTCTGGGTCACACCTTTCTCAACCCGATTGGTATCGCGGCCGGTTTTGATAAGAATGGAGAGCACATCGATGTGTTGTCCTGCTTAGGATTTGGATTCATTGAAATCGGCTCAGCGACCGCTCGACCAGCAGTTGGAAATCCTCAACCTCGATTGTTCCGCCTCAAAACTGATCACGCTCTCATCAATCGTATGGGTTTGAATAATCAGGGTGCCAAGGCGATTTCTGACAGACTTTCGCGGGTCAATCGCTGCTGTCCACTTTTCGTAAATATTGCCAAAACGCATGACCCAACCATCGTTGATGATTTGGCCATCGATGATTATTGCGAAAGTGTGAAACTGCTGGTCGATGTGGCGGATGTGCTTGTCATTAATGTGAGCTGTCCGAATTCGGGTGATGGCCGCACATTTGAGGATCCGGATGCCCTGGGTCAGCTTTTGCCTGCAATCAGAAAAACAATTGGAGATAGATCTGTCCCATACCTAGTCAAGGTGTCACCCGACTTGTCCGAATCTCAGCTTCAAGCTGTTGTTAGACTTGCTATCGACAATGGGGCGGCTGGATTCACCGCAACGAATACGACAGTGAGTCGTGATCGTCTAAATGCATCGGCAGAAGAGTTAGCAGTTATTGGTGCCGGTGGTCTGAGTGGTCGCCCACTCCACTCTAGGGCACTCAAGACCGTTGAGAATATTCGGTCGATGACCGACCTTCCAATCATCGCTGTTGGCGGTATTTCTCGGGTTGAGCATGCTCAGGCATTTATTGATGCAGGCGCCTCTTTGGTACAACTATACAGCGGATTTATTTACGAAGGGCCTTCGCTCGTCAGACGCATTGCCCATCAACTTCGTCTTTAGTTTTCTAAATTTTAGAGCGCAAATTGGCTTAGAAATGAAACTGGGACTAAAATTTAGGCTATGGACAAGGCATCGAAAATAAAAAGACTTCGCTCTGCACTCGCGCAGGCTCGTGGTGTACTCGTACTCGGTCCTTTATTTTCAAAACAGATAGAGTGTCTTTGCATCGATGAATTCATCAGTGAGATGCCATCACGTATCAGTGATGGCTCGAGCTGGGATGGAATGGATCTCCACGATAGATTTCGTCTTGTCGCGACCGATCTGGGAGAGGAGCGGTTAAGAAATGAATTAGCTGAATATTTTCCATCGGAGGAAATGTTAGTTGGCCAAGTTAAATCGTTTCAGAAGCAGCTACTGAGTCTCCCTTTTTCAACGGTGATCGACCTTGATAAGCACAATCTCACCAATGCCGTATTGCGGTCTACCAATCAGAGATTTCGGTATATTTGTTCCGACTCAGATTTAGTCTCTCAATCTCAAAACCTACCTGGTGAGAAAGATGTCATCAAAGTTCGAGGTGACCTCTGGCTTGATGAGTCGTCAGTTACAATCGATGATGTTAAAAAACGTTTATTTCAGAATCCGGGCGTCACAAGATTCATCGAAAAAACCCTTCGAGATGGACCCGTTATCCTCTATGGATTCGATCCTAACGACCCAATTTTGAGGTGGATAACCGAGACATTTTCGCCCTTGGCAGGGACATCTTTTCTGTGTACTCGTTTGTCCAATAAACTTTGGTCTCAATATTGGAAAACTCAGGGTTTTCAGGTCTTACATGCTGCGACCATTCCGGAACTTGAGTCAGCTGTCTCTGAACTGTGTGACTCGATACAGCCAAAAAGTGACTTGCCAGATATCCATTCAATGCTCGATGAGGTGGGGGATGTCGTCGCTCGACAATTGGCATCAGTAGACCTTTTGCAATGGGTTCGACGGCCTAAATCCGAACTGGATGAATTGACATCATCTGAACTCAATTCGGTTGCTCGTAGTATTCAAATGATGGCGCTCCTCAACGAACACGGCTTACCGATACCTGCACGTCCGGCTGCATATGCAGCCGAGGTATCTATTGGTGCAGGCGACCTGCCTGCTGCACGGCAAGCCCTTGAATTGGCGGTTCATTCCATTTCGAATCAACAACGATTCGATCACATAGCCATGGCTGCAGTTGGGCGAACATTGATCAGACTTGGTGACACGCATCGTGCTCGTCTCTATCTCCAGAGTGCACTTCATGCAAATGAGACCGATCCCCGCGCTCAAGCAGATGATTTTGCTTGGTTGAGTCGATCCGTGCTCAAAAAAATAGACCTCCTCAGAGCAAGAGGCAGACGACGTGCTGTGATCGAATTGGTGGCGGGGTTCCTAAAAGACCAAGCACCCTACATTTATCTGACTCAAGAAGAGACCGATGATCCTGAGTTTTCGCGGTCGATTTATTACATCAATTTACGGCTTGGACGCCTGATGGCACTGGCCAGCGAAATGGCTGAACAATCAGCACGTGTTTACGAAGAACAGGCAGTTATTCTGTTAAAACGCGCTATCGAAATGGTTCCGGGAAAGCCCGACGGTTATAAGGCCATCAGACCTCTATTAACGGATCGGAAATATTCGACGGCTGATTCCAAGTTATGGATGGCGCTTGTTGCATCAGCTCCGCCTGCTGTCCAAAGGCGACTTGGTGGTCGTTAAATGTTTATAAAATCTAAAATTCGTTTTCTGAACTCTCTGTCACATCTCTTGGTCGGTGTGCTATTTAGCATGACCCCTCACATCGGTTTTGCCCAGCAAAGCGGGGGGTCAAAAACGTCTTTCGAACCGGACCTCGCGTCCATGACGAAAAAAGCCAGATCAATTCTCAAAGATAAGTCATTGGCGAAGATTAAGCTCAGCGTTATTTTTCAGCGAACGAAAACGGGTGAAATTCTCTTTTCGAGTTCTCCCGACCAAAAATTACATCCGGCATCGAACACAAAACTGATTACAACTGCGGCCGGGTTAGAACTTTTGGGCCCTGGATACCGATGGAAAACCGTGCTTGCAACCGATAAATACAGTCGGGGCCATGCTCGAAATCTATATTTGATAGGCAAAGGCGATCCGCGCTTTGTGAGTGAATCGCTGTGGACGTTAATCACCGATGCTAAACTTGAAAACGGGTTGAAACGTGTGGATGGCAACTTAGTCGTCGATGACACGTATTTTACGCCAGAGACCATGGCCCCTGGATTTAACGACAAAAACCAAGACAGTGCATACAGAGCAGCATCTGGAGCGATGAGTATTAACTTCAATAGTGTCTCAATCAACATCAGACCTGGCCAAACTGTTGACTCAGTGCCCATTCTCAGAATCAGGCCGACTCGACACCATTTCAACATCAAGAATAATGCCCGTACAACAAATGCAGGCTCGGAAAGCTTAGGTTTAAGTGCGTCTGCATACGGAGACAAAACGCGACTTCATTTGACCGGTCGAATACCTAAATCCCACCGTGGACTCACCGTAAGACGGCGGATTGACAATCCGGCTCTTTATGCAGGCGATGCCGCCAAGGCGTTCCTCAAGAGGGCGGGGATTCGAGTTAAAGGGAAGGTGAAAAAGGGAAAAGCACCTCGTCGAATCAAAACTCTATCTCGCCTCATATCCCGGCCACTTTCGCTTATTATCCAAGATATCAATAAGCTGAGTAATAATTTCATGGCCGAACAATTGCTCAGGACCATTGGCCTTGTCCACGGACAAGCTGGTGACTGGAAAAATGGAACCTCGGTTGTAAAAAAATATCTGGAACAACAGGTCCAACTTACCGATTTCAATTTTGTAAACGGTTCGGGCTTGTTTGGCAAAACAGCGTTTTCTGCGAGACAGATAGCAGCCCTTCTACAGCGTATGGCTCATCATAAATCTTTACAGCCGGAGTTCTTCGGTTCCCTTGCATTATCTCGCCTCGATGGCACCTTAAAGAAGCGTTTTAGGGATATGCCTCAAGGGACCATTCGCGCTAAGACCGGTACTCTTCAGGGTGTGATCTGTCTCTCCGGCTACATCCACCATAAAAACGGCGAGCTGATCACATTTAGTATTTTAATGAACGATGTACCGGGCCGAGGCTGGCTTGCCTACAAAACTCAAGATCGGCTTCTCCGTGTTTTCTCCGGTTATGGGGACAACACCAAAAAATAACATTTTTTTAGATCGTTTCCCGAGCTCAACCGTTTCATGGGTACAACCTAATTTAGGAAAGCCCATGTCGTACCAATTTATCTATTTCATCTCGATTTTTCTTATCAGCAGCCAAATGGCGTGTGCATCTGTTCACAGAAGTACGTCTGGACCGTATGAACTCCAAATTGAAGATGTTCACGGATACCCACTAAGCACGTTCTCGAAAAACCAGACCACTTATGTTTTGGGTCAACATAGTCAACGATACAATATTCGGGTTATCAATCGCAGTAACCATCGGATCGAGGCTGTAATCACTGTCGACGGTCGAGATGCTATATCTGGCGATTTGGGCGATTACATTAATCAGCGCGGATATATTGTGGAACCTAATGACTCGGTTGTCGTAGATGGTTTTCGTCGATCGATGAATACCGTTGCTGCGTTTCGATTTACCCATCCAAGCGACGGGTATTCGGCGCGTCGTGGAACGCCTCAGCATGCCGGTGTTATCGGCGTCGCCATTTTCAAAGAGAAACAACGGTTTAAACCAAGACCGCGACGAAGTCGGGCGACGAAAAAGTCTGGTCAGTCCGCCTATGATTCATCGCCCTCAGGTATGGCTCATGGCCGAATGAATCGAGCAATAGAATCATCTCGAGGTCGAGGACGCCTTGATTCTGCTTCCAGACGTTCGTCGGTCAACAATTTAGGGACTCGTTTCGGTGAAGATCGACACAGTCAGGCAGTAGAAACACCATTTGTGAGATCCAATACACGTCACCCTACTCATCTGTTAGCTGTTTACTATGACAATCATTCCGGGCTGGTTGCTCGTGGCATCAGAGTCAATCCCATTAACTCTGCTGAACCAAATCCTTTTCCAAACAGGCGGTTTGCACCAGCCCCATGACCATCAGATAATGGACGACAAAATAGTCAGTTCCACCGTTTGCGGTTATTGTCTACAACATGGGATGGGCGCGATCATGGATTAACGAGGCTCTAAGACAGTTCGATAAAAAAGGGCATCGTCGAATTGCGCGTTCAATGCAGATGATTCTGGCCATTGGCGACAAAATGGTCGGTGATCACGCGCTGCGGTGGGCTGCATCACTCACATTCACGACGATATTATCTTTAATGCCCTTGTTGGTCGTTGTGTTCTCCGTTTTGAATGCCTTTCTTCCAGGCCAGCTATCCGTCGTTCAAAGATGGATTCTTGGCGCGCTCTTTACCGACAGTATTTCCGATGTAACCAAGCATATTGAAATGGCACTTACAGCCAATCAGGGAACCATAAGCCTGGTTGGGCTAGGCCTACTATTGGTCGTCTCTATCTTGCTTTTTTTGTCCGTAGAAAATGCCTTTAATGACATTTGGAATGTTCCTAAGAGCCGGCCAATGTATCGCCGACTTCTTACGTTTTATGCGGTCATTACTTTGGCACCAACCTTCCTGGCGCTTGGGTCTATTTTTGGGAGTCGTTTTCTGGACAGTGTCGGCATTAACTCTCTGGGCATCTACCTAGCTGGCTTTGTCAATTGGCTGCTCGTCGTTCTTGCATTGACGCTCCTCTACAAATTGCTCCCTCATACCTATGTCAAAATGAAATATGCTTTCATCGCAGCTGTAGTCGCTGCCATCGTATTTCAGCTTTGTCGATTTGGGTTCAATCTGTACGTTGACACCATTTACACAGGTTCAACTCGTTCAAAAATCTATGGAAGCTTTGCCCTTATTCCCATTTTCTTTCTTTGGGTTTATCTGTGTTGGATCATCGTACTTAGCGGCTCATCTGGCACGTATATTTTTCAGAATAGAGTTCGTTTAACACGAGACTTTGATGTGATTCGTCATTCTGGACAAGAACTCAATTCGGTGCCGACAGGCTATTTGCTTTGCAGTATTTATCTCGTGATTGCCAAGCACTTTCGTCGGAATGGTGGCGATATCGAACAATGGAAAGTAGCTCATGAATTGCGCATCGATGAAAACACGCTTGAACATTGCATTGGCCTTCTTAGATCAAACGAACTCATATGTTTGATTCACAGCGAAGGGCCACCGAGATTAATCCCAGCAAAACCACTCGACAAAGTTTTTCTGGGGGATGTCCATTCTTTGGCGAGACACATAGGCTATTGCCCAGACTCTCTTCAAATAGAAGGTCATAAAGCACACAGCGAAATTGAAATTAGTGCTCAGAAAATAGCCCACGAAACGAGGAATCAGATTACATTTGCTCAACTTGTCGACCGTGTGAGCGAAGCCTCGCAAGCTGACTCAAACTACACTTAAGTTCACTCAGCGACAAAGTCACAAGGCGGTAGTTTTTCAGTCCCGTCTTCCTTGCGTTCTGCAGGTGGCTCATCCTTAGGCAGAATAACGTCCATTTCTCGGACCGTTCCCCCCCGACACGGCTTGGCTTTCGGATGGCAATTCATGTCCGTCAAATCGTGCTGTCCACGGACTCGAACACCCATTCTCAGTGTGACATCATAACTACCCAGTGGCAGCGATGGGAAGGTGAACACAGTCTGCAGTCCATCGGGGGGTGTTCGATTGTGAAGCGCGAGCCAATGCTTTTTCTTGGTCTTTTGATTCTCGGCAAATAAGCTGGCACTCGAATTTGATGTATTTTTGTAGAAGGGACAAATTCGGACCTTGAGGCGACCTTCGCCCGGTTTGACCTGATTTCGAGCTATCTGTGCTTTCTTTTCTTTGTCTTCGAGGGCTTTTCTCTTCGCTTTAATTTCCGCTTCGGACCGCTCGCCTTTCTGGCATTTTCCATCCTTACAAATCGTACCCTTGATGCATTCCTTGTCGTCTTTACACGGTTTGACCTTGATCATTGCAGCAAAGCGGTCATCCAGACCGTTCTTATCTTTCTTATCACCACTGCATCCGAATCCAATGATGACCATTAGGCTGATAGCGATGTATTTCATGATCTTTATTCCCCCCGTATATGACTGCCTAAGTTCTCGATTTGAACGTGATCTTGGGAACCTGTTTGCATGTTCTTGAGGATAACCTCATTCCGAGCGAATTCACTTTTTCCCACCAGAACAACAAATGGAATGCCCTGGCGGTTCGCATATTGAAGCTGCTTTTTCATTCGAGCGACACCAGGATACACTTCTGCGTTTATTCCCTCCCGTCTCAACGACGCTGCGACGGTATAGCTGAGCTTTCTTTCATCGGTGCTAAACACACCGATCAAGGCATCACTTGGGCTCGCTTGTGCTTCGAGGAGCCCCATTTCGATCAGTCCATAGAGTAATCGATCAACCCCAAGGCTAATGCCCACAGCGGGGATTTCTTGACCACTGAACATGCTCAATAATGTGTCATATCGACCACCCGACATGACGGAGCCTAAGGATTCATCTGCTTTGAGGAAGGTCTCGTAGATGGTGCCAGTGTAATAATCGAGGCCCCGCGCGATGGAAAGATCTACATCGACGTATTGAGCAACACCGAGTTCATCGACGAGTTTGAGTAATTCGTTTAACTCATCAGCACCGAGCAAACCCAACTCATGACCACTAAACCAATCATGTAGCTGATTGGGTTCTAAAGTCAGAAACTCAAAAATACCGTCCACTGATGTCGCTGCTAAATTATGGTCGTTCATCAGGAGTTTTCGAACATTATCTTCACCAATTTTTGGCAATTTATCGATACTTCTGAGGACTCCTAAAGTGTCATCAACACTCTCTATGTTGTACTTCGACAACATCGCTGTCAGCAGTTTCCGGTTATTAATTCGGATAACGAAATCGTCAATTCCAAGATTCTTGAGTACAGAACAACCAACGAGAATACATTCCGCATCAGCCATCAAATCGGGTGCGCCAATGATGTCTACATCACACTGCATGAATTCTCTAAAGCGGCCTCGCCCTGGTTTCTCGGCGCGCCAGACTGGTGCGATTTGATACCGCTTGAATGGTCGTGTCAGTTGAGTATTCATACCCATGACTCGTGCTAATGGAACCGTAAGGTCGTAGCGCATCGCTACGTCACGTTCGCCATTATCTAGAAAGCGATAAAGTAACTTATCGCCTTCATCTCCGTACTTTCCTAAAAGGCATTCTGCGTATTCTAATGCAGGCGTTTGCAACGGCGAGAATCCAAAGGATTCAAATGTACTTGCCACCAAATTGAGCATTTTCTGCTTTGGTAGCATATTCTCGGGCATGTAATCGCGAAAGCCCTTGAGAACACGGGCCTTAATTCGACTCATTGTATCGCTCCGGATAAAGAGAAGGTTGTCTAGCGAAACCTTGTTTGTCTCAAACCACCCAGGATGACCAAAACCCCCATCCAGAAGTATGTTGATTTGGTCGGGTTGTCGGCTGCGGAAACCAGTGAACACCCACCACTACTTCCACCGTCACCACCACCGGCGGCTGCACCGCCATCTGATTGGGGTATTCCACCATCGGAGAGACGAACACCGCCATCACCTGTTGTTTCATCGCTGATTTCAGGGATCGCTTGATTTGCGTCACCGCCGTTGATTCCAATGAAGTCGCATTGTTGACCAGGGATTGGTGGTCCTCCTTCAAATGGATTGGGGTCGGGAAATACTTTTTGGCACATCATGACGTTTGGATCGCAGCCATCAGGACATGGAAGAAAAACCTCCAGGCTGATGCATGATTCGTTTGTCAGGTCTCCACGTTCTCGACCCCACTCGTCGAGGGCCATGACAGCAAAACAGTCTCGCCTTGGAAGTGGATAGTACGGCAGAAACATGCGTGAACTTCTGAGCGGCACCCCGGTCCCCAGTAAGTCTCGAGCGCCGTTTTCATAAGCAACGGGAACCGGTGTTAAGTCAGGCGGCTCTGTTTCAGGATTATCCAGCGTGGCGATGGGCGTCGAAGACGTTCTGTAGATGACATAAGCGACATCCGACCGATTGAGTGGCTGAAAATCGATAGATGCATAGATTCGATTCGGCACGGGGCATATGGGGTTGGTATCATCTAACTCAAAGAATGCACCTGCTTCAATACAGCGGTCATCGTTTAATCGCGCTTCTCGAATTCCCTCAAAATCACCTAAATCGTCCGATGGGCCACCCTTTGTTCTGAATTCGAGGGTATACTCACGAAAGATGGATAAGGCTGGATCGGGTGGTCTGACAATGACTTGATAGTCTTTTCGGCCCTCCAACTCTGCGATTGGATCGATCTCTATGATCGTTAATGGGTCAGGTCCATTGGGAACCAACTTGAAAGGGGTCTTTACACGGACTTGAGCGGGTACCACAGTTCCATCTTCATCTTGCATTTCGATTTGTGCGGGGTCAGGACACCATGGTCCAGAATAGGCTAAGCGAATGCTCGCATCCGTTGGCCATCGAGGCGCATCGTCGCTTTCAATCGGGACATTATTCGGTTGGGACCAACTGATGATTTGTTGGCTTGGTCCACATTCTTGAGCCGCTGCCATTCCCGGACACGCCAACAAGACAAAACATAGGCACGAGAGTCTCAACACCTGTCACCTCCATTATTGATGAGCGACTATACGTCTGCCGCCCATTGATAATCAATGCCGGTCTATTCACCCGGTCGATTGCTCAACTTCTGTAGTCAGCATTAATTCGCACGTAATCAGCACTTAAGTCGCAGGTAAAGATCGAGTGGCTATGCTCGCCTTGTGCGAGGTCAAGCCTGATAGAATATTCATCTCTGAGCATAATCGCGTGAACCTGTTTTTCAGCGTCTGGTCCACGCCACTCGCCATCTGCATAGAGCTGGACATCATCAAAATACAAGGCGATTCGATCAGGATCGATTTGAATGCCACTGCGCCCGGCCGCAGCGATGATCCGACCCCAATTAGGGTCTTCACCATGGATGGCTGTTTTGACCAGTGGGCTGAGTGCAATGGTATTTGCCACTGTCTGAACATCATCGAATGACAGGCCACCTGTTACATTAATCTCAACGACCTTAGTCCCACCTTCAGCATCGCGTATAATGTCTTTGGCGAGCTCGGATGTCAGTTTAATTAATGCGTCTTCGAATCGCTGTAAAACGGATCCTTTTAATGGGTCGCCGCCGGCAGCACCACTTGCCATGAATAGGGCTGTGTCGTTGGTGCTGGTATCTCCATCAATGGTTATTGCATTAAATGTTTTCTGGCATGTGCGGTGCCACAACGCACCTATGTCAAACTCGGATATTGGGGCATCCGTGACCACGAATCCAAGCATAGTCGCCATGTTTGGATGGATCATGCCGGCCCCTTTTGAGGCACCAACGATTGAATACGTTCGCTCATCGACGGTGACTTCAAGCCGTCTTGCCTTTGTAAATGTATCGGTTGTTCTGATGGATTCAGCAAAGGCGAAGAAGCTTGTCTGTTCAAGTGATTCAACCGCTTTGTCGATTCCGTGAGTTACCGTAGTCATGGGCAGCGGTGCACCGATTACGCCGGTGCTGCACACTTGAACATCTCTCGACTCACATCCAAGGTGCTGGGCTACATAAGTTGCCATTTGATTGGCGTTGGCCGCTCCAATCTCTCCGGTACACGCGTTGGCATTACCGCTATTGACGATGATCGCACGAGCGATCGCGCGTTCGGTCAGCCTCTCTTTGCTTTGCACGACTGGTGCCGCGACGACCTGATTGGTCGTGAAAACGCCTGCACATGGGATGGACTTTTCGGCAACGATCAATCCGAGGTCGAGATGACCGTTTTTCTTAATACCACTGTTAATGCCGGCGAACTTAAACCCATCGACATGATACTGGCTCATGATTCGATCGCCGACTCGGCAGAGTCTCGATTTTCATCAGAGCCGCCGGATGCACGAGCCGCAGCGTTGTCGGCGGCCATATGGCATTTCTTGTATTTCTTTCCACTGCCACACCAGCAGGGATCGTTACGACCGATTTTCGGGCGCTCTCGTCTAACAGTGGTAGGACGGCGGCGTCTCTGCGGTTGATCAGGCTGACCTTCATCAGCCCCTGAATTAACCGAATCGGAGGAAAACATTCGCATTTGCCGTTGCTGTTCTTCGACACGCTCTTGATAGGCCCTTTGTGCGGCCAACACTTCGTCCTCGGATTCGATTTGGACCCGATAAAGTTGCCCCATGACTTTTGATTTGATGTCGACCAACAGGCTCGAGAAGAGTCTATAGCCTTCCTTTTGATACTCTTTTTTCGGATCACGTTGACCGTATCCTCGGAGGCCGATGCCCGTTCTCAGTTGGTCCATCGTCGTCAAATGGTCTTTCCACAGCTGGTCGATCTGCTGCAGATAGAGTTGCTTCTCGAGCTGATGCATCAACCCATCTTGGTTGGCATTCACCTCGTTGACCTTTTCAAGGTACGGTTTTTCCACGGCAAAGTAGATGTGTTCGATGTAACGCTCTCGAGACCGTGGCAGACCGTGGAGATCCAATTCATGATTGAATTGAAATTTAACGCGTTCCATGAGTGCGTCGATGTCCCAATACTCAGGCTTTGTCCGCTCATCACAGTAGTCGTTGACCATCGCAAAAACTAAATCTTCGATGGCGTCGAGGCAGAGCTCTCTTAGCGACTCATCATTAGACCCTAAAACGCTTAAGCGCTGTTTGTAGATGGTCTTTCTTTGCTGATCCATCACGTCATCGTATTCGAGAAGATTCTTCCGACTATCAAAGTGTTGGGCTTCCACTCGCCGCTGAGCGTTCTCGATGGCCTTGCTGACCATATTGTGTTCGATGGGTGCATCGTCTGACATGCCGAGTGAGTCCATCATGGATGCCATTCGGTCACTCGCGAAGATCCGCATGAGATCGTCTTCTAATGATAAATAAAATCGGCTCGCACCTGGATCACCCTGACGGCCTGCTCGGCCGCGGAGCTGATTGTCAATTCGGCGACTTTCATGCCGCTCGGTGCCTAGAATGAATAAGCCGCCAGCGGCCAAGACACGCTCTTGTTCCTCTCCAAAAATATCTCGTGTTTCCGCAATTTGGCTAATGACCGAGTCTGGTATGTCACCGAGCACATCATGTTTTATTCTGAGTTCTCGAGCGTTCTCTTCATTTCCGATGCAGATTTGCTTGACGAAGTCTTCGACGTATTCCCATTCCGGCGTATATCGGATTGCAACGTCCATCTCTTCCAGCAAACATTGACCCCAATATTCGGCGTTTCCTCCGAGGATAATATCCGTCCCGCGACCCGCCATATTTGTGGCGACGGTGACTGCATTTAAACGACCAGCCTGGGCTACGATCGATGCTTCACGGGAGTGCAGTTTTGCATTTAAAACTTCGTGCTCAATCCCCTCAGCTTTTAACATTCTGTGAATAATTTCACTCTTCTCGACGCTGGTTGTACCGACGAGAATCGGCTGCCCTTTGGCATGTCGTTCTTTAATCTCTTTGACACATGCTTTGAACTTTCCGCGTTCAGACCTGTAAATGAGATCAGCTTTGTCTGCTCGCTGTATTGGCTTGTTTGTCGGGACGACGACAACATCGATTTTATAGGTCTTCTGGAATTCCTCTTCCTCTGTCTTTGCGGTGCCCGTCATGCCTGATAGTTTGTTGTATAATCTGAAGTAATTCTGGAAACTGACTGTTGCCAGCGTCTGGTTTTCAGATTGAATTTCGACCCCCTCTTTTGCTTCAACAGCTTGGTGGAGTCCATCGGACCAGCGTCGACCGGGCATAAGCCGGCCTGTATGTTCGTCGATGATCACGACTTCATCGCTGTGAACCAGGTAATTGACATCGCGTCTATACAGTGTATGCGCTTTCAGCGCGTTGTTCACATGATGAAGCAAGATAATATTGGCTGGATCATACAGATTGTCGCACGCCAGTAATTTCTGGATCGAGTCGACACCATCATCAGTCAGCGTTGCGGAATGAGATTTTTCGTCGACATTGAAGTGGATGTCTTTTTTGAGGCGCGGAATCACCCGGTCTACTTTTGTATATAATTCTGAGGAACCCTCGGCTGGACCACTAATGATCAGGGGGGTTCTTGATTCGTCGATGAGGATTGAGTCGACCTCATCAATGACAGCAAAATTAAGCTCCCGCTGAACGTAGTTGTCCAAATTGTATTTCATATTATCACGGAGATAATCGAACCCGTATTGATTGTTCTCCCCATAGGTAATGTCGGAGCCGTAGGCGATTTTTCGAGCAGCATCGTCCATGTCGTTTATGATGACACCGGTTGACAAACCCAACCAACGGTAGACTTGACCCATCCATTCTGCATCTCGACGGGCGAGATAATCATTAACGGTGACGACATGAACACCTTTGCCTGAGAGTGCATTCAAATAGCAGGGCAGTACCGCAACGAGGGTTTTACCTTCACCGGTTTTCATCTCAGCAATCCGCCCGGTGTGGAGCACGAAACCACCCAGCACTTGGACATCGTATGGTCTCATACCCAAAACGCGCCAAGACGCCTCGCGTGCTACGGCAAACGCCTCATATTGAATGTCATCGAGCGCGGCTCCATTTGATAGTTTCTGTCGAAACTCTGCTGTCTTAGCCCTGAGAGCATCATCGGAAAGCGCTTTGATTTGATTCTCAAGTGCGCTCACCCGAGCAACCTCAGGATTAAGTTTCTTCAAGGCACGTTCATTCGCTGTGCCAAATACCTTTTGAACAAAACCAAGCATGCGAGATGTCTCCTGCTAGGATCCTGACATGCTTCCTGATGAATGCGAATGATTCAGGATCAAGTATATGACCATTGTGAGCGGTTGACGAAGTGTCGTCTAAACCCCATAGATCTTGAGCCGCGAATATTAAGCACTTGGCGGCGGTATGCAAGGGAATGGCGTGTCTTTATCACCGAAATTCGAATAGAAACCGTTCCCAATCCTCTCTTCTATTCAAATTGCGGGTGATTGCTGCATCATTTATGTGTAGTTTTTGAATACCCACTTCATTAAAAATTTGTCTCAAGGACCGTTGATCTTGCCCAGTAATGACGGGTCTAAGCCAATTTGGGATCAGGACAGGATGACCCGCCTGGCCCCGATAGGCCAAAACTCTTGGCCGACTAATTCGGCCAGCACAGAGTCTTCTCAAGGTTTCGTATTTGATTCCGGGCTGGTCGACGTGACGGACCAGAACATGCCCATCTGGAAGGGCTCTGAGGCCACTCCTCAGGCTGGACCTCATTCCGTGGTGCCAATCGACAACTGGATGCATTGCAATATGGGCCTGAGTTGCCTCCCGGATGGCATGATAATGGTGGCCAGCCGCGACGAGCACGATATCGCAAATCTCATCTAGATCGGACACAGCCTTTTCGATAAGCGAGCTGCTTCCCAGCTTCAACAAGCCTTTTGGTCGACCCATTCTTTGAGAGCGGCCAGCTGATAAGACCAATCCGCGAATGGGCGTCGTCAAGTCCATTTGGGCCCATTGCGTCTGACTAAGATGAGTTCTGCAACGATGCTGAGAGCGATTTCAGTTGGCGTCTCAGCCCCGATATCTAGACCCACAGGACATGACACCTTGTTAATCCATTGTTGAGCCACGCCACGGTTTTCTAAACGTTTCTTGAATTTAGCCCACTTCCCTCGGCTTCCAATGAGACCGACGAATTTTGGCTCCTGCGGAGATAGGTGCCGCAGCAGGCTTTCATCCAATGCGTGGTCATGTGTGACGACAACCACAAAGTCGTCAGGTCCGGGTGGCGTGTTCTTTATGACTGTTTCTGGATCGTCCTCGATGATGTCCACAGCCGGATCAAATCGTGACGGATCAGCCCATTCGGGCCGATCATCGACGACGCATATATCAAACCCACTTAGACCGGCGACTTTAGCCAGTTCTGTCCCGATATGGCCTCCGCCGAAAACCCAAAGCCGTGGTTTCGCTATGACCTTTTCTAGGAATACAGACATTTTTCCTCCGCAGCACATCGCTAAGTCGCGCACTAAGTGAACGCTGATCATCTCTGTTGATCGGCTGGCATCAGAGAGGAGACGGCGCGCATCGAGGATCGTTTTGTGTTCAACTGCTCCTCCACCGATTGTACCGATGGTCTCAGCATCGGTGATCGCCATTTTTGCCCCTGATGTTCTTGGGGTTGACCCACCCGATTCGATGACTGTGGCCAAAACGAAATCCGTGCGGCCGTTCTGTAAATTCGCGAGTTGTTGAAAGAAAGTGGGCGACACGTCGAGATGACTCCGGCTCTGATGCCCAATCAGCTCATTTGAGTTGAGTCAGGCCACGTTGGTGAGCATAGAACGAAGTTTTGGGGCACTCAACCTTCGCCATCTACTATTTACGGGGTGCGCCGCGTACACCTACTCCTGGTCGGAGACATACAGTTTGTTTTTTCGGCTGCAGCTGGATGTTCAGGCCGGTCACAGATTTGGAGACCTTGGGTGGGCCTGTCACATCGATTGTTCAGGATGAGTAGGGGTCGGAGCCTCAGTTGTTTACTTTGGCACTTTTTCCCAGTCTGCGAGGAAACGTTGCAAGCCGATATCTGTGAGTGGGTGCTGAGCGAGTTTATTGAGGACCCCGTACGGAATGGTCGCGACATGAGCACCGGCAAGTGCTGCGTCAACCACATGCATCGGCGAACGAACACTCGCAACGAGAACTTCTGTTTCAAACATATAATTGTCGTAGATGTGGACGATTTGTCGAATCAGGTCCATTCCCTCATGCTGGATGTCATCTAATCGACCCACGAACGGGCTGATATATGTTGCACCCGCTTTGGCAGCCATCAGTGCCTGTACGGCTGAAAAGCAGAGAGTCACATTGGTCTTGATGTCGTTATCGGTACACCATCGAGTCGCTTTTAGGCCTGCTTCGATCAATGGAATTTTAACGACGATATTTTTGTGGATTTTAGCAAGATTCTTCGCCTCGGCGACCATGCCGTCGAAGTCTGTACTCACCACCTCGGCAGAAATTGGTCCATCAACCACGTCACAAATCTCGGCGATCACCTCGTCGAAGCTTCGGCCTGTTTTTGCGATGAGGCTTGGATTTGTCGTCACTCCGTCCAGTAGGCCCATATCTTGCGCCTGTCGAATTTCATTAATGTCAGCTGTATCGATAAAGAATTTCATGGCAACCTCCGAATGACGCCGATGTGTAGATGCTCGCCGACTTCATAACCGAGCTTGGACCAGAAATACAGGCGTCCGTGTTCTTTTGTTGCATTCATGTCTTTTTCGGGCATGTTTGGGTTCGTTGCCATGGAGACAAGTGGTCGTCTTAGTGGCTACAAAGGAGGTCTGATGAAGATATTGATTACAGGTGCAGCCGGTTTTATTGGGTCTCACTTGGTCGACCGACTTCTCCAAGATGGTCATCATGTTTTAGGTCTCGACAACTTCAACGAATTTTATGACCCAAAACTGAAGGAACGAAACTTAAAGACAGCTCTCGCTAACCCAAATTTTGAACTGATCAAGGGCGATATTTGTGACGCGGAGTTGGTCGACTCTGTTTTTTCCTCCTTTAAGCCTAAACGGTTAGTCCATCTCGCAGCCTGGGCTGGGGTCAGACCGAGTATTGAGACGCCCGCCATATACAGTGACGTCAATCTTGGCGGAACAGTGAACCTATTTCAGGCGTGCGTCGCCCATGGCGTCGACCGAGTTTGCTTTGCATCGTCATCATCAGTTTACGGCGACCGACAGACGGTGCCCTTCACAGAAGAAGACGATGTTTCCAAGCCGATTTCTCCCTATGCAGCAACAAAGCGTTCAGGAGAGCTACTCGCATATACGTGGCACCACTTATTTAAGCTCCACATTCATTGTCTTAGATTTTTTACCGTTTATGGACCACGGCAGAGGCCTGAAATGGCAATCGCTAAATTTGTGAATCTAATCGAGGCGGATCAGACCATCGAAATTTATGGAGATGGCCATAGCGCACGAGATTACACGTATATCGATGACATCATCGATGGTGTGATTCAATCTATCGAACATGTAGACGGCTATGGGATTTACAATCTGGGTAACTCGGTACCCACAAAGCTTTTGGATCTTGTCAACTTGATCGGTCTGACTCTAGGCAAGGAGCCTCGTTTGTCCTTTCAGCCCAATCAGCCAGGCGATGTGTCCATCACCTATGCAGATCTCGCGAGATCGAAAACTGATTTGGGGTATCAACCGAAAACATCAATGAAAGCCGGCATTGCTCAATATGTTGAATGGTACCGGCGCATTCACTCAGTTTAGGTTTGGAACTGGTCCATTAGACAGGTAACGCCTCGCCTCGACCAATGGCAAAATATCGAATACCGAATTTCTTAAGACGGTTTTCATCGTAGAGATTGCGGCCGTCGAAGATGTTCAGAGATTTCAACTTGTCCACGAGCATTTCGAAGTCAGGTCTCCGATACACACTCCATTCCGTGCAAATACAGAGGGCATCAGCCTGATGAAGGCAATCGTAGTGGTCGTCGCAAAACTGGATCCGGTCTCCGAAGAGAAGAGCCGCATTGTCCATCGCTTCGGGGTCATGGGCGAGCACTTGGGCACCGGCCTCCAGGAGTCCGTTGATCAAATCAATGCTTGGCGCCTCGCGCATATCATCGGTTCTTGGCTTGAAAGCGAGTCCCCAAACCGCAATTCGTCGACCCGCGAGATCGCCATTGAAGTGCGCCGTCAATTTCTTGAGAAGGATTGATTTTTGGTCGCGGTTGACTTCATCGACGGCCTCTAAAATTCGAAGGGGATGGCCGGATTTAATACCGGTATGGGTCAGTGCTTTGACGTCTTTCGGAAAGCATGAGCCACCATAGCCCGTTCCGGGAAACAGGAATTGGTACCCGATCCGCGGATCTGAACCGATGCCTTGCCTTACATCCTCTATGTCTGCTCCGACTCTTTCAGCGAGATTAGACAAATCATTCATGAAGCTTATTTTGGTCGCAAGAATCGCGTTTGCTGCATACTTTGTGAGCTCACTAGACCGAACGGCCATAAACTGAATTCGCTCTCGTGTCCGAGTGAACGGTTCATAGAGTTCTCTGAGCACGCTTTGGGCGAGCCGTCCCAGTTCTGAGTCCGGCGTGCCGACGATAATTCGGTCTGGTTTTCTAAAGTCGTTGAGTGCATCACCCTCCTTGAGGAACTCAGGATTCGAGCACACGACAAAGGGTAGACTAGCCGATTCTTGAATGATCTCTGACACCCGGTCTGTCGTGCCAACGGGCACGGTCGACTTAGTCAAGACAATCTTGCACCCGTCGATGAGGGTATTCTCACCGCTTTGCAGTGTATCACCGATGGTTTTCGCAACGGACTCAACATACTGAAGCTCAGCAGATCCATCATCGCCTTGCGGTGTTCCAACAGCGATAAATATGATCGCGCCTTTGCGGCATGCTTCGGCTACATCGGTCGTAAAACCCAGGCGGCCTGCCGTTAGGTTTTTTTTCACTAAGTCGCTGAGACCTGGTTCGAAGAAGGGGACTTGCCCGTCCATCAAATGGTCGATTTTTCGTGCATCGATATCGGCGCAGACCACGTTATGTCCAACGTTCGATAAACACGTGCCGACAACCAATCCAACGTAACCACTTCCAATCACAGTAATTTGCATACCTACCTCAACTCGCATGGGCCTTTGGGAACTGGAGCCACTCGTTCCCCGTTGGGTTACATATAACGAGTCAACATTCCGTGTCTTGTATTTTTCATTACAGTCCAAAATTCCATCGCGCTTTGTTCATCCAACTCGTCTGAATAAATTGGTCATCAAGCATAATGACGATGCATTTTGTCTCTGAACGAGTTAGTGACGAAGTAGACATATCCTTGTGGATGAGAGGTGGATCAAAATGGGCATTATCGTCCAAAAATACGGCGGAAGTTCTGTAGCCACTCCCGACCAAATCAGTGCAGTGGCGCGGCGAATTACAGAAACGCGCCAAAAAGGGCATTCAGTGGTTGTTGTTGTCTCAGCGATGGGCAACACCACAAATGAACTTCTGCAGCTGGCGAACCAAGTTAGTTTGAATCCTCAGCGTCGAGAATTAGATATGCTTTTGACCGTCGGAGAACGGATATCAATGGCACTCTTGTCGATGGCGATTCACGAATTGGGCTACCCGGCTGTTTCATTCACGGGCTCACAAAGCGGAATCATCACGACGGACAATCATACGAATGCCCGGATCATTAGAGTCACGCCAGTTCGGATTCAGCAGGCGTTGGCGAAAGGTCAAATCGTCATCGTCGCGGGTTTTCAGGGTGTCAGCGAACGTTTAGAGATCACCAGCCTTGGTCGAGGTGGTTCCGATACAACCGCCGTCGCTCTTGCCGCAGCCTTAAATGCCGATTATGTAGAAATTTGTTCTGATGTGGATGGTGTCTACTCTGCTGACCCGCGCCTTGTGCCAGATGCAAGGCGAATTGAGCAAATGAGCTACGAGCACATGCAAACTCTCGCTGATGCAGGGGCTAAAGTTTTAAATGCTGAAGCGGTTGAATGGGCGCGTCGAAACGGGATCGAAATTCGATGTGCATCGACTCATGGGACCCAAGAGCCAGGCACCCGAGTGCGTCGAGTGGATGGCTTGGACCATCCCCGTGTTATCGGGGTGACGAAGCATCCGGGGTTGGTTTATTTGGGGCCGACAGCATTTGGCTTGGAGGCACCGGATAGTCTGGAGAATATCCTTGTCGCCCATGGTGCTTCGAACGCTGTTGTCTGGCGATTTTCCGACACTTGGGCGGCCCTTGTCCCTCGGCAAAACATTCATGGCATCGATGCGTTTAAGGGCGCGATCTCAAATCTCTCAGGAATCTTAATTCGGGAAGATTTGACTCTTGTGAGCATCATCGGACGGTCGCTTACGGCACCGCCCGCGATTCTTCCTATAGCGCGCACTGTTCTTTCTGAGAACCGAATTGAAATTCATGGGCAGGCATTGGAACCCAATCAAGTGGGATTCCTCATCGATGCGACCAAAGCTGATCTGGCTGTATCGGTCTTGCATGATGCGGTCATTGGGGCGGTCAGCTGATCGATGAACAGGAAGTTTGGGAATCTACAATTTGCGAGGAATACTCTCCTTACCCAGAGGTGTTGCTCGTGACCATGAACAGACGAAAAGCCATCAAACTGACAGCAGCAGTCTGCGCTGCCATCCTGGCGCCCCGACGCGGCTTGTCCATCGGGCGCGATTCAAAAGTCGGAATCGCCGTTCTCGATCGCGGGAATTCTCGCCAATTAAGACCCCGTTGTGTCGAGCAATTGATGTGGGAAGTATCAAAGCGAACCAGCATCAACGTGCGCGAAGAACCCGTTTATCTGAAGCTCACCGATGAATCTTTATTTCGAAACCCCTTTCTGGTGTGGTTTGGGCAAGGTTCGATTCAACCTCTCTCCGAGATGGAGCGCCGACGCTTGTCTCTGTATCTGCGAGGGGGTGGAACGCTTCTCATCAGCGATGTATCACCACTTGGAGACGATGGTTTCGACACATCTATACGCTCTGAGATGAGCCTGTTGTGGCCCGACAGAGATTGGATGCGATTGGGCAACGATCACACGGTTTACAGAACTTTTTATCTCTTGGAAACTCCCAAGGGGCGGGTGGCTCGAACAGATCATTTAGAAGGGGTCATTTTTGATGACCGTAGCCCGGTCATTTATGAGCGCAATGATCTCTTCGGTGCCTTTGGTCGAGAACGATTTGGCGCATGGTCGATGCCTGTTTTTCCAGGCGGTGAGCGACAGAGAGAAATGGCTTTTCGCACAGGGCTCAACCTCGTCATGTACGCAACATGCTTAAATTATAAGCGTGACCAAGTTCATGTCACAGAGATTCTCCGTCGTCGTAACTGGCGCGTAGAGCCGTCCAAAACGATTCGATAGCTATGCTCAGAGACCTTTTTGATACAGATGGCCAGTTTAACAGTGCGCATTGGGTTGTGTTGTCTGATTGGTCAGGATTGACTTGGACGGCAGTCGGCTTGCTGGTTTGTATTCTCATCGGATTCAGCTGGTGGAATACGCAACCCTTGAATCGAATGCGACGAATTACACTCTTGGCCTTACGAACGGCCACCCTGGTTGTGATTACGTTCCTTTTCATACAACCGGGGATTCGGTTAGAACATCGAAACATCGTTCGCAATCATGTTGCTGTCCTTATCGATCAATCCAGAAGCATGCTGCTGCCTGGTCAGTCATCTGGGTCTCGATTGGATCAGTTGAAGCGGTATTTGGAGGCGAACTTAGCCGTTTTCAAATCTTGGCAAACAGAACACCAGGTGGATTATTTCACCTTTGGCCGTTACGTGAAGGCCGTCGACGATCTCAAATCTATTCAGGCACTGGGTGAGATGACCGATTTGGCAGGTGCCCTTGATGATGTCCAGAGTCGGTACACGTCAGGCGACCTGGCCGCTGTCATCATATTGAGCGACGGCACCGATACCACCAAGTTGAAAGAGATCAGTGATCCAAGTTTGATTCCTAATCGGGTTCAAATAGCCATCAAGAAACTCAATGCGCCGGTTCATACAGTCTTCATTGGGCCCGATAAAGTTGCCCCAGATTTAGCAATTCAAGATTTATCCTATGATGAGTTCGCATTCGTTCGGAATGCTGTGACCATTGATGCGAAGGTCTCGGTTTTCGGTTACGAGCAGTTGCGGATACCTGTCACGATGAAGAGAAACGGTAAGGAATTAGGGCGACAAGTCTTGGAGGTTGTGCCCGGAAAACAAAACTATGAGTTCTCCTTCGAGTTCGTACCTGACGAGACCGGTAAGTCGTCATTTACATTTGAGGTTGGCTCGGCCCCAGGTGAACAAATTGTCATCAACAATCGGCGAGAATTTGTCATTCGAGTCATCCGAGACAAAATACGCGTCTTGCAAGTTGTTGGTCGACCCAGTTGGGACGAGCGTTTTTTGCGCAAGCTGCTAAAGAAAAACCCCAATGTGGACTTGATTAGTTTTTTTATTTTGCGAACGTCATCCAGTCTCCAGGTGGCGCGACGCAACGAAATGTCGCTGATCCCCTTTCCAACACAGGAATTATTCGAACAGCAGCTCGGTAGTTTTGACCTCATCATTTTTCAAAATTTCACTTACCGTGGTTACCAAATGCGACAGTATATGCCACTGATTAAGCGCTATGTGCAAAACGGCGGCGGCTTTGTCATGGTCGGGGGCGATATCAGCTTTGCGAACGGGGGTTATGCAGGTACACCCATCGCGGAGTTTTTGCCCGTGACTCTCCGTGGAGGCCAGCTCGGTGGTGGCGAAAAATCAGATTATAGGCCCACTTTGACGCCCGCAGGACAGTTTCATCCCATAACAAATTTAAAGCTCTCAAGAGATGAGAATCAAACCGCTTGGCAGAGCTTACCGATGCTCTCGGGTCTCAACCAAGTTGCAGGCTTGGCCCCTGATTCTGTCGTTCTGCTCGAGCATCCTACGAAGCGGGTCGGCGTAAAAAAGAGTCCTGTTGTTGCCGTTCGAAATTTTGGCAAAGGCCGAGTGTTGAGCGTTCTGACCGATTCTACATGGCGGTGGGATTTCGAGGCCTTTGGTTTAGGGGCAGATAATCGGAACTATTACAAGTTTTGGGGGAATGCCATCCGATGGTTAATTCGGGACCCAGACCTGAAAACCATTCGAGTGACAACCGGCAAGGATCGGTACGCTGTCGGAGATCAGGTCTCTGTGACAGTGCGCTTGCAGGCTGATGACTATCGACCCGCCATCGATCAACCGGTTCGTGTTGAGGTCGGCAAACGCCACAATGAACAAACCAGCACAGAGGCGCCGATCATTCGCCAAGGTAAGACCGATAAAGGGGGGCTATTTACTTTTTCGGTCCCCATTAAAACCGATGGCGTTTGGCGCGTTGTTGCGCGTTCTGGAGAAGATCAGGAGCTCGTTGACCAGGATGTGTTCGTCGTTACATCAGAGCCCATTGAATTAGCGACCACGAAAACCAACCCATTGTTGCTCAAATCGATTTCGTCAATTGGTCAAGGGCGCTTCCTCGATGATGGCGATGATCTTGCGGACCTCGAGCGAAAGCCACCGTTGCTTCTCCAGGTAAACCGCCGCAAAGATGTTCCACTTTGGGCGAGTGCTTGGTTACTGCTTCTGGCAATCATTTTGCCGTCTACCGAATGGTTCTTGCGCCGTCGGTGGGGACTCCTGTAAGGCTTTTAACAAGGTTTCTACACAAGGATCGACTTTCCATGGACACAGATTCGCTCGAGAAAATTGCCAGCGCCTTGTTACGTAGCTATGACCTTGATCAGGCCGAGAGACCCCGCCTTCCAGCCCGGCAAGTGGTTGTTGAAACATTGGATAAAATACGGCGCATACTTTTTCCCGGTTACTACGCTGAAGAGCGTTTACCGCCCGAGAGTCGCGCCTACTATGTCGGGACATGGCTGAGCGAATTAGAAACCTGCCTGGCCCATTTAATCGGTAAATCCATTGCTCATGCTGGTCCAAATTCGGATCAGGCTGATCGGTCCAGCACCGTCGCTCTCGGTTTCTTACGCCAATTGCCGATGCTTCGCGAACAGTTAAGACTGGATGCTGAGGCCGCGTTGGCTGGGGATCCAGCCGCAAATAGCGTCGAGGAAGTTATCCTCACCTATCCTGGATTCGAAGCGATTACGGTACATCGAATCGCTCACTGGCTCTGGAAACAAAATGTTCCGTTTCTACCGAGAATTATGGCTGAGCATGCTCACACACAAACAGGAATTGATATCCATCCGGGTGCACACATCGGTGAGAGTTTCTTTATCGATCATGGGACAGGTGTCGTCATCGGTGAGACCACAAACATTGGAAACTGGGTGAAGATTTATCAGGGTGTAACGCTCGGTGCCCTTTCAGTTGAGCGGAGTCAGGCAGGTACAAAGCGTCATCCGACTCTGGAAGATGGTGTCGTCATTTATGCCGGTGCCACCGTATTGGGTGGTAAAACGGTCATCGGGCGGGATGCAGTCATTGGCGGTAACGTCTGGTTAACCGGATCGGTAGAGCCTGGTACGACTGTTCTTGAAAGTCCACCCGACCTAGACTTCCGCAGTGGCAATTCGTCCACTGAGCCATCTGAGGATGCAGGATGAGAGCTGCGCTGATCATCGCGATTCTTATCGTTTTTGGGTTCGCCTACCACTTGTTTTCAACGGCCACCGAGAAAAGGTCGAGTCGACCCAACCAAGTTAGCCCTGAGTACGTGACCGAGACGGCACTCCCTTTTGAACGGCGGATTGCGCAAGACAAAGTGCGTCCGGATGCGCCTGACGGCAAGGGACCCCAACAGCCCGGTCAGACAAGAGCCCAAATCGATAATGATTCCAGCGAAAGGGGTGCCGAACCAAGTGGGCCTTTTGAGGTGAGTCTAGGCCAGCACACGGTTCATTTTCGGAATCACCCAGGCTTCGCTATGAAACTTCGGCTTGGCGTCGTTGTCCAGAGTAAGCTGACTCGGAAAGAAGTACTGCTTAATCGACGAAAATTGACAAGAATGCTGTACTTTCTTGGGTCTAATCGACGATTGGAAGGGGCGCGCGGCGATGCAGGCCGTGATCGTCTGATCAGCGATTTGAGCACGCGCTTTTCGAATGTGATTCGATCAGGAGCCATCGACGCCGTGCAGATTGAAGAGTACGAAGTCGTCGAAGTTCCGAAAACGAACGGTGATTAGCGACTGCATCGACAATTTAGCCTGAGAATAGACTGTTTAGCTGAGCAAATGCTCTCTGGTCGTGGTCTGACAGCGGACTGCCTAAATGCGGCAATTGAGTTGATTCTCACTTTAGATAAACCTGATTTCAGTGTAGTAGACCTCATGCGCATATTTTGGATCATTTCTATTGTCGTTGGCCTTGGGCTGCTGCTTGCATCACAGATGATCAACACACCCGATCAGGAAAAAATCCATGAACCTTTGGCCGACAAGGCGAGCGTTGAAAACCCACCACCGCGCCCACCGCCCCCACCGCCCCCACCAGACCCTTTGAGGCCCCAACCGGATCTACCAGAGGCGGATCGGATGACGGTTTTCATCAAGGGTGAAGAGCGGATTGTTGACAGGCGAGCGGCCATCGAGGCTGGCTTCACCGAGATTGAACTCGGTGATGATTGGACGCCGGTTATTTTCGAAGAGAAGCGGGATGAATCCGGGCGTCTTCTCCTGAACAGATACAGAAAAACATTTCTGGACCTTGCTGATGACAAGACGGACGGTGATGGCCGCCCTCTCAAACGAAAAGAGCGCAATTACCTCGAAGTATTTGGCATTCCTCCGAGTATGAAAATAATGCGACAGCGGTTCTTGAAGGATGACCAAAGCACCTGCTTAAAAGAGATTGATTATGACCTCATCTCAAGTCTTAAAAATCTCACATACCGGCGCGAGAAAAGAGAGCAACGACATTTGGGGCAAATGAGGCGGTATCGGAAGCAATTCAAAAAGCTGATGAAGAAGGCCCAAGTCAGCTCGCTTATCGATTTCAAGCCCAAGACAAAAGAACTGAAGCGCAAGCGTAAGAAACTTCTGGCTCACCAGAAGGAAATGCGTGTGCTCGCAGAGATCGAAAAGCGTCTTGGTTGTGATGGCCATATGCACAAACGTTACCGTCACAAGAAGGGACGGTTAGACCAAGGTTTGCGAAATGCGGTTCGGCGCTTTCAGAGAAAGCATAAGATTTATGAGCGTACGCGTCTCGCGAAGAAAACCATGAAGATGATGGCCACGCCCCCGGCCGAGACCAATCATTTGGCCTTAGTTCGCGTGCTGCAAGAACGTATCATCAGCGCGACCGGAATTTTAGAGGACGGCTCGGTTCAGGAGAGAATGCCGAAAAATTCAACATTTATCGGAATGGATGGACAGTCTCGGCCCATCCGCAATTTAGTCGACGAATTTACAAAAACGCTCTTGTCTGAGATCGCGATCGACACACCTCAGAAGGCCGTTGGATTTTTCAAGTCACGGAATAGCGATCGATTTCAATCCTATCGAGTTGGGATTAAGTTTCCGCCCCTCCCTGAATATTATGGGTCCCAAATGGACCTTAAATTGGAGATCGATCGAGGGACCGTCTGGTACGAGATTCCATTCACAGAATCAGGACGTGCTCGATACCAACGTCGCAAGAAAATGCCTCGAATGACTCTGTATACCCGATACAAGGATCAGTCTATCCCGCTGATTAACTGGCCGACCACAATCGGAGGTTGGCGAGAAGAGCTCGGTCCGGATGGATATGTTTACTTAAAGTATAAGAATTCAGACGTTGGTGACCGCGTGATTCGCAAGATCGTAGCCGGTCCGACATGGATTCCACCAAAGACAGAGCCCCTCAGCGCGCTGGTCAAGCGTCGACGGGTCAATGGATTGACTCAAAATACCGTTAACTATGACGCCATGGGACCTGGTTATTTGTCTGCATATGGGCTGGTTGCCGGATATTTTGTGATCCCGGGCAAAAATGGTCGCCCCGATCGAGACCTGATGATTCGAGCCCACGGCTCTTCTAATTATATGTCGATATTCAGCGAGTCGAAATATTCCCATGGCTGTCACCGATTGATGAATCATCATGCGGTCAGGCTCTATGGCTTCATGCTTAAACATCGCAACCACACGGTCCATGGCGATCACCCGAGCTCATTTAAGAGACAATTTTTGTATAACGATGAAGTCTATCGCATCCATGTTCCGTCACGAGGCTTTCGCTATGTGATGGATCCACCCGTTCCGGTGACGGTTTTACGCGGTCAAATTTACGGTAAGCAGAAGCGGCGCATCGAGGGTCTGGTTAAAATTCCTGGCAAACGCTATCCCGGTCCAAAGGAAGAGATCGACGAGGATGAAGATCGACCCGATGACCAGAAAAAAGAAGCACCGTCCTCCGACAAAGGCGGTACACCCATCAAGATTGTCGGGCCGCCAAAGACGGTTCCCTCGGAAAGTAAGTCGGTGGTAGAAAAGGTCGCAAAGCCCGACACCAGCACTGCCCCTGAGACCAAGACTAAGCCATCCAAAGGAGCCTCGAAACAATGAGATATTTCATCATTTTTGGCATTGGTCTCGGCGTCTGTCTACAAGTCAGCGCCCAAGCACCAAAACCAGCGAAGGCGACCGAATCGTCTGCCGTTTCAACAAAGCGCGTAACCATCAACTTTGGCACCTCGCCCTCGGGAACAGAAGCTGTTGTTACTTTCGGCAAGAAGATGCTTGGCGTCGTTCCGTTCTCCCATGTGTTTGAATACGATTCTGGCCCGGTCGATGTCACCTTTCGAGCACCAGGGTACTACCCAGTGAACACACGTGTCTTTACGACCAAAAGCTATTTGGTCAAGGTCCGAATGACACCATTGGATGCCGGGCAAGACTTGCTTGGATACAAAGAAAAACTACCCGACGACGCCGGTGTTCCGGCTGAAGACCAACCGAGTAAATCGGTGCCCAAAACGCCCTAGCCAGCACCTCGTCTTTTTGGTAGGTCAATGCCGCAGATTCGCAACGCTTTCAGCGACGGTCCTCCCAGTCCTAGGTTTTTGATTTCCGACACGTCAAATGCGCGAACATCCTCAAAGGAGGCACGTGCGGGTCTTCCCTGGCATGGATATATCGAGATATCCCATATTTGATGGGTAAACCCATGCCGTACGGTCTGACACTCATCTTGTGGAATCAGGTCCAAAGTCTCGAGCACATCATGGCTTTTGCCTTCGACCATGGGGAGACTCCAAAGCCCGCCCAACAGGCCTTTCTCAGGGCGACGAACCAGCCAAATTGACCCGTTATTCGTCCTCGTTAGACCAGCGACCATTTGAATGACAGGACGTTTTTTCTTTGGCACTCGGACCGGAAGAGTCTCGGGGTCTATTTCTTGTCTGGCCCGGCACAGATCCATGACTGGACACAACAGGCACTTCGGTTTCTTTGGCGTGCAGACCGTGGCACCGAGTTCCATCATTGCTTGATTAAAGTCACCGGCTCTTTCCTGATCGAGGAATTCATTTGCCAGGGTCCAAAATTGCTCCTGGACCGCTGAACGTTTTGGGTCTTCCTCAATTCGGTTAAGACGAGATAGCACTCGAATGACATTTCCGTCGAGGACGGCCATGGGGGCACCATAGGCAATGGATTGCACAGCTGCGCACGTATAACGGCCCACACCGGATAGACCCCGGAAGATGTCCGGGTCGTCGGGGACTCGACCGCCATGCTCTTCGACGACCTGTGTGGCGGCTTTGTGGAGGTTTCTTGCCCGCGCATAGTAGCCCAAGCCGGCCCAGTAACCCATCAATTCGTCCAGTGATGACTCGGCAAGGGATTTGGGCGTAGGGTAGCGCTCGATAAAGCGATTGAAATAGCCAATGACGGATTCAACGCGTGTCTGTTGAAGCATAATTTCAGAGACCCAAACCCACCACGGCAATGGGTTTCGACGCCAAGGCATGTCTCGATTGCCTCGATCATACCAATTGAGCAATGCTCTGCGCATTTTGATGTGATCTATTTGTCTTTCCATGGGTACACTCAATTTGTTTCACCGCCGCAAAACGGACAAATGCGCGCTTTGTTTAGTCGGGCGCGGCAAAGATGGTCGCCGCAGATCCGATAACGAATCAGCCGCTGGTACAACCGGCCGCCGACCAGCCCCGCGGCAGCAACCAGCATCGCAAACACCGAGTCAATGTAATAGAATTTGGTTAGAAAAATGGAACCGCAGACACCCAGAGCCAATCCGAACACAAGTGCAGAGTTGGTTGGCTGCACCAGGATAGCGGGGATTTTATGGCCTTGATTCCAATGGAGCTTCAGGTTGACTTGGTGTAATGCCGCTCGGTTGACCAAGGCCCTCAAAAATCCGACATGCCGTCTCTGGGGTAGCCACCAAGCGACCACATGTTCAAAAAAAACGGACCAGCCGAGTCCACTTCTCTGGCCCAAATGAGTACAGAGCGAGTGAGGAAGGAATTGCTCGACAGCAAGTCGCAATAATTCGATGGCCTCTGCCGGCTCATCTTGGCTGAACTCGAAGCTTCCATCAGGTTTGATTTGAAATTTTGAGTCAGATATCCAAGGCATCAGCGTGTCTAAAGCCGAATCGATAGCCTTCAGACTGTCGGGCCCTAAAACGACTTCGAGTGATTCCGTCGACAGACTCTGGTTCAATTTGCATTACTCCGTCATAATCCAGAATGACATCAACATGAACACATGTTCTCTCATTATTGCGTGACTATGTACACGAGACGCTGGAGTAGCAATGCAGGTCGGTCCATTTCAAGTTACATATTGTACAAATGTTCACCCTGGACAGACTTTAGATGAATTATTTCAAGTGCTTGAGTACGATGTTCCGGCCGTTAAAAAACAACTGACAACGGGGACTTTTGGCACAGGTCTTCGAATTGGTCACCCTGTCGTCAATGAAATTAATCAAGATCCCGACTCGCTGATTCGCTTGATCGAGCTCTGCCACGAGCATCAATACGATGTCTTCACAGTAAACGGATTCCCCTATGGTAATTTTGATGAGGGTGTAGTCAAGGAGTCGGTATATCAGCCGGATTGGCGCACAAACGAGCGGCTCCAGTATACCATCGAGCTGGCCAAAGTACTGGCTGCGCTCCCTGGTCCGACCCATCGGACCATCAGCACGGTAGCGGGCGGATTCGGTCCGGATACGCAGTCCGAAGACGATCGGCGATTAATGGCGAAAAATATGACAGCTGCGGCCACAGCTTTAGCCAGACTTGAAGACGAAACGGGTATCCGCATTCGCTTATGCCTCGAACCTGAACCTTGGACGACTTTGGAAACGACCTCGGATGTGCTGTCGTTTTGGTCAAAATATCTGGAACGGTCGCGGGTGAATCAGTCCCATCTAGGACTCTGTTACGACTGTTGTCATCAAGCCCTTCATTTCGAAGACGTACACTCGTCAATCGAGGCCATCGAAGCCCACGGAATCACAATCGGCAAAATTCAAGTCAGCAGTGCCTTGCATTTGGATAAGCCTCAAGACTTAGCTGCTCGGAACAAACTGCTCGACTTTGCCGAAGGGCGATTTTTGCATCAAGTCATCGCTAAGACCGATGATGGACTCCTCAAATGCCTTGACTTGCCAGCACTCAGAACGCCCTCGCAAGATTGGTTAAACGCTGAGGCTTGGCGCTGTCACTTTCACATACCGATCTGGTGGCGTGGGTCTGAGTTGATTCAGACGACACATGAAGACTGGAGAGCTGCAGTCGGTGCTGCACACAGGCTTGAGTCTCCACCCCATCTTGAGATCGAGACCTATACTTGGGATGTCATTCCCGACTCGGAGCGATTGGCGATGGCAGGAGGGAACTTGAGTGCATCGATCGTTGCCGAATATACATCCCTTATTGACGAACTAGACCGAGGCAACTAGACCATGCGCCCATTTTTATATCTCATTTTTGTTCTCTCATTGGTCTTCCTTATCAATTTGCAAGATAGGCCGCGCCCCGTTGATCGAATCAAGGTCGATGACGCACTGATAGAACCCATTGAGACAACAGCTCAAATCACCGCTTTATCAGTTCGCGCAGGTCAGCTTTATACGGGCGACCAAGATGGCCGGTTGAGGGTTCTAAGTCTACCTGATGGACATCTGGTGGCCGATTGGTACGCGCACCCAGTCGCTCTGCGTCAGGTATTTTTCTTCGACGACAAATTAGTCTCTCTCGGTCGTGGCGGGAGCATCGCAACATGGTTGCCCAATGGCGAACTGATTAAGCGCAGGCGTCTTGTTGGGCATCATCTCAATGACGCGGTCATGATTGCTGACGATGATATGATTGTCGCGGCTGATCGCGGTGTTGTTGCGCGAATTGGACTCGGGCAAAGATGGCGAACCAATGGCATCCACGGGCGTGCAACCTTTGGACTAGCTCTGTCGCCTGACGGTGAGCAAATCACGAGTGTGGGTACGGATGGAATGGCACGAATATGGTCAACAGACGGTGGACAGGTGGTGAGAGAATGGGTCGCTCATAAGGGATGGGCAACCGGCGTTGTTTGGGACAAACAAGGTTTGTGGACGTTGGGTACAGACGCAGTGCTTGTGCGGTGGGATCCGCTGACAGGACGTCAGATAAAGAACGTTAGAATTGAAGTCAAAGAGCCGAATCGATTGGTCGCAAACGATCGGTTTTTTGTTGTGATCGGTTCGGACCATCGCATCGTCGTTCTAAATCGCGACGATGTGAATACCATCACCACTTTAGACTTGAGTAAGCGTCCATTCGTTTCAGCGACGCTAGAGGACAAATTTCTCTGGCTGGGTTTTCGAAAGGGCGGCATCTCTTCGTGGGACGTGACGAATGGTCTCGAGGGCGTTACATTGCCCACCAAGTTCTAGGGGATAACAATATGAATTTAGTCGACCACATTACAAAAGATGGCGGAACACTTGAGTCTATAGCGGCCTACCTCGACGGGTTGAATGACGATGAGAGAGTCCTTGAGGCCCGTAGGTTAACACCCGCCGCCCAGCGGTCACTATGGTCCCTCACCGCCGATACACAGTTGACTCTCGAAAATTTTGTGCCAGAGCAGGCAAGTGCTTTGGCATCAGTTCGGCACTTTGGCCGAAATACGTTGCCCTTGTTCAAAATGTTCGAAAAAAGGTTTTGTCGGCCGCCGAAGGATTCAGATTCGAAGGGACTCTGGGGATATAATGAAGGGTCGACTCGTGCAGCTGTTGGCCCCGGATACTTCGTATGTCGCTATACCGACGGTGACCCACGCGGCTCCGTGGTCATCGACTATACACTCACGCCGGGTGGCAAAAGTGCCGATTGGCCGGACATTTCGTCCAATAAGAAGGGTCTATCCCGATTCGTTTACTTCGGCATGCAAGATTTTATGCGCCAGGTCAGCGACCACGTAACAATCGGGCGCGCTTACGTTAAGGGTAAAGAGACCAACAACTTTTTTGTGTTATGTCGCGAATCCTAAGTTGGTCAGATCGGCGGCAGTAACATGACTGACGGCTTTATGTCAGAGTCAATGCGTTCTAGCGAAGAAATGATCAGTGTGCTGCGGTACTGGTTGGCGTCAGTGAGGCTCGAAGAAGCACTCACGGTTCGCCCCAAGGCGAGTCGTACCGCATCGACTGCTCGACTGAATATGAAAGATCCCCACGGTCGACAAGCGTACTTTAAAATTCCACTGGCAGAGACAGGTTTAACTTTGGCGACACAGGGTGATGTTGACAGTCTAACCGTCGACATTCGAGGAGAACGGGTTCCATACACTGAGCAGTGGCTTAAACGAATTTATCGGCGACAAACCAATCGATGGTCTACGTTACAGACTCAGCTTGGTGGCTGGATTGGTTGGCCAACCGTTTATTTTCCTCATAACCAGGAGTTGGCGACCCTATTCAGACTGCGAGTTCATCTTGATTGGTTAGATGAATCTGGGACTGTATTTGAACCGCCAGATTATCGGCAGCGCAAGAATCAAAAGTTTCCCCCCCCACCTACGACAATCAAAATCTCGTCACTGTCAGACGGTGATTCGGAGCTCCTGCCGTATTCCGTTGATGACCGATTGCTGACTCATGCTCTTGGGGTAGCCGATGAAGAACTGGCAGATTTACACGACGTTTTTCGGCAAGCAGATGAATTGAATGCCTTGGATATGGTGGCTACGGTCACCGATTTATTGATGTCGGATGGTGATTGGGTTGCCAACCTGTCTCGCGGCCAGTTGTCAGATGAGGTTTTGGTTGCTGACCTCATCGATGCCGTGCGACATCGGCTTTCGGGGGCGTCTCGTCGACCGGCTGTATACCCGATAATCTTGGTCTATGATTCAGGTCAAATTCAGACGACTCATCATTTGCAAAGAGACCTTGCGACAGCCATTGACGTCTACAGAACGGCTCGTCTAATTCAGACTCGAACGCCCCTTCGCCAATATCTGGATACGGTTCCAACCGAACTGGTTAGACAAACAATGTACGGTCAGTTTTCGTCGGTGCCGATGACCAATGGACAACGTCGTGTCGCTGAGTCTTTTCAGGGGTCGACCTTTGTGTCTGTACAAGGTCCGCCAGGGACAGGAAAGACTCGATTGATCCTTGATCTGGCAGCAGCTCACCTCGTCCAGCAGATTCATGGATTGGCGACCAACGGGGTGATGGACTCCTCTTTGCTGGTGATCACAAGTACGAATAATCGAGCAGTCGATACGGTCTTTGAGCAATTTACCGACACCCCGATTCCACTTGGTCTTCGTGCTGGAAGCCAGGTTGTCACCGCTAACCGAACTACCACCAGCCTTCTCAGAACCTTGGATTGGCTTGATAGCCAACCGGAGTTCGATGCTGACAGTGCGGCGGCTCTGCTTGAGAAAAGCCTGTCTGAATTTAAAGCCTTGTTCGATGAACTCGTGGTTGTCGAAAAAGAACGCTCAGACCGTGTTTCCACCATTCAGAAACGTCGTAATATTACACGAAGGATCGCTGAACTAGAGCAGATGAAAATCAGTCGAAAAGTTGACTGGACCGAGGACCAGATCAGTGACTTGATGGTTGTAGAGCGACCCCTCGCCCGACTCGCTACCCGTCTCAATGGTCTACTCAATCGACTGTCTGAAGGGCCTAAACGAGTCGATGATGCTCGGGCGTTCTACGAAGAGACCAGACGACGCTTTCAGAAAAGAATTGTCGATGGTCTTGGTGGTCGTTTCACCTTTGAATTTCCGACTCCGCCCGATGCCATGAGCGAGTCTGACATCAGTGTATGTGCTGACTGGTTGGAGCGAGTCGAAGACGCTCAGGATCATCTTGATGACCTTCGTATTCGGGTCAAAAAAACCATTCAGAACTACCGAGTGCTCGAAGAGTTAATCCGCCTACGTAGAGAGCTGGACTTATTCGTCGAGCACGATGATGATGAAATGCCTCAAGACGCTGAACTCGCACTCCGCCATACGCGATTATATCAAGCCGCTCAGATGGCGAGAATCGCTTGGATCAATGTCCATCGAAAAGATGTCACCCGTGCTCTACGATCCATTGCTGAGGCTGCAGCCTCACAGAGATCCTTGAGAAAATTTTATTCTGACGAACTCACAACGGGTCGATGGCTAAAGCAGTTATTTCCGGTCGTCGGGTCAACACTTTTGTCAATCGGCAATGTCTTCTCATCAAAAGTAGATCAGTTCGAAAGAATGGTCATCGACGAAGGTGGTCAATGCCATCCAGCCTATGCCGTGTCCGCGCTCCTGCGCTGTGAACAGGCACTGGTTATCGGCGACGTCCACCAGTTGGAGCCCGTTGTCCAACTCACTGATGACGATGAAGCACGAGTCAGGCGATCGATCCGCTTGGATGAATCAGCCCAGTTCCTAGAGCCGTATCGAATCGGAGCGTCTCATCCAAACTCAGCTCAGCGTCTCGCCGACCTCAGTATGAATGACCGACCCAATCTACATGAGCACTTTCGATGTCAGCCTGACATCATTAGAGTCAGCGATCTACTCTGCCATTATCAGCTCGATGTGCAGACGCCCGCCGTTCCGCCGACACCGCTGCTCGATATTCCTCAAAGGGTCGCCCTAATCCCGGTGTATGGGCAGCAGGAACGCCTGCGTGGTAGTTGGTATAATCTGGCTGAAATAGAGCATGTTGAGCGGCTACTGAGCCGGTTCGAATCGGTGGGCGTACCCTGGCATGATATTGCCATCATTACCCCTTATGTCGGTCAATTAGACCGACTTCGAGAGAGACTCAGGCAGCGTAAAATACCTTGGATAGGGGACTATGATCAAGACGAACACAATGTCACAGAGTCGGGCATTGTCATCGGAACAGTCCATCGTTTTCAGGGCGGAGAGCGACGCTATGTCATTTTTACCACCGTCGTGACCAATGAACGTTCCCTCCATTTTCTGAATGAACGCGTCAACCTCGTAAACGTGGCGATTTCGCGGGCGCGGGAGCAGTTTATTACCATCGGACATGACCGGCTTCTGTCTCAGGGTCGTGTGACCGGGATTTTGACCCAAGAGTCGGTTCGGGTGATGTAACCCTCGAGATGTTTAAAAAGCCTAAAGTGCGCCCCGAATCAAAGAATGGGTCTGGCTGTGACAACCGCTTACTGAGTTAAAATAATGATTGCTGCTCTGTCCGGCCGTCTTCGCATGTTGAATCATCGTTTCTCGCCGAATTCACACGGTCGCTGACAGCCATCACGTCAATGAACTGGTTCGGGACGGGCCTGCAAAGATTGAGCAGGGTTTCTTGTGGTGATCTTGGATCAAGCCATGTCGAGTAATCATCGGGATGCAGGATGACGGGCATCCGTTCATGAATGTGGTGAATTCGAGCATTCGCTGTCGTGGTTAAAATAGAGAATGTCTCGAGGTGGTTTTTTCCTCGAACCCAACGACACCAAATGCCAGCCATGGCATAGACATCTTGGCTTAAAACTTTGATCAGATGCGGGATTTTTTCAGTGTCCGTCTTCTCCCACTCATAAAAACCACTTGCAGGAATAAGGCACCGCTGTCTTTGAAAACTTGACCGAAAGGTCGGTTTTTCGGTCACCGTTTCGCTTCGAGCATTGATCATAGGTGCATTAGATTTTGGCGAATCTGCCCAGGGGGGCACAAGACCCCATTGTATTGGGTCTATCGAGCGAGTACTTGACCAGCCTCGGATCACCGGGACCGTCTGGCTGGGGGCGATATTATATCTCGGACTAAAGTCCATGGAAGCCGGTGTGGAGAACAAGTCGATAAGTTCATCGATGGGCACAGACAACTGGTAACGACCACACATGCTCATTTATCCTCTGGATGAAGTACCCTCTCGACCGATGCCCATTGGCGTTGAGCATTGATGAGGGACGTAGTTTGTCATAAATATGAGCAAAAGTAACTTCCATGGATAGTGGTTGATGGCCATCATTTTAAGAATTCTATTCGTTGGGCTTGTCCTCACGCTCATCGTCCTCATCGTTCAGAAAATTCGTGGTCCAAAGGCACTACGAATTCCGAGGCCTTGGAGGCGCCTTGCGAAGCGTCATGATGATTTGAGCCAAGCACTCCGATTGCGGACGGAGATCTTTCGAATCCTTCTCAAGACCAACAAAAAAGTCGACGGACCCGTCCCTGAGGAGGTCGATGGCATCATCGATGCCATGGTGCTATTGGCGACGACTCGAGAACGTCAAGGCGTCTATAACCAAACAGACGAATTGGCTCAGAGTGCGCTCGACGAACTGAAGAATGTCTATCTGCATTTTCTCAACAACAGCAACATTGAAGATCAAAACCGTATGGACCTGGTCCGCGAAAATTTGAAGAAAAAAACCGATGAATTGAAATCAAACTCCGGCGAGCACACCGCCGACTAACTGAACGGATGGCAATTTCAAATCTCATAGCCGAGATTCGGACCGCCGGTTATTTCTGATTTTCCTTTAAAACGCGTTGATCATCAAACGCAGCCAGTGCAAGGTACGCCCGTCGATTGAACTATCGAGGGGCGAGGCTCGTGACAATTTCATCTTCTTTGAGAACAGACATTACGACTACGATTCGAATGCTCGCAGTCGATGCCATTGAAAAAGCTAAATCAGGTCATCCCGGCGCTCCCATGGGGCTCGCTGATATTGCTTTTCTCGTCTGGGACGAGTACCTCAAATTCGATCCAAGCGCGCCTAATTGGTATGGACGAGACCGTTTCGTTCTGTCCTGTGGCCACGCATCAATGCTGCAATATGCCCTTCTCCATCTTTGGGGCTATGATGTTTCAATGGATGATATAAAGGCGTTCCGGCAATGGGATTCAATCACGCCAGGTCATCCAGAAGTGGGTATGACTCCCGGCGTCGAAGTGACCACGGGTCCTTTGGGACAGGGTGTCGCGAATTCGGTTGGGATGGCACTGGCTGGTAAAATGTTATCGGCGCGTATTGCTGTTGAGTCAGAGCCTTTCAATCCCATGGGTCAACGCGTGTTTGCACTGTGTTCAGACGGTGACCTTATGGAAGGTGTCGCCTATGAGGCGGCCTCGATGGCGGGTCATTGGCAGCTGGACAATTTGGTTTGGCTCTATGACGATAACAAAATCACGATCGATGGGTCTGTTGAATTGGCGTTTAGTGAAGATGTCGCAAAACGCTTCGAGTCCATGGGTTGGTTTGTTCAGAGTGTTGATGGCCACGATGCAGATGCAATTCGAGAAAAACTCGATTCAGCTGTCGCGAAGACTGGTGCCCCCAGTTTAATTATTTGCCGAACACACATTGGTCTTGGCAGTCCCAATAAGGTTGATTCGTCAAAATCCCACGGATCGCCCCTGGGAGCGGATGAGGTGGCACTGACTCGACAGGGATTTAATTGGCCGGAAACAGAGTTTCACATTCCCGCTTCTGTACGCGCGTATTTTCAAGAAGCAAGCAATAGGAAAAAGAGCCAGCATGTTCAATGGCAAGCTGACTTTGCTCGCTGGAGAGAGAGCAATCCGACGCAGGCTAAGATCTATGATGACCACTGGCTTGGTGACCTTGCGACTGATTTTTGGACAGACTTGGTTGAAGCAGCACCTGCAGCAGGTGCCACCAGAAAGACATCCCAGGCTGTCTTAAATAAGGCGGTGGCAATGTCACCAACTTTGGTGGGTGGTTCGGCTGATTTGACGGGCTCGAATGGGTCGTCGATTCCAGATACAGCCATTGTTGGTTCACCGACCTTTTCCGGGCAAGACTTCAGCTTTGCCGGTCGTATGATGCATTACGGTATTCGGGAGCATGCCATGGGTTCCGTCGCGAACGGGATGCTGCTTCACGGTGGATTTAGACCATTTACGGCGACCTTCCTGATCTTCAGCGATTATATGAGGCCAAGCATTCGATTGGCCGCTCTGAGTCACCTTCCCAATATCTTTATCTTTACTCATGACAGTGTATTTTTGGGGGAAGATGGGCCGACTCATCAGCCTATCGAGCATCATTGGGCACTGAGAATGATTCCAAATCTGGCTTATTTTAGGCCCGCTGATGGTGTTGAAGTTGCGATGGCATGGGCTTGGACGATGAAGAGCTCAAAGACGCCCGCTGCACTCGGTTTAACCCGCCAAGGATTACCGGCCATCGAGCGGGCTGCTGACTTTGACCCGAAGCAAGTTTGGCGTGGTGGTTATGTCATCAGCGAAATCGCTCAGGCCGATGTCACCCTTGTCGGTACGGGTTCTGAGCTTCACCTCTGTGTTGACGCCGCTGCCATCCTGGCGTCCGAGGGAATCCGTGCTCGAGTCGTCTCTATGCCGTGTGTTGACTTGTTTGAAGAGCAATCAACCGATTACATTGAAATGGTTCTCCCCGGAGATATACCGGTTGTAACAGTTGAGGCCGGTGTTACTGGACCCTGGCGGGCATACACTGGGCGAACAGGGCTCGCTATCGGCATCGATCGATTTGGTGCATCTGCTCCGGCTGAGATCCTTGCAGAAAAGTTTGGTCTGACGGCCCCTCAGGTGGCTCACTCCGTCAAGTCATCAATCAAAGGCTCGCGCTAAATAATTTAGGTCTACCGGGCTGCTCAATCAGGCGCTTCAGGTTCTATCGAGATCGTTTAATCATTTCGCTTTATGACAGCTCGAAGGATTGTGCCTACACCGCTTTTAGCCCTCGGATGAGTCCCAATAAACCCGCGTAAATCCTGTCAAATGGCCTTGTTTAAACGGAAAGTGTTGACTCGCGCCCTGGCCAGCGTAGTCTTCGCTTAATGGGAAAGAAAAAGAACAAACGCAGTCACCGTCAGAACAAGTCGAGAGGGCTCTCGCGACAGGTGCAGAAGGTGGCGGTTTCTAGCCAACCAGATTTAGCGTCGGCAAGTCCGGCTGAGACCGCCGCTGAGGTTCGGCTACAACCCTTTGTCGCTGGGCCAAGATTCTCGGTATTGATGGCAGCGTATAATCGAGCTGACCTGATTCACGTTGCCATTGACAGTGTTCTTGCTCAGGACTTTCAAGATTATGAGTTAGTCATCGTTGATGATGGCTCGACGGACGACACGCCAAACGTTGTCGGTCGTTACCAAGATGCACGCATTCGTTACATCAGAAAATCTCATAACGAAGGGCGTTCTCCAACCCGAAATCGAGCAATTTCTGAGGCCCGAGGTGAATTCGTGCTGTGGATGGCAGACGATGACTTACTCAGCCCAAACCTGTTGACTTTGTATGATGGAATTTTGCGGGAAGAGCCACATATCGATGTGATCTACGGCAAGCTTCAATTGTTTGACCACGACTCCGGTGATGATCTTAATCTTTTCACGCCCAATGACTGGACGGGTCGCGATGCCGAGATAATTGGCGCAAAACTATACGGTTCTTGCGTGCCCGATGGTGGAACTGCAACCCGGAGGCGCATTTACCAATCTGTGGGTCCCGGACCCTACGACGATGAGTTCGTGCGAGCACAGGATTATGAGTTATGGACTCGAATTGTAGGACAGGCCCGATTTAGATTCGTCGATGAAGTGGTCTATCGATACCGAAAACATTCCGGAGGGACATCGTGGGGCGAGTTCATAGACTTAACGCTCGACTCCAAGATCATTCGGCGACATTTGAATAGGCACCCGATCAAGCGTTTATTTTCGTCGTTAGATTGGCGTCAGGACGACCTGGCTTTGAACCAAGCTTACTTGAGAATCGCTAAAAATTTGCAGATGTATGGTGACCATCTGAATGCCCATCGCTTTCTCGATGCCATTGTCGGTCATGAATCGTGGCCTGAAGCGATTCTACATCGAGGCCATTCGTATATTGCCATGGGTGACTTAGACGGTGTCGAAGCACTCATCAACGGGGTGCCCAACGCATGCGGTATCGCCCACGACGTTCAATCAGACCTTCAGGACATAGTTCGCACGCTCAGGGGTTTTATTGATGCGTGTGATGACTGGTTTGGAAAAGGTCAATTGGACGCCATTGTTCGGCAAGCCGCAGCCTTCGATAACCGGTATTTTCAGACCTACCACACGATGTACTTTCGTGGCCGGGCTCATGATCGTGCAGGCAATGCTGAGGCGGCTCTTCACTGTTATTGTTTGGCTGGACGACTCAATCCGTCGGATGAGGCAACCGACGACCTAGTCAAGCGCCTTCGCAAGACGGTAGGAGAGACACCGAAGACTGATCTAACCGCCATGCGACGACGCCTGAATGAACGGCTCTACACGATTCCAATTCGAGCACAGAGCCAAAAAAACGCACTCAAATTAGTTCATGTGATTGCAACCGGAGTTTCAGGAAATGCCCTAGACCAGTCTCTAAAATCCGTCTGTAACCAAAGTCATACTCACCTCAAAATACATCTTTTTGGTGCCGAGACATCGGTGACAGACGACCGGATTGTGAAAAGGTCTGACTCTGAATCTCCCAGGGATTTCATTTTGCAGCTTGAAGATGAGTATATCGCTTGGATCGACGACAAAACAATTTGGGCTGCAAACCATCTGAAACATGGCATCAGTGTCCTAGGCGATCAGTTTGACACGGCGGCCATGTGTGGCTTGAGAAAGGCGGACACCGACGGGCAGAGCGGCACCATCGAACTCGACACGCAAGCGCATTATGATCCGGCGATTTGCTTTAGTCGCAACCAATTGCCTCTGACCCACTTTGTCCATCATAGAAGCGGGCTAGCTGATGACGGCTTGACGTTTCGACAGACCGCTGACGAGGAATGGGACCTCGCACTCCAGCTGATCCTGTCAGACAAAACACGCTTTGTCGCTGCACCGACGGTGATTCAGATTGTTGAACATGAGCCAAAGTGCATGAGTGACTCTGTCTCGGCAGGCCTAGAACTACTTCGATTCTTCCAACCGTACACCAGCCAAACTGGCTTTAATGTACGGGCAAGAACTGCACAAAATGCCCTCTTGGCACCGCTTGGCTTTCGTGTGTCGAGGCAAGGGCGAACCTCAATCATCCTGCACGGTGGTCGTTTCATCAGCGAAATCCAGGATGCGGTAAGGCACCTGCGAGCAAAGACGCTTGTTCCTCACGAATTTGTCGTCATGGTTGACCCACCAAGTTTTGACGTTGCCGAAGAAATTAATCATTGGGCAAATGAGTTTGATGACGTCCGTGTATGCGAGTATCGGGCTTGGACTGGTCTGGCGAAGCAAATTAATGATGGTTTGGCGCGGGCTAATGGCGAATATGTCGCTGTGGTACATATGACAACACGGGTTCCAGATGGCTGGCTAGGGCGCTTGCAAGGCTGTACGACCGATGGCCGCTCGACGGTCGTGATACCCAGTCTGAGCGAGCACACCTCGATAGGTTCGGTAGACGTCAACCAAAGCCGGTCATCGGAAAGCATGACTGGTCACTGCTTGTTAATTCCAAGACAGGTCATCGATCGGATAGGAGGTCTCGATGTCACTTTGGGGGCACCCGGTTTTGAATGGCTTGATTACCACCGTCGGCTGTCTTTGGCTGGGTTTGATGTTCAAATAGCCGAGGATGTGAACGTCATATCTGAGTTCGTTGAGAGCGCCGGCGATGAGATTCATCAAGGCCGGTTTGAACGTCGCTGGCAGGGCGTCTACTCAGAGACGTACAATCGCCCCCTTCATTTTCAAAAATTTGGATCAGAAGAGGGCTTCAGACCCGATTCTCGTCCCGTTTTGGTCGAAGAAGCCGGTAAAAATAATCTCCTGGTTATGCCGCCTTGGGCTGACCCAGATGCATTGGTTGAATTTCTGTCTTTCTGTTCTCAAAGTGAGCGGCCGCTCACACTATGGATGCGTTGTCCGCCCGGCACGGCTCATCAAAGGGTGAATTCGCTGACCGAAATCATCAGCACGACAGCCATACGTCAGTCTGAACAGGTCAGCATTCTATTGGTTGATTCCAACTTAGCACCCGAGCGAGAATCGGGGCTTTATCGAGCGGCCGATGCCGTGTTTGTCAATGATACCTGGCCAGGTATTAGCGATGTGATTCGACGTTCTTACGATTGTCGGCGCCGACTTCTTCGCGGATATTTGGAATTGGAGGAATGGCTGGCAAGTGATGCATAAAATAGATGTCAACTTGCTGATCGTCGACAATTACGACTCGTTTACATTTAATTTGTATCAATACGCCTCTGAGCTCTGTGCCGCGCCACCCATTGTCGTGACAAACGATCATTCGTTTGACGCGCTCGACCTCGATGCGTTTGATGCAATCCTTATCTCTCCAGGTCCAGGCTCTCCAGAGAAAGACTCTGATTTCGGAATCTGTGGTCGGCTTATTGAGACTGTAAACTGTCCTATTTTAGGTGTGTGTCTCGGACATCAAGGGATTGCACATGTCTTCGGAGGAACAGTCACAAGCGCGACCGAGCCCATGCATGGAAGAGAGAGCCTCGTTCGTCACAATGGAGATGTTCTATTTGCCGACATACCCGAATCATTTAATGTCATTCGTTATCATTCGCTCATCGTTTCTCAATTACCCGACTCACTCATTCCGATTGCGCATGCGGGCGAAGAACTGATGGCTCTTCGTCATCGGACACGTCCGATTTGGGGTGTTCAGTTTCACCCCGAATCCATCGGAACAGAGTATGGAAAAACCCTTCTGGCCAATTTCCTAAAGAGCGTCCCGACTGCCGTTGAACCCAAAATCAGCGGCTGCTCCATGCCGTCTTTAGCAGAGCCCGATGTTGCCTCGACACCTCAGGCTTATCAATATCGTCTCCGATTTGAGTCACTCCCGCAGCTCGCGGATGCTGAGTCTGTCTTTGAAGCACTGTATGGAGCCAGTGAACATGCCTTTTGGCTCGACAGCACACGCATTGATTCAGCAATGTCGAGGTTTAGTTACATGGGTGGCTGCGATGGACACAGTGGAACTCGTCTGCGCTATAATGTACGAACCTCGGCCCTTCAGATTTCAACCGCTGAAGATGAGCACCACATCTCAGGCCCTTTTTTCGATTGTCTGTCTCAATTTCTGAGCCGGTTTGAATTGATTGACGTAGATGCGCCCTTCGATTTTAGGGGGGGTCTAGTTGGTTACGTGGGCTATGAAATTAAAGGTCAGACAGGCGGTGACGATCGATTTCGTGCGCCAACGGATGATGCACTGTTCTTCTTTGTTGAGCGCTTTATCGTCTTCGATCATCTCGAAAAAAAACAATATGTCTGTGCCTTGGAGACTCCCGAGAACAAAGAGTCAGTCGACATTTGGTTCAACAGGTGTCGGCGCTTAAAAATACACGAGGAGCAATTCGATCAGCCCGTCGACTTTCGGGTGGGCCATTTCCTGCCGGCTCACTCGCGAGACGAGTATTTAGAAAATATTGAAAAGGCACTCGAGTACATTCGGTCTGGTGAAAGTTATGAGGTTTGCCTGACCACTCAGTTTACCGGTCGGCCAATCGAGGACCCTCTGGGATTGTATCGTCAGCTTAGACGAGCTCATGATGTCCCCTTTGGTGCATTTTTGAAAAGCAATAACTTAGCGATTGCATCCGCGTCTCCGGAGCGATTTCTGAAAATATCTAACGGCGGTCATCTAGAAGCAAAACCCATCAAGGGTACAGCTGAACGATCCAATGACAGCCGGCTAGACTCGCATTCTGCTCGTCAGCTGGCGTCGTCTGAGAAAGAGCGGTCTGAAAACTTAATGATTGTCGATCTGCTTCGAAATGACCTCGGTCGCGTGGCTCAGACAGGCACGGTCACGGTCGACCAATTAATGAACATTGAATCTTATGCTGTACACCAAATGGTCAGCACGATTTCTGGCCAGCTTAAAGATGAACTCCATGCCCTTGATGCACTCAAATCATGTTTTCCGGGTGGTTCGATGACGGGTGCGCCAAAACTGAGGACATTGGAGATTATTGATCGTCTAGAAGGACAGGCACGAGGCGTTTATTCAGGCTGTCTCGGATATATTTCCTTAGACGGCGGTGCAGACTTCAACATCGTGATCCGGTCGCTGGTGATGACGCCGGAATCGACCACCTTGGGTGTGGGCGGTGCCATCGTTTACTTGTCGGAACCAGAGGCGGAATGGGGCGAAGTATTACTGAAGGCTCGCTCGGTCCTAGATCCTCTTCATGGTGTTCTCGTCGATTAATCCTATGCGCTTGTTTGAGTTGATAGCGAATCGGCCCTTCGACCAATCGTAAGCAGAGTAAGTGCCAGGATGATGGCACCACCGAGGTAGGCGCCTGCAAGACTCAATCCCGCCACCACACCAAAGTAACCCAGACTTCCCGCCGCCAACATGGTGACCATTGCGTAGGGGATTTGCGTGCGCACGTGTTCAATATGAGGACACCCCGTCGCTGTAGACGATAAGATTGTTGTGTCGGAGATAGGCGAGCAATGGTCACCCCAAATCGCGCCATCCAATACGGCGGCCAAACAGGCGAAAACGATGAGACTATCCCCGGAAATGGTGGCCGACAATGGTGCGGCAATTGGAAGGACCAGTGCCATCGTGGCCCATGATGATCCTGTTGAGAACGCGACTAAACCAGATAGGACGAAAATAATCAGGGGGAGGATTGCGGGTGCAAACGAATCGCCCACCAAGGCAACAAGCGTCATGCCCGTTCCGAGGTCATCACATACCGTCTTTATGGCCCAAGCCAAAATGAGGATGGCTGCTGCCTCAGACAGCGTCTTCATTCCACTCAAGTAGGCTTCAATTGATTCCTTGAATGTCAAAAGGCGTTGAACCAGTGCCAGTGTAAACGCAACAAAGCTGCCGACGAGTGCAGCACCAATAAGAATGGTTTGTATGTGGTCTGATGCAGCTTCAAATGTTTTCTGCCAGCCATCGAGTGTCGATAGCTGAGTGGACGCGTCTTGTTGCCCGATGTAAATGATGCATAGGAGTATGGTCACCAGAACCGATCCGATGGGGACTACTGCGTTATACGCTCGATACGGAATTCCACCCTTCGCAAGCGAAAATGATTGGTCGGGTGCCATATTTTCTTCGACTGAACCCAGCGGACCGCCCATTCGTGTCCGTCTCTCGGCGCGCAACATGGGGCCAAAGTCTCGACCCGTCCAAGCATTTATAATCACGAACAAAATGGCTAGAATGCAGTAGAACCGGAATGGCAGTACGGAAAAGAACAGCTCGTAACCGGTCCCTGGAATGCCACTGACATTAGATAAGCTGCCTAGGAGGTCGTCAAACAAACCGACCTCATATCCAATCCAGGTTGAAATGATCGCAATTCCTGCGACGGGCGCACTCGTCGAATCGACGATATAGGCTAACTTTTCTCGACTGATCTTATGTTTGTCTGTGAGTGATCGAGCGGTGGTTCCAACAACGACAGTATTCGCATAGTCATCAAAAAATATCGCTGTTCCCATTGCGCATGTCACACCTTGAGCACTCCTTGGTCCGCGGGCAAAGACCGAGAGAGCATCGACAAGGCCTCTGGTGCCGCCCATTCGATTGACGACGGCCACAAGGCCGACGAGAGCGAGAGTAAAACCAAGGATTTGTAGGTTAAATGAGTCGGAGATCACAGAGCCCAGGTAGCCGCCACTTCCAATGGCGTCAATACCGATGATTGACAATAGACCTCCAATGAGAGCCTTGCATTCGAGCCAAAGCGTGACGGCCACTCCGCCATTCATCACCATGGCCCCACCCATAACGGCCAAGAGCAGCGCGAGAACAATCTTCTTGAAAGAAATGGCAATCAGCAGCGCAATCAGTGGGGGGAGAAGCGATTTCCAGTCTCCGGTCCGCTGGCTTTGAGAATAAGCTTGGTCTCGCCAGGTCAGTGTGCCGGCGATAGACCCTGCGGTCTGATTGATTTGAAGTCGCAGAGTTCGGCCCGTTTCATCAGGGGTAAATTGGGCCTTAATTTGATTTCCCGATTTAACCCTCGTTGACAAAACTAGAGTCTCAATCTTGTTTTTTGAGCTGATTTGAGCGAGTTCAGCGTCCAACTCTACGCTCAGACGAATGGGGGTTTTCGCCGGGACAGTGCCCTTTACATTCGAGACCAGCTTTCGGACGACTTTATCGAGTGTATGTTTTGACACACTGTTTTTATCGATGGGTAGAAAACTGACACTCGCGATCGCGAGAGAACCCATCAAAAAGATCAAATACGAGCGAGTTGTCTTCATTGATCTCACGTACCACGGATTGAATAGGGTTGCACCAAGCCTTCACCAACAATGGCGTTAATTTGGTCGCCATCGGTCCGGCAGATTTAATCTCAATCTGGCCGAACGATGAATCCGTCCATCGGGTGCCAGAATGATGGCATCAACACCGGACATAGAGTCGACTAACTTGAGGCCGTCTGCTGGACCCATAACAAAAACAGCGGTTGCGATCGCATCGGCGAATATGGCGTCGTCAGCTAGAATCGTTACGGAAACCGAGTTTCGAGCGGGCATGCCGGTTTTCAAGTCGAGGATATGATGATACCGACGGGAACCCATCATAAAGAAACGCTCGTAATCTCCACTCGTCACAATCGAGCGGTCTCGTATTGGAAATTCGACCAAAAGCTCGGCTTGACGAGGATGTCTAATCCCCACAGTCCAGGGTCCATCAGGTTTTCGACCCGATGCATGCAAGTCACCGCCGCCATCAATGATGAAATTCTTGATGCCTTGACCCCTAAGCAATTCTTTGACCCGGTCTATCGCGTAGCCTTTTGCGATCGCTCCGAGACCGAGAGCCATTCCTGATTCGGCGAGATAGATGGTTCTGTCGGTCTCGGACACGATAATTTTGTTGTAGTCGACAGACTTCAAACGTCTCAGGAGTTCGCTTCGTTTTGGTAAGCGTGGGTTTTCATCTTTGAAGGACCATAACCCCCTGAGACAGGCCCAAGTTGGATCGAAGGCACCCTTCGAGAGGCGACTGACGTTCAAAGCGGTGGACAGAACATTCATGGTCTCCACGGAGACTTTCGTGGGCAATCGGCCAGCGTTTCCATTGATGTTGCTGATCTCGGAGTTTGGCAACCATTCGCTCATCAGGGATTCGATTCGGGCGACCTCCTTAAATGCACCGTCCATAACCTGTTCGGCTCTGGCTTCTGTGATTTCGTCACCAACGATTATGGTGAATGTGGTTCCCATCAGATGGGCTTGTCTGCTGACTTTTGCACTGCTTGCTGATGCCAATCCTAAGGCGAGAAGTAGCAGGAGGCAGCTGGATGCAGATGCGGGATATTGGTCTATTCGGTACAAGGCAGGCGTATTCTTAAGGGAGACTATTCGTTTTTCAAAAAATCCTTCAGCAGGTCGCCAAATGACCCAAGACTGCCTGGAGTCTCCTGGGACTTTGCGTATTCTGCCAGCGCTTCTTGCTCGTCATGTTCTTCGAGAGCACGCCTTGATAGACGGATCCGACCTCTTTTTTGGTCCAGCTCTACTATTTTTGCCTCGAGTTCGGTTCCGATGGGGAATAAGCGCCGATGGTCTGCCCCACGTTGAGTGTTCATTTCTGCGTTTGGGATAACGCCCTGGACGTTGGGTTCGACTTCAATGAACACACCGAACCGTTCGACACGAACCACAGGACCTTTCACGATTTGACCCTGTTTAACAGTAATTTCAACGGGCTTTCTTTTCTCCGCTACTTCCGGTGTAACAAGGCTTATGCGACGTCGGTCTCGATCTATTTTCTCGATGATCACATCAATGTCTTGGCCGGCTTCTAATACGTCACTCGGATGATTAAGGCGCTTCTCTGCTGAGATTGCTGATACGTGCAATAGGCCTTCTACACCTGGTGCCAGAGTCACGAATGCACCAAAGGTCTCAAGGCTTGATACCAGCCCTCCTATGGATTCACCAATCTCGTGTTTTTGAGCGAAGTCCGCCCAGGGATCGGCTTCTAAGCGACGCATGCTCAAAGCAACTTGCGCTTTGTTTATATCGATCCGAATGACTTCGACATCGATCGCTTCGCCAACATTGAGTTTTTCGTTTGGATGGTTGACGCGCTGATGCGAGATTTCGCTGACGTGAACCATGCCCTCGATGGAGTCACCCAAGTCGACAAATGCGCCGAAATCCCTGATCTCAGTCACTTTTCCTTGAAGTCGATCGCCGACCTTCAAGCGATCGCTCATGACGCTTTGAGCTTCTTTCTTTCGATTCTCTAGAAGGAGTTTTCGAGAGACGACGATGCTTTTGCCCCCATCGAACTCTGTGACCAAAAACTCATAGGTTTTACCCACTTCACGGGCGGGCTCATCGATGAATCCAAACGCGAGCTGAGACGCTGGACAGAATGCACGCGCCCCGTCGATTCGAACTTCATAACCACCCTTGTTTACACCGGTGATTTTGCCCTCAACGGGGCTCTGCGACTTCCACGATGCCCCCAGCTCGGCGAGTGCTTGATTCGCTTGAGCTGCTTTGTAGCTGAGTTCAACAGCACCCTGTGCACTGACGATGACCGCGTTGACCGTATCCCCTTCGCTGACAAGAAGCTCGCCGGCCTGGTCCTTTAACTCTGTCAGGCGGATGTAGCCTTCGCTTCTGGCCCCATAGTCCAGGAAGGCGACGCTGTCGGTGATCTTTACGATGGACCCCGTAACAATGTCACCCTTGCGATGACCGCGTGCCGAGAAGCTTGTTTGAAGATCTTTGGACTGATTTTCACTCGTGTTTGAATTTGTCATGATAATGCTAAGCGTGTTTGCAGGTCGTTGAAGTAGATTCGAACGCCGCGATTATACGCTATAGACGATGCAGTGTTCAAGATTTGCGAACTGCGTGTTTCGAACTTCGTCTTTTTGCGTGAACCCAAGAGCTTAGTCCTGACATCGGAAAGATAGAGCTGCATTTTTTTGATAATGAAAAACTCAGTATTTCTATTGGTTTATGTTTTTTTTGTCGAAAGTTGCTCAATGTCGTCTAAACGGATACAATGTAGTCATTATACATACAGTTAGAGTGAGGAGCAGTCATGGGCAAACTCGTCGAAAAGATCGCTAAACTCCAAAACTATGAGGAATTTGCGGACCTGAATTGGACGGGTTCCTTCGAAGATTACCTGAAGATTGTTCGTGAAAACCCGACGGTGACTCGAACCTCTTTTCAGCGGGTCTACGACATGGTTCTGTCCTACGGCAGTGAAACGTATTCCGATAATAAAAAGAAACTCATTCATTACAATTTCTTCGATGACCCCATGGGCGATGGCCGCGATTCCATATTCGGCTTGGATATTCCACTCATGCGCTTGGTGAATGTACTGAAGAGTGCAGCGATGGGCTACGGCACAGAGAAAAGAGTGCTTTTACTCCACGGGCCCGTCGGCAGTTCAAAGAGCACCATCGCGCGACTGCTCAAAAAAGGATTGGAGAGCTACAGCCGAAGTACTGCAGGTGCCCTCTATACGTACGAGTGGAGTCTTCCCGAGGCGTTGTTGCACATCACGGGTGGAGAAGAGATTTTCCGATGTCCAATGAACGAGGAGCCACTCCGGTTGATTCCAACCGCATGGCGGGAGTCTGCATTTGCAGATCTTGGTCTTCACCAAGAAGACAGACCGCTTAAGATCAAGGGCGACCTAAACCCCGCCTGCCGGCTTATTTTCCGCGAGCTTATGAATCACTACAAGGGTGATTGGGCCAAGGTCATGGATCATGTTCGGGTCAAACGATTGGTTCTGAGTGAAAAAGACCGGGTCGGTATCGGCACATTTCAGCCAAAAGATGAGAAAAATCAAGATTCGACAGAGCTCACCGGTGACATCAACTATAAAAAGATCGCCTTATTCGGCTCCGACTCCGACCCGCGCGCTTTCAATTTTGATGGCGAATTCAATGTGGCCAATCGGGGCATCATTGAGTTCATTGAAATCTTGAAGTTGGACGTCGCTTTTCTATACGACCTGCTCGGTGCGACCCAGGAGCATAAGATCAAGCCCAAGAAGTTTCCACAAACGGACATCGACGAAGTCATCATCGGGCACACCAACGAAGCGGAATATCGCAAGCTGCTCAACAATGAATTTATGGAAGCGCTCAGAGACCGGACCATCAAGGTTGATATTCCGTATATAACCCGTCTCAAAGAAGAGCTTAAGATTTACAAAAAAGACTTTTCTCAACGACGTGTTGCTGGCAAGCACATCGCCCCTCACACGCTTAATATGGCGGCTATGTGGGCCGTATTGACTCGCCTCGAAGAACCAAAAAAGCATGATTTGAGCATGCTTCAAAAACTTAAATTATATGATGGGAAGACGTTGCCTGGATTTACGCAGGACAATGTCAAAGAGTTGCGGAAGGAAACTGTGCGAGAGGGGATGGACGGAATCAGTCCACGATACGTGCAGGACAAAATCAGTAATGCGCTTGTCAGCCAGAGAAGTGAGAGCAGCATCAACCCATTTCTCGTACTAAACGAGCTAGAAAGCGGTTTGAATCGGAACTCGTTAATCACAAATGAGGAGCTTCGGAAGCGTTACACTGAGCTGCTGGCCGTCGTCAAACAAGAGTATGAGGAAATCGTCAAAAATGAAGTCCAGCGTGCGATCTCGGCTGACGAGCAAGCGATCAAGCGATTGGCGTCCAATTACATCGATAACGTCAAAGCCTACACTCAGAAAGAAAAGGTCAAAAACCCGTACACGGGGCAGGACGAAGAACCGGACGAGCGCTTAATGCGTTCCATCGAGTCTAAGATCGATATCCCAGAGTCTCGCAAGGATGATTTCAGACGTGAGATCATGAACTACATCGGTGCGTTAGCGGTTGAAGGGAAGACATTCTCTTACGATACCAACGAGCGCTTACATCGTGCCCTCGAACAGAAGTTGTTTGAGGACCAGAAAGACACCATCAAGCTGACGAGCTTGGTCAGCAACGCCATCGATAAAGAAACGCAGGAAAAAATAGCCGTCGTCAAAGAGCGTATGATTCGCGACTTCGGATATAATGAAGAGTCGGCAACCGATGTGTTGAACTATGTCGCGTCCATTTTTGCCCGTGGGGACTCACGAGAGTAGTGATTAACGCGTTTGGCGGACCGAAAGTCGAGGAAGATTGATGCGAATCAGACAAGATCACAGCCGATTTAGACAAATCGTTCGTGGTAAGGTTCGCCAAAATCTCAGACAGTATATCTCGTCTGGTGAATTGATTGGAAAGCAGGGCAAAGATCGCGTTTCTATTCCTGTTCCGCAAATCGATATCCCCCGGTTTCGATTCAATAGCCAAGATGGCGGTGGTGTTGGTCAAGGTGACGGTGAACCAGGAGATAGTCTTGGCCCCGGCGATCAGCAGCCCGGAGAAGGTGAAGCGGGTGAAGGAGAGGGAGAAAAGGCTTTAGAAGTCGACGTCACCCTCGATGAACTCGCACAAATTCTTGGAGAAGAATTACAATTACCCCGAATCGAACCGCGCGGTGAAAAAGCGGTTGTCACGGAACGGGATAAATACACAGGCATTCGCCCTGTTGGCCCCAATAGCTTGAGGAACTTTAAACGGACCTACAAAGCGGCTTTAAAACGGTCGATTGCGATGGGGCAATATAATTCCAAAAATCCGGTCATTCTGCCCATAAAAGACGACATGCGCTACCGGAGCTGGTCTACGGTCAAAAGTCCCCAATCCAATGCTGTTGTCATCTATATGATGGATGTATCCGGCTCTATGGGAGATGAACAAAAAGAAATCGTCCGGATTGAAAGCTTCTGGATCAACACCTGGCTAAAAAGTCAGTACGAGGGGATAGAGACCCGCTACATTGTCCATGACGCGACAGCACGTGAAGTGGATGAACATACGTTCTTCCATACCCGCGAGTCGGGCGGCACAATGATCAGTAGTGCGTATCGATTGGCTGCTCAAATTCTTGAGGCTGATTACCCCAGTGCTGATTGGAATATTTATCCGTTTCACTTCAGCGATGGGGACAATTGGTCCGTTGACGATACCCGGGCGTGCGTGCAACTCCTGAAAGATGTTCTGATTCCGTCTTCCAATCAGTTTAGTTATGGTCAAGTTGAAAGTCCTTATGGCTCAGGACAGTTCATCAAGGACTTGAAAGATAACTTCAAAGTGGGCGATGAAGATTGTGCTCTCGTCTGTTCAGAAATTAAAAATAAGGACGCAATTGTTGGGTCTATCAAAGAATTTCTGGGGACGGGCCGATGATTCAGTATCTCAAAGTGAGACCTTTGCCTGATGTACTTGAAGGTTGGCGGCAGAAGATAGAACGGATTGCGTCAGACCTCGGTCTCGATTTTTTCGATACCAGATTTGAGATGGTCTCCTACGACAAGATGAGTGAAATCGCATCCTACGGAGGTTTTCCGACGCGCTATCCTCATTGGCGTTTTGGCATGGAGTATGAGCGGCTATCCAAGTCTCACACGTATGGCTTATCTAAGATTTACGAACTCGTCATCAATAACGACCCTTGCTATGCCTACCTCTTGGAGGGCAATGAATTTGTCGACCAAAAGTTGGTCATGGCCCATGTTTATGGTCACGCAGATTTCTTTAAACATAATTTTTGGTTTAGCCGCACTAACCGCAGAATGCTCGACACCATGGCTAATCACGCGACCCGGATCCGGCGTTATCAAGACTTGTATGGTGTTACGGTTGTTGAAGAGTTCATCGACGTCTGTTTATCTCTCGAGAATCTGATCGATTTGCACTCGCCATATCGGCCGAAGAAAACAGAGCAAGAAAACCGCCCAAAGGGCGACCTTCCGGATGAGCTCATCGGGGATGTTGACAGTCTACCAAGGCTTCAAGCCAAGGAATATATGGACGAATACGTCAATCCCGAAAACTTTATGGAACAGCAGCGTAAAAAGCAGAAAGACGAGACGGACAAAAAAACGAAATTTCCGGTTTCTGCGCAGCGCGATGTGATGCTGTTCCTCATGCAGGAAGCACCGCTCACCCGTTGGCAGCGTAATGTCCTCGGGATTGTGAGAGACGAGGCCTACTACTTTGCCCCTCAGGGGATGACCAAGATCTTAAACGAGGGCTGGGCCAGCTATTGGCATACCCATATGATGACGCGCAGTGGCATTATGGAGGGCTCAGAGGTGATTGATTATGCAGATCGTCACAGTCGTTGTACGGTCATGCATAAGGGACGCCTAAACCCCTATAAGCTTGGTATCGAGTTGTTCAGGCATATCGAAGAACGCTGGAATCAAGGCCGCTTCGGAAAAGAATACGAAGAGTGTTCGGATATGGCCGAACGGGCGAACTGGAATCGGCAGACGGGATTGGGGCGCGAGAAGATATTTGAAGTAAGAAAGCATCATAATGATGTGACTTTCTTAGACGAGTATTTGACGCCAGAGTTTTGTGCTGAACACAAGCTGTTCACGTTTGGACACAATGCACGGGCCAACGAATGGCAGATTGCATCTCGAGACTTCAAAGAGGTTAAAACCAAGCTGTTAACCCAATTGACAAATATGGGCCAGCCGGTGATCGAGGTTGATGATGCAAATTTCAACAATCGGTCTGAATTACTCCTCACTCATCGACATGATGGTGTTGATCTTGATGTATCTTATGGACAGGCAACCCTCCAGAATCTCTACCGACTTTGGAAAAGACCCGTTCATATCGCAACAAGCAAAGGCGATCGCCCGACACTTCTGTCCTTTGATGGGAAGGATCATTCCGAAGGGGAATTTGATAAATCAGCCTAGACGTCATTTAGAAAACTTAGATGATCTCACATTGCGTCCACACAAACGGCGCGTTATGGTTGGGCATCGCAGAAACGACACCATGACCGCATCACAGCAATTGACGAGCCGATGAGCCGCACGAACCGTTCAGAGATAAAATCGCGAATACCGCGAATCGCGACGAACCAACCTAGTTTTAGGCTTGTTGGCCATGGGATGTCGGATGTTGGATGTCGCCGTGAGGTCAATGAAGATTCTTACCTCATTCTGCCGAAGAATAATTTGTGGATCGTTGCCGATGGTATGGGTGGGCATGCTGGTGGGCAGTACGCGAGCACAATGACTGTCGAGACGGTTGGCAAAGCATTACTCCGCCGTCTTTTTGAGGCCGAGAATGCCCGTCGGGACGGTGGGTCGTCCATCAAGATGGCGGAGCTCATTTCAGAGACGATTCGAGAAACCTGTGCTGCTGTTTACGACCGTGCGGTGTATCGCCCGGAGTTGCGAGGCATGGGCAGCACGGTGACTGCGATGTTGGCCTATGACGACATGGCTTGGTTTGGTCATGTGGGTGATAGCCGAGCGTATCTATTGCGTGATGGTCAGATTCATCAAATTACTGAAGACCATTCCCTGGTACAAGAGCAGGTATCAGCGGGACTCATTACGCCCGAGCAGGCAAAGCATTCGATGATTCGTAATATCATTACCCGTAGCATTGGATTCGAAAGAGACGTTCGTGTTGATGTTGCCGCTGTTCCCATGAAAAGAGGCGATCAGTTCGTCATTTGCTCGGATGGTCTTACAGGCCACGTTGAGGATGGAGAAATCTACGAGGTTGTCAAACAGCACCCTCGAAAGAACGTATCGTCTCGACTGATCGAGTTAGCCAACTCGCGAGGTGGAGAAGACAACAGTACGGTGATATTGACCACTGTCATTTCCAAGAGGAATAAGAGCCGCGGTCACAAGCGTCGGAACCGGCCAGGTTGATGGGCATGGACGTTACGTTGACACTCTGTGTTTTCGTGAGACCCGAAGGACACTTTGAACTCAGCACCCTCGCCTTTGTCAGTCGTTTGGTCGATGAGGTCATAATCGCATTCGCTGACGGTCGAAATGTACCTGAATCACCTCGACTTGCAGCCAATATGCGTCTCCTTGAGCTGACTTGGGGAGATGACTTTTCAAACGCACGAAACAAACTATTGGCCGAAGTCCGCTCTGATTCTGTGTTGATGATCGAACACAATGAGCGGCTGCAACCAGGCCAGTTGAAAACCATTCGGCAGCTGGTTCAAAGCGCATCGCCTCAGTCTGATATCCATTGCTTTCCCATCAATGTGGTGTCAGCTGATGGATCATTGCTCGAGTCCACATATGAACCACGTCTTTGGTACACGAGCACCGATGCTAAATTCGTTGGTCGGATTTACGAACGACTCGAAACACCGCCTGGTCAACGGTTCAAATATCATGATGACCTGGCCATCACGCAGGATTTTGAACAGCTGACGGATGAACAAGACGAGCTGATCGGTCAACGCAATATTGATTTATTGGAGATGCAATATCTCGAAACGCCAGCCGACTGCCACACACGATATTGTGTCGGCTGGACCTATATGATGCGTGGTGAATTTGAGCGGGGTTTGGACTTCTTCATACCCTTGATAGATGATTTCAAAGGCAGCGACTTTGCCCGTAGTGCTATGGTCTTTAGCGTAGAGTGTCTCCGCAAGATGGGGAGGCCGGAAGATGCATTTCAGAGAGGCCTGGAATGGGTTCAAGACTGCTCTGACTATGGCGAGCTTTGGTTCTTTATCGGTCGTGCTGCGCTTGAGAGTAATCAGCGCATCAAAGCGCACGCAGCATTCAAAAAAGCCGGCCGCATACGCGAGATGTGTACACCAGACCTGTATCGGGACCCCGCAGTCCATGCATATCGAGCGGACATTGGTTGTGTACAAGCGTTGGCGAGTCTTCGGCGTGCAGACCAAGCAGAGAGCTTACTTGCGGATGTTCGGAATCGGGTTCCCGAGGGTGAGCTGGCTGACCTGGACCGAGATTTTATAGATATTTGGCTGCAGTTGAATCAACCAAAACGCGCGTTTACCGTTGTCGAAGCGTGGATTGAGAAATCGCCCGAGTGGGCGAGCACCGCTCTCCTTGGCATTGTTGAATACTGCTTCAATGCTCAAGGGCCGACTCAAGCTTATTTGATGTATCAAGGCTCCATCGCAGCGTACGAAAGTCTCTTGCAGTTCTTACCGGTCGTTATGGTCGGCGCTGCACTCTCTGATATGGTCGATGACCACGAATCTTATCTGAATCACCTTCAGCTCTGTGTCCAACTTGGCAGTACTGAGCGGGAACACTATCGAACCTTAATTCGACTTTTGGTCGAACGCGGAGAATTGGATAGAGCCAGCCAGATTACAGCACTTGAAGCGAAACTGGCTACAGACATAGAGACGTGAAAGCACTGGTTGCCAAAATGGGCGCCGAGGTCCTTAAGATCATAGAGATTTTGGCTGGCTCAAAACCAAGATTGACACGCTGGCGAACGAGGTGCCTGGTTTGGGCTGGTCGCCACCTTGACGCCATCATCTATGCGTCGCCAAGGCTGGCTCAACATCCGGACGATGCTCGCCTGCATTACAGTGTAGGTCAGGCTGCTATCAACTTGATGAAACGAGACTATGCGCGAGCGAGAATGGCCTATGCGACAGCCCTCGATCCGGGCAATGTCAGATATCGATTTGCTCTCGCTTACTGTGCGCAAATTTTGAATCAGCATGAGACTGCGGAGCGAGAATACCTGCATGTACTCGGACAAACACCGCAAGATTTAAATGCCCGTTTAAATCTTGCTCTATTGCGAAAAACCATTGGGAAACACGAGCAAGCATTGACTGGTTTCGTCGAGGTTCTTGATGTTCGACCAAAGGAGATTAAAGCACTCATTGGTGCCGCGATTTGCAATTACGAACTGAATTTTATGAACGATGCTAGAGCATTCGCAACGCGGTGCGTAAATGTCGACAATAAGTACGTTCGTGCGCATGTACTTTTGGGTCGAATTGCGTTGTCGCAAAATGACACCGAAACCGCTCGTTCTCATTTTGAATCAGCGCAGAAGCTAGAACCTGAAGATGGTTATGTGCTCGCGTCCTTGGGTCGTATCTACATGACCGACAACCCTCCCCAAGCACGCCATCTACTCAGGGAAGCACTGATTGTGTCGAAACCAGACCGGAGCGCACACTTTGACCTCGGTCAATATTATGAAATCGTCCGGGATCTGGAGCGTGCCATAGCCGAATATGAACTATTTTCCAGATTTCATACGGGTAATCGGGCAAAGTGGGCGCGAAAACGTGTAATTCGACTGCGTGAAAAGATGATGGTTGAGATAAACAAACGTGAGTGATTTTCGTCATCCAGGTTATCAGCAGATTCAATTGAAGAAGGGGGATGAAGCAACCACTGATTACCTCGCTGTAGAGGAACCAATGGAAATGCGGGTTGATGGCCAACCCGTTGCGGTTGTCTTGCGAACCCCAGAAACCAATTTAGAAAAAGATCTGGACCTGGCTGTAGGTTTCCTGTTCACAGAGGGCGTCATCGACGACCTCGATGACATTGCATCTCTCGGACATTGCACAGACGGAAACAATCCAAATCGGCAAAACCTGGTTTTTATGAATTTAGCCTCTGGTAATTTCAGGGCGAAAACGCGGTTGCAAAATGCGGTTCGAGTTCAATATGTGAGTTCGAGCTGTGGCGTCTGCGGAAAAGCATCCATCGATAAGGTGTTCCAGATGACCGAGCCGCTGCCCAATCTTATGACATTGGATGATGTGTTCATTAGCTCTGTGCCGGCAAAACTTCGATCGAGACAAACCAACTTTGAAATGACGGGTGGCGTGCACGGTGCTGCTATTTTCACTCCTGATGGTCAAATCAAAGCATTCGCGGAAGATGTTGGTCGTCACAATGCTGTCGATAAAGTGATTGGCCGATGCCTGAGAATCCAAGAGTTTCCCCTCGACGGTCACGTGCTTGTGGTCAGCAGTCGGGCAGGGTTTGAAATTGTACAGAAAGCGATCATGGCTCGAATTGGCGCTGTTGTATCAGTTGGTGCCGCGAGTAGCATGGCTCACGACTTGGCGAATCGAAGCCGGTTGGCTCTTTATTCTTTTGTCCGCAGCGGTCGGTTTAATGACCATTCATCTCTTTAGTATTGCTGCGGAGCCTACCGAGACAGGGCACGACTCAATCGGGCAATTTCGTCGAGGGAGAATGTCTCTCCCCTGCGTCGCCCATCAAGCCCTGTTTCTAAAAAGAGTTCGCCTACATCGCTGCAGATTGACTTCAACGATTTGCGAACCATTTTTCGACGTTGGCCGAACAGAGCACGAACAACCGATTTGAATACTTTTGGGTCGCCGACATCGACGGTCGGCTCGGCCAAACTCTCCATGACGACCACGCTGGATTGAACTTTCGGGGCCGGGTGAAAGGCTTGGGCCGGTACATCAAAAGCGTGTGATGTGACCGCCCACAGCGCGCATTGTGCTGTCATTGCGCTGCTGGCTCGGGTTCCCACCGTCGCCGTGAGCCTTTGAGCAAATTCCGTTTGTAGCATGAAGCATGCTCTCCGCCACTTCGTTGGGTTTTCAATGAGCCCCATGATGATCTTTGAGCTGAGATGGTACGGTAGGTTTCCGTAAATGACAGGTGACTGTCCAAACTCGTCCTTTATGGATGACCAGTTCACATCAAGGACGTTGCCCTCCCTGATTTCTACATGCTCTGCCCAGCCTAATTCAGCTCGAGCGACAGGCACTAAATCTCGGTCATATTCCAGCGCGATCAAACGGTCTGCATGAGGGGCCAATGCGCGAGTGAGCGTTCCACATCCTGCGCCGATCTCGAAAACCACATCGTTTGCCAATAGACCGCCTGCCTGCACGATGCGCTCAGGCACCTCTGGCGATATCAGAAAGTTTTGTCCAAACTTCTTTTTGGTCCATAGCCCGTGCGCACGAAGAACGGCACGAGGATCGTGGAAGCTCATCGGTCGAGTCGCCACGCACCGATGGCATTTAATCGCCTGTCATCAGCGTGGTGCCCCTGGCCAATTCGACGGTCCGCGAGATGGTTTGCAGCGCCCGCAATCATAGCTGCATTATCAGTACACCAGCGCGGAGGCGGTGCATGCATGGTGATGTCATAGTCGGAGAGTGCCGCCGACAGAGCCAGCCTTAGTGCTCCGTTGCAGGCGACTCCTCCCGATAAAACGACGTCAGAGACTTGGGCAGAACGAGCCATCCTAACCGTCCGATGCACAAGTTGTTTAATAGCGGCAGCTTGAAAGCTCGCAAGCAGATCAAATTGGTCCTGACCGCTCGGTATTTCATCGCTTTGCCCATATTTTTTGATGGCTGTCAAAACGGCTGTTTTCAATCCGCTAAAGCTGAAATCCAATGCCCCATCTTTAAAAATGGGTACGGAAAACCGATACGCTTGTGGATCACCCTGTCGTGCCAAGCGCTCAATAATCGGGCCGCCAGGGTATCCCAACCCGAGCATCCGAGAGACTTTGTCGAATGCTTCCCCCGCTGCATCATCACGGGTATTTGAACGTTGTACGACGTGGCTCGGCGAATGCACCTCGTAGAGCGCGGTGTGTCCCCCACTGACGGCCAGCGCAATGTGGGGATAGCCAGGTCCCATGGGCTTTGTTTCGCCAGGTCTGTGTAAGAAAACTGCATGTAGGTGACCCGCGAGGTGATGGACGGGAATCAGTGGCAAATTATGCGCGTATGCCAGAGATTTGGCGACCTGTAATCCAACCAGCAGCGCCCCCACCAATCCAGGCCCGCGGGTGACAGCAATGGCATCTAAATCGGACCACGATAAATCTGCTTTTTCGAGTGCTTCCTCCACCACAGGAATGATTTCGACCACATGGTTTCGGCTGGCAAGTTCGGGTACAACGCCACCGTATTTTTTGTGAATATCGATTTGCGTAGCAACAGGATCACTCAGGACGAGATGTCCATCGACTACAATCGATGCAGCCGTCTCGTCGCAGCTACTTTCGATGGCTAGAACGCATGCCATTTTCAAGCTCCCAATTGAGTTTGGCCCATGTCAGTTCGGTGCTGCTTTCATGCCTTTGATGACTTGCCGTAGTTCTGATGAGTACTTACCAGATGGTGCGAGTTTAAGATATCGTTCGTATGCTTTAATGGCTTTGGCCTTCATTCCGAGATCCTGCCTTGCATTGCCTAGAATTAAGAAGATTTCTGCATTATTCGGCGCGATTCGAGCCGCTTTTTCTGCATAGGTTAAAGCCGTTTTAAGCCGACCTAATTCCAGCAATGTTTTTGTGTAGCCGATCAGCGTCGGTCGAGAGTTTGGCGACAGGGCTAGGGCAGCTTCGAATTTCTTAGCAGCTGCTCCGTATTTACGCTTCTTATGTAACTTGACAGCGTCTAACGTCAGTCCATTGGCTTTTTTCTGCTTTGACGAGTCCGGTTCCGTTGGAGACGCCTCTTCCGGTGGTTTTTTCTCAACGACAGGCGACTTTTTTACATCCTGTACAGGCGGCTTTTCGGTTGCCGGTGCCTTTGCTGCGTCGGGTTGGGGCACGACGCCTGCATCGACAACGACTGGAGTTGTTTTAAAGATGACACCGCCGTCTGGCTCGGATGGGATAGCCCACCCAGCGTCTATCGCTGCGATTGGTCCCGTCACTGCAGCCTTTTTCAGTTCGTCCTTGACCCAATTTTCATTGAGGCTGTTTCTTGGAATCGTAAGTGGTTCTACCGTGTCCCTCAAAAAGGCAAACGCACAGCCGCCGACGACGATCAAAACGGCAAACAGAAGTGCCAGTCGAGGAATACCCTGGGGCTCTTCCGTTTCATCTTCACCGAAATCGGTATTAAATCCATCGTCCTGAGGTGGTGTCGATGATGGGCCGAACCCCAGATCAGATGTAAAGAACGAATCCTCATCTTCTTCCGATAGCGTCGCCCCGGATTCGAATTCTGGAAAAACATCTTCAGCGGGCTCATTGCTCAAGCCGTATTGGGCACCAGAAAGGGGGTCATTTTCTGGCGTAGGTGAATCTTCGACCACCTGTTTGGAGCCTTGAGATGAGGTCTCTAATATCTGGGCATTAGACGCTGCCGGAACTGCTGAGGCTGAATCACTCATCGCCGCGTCATCGGTCAGCAAGCTATTCTCAACTTCCGGGATCGAACTCGGTCCTGTTGATTGGCTTGTGGCTGGCTCTGTGCCAGGAACCGGTGAATTGGGCGTCGTTTGGTCGATTGCTGGCAGGTGCGCCATCTGCTCGTCTGCCGGCTCAACTATGGGCCCCTGAGGCACCTCAATCGGTGCTTCGGCTTTCGGTGCATCTGTTTCTTTTGTGACCTGTCTTTGGGATAAGAAAGCGGCCGTAGTCGCGACCTGTGATGCATTGACAGCGTTTGCTCCCGATTGGGTCGACTGATGTTCGGTCTCAGGTTTTGATGCGATGGGTCGGCCTGTCAGGTCCTCTACAGATTGTAAGAGCGCGTCTGCAACGGTCGGTTGAATCGAAGGCGGAGCCGACGTTTGATAGTCAGGAATGGGTTGATTGACCGCATCGGGCTGAATCTGATCACCAACAGTAATGAGACCTTCAAAGTAAAGCTGGCTCGTCGTTTCGAGTGCAACTAGGTCATTCATTGACGACATATAGATCGCGTTTCTGATGGTGCTTACACCGTCAAACAGCCGGATAAACTCGTTGACTTGCGCAGGCAGCTCTTCAATTCGAGCAGCAAGTTCTGTGTAGTCCACCGCGAGTACAGAATCTAAGGGTGGAAGTTGTTTTGAGATGTCAGACCAAGCGTCGACTTGGCCCATGCCTTCTTCAATTAATTCCGTGCTTGATTTGCCGACCGATGGCGGTCGTCTTGGTGGTGTGAAATCGATTTCAAATCGGCCTTTGTCCCAGGTGAGCATTCTGTATACGGCCGACTCACCTTGAAGGGCTCCTGTACTCGCATCTAAAAGAACACCATCTCTGAACCAGAGTGTTCCTTTATCTGTGGCCCGTCGTATCAAGAGCATGCCACTCTTTCGACCCATTTCCATGGCTTGGAGAAGATCGACGACGCCCATCTTCTCTAAATCCCCGAAATAATGCTGTTGTTCTGAAGGACTCTTGAGCTGTTCTTGTGTTCTTTTCTCAAGAATGAGTGCCACTCGCGCTGCAAGCTCGCGTGTGTAAATTGGCCTGATTAGGTAATCGTCAGCACCGGCTTCCAGGCCTTTGACCTTGGTCTCAATGCTGTTGTCAATTGTCAAAAATACGAACGGAATCGACGCATGTTGATTCGACTTCAGCCGCTGACAGAGCTCCAGTCCGGACAGGTTTGGCATTCGGGTGTCGCTGATGATCAAATCTGGGTTTGCATTGTCTATCTTAGCGAGGGCGTCTGCACCATCTCTGGCCGTGATCACCTGATAGCCAGACTTGCGAAGGGATACCTCCATCACTCGTGAGTGCTGAGTGTCCGGGTCCACCAATAGCAGAGTATGCTGTGCCATTTTGCTCCTGCTCAAGCCGTTTAGTTTTTAACGCCGTGCATATCTTGCGTCCAGACGGGCCTGTTCGTAAAGAAAACCGAACACTTCACTGCCATTTATTCAAGAATAAGGACTGATGAAATCTTTACTGGTGTTAAACGATCTCATCACCACCTACGATTTTAAACATCTCATCAAATGCATTCTGGGCTCGTTTTTCAAGGGCGTCACCCGTCAACTCGGGCATTTTTCCAGACCGATCCCCGTCGAATAACTCTTTCGGTATCTCATGGAGGAAACGACTTGGTTTTCTGTTCAAGATGCGACCGTATTTCAATCGTGTCTTCGAACCGGTCAATGTCAGCCGTTTGCGCGCTCGGGTCAGACCCACATAAATCAGTCGCCGCTCTTCGGTGATGTCGACCGGCGCTGTTGCTGCGGAGGACGCGTCTGCCTGTCGAATATGTGGAACAAACCCTTCTTCAAATCCGACCAGATAAACGTGATTGAATTCCAGACCCTTGGAACTATGAAGAGTCATCAAAGCCACGACATTTTCATTTTCTTCTTCTTCTTCTTCTTTATTTCGGTCCAAGCTGAGCATCGACAGGAAGTCTTCAAGCCCACACTCTGGATTGTTTTTCCGAAAGCTTCCTAATGCAGATGCGACTTCATCTAGGTTGTCCAATCGGATCATGAGTCGGCGCACATTTTTTTCGGTTCGACCGAATGCATTCCTGAAATCAATGGTTTCAATCAGGTCTCTGCAAATGGAGCCAAAGTCGGCATCGGGTTGTCTGAAACGGTCGCGGAAGTCTTTCATCAGGAGGTGAAATCCCGCCAATAAGTCGCGCGTTGAATTCTTTAAGTTTGGAACATCGGACGGTCTTTCGACCAGCCGAAAGAAGGGCACATCTCGCTTGCGTGATTCTTCGGCGATTCGCTGGATGGTCAGATCTCCGATGCCTCGTGATGGAAAATTAATGATTCGCCTCAGTGCGACTTCATCCCAGGGATTGTTGATGAACCGAAGGTAAGCGACGAGATCTCGGACTTCCTTGCGGTCGTAGAATCGAGTCCCACCAATGATTTTGTACGGAATATCCTGATTTCGAATCGCGTCTTCGAGCAGCCGTGCCTGCGCGTTTGTTCGATACAGAATGGAAAATTCATTCCAATCCGCTTGGTAGTGTCGTTTGGAACTTAAGATATCTGTTGCGACCCATTTCGCTTCTTCGTCGCCATCTTTTGCCTCCATATACCGCAGCGATTCTCCCTCACCTAGTTCACTCCACAACGACTTTTTGTGCCGCTCTGCATTGTTCAAAATCAGCTTGTTGGCGGCGCGCAGAATCCGATTTGTCGACCGATAGTTTTGAGTCAGAGCAATGGTTTGAGCGCCCTTGAAATGTTTGTCAAATCGAAGAATATTCCCAGCCTCTGCACCGCGCCATCCATAAATGGACTGGTCATCGTCACCGACCGCACAGACGTTTTGGTAGCGTTTTGCTAGGGCTTTCAAAAGTCGAAGTTGGGCTAAGTTTGTATCTTGGTATTCGTCAACCATCATGTATTTGAATCGACCGCTCCAGCGATATCCAATCTCTTCGTTGGTCTCCAATAACCAAACGGGCAGTGCAATTAAATCATCAAAATCAACAGCATTTAATGCCCGAAGCCGACGCCCATACAGAGGCGCAATGTGTGCTACGGCACCTTCAAGTCCGCCCCGTCTCGCGTCGGGTCTTTCCAAGCGACTTTTATAGTGGCTAATCAGGCCATGGACGAGTTTTGGATCAAATTCATCGGTATCGTAACCGACCTCTCTCATGAGATCGATGATTGCCGCAAGCTGGTCTCCTTCGTCGAGGATGGTAAATTTTTCGCTGAGTCCTGCCTCTTTATATTCATCGCGTAGAAACCGTAATCCCAGTGCATGAAACGTGCTTAAGTGAGCTGTTTTCGCGGCAGATCCGATGAGCTCGATAACGCGCTCCCGCATTTCCTTTGCGGCTTTGTTTGTGAAAGAAAGCGCGAGAATCTCACTTGGACTGACACCTTGGGAAACCAGATAAGCAATTCGGTAGGTGATGACACGAGTCTTGCCCGATCCAGCACCAGCGAGAACGAGTACAGGTCCATCCGTCTTAAATACGGCCGCTCGCTGCTGATCATTTAAATGATCGAAATTCACCATGCTCTTTGTCTTCATTTCTTTGCCAAACAATCCAATCGACGGTCGGAAACCGCTTTATAGATCAGCTTTTGGTTAGGAGGATCAAAAATCATCAGAGAGAATAAAATTGACTGATTCTTGACTTAAAAGGGTTGCCTCATTAAGAACATAGATCAATAATGAATGAACATTCATTTAGAAAAGGAAATGGTTTGGTTAGACCCCGAGAAGGTGATAAGCGTCGAAGGATAATTGACGCGGCCGTTCATGTTTTCTCTGAACGTGGTTTTTTCAATTCCCGGGTTAACGATGTGGCGGAAGCTGCTGGGGTAGCGGGGGGAACCATTTACCTTTATTTCAAAAACAAAGACGATTTGCTGATCAGCGTTTTTGAAGACCGAATGGACACCATTTTGGCGATGTTAAAGTCTGAGCTTAGGGAAGAGCAGACACCACCCGGGCAATTGAGGCGCTTTATTGAGCTGCACCTCGAATTGGTTCAGCGTGACCAAGCTTTGGCCGATGTATTGGCCGTGGAGCTCAGACAGTCCGCCAAATTTGTGCGAGAGTATCGGGCGCGGAAATTCTACGAGTATTTAGGCGTGGCCGAAGACATTTTGACAGACGGGATGCGAGACGGCTCATTTCGAGCGGATATCGACCCTAAATTGTACCGAAGGGCTCTTTTCGGTGCTCTAGATGAACTGACCGTAATGTGGCTCGCATGCGCCCGAGAGGGACGTGCTGCGCCATGGTCTTTGAATGACGCAGTGAACCAAGTATTTAACCTCTTTGTCTCGGGGCTTGGCCCAGAGGCAGAGCATTAACCCATAGGAGCGACCTTTGAAAATTCTCGTTACAGCGAAACGGGTTACTGACCCCTACAGCAAGATTACGCTGAAGAAGGATGGCAGTGGACTCGACCTCGACAATGTTGACTTCAAGATGAACCCCTTTTGTGAAATCGCAATCGAGGAAGCACTTCGAATTGCCGAGGACGCGGATGACCCCGAGATCATTGTCATCGCCATCGGTGATGATGAAGCGACCAAAGAGGTGCGTACGGGCCTCGCCATGGGAGCCGATCGAGGGATCCTGGTCGAACATGATGAAGACGAACTCGATTCTGACCTTGTTGCACGAATCTTGGTCAAGATTTGCCAAGATGAAGAACCAGACCTGGTGATCCTTGGAAAGCAGGCGACCGATGGAGACAGTAATCAGGTCGGGCAATTGATGGCTGAGTATCTGGGCTGGCCGCAGGCGACATTCGCCTACAAGGTGTCTGTTAATGACGACTACGATGGTGCAGATGTCATGCGAGAAGTTGATGGCGGTGTCGAAACCGTCCGCCTCAGTTTCCCGGCAGTGATCACCACCGATTTACGTTTGAATGAGCCTCGCTATGCGAGTCTTCCTGGGATTATGAAGGCGAAGAGAAAGCCACTCGATGTCTTCGACTTAGAGGATTTAGAAATCGACGATGAACTCAAGGTCGAGACGGTTGGATTTGAAATGCCGCCTGAGCGTCAAGCTGGCATCATCATCGGAGACGTGGATGAGTTGATGGATAAACTCGCAAATGAGGCGAAGGTCATCTGAGGCCTGAAAGGACACAATATATGAGTAATGTAATCGTACTCGCAGAGCATGAATCGGGAGACTTGGTCCGTGGGTCCTTGAATGCCATTCAGGCTGCGAAAGAAATCGTGGCCAAAGTGGGTGGAAGCTTTGATGTGGCAGTTGTTGGTTCCGGAATTGGAGCCGTAGCAACCGAACTCGCACAATACGGAGCTGCAACCGTCTATCAGGTTGAATCGAGTGCTCTGGCCAGTTACACGGCACCTGCCTATGCGCAGGGATTTGAGGTCGCCGTGAAGGCATCGGGTGCAACTTATGTACTTGCTGCTGCAACAGCGAAGGGCAAGGACACAACGCCTCGATTGGCGGCTCGATTGGGTGCTGGACAGGCCAGTGATGTCATCGCCATCAATGGTGATGGCAGCCAATTGACGTACACTCGTCCAATGTGGGCAGGATCCGTATTGGGGCAGGTCAAGGTTAACACAGAGGTCACAGTCCTAACGGTCCGGACGACCGGATTTGACGCCGCTCAAGGTGGACAGGGGCAAAGTGCTGTTGAGACACTGAGTGCTGATATCGACGTGGCGTCATTACGGATGGAATACGTTGGATTGGATTCTGTTAAGTCTGACCGACCGGCATTGACAGATGCAGATGTCGTTGTTGCCGGTGGGCGTGGCCTTAAAGAACCAACGAACTTCAAGCTCCTCGAGACCTTAGCTGATCAACTCGGTGGTGCCCTGGGCGCGACGAGAGCGGTCGTTGACGAAGGATGGGTTCCCAACGATTGGCAGGTGGGACAAACTGGTAAAGTGGTTGCGCCTAACCTATATATCGCCGTGGGCATCAGTGGTGCAATCCAGCATCTATCTGGCATGAAGGGTTCAAAGACGATCGTCGCCATTAATAAGGACCCGGAAGCACCCATTTTCCAGGTCGCGGACTACGGTATCGTTGCTGACCTCTTCGACATTGTTCCTGAACTCACCGAAAAGATTGGCAATCGCTAAGTTCACTCGTCTATCGTCGGTCTATGGGGCCGACGATAGATAGGAGCTTTGAATCATGAACTCGACCAAACTGATTACACCTCATCGCCGAGTCGCTGCTCGGATCGTCGATGGCTGCGCGCTCATCCTGGATCCCCGGACTGACCAATTGCAGAGGTTGAACGAGGTCGGCTCTTTCATTTGGGCGCGAATCATTGAGCGCAGTCACACCAGTGCATCCATCCGTGACCTTTTGATTGATGAGTTTCAAGTTGATGAGGCCACTGCCCAATCTGACCTAAGCGCTTTTCTCGATAAACTCGCCGCACGCGATTTAATCGAGTACGCATCCGATTGATTTTCCCACCCAGCCGAGTAGAGTGCGCATAGCAGATCCCAATAAGTCGCGTTACATACTCAATTCAGACAACGTCCGTATTGAATAGAAAGCGAGTTGATCGCGAAAATTATGTGGTCGAGCGAACATTTATAGTGCATGTCTGCATCGCAGATGCGCGCAGCCCGTGACACCATTCCTACTTTTGTGGGAGACTACGTCAGTAATTTGAAGATTGAGACTTGGAGATTATTTCTCATGTTTGGTTCGTTCTGGAAAAATTGGCTCTCTTACCCATTGTTTGTCATTGGGGCACTTGCTCTTGGTTGTGATGATTCGTCAGGCCCTAATTTACCACCTCAGCCTGATGCGGGTAACTTAAATCAGGTTGTCATTCTTGCACCGACCAATAACGCTGAGCTGACAGCGACCGATGACTTAGATGGGGATGTTACCAACGGTCTTCAATTCAAGGTGTCTCTCGATATCAGTTTGGTTAGCGATGGCACATTACAACTCAACGTTGGTGATTCAATGCCTCAAGTGGTCGATGTCGAGAGCGGCCCTATCGAACTCGACGCATCAGTTCCCTTCGACCGCAACGGAAGCTACCCAATATCTGCAGTTTTGACGCCTGCTGAAGGTGATCCCGTCAGTGCTGAAATCCGGGTTCAGGTACGGTCTTTCGCATGTTCTATTACCGTCAATCCTCAGCCGAGCGGTGTTGGTTGTGATTTAGGTGCCTCCGCCGATGAAGATTCAGTCGCACCTGGTTTCCAGACGACCTTGAGTGCACAAACCAGTTGTCCGGAGGTCGTTTTTACGGTCAACAATCTCCCAGCAATTACCGCGCAGACCGTTGATGGTGTTGCAAACCAACAGGTCACGCTGAGAGATGGCGAAAACACCATCACAATCAGTGCAAACGATGGTCTCGCTGATCCAACCGTTGTTGGCCCCTATCCCCTTTCTGTACGCACAACGGGACCCCAATTCGAATTGAATGACTTCAATGGTGGTCGAGTGAACACGCGCTTAATTGCCGAAGGAGAACAAGACGGAGGTTTAATTTATTGGGCCATTCAAGGTCGGGCAAACGGTGTCGAGCCTGGCGCGAGGGTCCAACTCAGTTTCGAGCCTGCTTTGGACAACGCACCCGCTGATGCACGGGTCGATGAAAACGGACAATTTAGATTCGAAGTCGCGGTTGCCAGGGGGGCGTTCTACTCTGGAGACCTCACGCTGTCGGCGACTGACATTTGCGGCGAAGCAGGTGAGTCCGATGCCTATACAATCCGCCTCGATGCAGTCGTTCCGACCGCACAAATCATTGAACCAAGTGACGGTTCTTTACTGGTTTTCAGCCTCGATTTGGAACCAACGCGAGCCGGTGCTCAAATCCCGGTCTCCATCGACTTGATCGACCCGCGCCCCAGCGATGTCGACTACCCCATTTCAATCGAATGTGCCGCAGTCAGTGGAAGCCCAGTATTTGTCGACAGGGCTCGGGGGCCCGGCGACGCCATTAATCGGTCAGATCTCCTAGATGATGATCCGACCAACGATGCGGTCATTGTGACCTTTCAACAATCAGAGCAAGGTGAATTCATTTGTCGTACGGTTATCGGCGGCACGAGTAATCCATCGACGGCTCGCGAAGTTGTATGGAGGGCATTCTTCGACCGGCCGAGCTTCAGCCTCTTTACACCGGCTCGGGCACCATCTTGCGTACGGTCCGATGAGGTGGACTTTGCTGGAACCGGAATGGATCTAGATGGAAATCAGCCAGCGCTGAGCGCGACCATTACATCGCCGCAATTAGACGATGACCTCGTGGTTGGTTTCGAACCGCGCGGCGGCGAGAGGTATGGTTTTGCACTCGATGCTCTTGAGCTTCCAGATGGGGAGTATGCGGTGTCCTTGTCTGGCCAGGTACTCGGTCAGGTTGATGTTGACATCGAACCACAAGAATTCTCGGTCATCGTCGATAGGCAAGGGCCGACTGTCAGCATTCTAAGTCCCGACGCATCAGCGACGTTTGTTGATGAAGATCCAGCAACAGCTGGGACACAGAGTGGCTTGCGGTTCGAGGTTTGTGGCGCAGGCGGCCAAGAGCTCAATATAACAACACTGCCAGCACTCGCGGGCAGCCCCTACATTGTCAATATTCCTGCAGACGCTGAATGTTCCACCGTGTCTTTGCCGCCGACGACTGTGCCTTTGGGCGACGTCCTGATTACGGCTGGCGTAACGGACCGATGTAATGTCCAGGCCAGTGCATCCATGACAGCGTCTATTTCTCCGTCGGCACGAGAGTCGCGCATCTTGACTCCAACTCCGGGATTTGTAAACGCCAATTCTGATACAGATAACAATCGTGCAGGTTGTCAATTTGAATTGACCGCCGTTGGTCAAGGAATGGCTGAGGGTGCAGAGTTCTTTGTGTGTACGAATGTTCAACAAACGGCACCGATAGGCCAATGCAATGGCGCATCATCAGCACTGGCTGGAGCGTGTCGTATTACGGGCTCGACGGAAAATGGGGCTCAGGTTGCATGTCCATTGACGCTCGTCGATGGTCAGCATGACATTACATTCGTAGGGATTTTCGGCGATCGCGTGGAATCTGCTCCAGTTGCTCTGAACATCGACTGTCAAGCACCCAGTGTGACTCAGCTCACGCTGGTTGATGATGCCGACAACGATGGCTGTATTAACCAGATGGAAAGGCGTAATCAGGGGGCACCGGGCACGGCAGCTCAATTCCAAGTTCGTGTTCAAACCGAGGGTTTTGAAGATGGGCAAGTCATCCGTTTGTTGACGGAGGATGGTGTATCCCAAGGCTCAGTCGCCCTCGTCAATAACCAGGGTAACATTACGGTGCAACTCGCTGAAGGAACCAGGACGCTCAATGTTACAGGCTCCGACCTTGCTGGCAATTCAGTTGCTACAGAAGGCGTGGATGTTGTCACCTTGCCATTGCAAGTGGACACAACAGCACCTACGCCTAGCTTGACCAACATCGTCCAAGCGGCTTGTTTGAATGCCACTGCTGATGAAGACGAGAACACCGCCGGCCTCCAGTACTCAGTTCAAATTAATACAGGACGTGAGCAGAACGATACGGTGACAGCGCGCATGGTCTTGGATGGGATCGAAATCGCAACGCAGCAGGCACAAACAGATACGGTCGACTTTGCTGCGCAGACCTTTGCTGAGGGCGCACATAATCTTGCTGTGACCGTGACTGACGGCTGTTCGAACGTCGGCAGCGTCAGCGGCTTTGCTCAGGTCAATGGCGTTGACGATTGGACCCAGCCGATAGCGGTCCCCGTTTTGGTCGACACCATCGCGCCCAATTTGAGCATAGACGGTTTGCTTGATGGGGCGATATTAACCGCTATTGACGATGCGGATGCCAACTCTGCTAACGGTTTTCAGGTCGACTTAGTCGCGCAATTGGATGCCGCTGCTCCAATCGAAGAAGGTGAACAGATTGATCTCACCATCAACGGTGCGCCAGCCGAAACATCGCCAAGTCCACTGCTTGCCCCAGCGGCAGGCCAAATTGTCGCTCCTGTTCGTGTGACATTATCGCCGGGCGTGCAAACGATGCAGCTTTCCGCGGCTGACGTTTGCGGTAATGCAGGTACATCGGCGACTGTATCCGTCGAGTTGCAGATTCCTGGTTGCACCAGCAACATTGGCGGCTTTGATACAAATCCAGCCATCCTTGGTGCTGCAGATGGTATCAGGAGTGGCAATGAGTTGACTTTGGATATCAACGGTCGAGTTGATCTACTGGATCAGGCCTGTGTAGGCGCACAAATTCTACTCTTAGTTGACGGCGAGCAGGTCGCCGACTCGGTGGTGCCAGACGGTGGCGTGATTTCATTTCCTGCAGTCACTTTTATCGAAGGGCAACGAAACGTAAGGTTTCGGGTTCGAGCAGCTGATGACAGCACCCTAGATTCTCCGAATCAGGCTCTTTCAGTCGACCTCTCAAGCCCGACGTTGTCTGTCGTGCAGCCTCTCGATGGTGCCTCGTTGCTGACCGATTCCGACGCTGCGACAGCGGGACAGCAGGCTCTCATTCAAGTCAACGTTACGGAGAATTCTGTTGTCACAGCGAGGACTGCTCTGCTCCGAGTTGATGGTGCCGCAATCGGCGAGCCAATCGCCATTAATTCGGATAGCCCGACATTGGTTAACTTCGCGGGTGTGACCCTGAATGCGGGTAACCGTTCGTTGCAGCTCTGTGTCACAGATGAAGCGGGGAATGCTGGCTGTGCAAATTGGTCGGTTAACGCAGATCCCGCTGCGCCATCGGCCGTGAGTGACCTCCTTGGACAAATTAATGACAGACGGTCGACGGATGTGAGCTTGACGTTTACGGCTCCCGGCGATGATGGTGATGCCGGCGGACAGGTTCTACAGTATGCAGTACGACGCGCTGACGCGGCTATTGGTGACGAGAACGCATGGCAGAATGCCGCCTCATCAGAGCTCGTGGTTCCGGCTACTCTCGCCCCGGGCGGCCAAGAGCTAATTTCTTTGACGGGTGTCGGACCAGGACCGGCCATTCAAGATGGGCTTCAGCAAAATAAAATTCATCATCTTGCTGTGAGAGCGATGGATGATGCTGGACGGATGAGCGAAATCAGCCAAGTCGTTGTCGATCTGACCATGAATCAGAGAACCGCCAACGTTGAACCGATTTTGGGACAGTTGGATGACAGCGACTTTTTCAATCAAGGATCTCAGATTATCGGGGCTGGAGATTTAGATGGGGATGGTCTCAATGACACTTTGGTGGTCGGCTCTCAAGCGGCTGCATCTGTTGCATCATTGATCTTCGGTGCATTAGATCAGGATGCTCTAACGGTGCTTCCCCTCGAGATTCCCGATTCAATTCTTCAAGGTTTCTTCGGGCTCGGCGCAGCGAATATTGGTGACGTCAATGGTGATGGTGCAGCTGACTTTGCTGTCATTGGCGTGCAAAATGGGTTTGCTGGGTCCGCCATTGTCATTTATTTTGGTTGTGATGGTGCTTGTGATCGCTCGACCCTCGCTACACCCGATGCGTTGATCACGGCAAACAACGGCCGATTGATTAGCGTTGTTGCCGCAGCCGGCAATTTTAATCAGCGTGCTGGAGATGGTGCGAGCTTGGGCGATATTTTTCTCGGTGGGAGTATCTCAGCTCAGCAAAACCCAACGACGGCCTTTGTGGTGTCCGGCCGGGCCGATTGGCCGGTGCTACCAGACTCGATTGTTCTCGATGATGATCCTGCAAATAGCAGCGATGGTGTCATCGTCTTGACTGTTCCAGATGGCAAGGCCGGTTATGCTGGCGCGAGTGCCGGGAATATCAGTGGTGATGCACGCGATGACCTGGTTTTTAGTGCCGGTAATCCCAGTGTCATCTACCGATTCAATGGGGGCGTAGATTTGCCCGACTCAATTACCTATGTCCCTAATAATCCGGACACCGCTGTGGTCCCTCATGTGTGTTCTGCAGACCCCGATGGATACGGTGAGCACATCATTGGTGGGAAAGACCTGGATGGAGATCCAGGGGGAATCGCTAACTTTGCGGTTGCCGACGGCATCAACCGCCGGGTGGTGGTTTTTGATGAAAATGACCAACCTATCGATTGCTTTGGCCGCAGTCGGGCTCTATTTGGAAATGTTTTCGACTTTGCTGGTGATTTAGACGGTGATGGTTTTGAGGATCTGATCGTCACACATGCTGATACCGATGCAGATGCGTTTGTTTTCTATAACGATGGTCTGGGCCAATTCGGGGACGGAGCAGCCGAAGCCCCCCGTGGGGCGCACATTATCTTCGATGAACCGGATCTACCAAAAATCGGTGTCGCAGGACTTGGAGATACAAACAATGACGGCCGGGATGATGTCGGAGCCGTTGTTAAACAACCTGGAGATGTCGATCTCCAGCTGATTATTTATCAGTAGCCGTTAGGAGTGACCAAATGTCTAAGAAAAAGGCTGAAATAAACCAAGAGGTCAAAGCGCAGGATCACCGTCGCCCGTACAAGGCACCCGACTTTATGTCATCCCTCGCATTTGAAAGAAAATCCCTCGCATGTAATCCAGCGACGCGGAACGCCAGCCCGGCTTTTCCTGCACTCTGTTCCATGCAGTCCTAACCAAAAGTCAAACCGATGAGTCGTCTTTACATTGGGCCAATCGAGATCCGTTTGAACGGAACTGGATATAGCCACTTTTTGACTCAATATGATTTTGGACCATTTGCGCGTAAGCGACCTGTCGAGAGAACCATAGAGCTGACTTTTGGTGAGAAACATGATGTCCGGCTTGACGTAGCCTCTTTCATCTATCGCCGACATGACCTGAGTTTTATTGCCCACGAGCGGCGATGCTTAGCTTGGGTTTCCGGCGATATATCGGGTTTTCTTGCATGCTTAGAATTGGCCTTGTTTATTGGAGTAAGCCAGCTCGGTGGCGTCTTAATGCACGCATCAGTGGGTGTTCTTGACGACGAAGCCTGGCTCATGCCGGGTCCATCAGGCACAGGGAAATCAACAGCGATAAACGGTGGATTTGACCGAATCCTAAGCGATGAACGTGTGATTCTGGTCAAAGAACACCGCGGCTATCGTGTTTGGGGTACACCATTTTGGAGCGACGGCCGTTGCTGGCCGTTGGATGTGTCCAGTGGCGTATTAGCGGGAATCATCAAGTTGGTTCAATCTCCGACGCTGGCCCGCTGTGAGTTAGACAGGATAGAGATGATCGAGTGGGTCATGCGCTCTGTCATCATGTATGGTGAATCTGCAGTCAACGCGGATGACTTAATGACATTTGTTGTTCACATGGTGGACTCAACAGAACGAATCCAAGTTTCGTTTCCAAAGGAGGGGTTATGGGCAACTTCGATGCTCAGTCAGATTGGTCTGGCTTCGTAAAGTCGGCAATCGAGAATACCATTCCCTTTACTGTTCATTGGGATTTAACCTGGCGCTGTGACCACAAATGCGTCCATTGCTATCTGACAGATCGGCGCAAGCCGGAACTCGATGTAGACGAAAGTATCGCCGTACTGGACCAGCTTGTTGACGCGGGCACCTTGTCGATTCTTTTCAGCGGCGGTGATCCGTTTCTGCGGCCTGATGGAATTGATATTATGCGGGCGGCTCGTCAACGAGACTTCGATGTCCGGATCAACACTCATGGGAATTTTATCGACGATGCCATGGCCGACGAACTCGCCCGAATCGGTGTTGCAAGGGTCAGCTTGTCTGTCTACTCAGCAAATGCCAGCGAACACGACGCGGTTACGCTCATCCCGGGCAGTCATCAGAAAACATTGGATGCGGCTAGGCGGCTGGTTGCTCGCGATGTCGCAGTCAACTTCAAGACACCGGTCATGGTTCAAAACCGAGACTCTTATCAGACCGTTGGGCCGATAGCGGAAGACATTGGTGCATCTTGGGAATTGGATGCTCACATCGTCCCCGATGACCAAAGTGACTTTGGTCTCTGCTCAATCGGTGTTCATGATGGCGAACGCGTGCTCGCGATGATGCATCAAGTCGCCGAACGAAGGAACATGGTTACTCATTGGGCGAACATGCCCGATGCGTCGTCGACGGCACGCACCTGTGGTGCTGGCACAGCGATGGCCTATATTTCCCCCGATGGAATTCTCTATCCCTGTCTTAACTGGCGGGATCCAATCGGCGACCTTCGGGAGAACTCCTTTAAATCTCTATGGCGGGACAGTGCCGCGATTAAACGGCAAAGAGAAGTGACTCGTGCCAGTTATGAGAGCGACTGCGGAGGCTGTAGTTTTCAGGGAAAGTGTCATTACTGCCCAGGAATATCCCATGCTGAGCATGGTTCAGCTGGTCGCCGAAGTGCGTATGTCTGTGAACGAACACACCTCACGATGACGGCTTTCGAACACTTAGAATACTTAAATCAGGTGGGTCAGCCAATTCCGAAACCAGGTTCGCCAGAAGCCGTTGATATTTTGAGTCGAACAACTTTTGCCAAGCGTCAATGGTCTGCTCGAAAGGCCGGTGTTGCTCGGCCCTCAGACCAAGTGCGCCCCAATCTCTTTCAAATTCTTGAGCCAGGTCAACGTTGATGTTGCCGCTCGATGCCGCAATAACGGCTTCTTTATCCAACGAGCTTCTCGCGAAGGGTGAGTCGATTCAGTTTGTGGCGAGGGGACAATCTATGTGGCCGTTCATTATCGATGGCGACACCGTTCTCTTGGAACCTCTCGTTCATCAACCGTGCGTTGGTGACGTTGTCTTACTCAAGAAAACGGAAACTGGTCCCTTACATCGTGTGGTTGCAGGGCCTCACCAGGGTCGTTTTCGAGTTTGGGGGGACGCGCTGCCGCGTCCGGATGCATGGGTACGAGCGGATGAAATGCTGGGTCGATTGGTTCGGAGACAACGTGATGGAGTTGATAAAACCGTCTATGGTGGGTTCCAGGCCGTTCTCATGGCCAGAGTGCTCGGTACGTCTCGCCGGTTTATTTCAAAAATTAAACGCGGGTTTCTTGGAAGCCGATAAGACTTCGGTCAACATAGGCATATGGCAAATTCACTCGTAATCAATTGTAGTCCACACGAAACTCGCATTGGGGTCATCGAAAACAACAAAGTTGTGGAATTGATGATCGAACGAAGAAAAACCACGGGCTTGTTGGGCAATATTTATAAGGGTCGAGTCACACGAGTCCTACCCGGTATGCAGGCAGCTTTTGTCGACATTGGGCTTGAGCGCGCAGCGTTTTTATATGTCGCCGACGTAACGGACGCGAGACGCAGTCGCAGTTCATCAAACTCAGTGTCCGATACAAGGGCTGAAAGTTATCATCCGCCCATTCAAAATTTGTTGCACGAAGGGCAGGAGATTATGGTCCAAGTCTCCAAGGAACCTTTAGGGACGAAGGGGGCCCGTGTCACGAGTAATGTCAGTATTGCCGGTCGACATCTGGTTTATATGCCGACAGTTGAGCATGTCGGGATCAGCCGGCGCATTTCCGATGAGGAGGAGCGTAGACGTCTAAGAGAAGCCCTTGAGACATTGGTTCCTCAAGGTGGCGGGTTTGTCGCTCGGACGGCAGCGGAAGGTCGGAGTCTCGAAGAGTTGGGCGCGGACGTGGAATTCTTAAGCCAGGTCTGGAACGACATCGTTAATCGAATGGAGAATAGTGCAGCTCCGGTCACGCTTTATGACGACCTAGATTTGCTCTTAAGGTCGGCGAGAGACCTGGTTATGCCCGACCTAGAAGAGATCGTTATCGATGATGAGGTCGAATTTTCTAGGCTTTTAGATTTCATGCGTCGCTTTATGCCGCGCTACGCCGAGCGGGTCGTTCGATTCGATGGTGACGGACCAATTTTTGATCACTATGGTGTCGAGATTGAACTCAACCGGGCTTTATCCAGAAAGGTTTGGCTTCCCAGCGGGGGGTACTTGATTATCGATCAGACTGAAGCTTTGACGGCCATTGACGTCAATACGGGGCGGTTTGTTGGTAAGAGAAATTTGTCAGAAACCATTTTAAAGACCAATGTCGAGGCCGTGACAGAGGTCGTTCGGCAACTTCGCCTTCGCAATATTGGGGGTATCATTGTCATCGACTTCATCGATATGGAGTCGCCCAATAATCGACACCGTGTTTATGCAGACCTCGAGTTGGCCTTAGAGAGTGATCGCGCCCGAACCAATATTCTCAAAATCAGTGAGCTAGGCCTTGTAGAAATGACTCGTAAACGGGTTCGAGAGTCGCTTGTGAGGTCGGTTTCTGAGTCGTGCTTTTACTGCGACGGCACAGGTCTTTTAAAGAGCCGGACAACCATTGCACATGAAGTCTACCGCACGCTGCTCAGAGAAGGCCCGTCCATGCGCACGAAGACCATACGGGTTTCCGTACATCCGCGTGTTTCTACGAGTTTTCACGCCGATGAGCGTGTGTTGATAGACGAACTTGAATCGAGACTCGAGAGGACCATTCGATTAGAAAGTCGATCAGATTTTCACATCGAACACTTCGAGATCTCGGCTATCGACCAATCTGAAATGGTCGTTGGTCGAAAAATCACAGGCTCCGCCGGCGACCGCTGAGAAGAGCACACAATTCTGTATAGGCTGTGTTTAATTCTTGGCTGCGGGTGTGTGCAGCGCGTTCCGCCGCCGGATCATGAGCAAACAGGTCCGGGTGATTTTTTCGCATGGCTTTGCGCCAGGCTTGTTTCACTTCATCCAGAGACGCTCCAGGTTCTAGACCCAGGGTATGGTAGTACGAATTCGCGTTTCTAGCCCGATCGACATGGGTGTGTGCGCGCTGAGCCTCATCCTGCATTCGTCGGACCCAAACCCACAGCTCTTCTTCTAAATTGATGAGCCAAGATTCAACATTTTCCCGCGATTCCTTAATTCGGTCGGTCACCTTGTCAACCTGACGTTGAACTCTGGGTTGTGACAGTATGAACTGTCCTGCGGATCGCCCTAATTTGGCGACGATGTCCTTAAATTTACTCACGTCTGCGTTCCAAATTCGACATCATTTGCCTAGGAGATCCGCTCGGTCACGGTGAGTCCATGCCGATCATAGGTTCGGCCGCACTCCTCGCAAGTACAAGATTCTTTACCATCGTGCACGCCAAAGGCGAGCCGCTCCCCACAAAAGCAGGCCCAGCCCTGCAAACGTGCAGGGTTTCCGTAGACCAAGCCGTAGTCTGGTACATCTTTTGTTACGACAGCCCCCGCTCCGACCAGAGAATATTGCCCGAGTGTATTTCCACAAACCACCGTTGCGTTCGCACCAATGGATGCGCCGCGACGAACGCGCGTCTCGAGATATTGTCCACGTCGGGGATATGCACTTCGCGGTGTTCCAACATTTGTAAACACCATCGATGGTCCACAAAAGACATCGTCTTCGAGAATTACACCCGAGTAGACCGAGACATTGTTTTGGATTTTGACGTTATTTCCGATTAAAACATCGCGCTCGATGACGACGTTTTGACCAAAGCTACAGTTTTGTCCGATAGTCAGCGGACCCAGCAACTTACTGAAGTGCCAAATCTTAGTTCCATGGCCAATGGTCACATCACCATCTATAACAACTGATTCGTGTACAAAGGCTTTTTCCTCACCGTTCAGATTCTCGGTCACAGGGGGTCTCCGCATTCGGTTTAGTATTTCGTTCAGGCGTTGTTTGAACGCTGATATCTTGAAGGAACTGGACAACCCTGTCCATGATCATCGCCCAGAGTAGGTGCTTTGTCGCGTCCCAACAACCCAGGCCGATCTACTGGGGCCGATCTTCATCCTCATCTTCGTCAGAGGGCAGCTCGGTCTCATCGGGTGCTGTTGCATCGTCTTTTGTGGCCGGCACTTTGTCGCTTGCCGGGCCTGCTGGCGAGAGGTCAAAAGCCGGTGCAGTCGGCGTTTTGCCCTGGCGCGCTGAGATCGGCGTCAAGTCTAAGTCCGCCGGACTATCAGGGCGAGCTGAGCTGGGGTCCAGTTCACCATCTAACGGCTTAATCTCGTCAGATGAATCGGAATTCATAAGAAAGGCATTTTCGTCGATCTCACCCTCGAGGGGTGCGACTTCCGTTGGTTCTGTCCCATTGAGAAAGAACTCTACACGAGTGTTGGTTGCTTCTGCTTGAGCTAGGCGACCATCCGCCACGATCGTGAGTTCCGTCACGCCCTTCACCGTGGCTTGCCAAGCGGGTCCATCTTTCTCTGCTTTTTTTAAATACTGTCTGATAATCGGCACGGCGGTACGGCCGCCCGATTCTTTACGCCCGAGTGACCGGCCATTATCGAACCCAACCCATGTTGCGAAGGATACGTCCGGTAATGACCCGACGAACCAGGCATCCCTCGCCCGATTGGTGGTGCCGGTTTTTCCAATAACCTGCCTTTTTATCCCCTTCAGACCGCGTCCACTTCCATCGGTAACGACTGATCTCAAGAGTGAGCGAACGATATATGCAACATCTGGACGGATAGACTCGCGAAGTTGTTCTTGACTCGGTGTTTGAGTTTGACCGTTTGAAACCTTAATTTTCCGAATGAGTCGTGGTTCTTTTAAATGGCCGGATGATGCAACTGTTGCGTACCCATTGACCAGTTCTACCATTCTTACTTCGCTTGACCCCAATGCGGCCGATAGCCCACGGCCCATCTTTGATTTGAGGCCTGAATTTCTCGCGAACTGATGAACAGCGTCAATTCCTACAGCTTCCGTGAGATGAACGGCAATTGAATTGACCGAATTGGCCAATGCATCTCGCAGGCTGATCGCTCCCTTAAATTTTCGAGTGTAGTTTCTGGGTTGCCAAAATTTACCTTGATACACTCTTAGAGTCTCTGGAGCATCGAGTAAGTGTGATGCAGCGGTAAACTTCTTGGACGCGATAGCAGCCCCCCACACAAATGGTTTAAATGCACTGCCTGGCTGTCTTTTTGACCGGGTCGAGCGATTAAATTTAGAAACCGCATAACTCCAGCCGCCGACCATCGCTAACACATCCCTCGATTGATTATCGACGACCATAAGAGCTGCCTGTGGGAGTTCGGGCAGCGTGACCTTAACTGTGTCATCGGTGCTAGATTTAGGCCGAGCTGTGACTTTGACCCTAAGGATATCGCCAGGCTTGATGGGGCTTTCCTTCAAGAGTTGATGGCGCCGCGTCAAGATGCGTCTCTTGAGCTCGGCTTTGCCCACCGATAGATCTAACTTGATCACGTCTTTTTTGATGGCTAAAACACGTCCTTCGAGAGTTTGGCCCTTGGTTAAGGCTTTGCCCTTGAGTTTTTTTCTCTGGCGTTTCTGCCAACGTTTTGCTGCTTTTCCGGTTGCACGAGCGATGGGACGTCCATAGTTGTGCCGTTTATCCAGAGAATCGAGTCCCATTTGAACGGCCTCGATAGCCGCTCTTTGGCGGCTTGGATCCACGGTTGTATGGATTTGAAGACCGGCGGTTTTTATTTCTTTCGGTGTATATGATTTGAGCAAACGTTTGTAGACCTCATCGACAAACCAACCAAAGGCATCGCGGTTGTTCTTCGATCGTATTCGTAATCCAAAATTTTTGGAGTCAATCTGGTTCGCATCCCCTTTTTTGATATAGCCGTTTCGCACCATTTGATTCAGAACGTAGTGTCGGCGCTGCCGAGCGCGCTCCGGGTGTTTAAAGGGGGAGATCCGCTCAGGAGATTGGATGAGGCCGGCCAGTGTGGCCGACTCGTTTAGGTCAAGGCGGCTGGCATCTTTACCGAAATAATACCGGGCCGCTTCTTGGACGCCGTACCGCCCGTGGCCTAGATATATGGCATTCAAATATATGCCTAGAATGTCATCCTTTGTTAGATGTTGTTCTAATCGGCGAGCCAAGATCAGTTCACGAACCTTTCGTCGTACACTTTTCGTGGGTGTAAGGAGGAGGTTCTTCACCGTTTGTTGGGTAATGGTACTGCCACTGCCCGTCACCCGTCCTGCGCGCACACTGTTGTAAACAGCCCGTGCCATGCCCATGTAGTCGAGCCCTTTATGGGAATAGAAATCAGCGTCCTCGGCCGATAGAATTGCGTGAATTAAGACATCGGGAATTTCGTTTCGCCCAATCAGTGTTCGACGCTCTTCATAGAACTCGCCGATAATGGATCCATCCTGGGCGTAAACGCGGGAAATTTGTGGTGGTTGATAATCGGCTAAATCGCGATAATCGGGGAGTCCATGCGCGTAGTAGAGATAGACACCCACAACAGCAGTGCAGCTGAGTGCCACCACCGCAAAGGTCACCATCAAGAGTCGCTTGATGCGCGAACCCCATGTCTTTTTTTTGAGCGACTTGTTTGGTTTTTTACCCCTTTTTTGAGGAGGTCGAACCTTCTTTTTTGACAACGCCTTAATCCTATATCCTGGTGGCGGGCACTCTTGATTTGACTAGCATCATAATCGATTTCCGCGTGCTGTCTATTCCACCGATGACCTCGGTTCGCCTCTCTTGCGTATCAGCTATGGCATCTGAGTCGCACAGTTGCTAGAACTAGGCGGTGTTAGGGCTCTCGTCAGATAATTCGAGAACTATTAAGCACACATAATTGTCCATTTGGTCGCGTTCGAGCTAGGATGACATCAAGTAAGGACGACATGGTTGCCGGGCCACCCTTTCGGTTCTCATGGATCAATCGATACTTGAGGGGGTTCAAGTACCGATAAGACGGGGGCGTTCAGCCCGGCTATACAAGAGAGGAAACGATGAAAATCGTCTGCCCAAGTTGCGCTGCGGATTACCGCATGAGCCAAGATAAGATCCCTGAAGATGGTCTGTTGATCAGATGTCCATCCTGTCAGCATAGCTTTCGAGCCTACGGGAACGGGACAACGGCATCCGTTTCGGATGATACATCACCGGCGGCAAGGGGGCCTGATGAAAAGTCTATTGCCCCACCACCTCCACCGCCTCTCGATCTTGGCGATGAATTCGACAAATTTGGCGATTTTGACAGTATCGAGTTTGACGAGTCTGTCAGCGAAATAAGCGAGTCTGGAGGCTCCATCGATCAGTCTGGAAACACAGATGTAGAAGCCTATGGTCTGTCCCCCCCCCCGCCCCCCCCCCCCCCCCCGGGGGGACGGGGAAAAAACGGGGGTTGGGGGGGTGTTGGCGGGTTCGACATTTGAATTAAAGT
>JAYZEG010000059.1:0-19040 GCA_036337435.1 Myxococcota bacterium
CTATTACAGGTCGCCTCAATCTACTGTGGTTGCAACCACCGTTGATGGTCGGCGAATCCGGTTTGCAGCGCGACACCTTGTTCGACATGTGACCCGTGATGGGATCGTCGGCCACTTTATTCTAAGAATCGACCACAATAATGATTTCGTGAGCTTAACGAGGCGTAGCTAGACAGCGGAGCGAGGTGCTGACTGACGCCCCTTAATGAGACGCCCCGGCAACGCGCCTGTGTACGCATCATTCTCGACAATAAATTGACCCGCACAAATGGTGGCGACGTATCCCGTGGCCTTTTGTAACAACCGACGACCACCGGCTGGAAGATCCCAATGCATTCGCGGCTGATTCAGTGTTAAGTTATCGAAATCAATGACATTGAGGTCCGCCCGATAGCCCTCGCGAATGAGCCCTCGGTCACGAAGGCCGTATGCCTCGGCCGTCTGCTGCGTTTGACGATGAATTACCCACTCCAAAGGCAGCTTTGAACCCCGTTCTCGGTCCCTCGCCCAATGGGTGAGCATGAATGTTGGCATCCCGCCGTCACAGATTGCACCACAGTGAGCACCAGCGTCGCTCAAGCCGATGAGCGTATCGGGGTCTTGATGCAGATTGAACAAGACATCTAAATCGCCTTGGGAGTAATTAAAAAGCGGAAAATACAATTGCCCTTGGCCGTTGGACTCAAGCAAGTGCTCCAGGGCCACCGCCCGACACGTACGGCCTGTAGACGCCGCGATTGCAGCGATACTGTCATCTGGCCGAGGTTCATATCCGGCCACAAGCGGATACATCTTATTAAAAGATGTGGTGACAAAGGTCTCAAACTCGCCAACAAAGACGGGTTCTTCGGTTAATAATCGAGTCCGAAAAGCTGGATCATTTAGGGCCGCCCATTGCTCCGCCCAAGGCCGATGCATCAGCTGGAGCCAGCTGGGCAACAAGGCAAAAGGATGAGCCGTTGCGCGGAGTCCCATCACAATTCCAATGGCCCGACCCGCAACTTGGGCTTTGATCTTTGCACCAGACTGATTTGCCGCACGTAAACGGGATAGGCCTTCAGTCCAGAGCTGCGGAGCTTGGTCTATTTGAGACAGATTGAACATGACTTCGAGGTCTAAGTCTTTTGATAAAGATTCCATCCAATTCAGGTCAGCCGGCACCGTCGTATGGTCGCATGCAACTTGAAAAATCGACGGGCCTGCTGCCCTCATCGCGTCGGCGATGGCCCGTAATTCATCTTGAGCAGCAAATGTCCCTGGCACATATCGGCCGTCAATGGCCTTGTGTAATGGTGTCCTAGACGTGGAAAAACCCAAGGCACCGGCCTTGATTCCATCTTTGACCATAGCTGCCATTTTGGCGATATCTTCCGCGGTCGCATCCTCGTTGTTTGCGCCTCGCTCGCCCATGACGTAACCACGGACAGCCCCATGGGGTACCTGAGTGGCAAAGTCGATGGTGCGATGCAGCTTTTCAATAGAGTCGATATATTCAGGAAAAGACTCCCAATCCCATTTGATTCCTTCGCTCAAAGCCGCGCCTGGTATATCTTCGACACCTTCCATCAGGCCGATGAGCCAGTCCCGTTGGTCAGCTTTGACAGGCGCGAACCCCACCCCGCAATTGCCCATGACAACCGTCGTACAACCATGCCCACTCGACGGGTCTATTTTCTCATCCCAAGTCACTTGAGCATCGTAATGGGTGTGGACATCAACGAATCCAGGGGTGACCAACAGGCCGCGGGCGTCTACTTCACGACGCCCAGAGCCGACCTCACCCAGCGCAGCGATACGGCCACCCTTAATTCCGATGTCGATAACCCGCCCTTCGGCACCGGATCCATCAACAACAAATCCGTCTCTAATTACGATGTCGTACATGCTGAACCTCCATAACTGCGAACATAATTCGCAATATTTTTGTTGATGTCAAGCATATATGCGAATACTGTTCGCAGTTGAAGGGTTTACGGGCAATGAGCAAGCGAGAAAAACGGCGAAATGAACGCCAAGCGGCGGTTCTCAATGCCGCTGCCCAATTGATAAACACGTCGGGCTTCGATGCTGTAACAATGCAATCGATCGCGGCGGCGATTGGGTCATCGGTGGGCGGGCTTTACAGATACTTCCCAAATAAAGAATCTATTTTTAGCGCGCTTCAAACGGATGCTATCTCCATTTTTGACGGGACTATTGCTGAGCGCCATAAAGCCTATAGCGAACCTGCTTCGCGATTTAGCACACTCAACCGATTGGTCGACGATTTTGGGAGTTGGTCTCGTTTTCGACAGACACATCCAGTTCAATTTACATTACTTGAGAGCTTTTTGAGTACACCCCAACAGACCTTAGACAAGGCCGGTCGAGATGCTGTGAATCCGTCTATATCAATCGTCTTGGCACGAATTACTGAGAGTCTTGAAAACTGTGTCAGGTCAGGTGCATTGAAACCGGGGCCAAGCGGTACGAGAACCTACATGCTGTGGGCTTCGATGCATGGCGTTGAGCAGTTGAGTAAGCGTGATCAAGATACGAGCACCCATGGCCAGAGCACGCTTGTGAGAAAGATGTTGATCAGAGATCTCTTGATCTCATGGGGGGCAATGAAAGGCTTGGTGGACCACGTTATGCACACGGGGGTCCATTCAGGTTGAACCTTCGGACTACCGCGATGTCTCACCGGCATCAACTTAGACGAGACGGACAAAGCCAATGAAACCTTTATATTCCCTGCTTTTGCTCATGCTGATGTCGATGTGTGCCTATGCCGATGGTGGTAAGGCGGCAGACGCCCATTCAAATCTCTATCCCTGGCTCGAGCACCTGACTGGCCCCAGACCCAAAACAATTTCCCTCAAGGAGCGGTTCCCAACGCCGCCTGGTTATAAACGGACCGAACTCCAGGCAGGGAGCTTTGGGTCTTGGTTGCGGACTTTGCCCGTCAGATTAGATCGGGCCCACGTGCTCAGCTATGACCACCAAAGACTGGTTCGCCCATCCAAGGCCATTGTTTTGCTTGACGTCGGCAAACGGGACTTTCAGCAATGCGCTGATAGCATCATTAGACTGCACGGCGAGTATCTTTGGCATAAGAATAAAGCCCATAAAGCCCGGTATCACTTTACAGATGGTCAGCCAACGTCCTGGCGTGGCTGGGTGCGTGGCGAGCGGTTTAGAGCTGTTGGCCATCGCCTGAAAAAATATCGCGGTCGGTCCAGGGCCAATCACTATAAGAATTATCGTCGTTGGCTGACCTACATTTTCATTTATGCAGGAACACGCTCAATGAAGTACGACAGCAGTCCGGTTGAGGCGGGCGATCTAAAGCCGGGTGATTTCTTTGTGCGACCGGGTGGCCCTGGTCACGCTGTCTTCTTGCTGGATACGGCGGTCAATGAATCGGGTCAGACCATTGGCTTGATCGGCCAGGGGTTCATGCCAGCTGAGGATTTCCACATCTTATACGGCCAAAACACGGTTGATTCGGTTTGGTTTCCACTCCCTCAAACGGTCGAAGAAGAGATGCCCACGCCATCGTGGCCACAACCATTTCGGCTCGAAGACGCCAGACGATTCAAAGTCTTCTAGCTTTGTTGAATCCAGAATAAGCAGCGATCATGAGGGACAACTGAGTCACCGTGCATTTGTGTCAGAATCGAGACGGCTGCCCGGGTTTACTCGCGATCCAGCTGAAAAAATATTCAAGTTGGCCGGATAAGAGACGATATAAGAGTGGGTCGAGCATATGGGGTTTTAGAATGCAGATTCAGGATATGAGGTCGCGTTATGGGTCGGCCATTAAACGGGTGGTCGACGTGTCTCGAACACGAACAGAAATTGGGCAGACTCATGGGCATGACTCAGGACAGCCCGACACTGTGTCGATTATCGCGTCAACTGAAAGCCTAAACGGACAGTTGGGCACGATGGGACAATCTGGCCTCCATCGACATGCGATCCACCAGGCGCGCGTAAGCTACGCAGATGAAGCACGGGTCGCAAATCGGATTGATCAACTCAAGCAACTGCTCGCCCAGATTCACCAACTGCAAAATCAGTCTCAGAGACTTGGGCCTAAGGTGTACGCATAGACGTCAAGCTGGACGCTGGGGCACCCCTTCCAGTAAGCTGGGCGTGCGTCAATAGCCCTTTGGATTCTCGATGCGTTTCGAAATTGATGGCGATTATCAGATGTCAGTCGACCAATTCTGGTCGACGGTTTTCTTCGATCCCGATTTTAATGACCACTTGCACTTAAACGGCCTAGGCTTTCGTGACTACTCGATTATCGAAGACCGTGTCGAACCTGATGGACGGCGGTCGAGAATCCTCAAGGCTCATCCAAAAACCCCGATACCAAAGCCGCTTCAAAGGCTGCTGGGGAAGAGCATTTCGTATATCGAGCATGGTGAGTACGACCCGAAGGCTCGGACCTGGAAGACACGCATCGAACTCCCCAAAATTGGACGCAAACTTCAGATCGAATCGACCATGTCTTTCTCGTCGAGTGATGCGAGTTCGTGTCAGAGAAAGGTTGTTTTCGATGTTCGCGCAAACATCTTTGGAATCGGCCGTATTTTGGAAAGGTTCGCCGAGTCGGCTCTCCGCGAAAATTATGAGTTAGCCCGGGTTGCGACCAATGCCTGGTTTGGGCAAAATCGCAGCTAGCGACGGTAGGGACCGAGCCATTTGGGTCGTCAGACCCGGTGTAGGCCTCAATCAGGTTTTGATCTGCCCGGAGTTGGCCATGACGAGTGCCTCGACCGCTTGGACTTCAAGATAGCCTTGCGAACTGTGAGGATTCAAACCATCACTGGCTTCCATCGACGAATCCGCAGGATTGTAAAGAGAGTGAGGACAGTCGCTTAAAGACTCGAAATAGAGGTTGCCTTTGTACATACCCACAGTGACGGTACCCGTTGCATATTGGGCGAGTGAGTCAATGGCTGTCAGAGCAGCCTGTGTGGCCGGGTCATAGAGACGTCCATCGTATATCTGCTGGGCGACCAACCTCGATAACGACTCAAACAAAGCGGCCGCACGACGGTCCATGGTTGCCTGGTAAACCGCCTTTAATGCGAACCCGAGCAATTCCATGCCGGGGGCTTCATAAACGCCTCGGCTCTTTGTTCCAATGATCCTATTTTCCAGAGCATTCTTCATCCAGATGCCGTTGCGGCCAGCGATCTCATTCGCTTGTTCCATCGCCTGTAGCGGGTTGACAGCTTCGCCATTGATGGACACACAGCGACCGCTCTCGATTTCTATGCGCACGCTTTCAATTTCATCCGGCGCGTCCTGTGGCCAGACGCCCATAATCGGGTCCACAATTAAGCAGGGCGTATCCAATTCTTCGAGGTCTTCCGCTTCATGAGACAAGCCGGCCAAATTTGCATCCGTGCTGTAGCGTTTCTTAGGCCCTGTATCGGCTTCGATCCCTTGCGCCTGAAGATACTCGGCCATCTCTTTTCGACCCGGAAATTGCTCGAGTAATTCTTCGTCCCGCCACGGCGCGTAGACACCCATCTTGGGGGCCAATACATTTGTGTACCGTTCAAATCGCACTTGGTCATTTCCCCGACCCGTAGCACCATGTGACAGAACGGTACAACCACGAGCTCGCATTGCACCGATGAGTCCTGTCACTGTCACCGCTCGTGCGATACCCGTCGTGTTCCAATAACCGCCATCGTAAGTTGCCTGTGCTTTTAAGACGAGGAAGCATGCTTCGGCCATTTCCGCCTTGAGGTCGACTATGGTTGTCTCAGCTCCACATGGGGCCATCTTGGTGATGATGTCATTAATGTTTTCTTCATCGGGCTGACCCAGATCCGCTGAAAAGCATAGGACATCTAAACCTGCCTCACGTAAACGGGTTGTGACGGTCTTGCTGTCGAGTCCACCTGATACGCAAATGCCAATTCTTTGATTTTGTAAGTCTTGTATTTTCATAGCGGCGCGATAGTAGCAAAACAAGTGCGGGTGATCATCAGGTCTTTTTTATATTTTTTGAGGGTCAGTCAACTCATGCCACTGAGCGACATCTCTATCGCATCGATTCCGCTTTATGAGCTGGGGGGACGGATGCGACCCCCCTCCCCCCGAGTCTAGAGTGAAAATGGCAGAAACCTCTAGGTCGGCAATGCAAATTAAGGCACACTATCGAGGCGACAAAAATGCGCTTTCCTGGAGCACTTTGGCCAGGAGGCAAGGCCCTATCGCACCCCATATGATGCTTTTGGAATAAGACAGGAACGAGTTGGGTTACGTAGGCGCCAATTGATAAGTATAATTTTTGGGGACTCAAATGACACGATTAACGCGCACCGTTCTCTCGGTTGGTCTGGCCTTCGGGTTTGCTTGCAACGAAACCCCAACGGCTGAAGACCTCAAGGCTGCCAAGGTGCAGACGACGGCGTCGAAAAAAACGACCAAACAGCAAAAGACGGCCCAGATCAACCAGTCGGCAGACGCAAAAACTCAGGCCAATGATACGGTGACAGCCTCTTTACGTCGCGATGCACAGAACTACGGTCGTAACGTCGACATCGAGTATGAAATCGATGTCAAAATCGACTTCGACTTCTTTACTTTCGAAGGACAGCAAAACGTCAAATTTAAGAATCGAGCGGGTACCCCTCTAAACGAGCTCTACTTCTTTCTCTACCCCAACACAAAAGAGCTTACTGGTGGGTCTGGGCGCAATATCGTGGTGAGCAATGTACGAGTCGCCGGGGCGAGCGTTGCAGTCGAGGGAACTCATACGCCACTTTTAAAGATCAATTTAGATCGTCCGCTTCAACCCGATGAGGTGTGCCATGTGGAACTGGATTTTAAGGGGATCCTCTATCGACAACAGCCCAATGCCAGCGACATGAAGAAGCTGGCCATGGAGCAGCTGCTTCAGCTGGTCACCGGGCGGACTGGGCATTCAGGAGGTTACGGCGTATTCAGCGTTGGCGAGGGGATTGTGAGTATGGCCCTTTGGCATCCAGTTTTGGCAGCCCACGATGAGCGCGGCTGGGATGTCGACCCCGGAACCGACATCGGCGATCGGAGCTACTTCGATGTGGCCAACTATTCCGTTACCGTCGACGTGCCAAAGCAGATAAGAATGGCAACGACAGGTGTTCAGCAATTAAACAAAACACGGGGTACCAAACGTCATTTTGTGGCAGCAGCTGTCCGTGAGTTCGCCATGCAGCTTTCTGAGAATTATGAAAGTGCCAGCACCGATGTGGCTGGTGTGCGAGTCAATAGCTGGTTTCTCAAAAAAAATCGTGATGTTGGACTCTCCGTTTTGAAGCAGGCCGCTGATGCGCTTCGAGTGTTTGAACGAGATTTTGGTCCATATCCCTATCGAGAACTCGATGTCGCTCAAAGTCCCCTGACAGGCGGTGCCGGTGGCGTTGAATTTCCGGGTCTCGTGACAGTGGCTCACATGTTCTACTCAGACCAAATTGGGGGCCTTTCCACCGGGTCCGGCAGTATGGGGAAAGCCAACCAATTCCTCGCTGACACGCGCGAATTCGTCGTCGCACATGAGGTTGCTCATCAATGGTGGAATGCCATTGTCGGCAGCGACAGCAAACGGCATCCATTCGTCGATGAGGCACTCGCAAATCACAGTGCGATTCACTATTTTCAAGCGATTCACGGAAAGAGGGCTGCTGAGAAGCAGAGAGACCTGCAACTCAGACTCCCTTGGCAAATGTCACGCATGTCCGGCGGCCAAGACCGGCCAGTTGACTTACCGACTCGTGAGTTCAACAACATGGTCGAATATGCGGCTGTTGTGTACGCCAAAGGCGGTCTATTCTTTGATGCGGTGAGGCAAGAGCTCGGCGAACAAGCCTTCCTTGGCGTTATTCAGACCTATTATCGTGATTATACGTTCAAGATTGCAAAACCCGATGATCTGGAACGGCGACTCGTCGGAGCGGCAAGAAATCCGGACCGCATGCGTCAACTCATTGACCGTTGGCTCCGGGGCCGACATGCGGACAAAGACATTGCATCTGTCAGCTACATCACCTTGCTCGAGCAATTCGTTGGCCGAGATGTGTTGAGGGCAATCGATCCCAAACTCGAGACGGTTTTGAATCATCGAGGCTTCGAGGAGTTGGTTAAACTACTCAAGAGTGTAACCAGCTCGGATGGGACTCTGAAGGAGGGGATCGATTATCAGGCCGTGATTGCTCTTACCGCAGAGTTATTGGGGACAGGAGAAAATGAACTCAACCGTCTGCTGGGCCTCACCACGCGCTTGCTTTTGGACAACGGCTCCATCAAACCAGGCCAAATTGTACGGGAGTTGGGTGGTGTCATTGCCGGTGAGGACAAGGAAGTCGGCGACCTTATCAACGCCTTTGGCGGCGTGATCGATGCCATCGACCAATTGAATAAGACGCCCTAACTCGAGCTTATGTGCGTTCATTTTAAAGAGGAGCAGACGTGAGTTACGCAGGGGCATCTCGACCGGTATTCCGAATAGGGTCCACGCGCCTACATGAGCGTCACTGTGCCCTCGGTCGTTGGATTGAAGACCGCATTTAAGCATTGAATGGAAATGAGTTTAACCGCTCTATGCGATCGGCAGCACAGCATTAGAAAGGCTATGCTAAAAGTGCAGCAAGGGACCACGTCAGGCCCCTGCTGCATCTCGGCAGCCTCTTAAGCGTCGCCGTCTGATTTATTGGCTCGGTCATATTGGTTCTTTATGATGTCACTGGCGACATCACGTGAACCAAGGCCAAATGCAATCGCTGCAGCGAGCACAAGACCACCCAGTAACAGACCGAAGGTGAGCAGCACAAAAGAGTGCGCGACCTGCAACTGCTGTAATGCCATTGTCACCGTGAAAACAAGGATCGCAACGCGAGTCGCCTCCCCTAACCAAGCACGGCTCTTATCACCCTGGAAGCGAGCCTGGAGCTGGTCTCTGACGAAGTTGGCTCCAGCAAGACCTGCTGTGACGATCAATAGGGCTACGATTCCCTTCGTGACTGCAAATGCGAGGACATGATTGATCAAATCAGCCCAGACGGTCAGGGCCAGTTTTTGGAGTGCCTGTACACTCGCGACCAGCACCACTGCGATTTGCACGAAAAAACCGATGAGTTGCGTTGGTGTCCGGACACTGGCTGCAGCTTCTGTGCTGTCACCTGCACTCTTACCACCCATGCTGATGCCAAACTTGGCTAAGGTCTCATTGATTTGCAGTCCATCGAGTAGACCAACCACGGTTGCTCGGAGCAATCGACCGACCAAAACACCGACGGTAACAATGATGACCGCAACAAACACTGAGGGCAGGATTTGCCAAAATTGAGCAACCATGTTCTTGAGAGGACTACTCAACTCAGTCAAGTTCAGTTTGCCCAACGCAAGAATGAAGGCCTGGAGCAGGATGAAAACCTGAACAACCAGTCCAATGAATTCGCTGGCCGTCTTCTTGGTGAAGAAATTGCCGAGACCGATGCGTGTCACAATGCGGTCGAGACCAACGGCACTCAGCAGGCTGGCAGTCCCCGTTTTGGCCATATGGCTGAGCACGTAACCGACGAAAAGAATAATGACCGCAACGACGAGTAAGGGAAGTACGGTGAGACACTTGTTCAGGATATTTTGTAAGGGAACGTAAATGGCTTTGAACTGCAGGGCCTCGAAAGCACCGGCCAAACCAACCAACATGGCAAACCAGAATGCGACGGTCCCGATTGTCTGGCTAACAGGTCGAGATTCCTCATCGGCATCCATACCGACCGGCTTCGGTAGCTTGTCATCAAGCTTGCCCAAGGCAACGAGGCAGAGTTTACGCAGAATCGTACCGGCGACAACACCTGCTGCCAGAATCAAAGCGGCCTTACCGATGCTCGGCAGAGCGCCCGTGATCTTATTCAAGAAGTTTTGAACAGGTTGGGCAGCCTGCCCTAAGCCGGCGAAACTGAGGGCTGCAACGACCGAGGACAGCAGACCTGCCCAGAAGACGATTGCAGCGAAAAACCGCTCAATAGAATCGTTTTCTTTGCTCTCTGCGCCGCCTTTATCACCGAGAAGTAAATGCAGACCGAGGACTTTCCCGACCTTCTCTCCCATTTTTGTTTTCTTCAGCGCCACGTATGTGATCTTGGCAAGGATGAACTTTGAGATAAACCAACCTGCGAAAAGAACCAGTGCCGCGGCACCAAACTTCTTCGACCCTTCGTAGAAACTAGAGGCCAAGAACTGCTCCCAAAGGGCTGCAAAATCCCAGCTATCTGACCCATCTTTTGATTGCGCAAAAGCTGCGGCGGGTCCGACCATGATAAACAACATGATTGAAGCCCAAGCACGTCTTAAGCTCATAAGAGATCTCCTTTATCGGATGTTAATTGACTGCCTAAACGAGTCACAGTCGGGGTGGTAGAACCCCTCGCTCCACCACCCTAGGGCCATAGGTGTAACTTATTCGAAAGCTGTGTGAAAGATTTCTCGACCCAATTCGTCGGTTCTGTCATCGCGATGGCATATTTTGACCGCTCATCCGTCCTTATGAGGTGCGCGCCTCTCGGGCAGAGTTGGCCTTTCACGAATCCACAGAAAAGGAATCGGCAAAAACCGGCTGCGCTCGTTTTTCTCGACTTGGGACGAGCAAACGAGCACGATACCCTAGGCTGACACGATGAACCACTCCGGCGAGGACAAGACCAGCTATCACATCGATTGCATAATGAAAACGGAGGTAAATCGTTGCCAGGACGATGTTGAAATCAATGAAGAAAAAGAGGACTGCCATACGCTTTGTGAAGCGGTCTCTGGCATAGGCATTCACCTGGAGAGCCACAAAAAATGTGAATGCTGAATGCAGCGATGGAAAAACATCAAGCAGCGGACCAGCCTGGTCGACAGCATCCATGGTGAGCGCGTAAAAAACACCGCCGTGAAGGGGGCGTGGGAAATCCATCGTCTGATAAGGGCCCATCGCGGGCACCCATGTGTAGACAATCCAACCCGCAATGATCAACATCAACGCCCCTGTCGTCAGACTGACGGCCGAGGGATCTCTCGAACCGGTGACCAGCGTTGGACCAACCGCATAAATCACGACGATAAAATGAGTCAGATAAAAAAAAGATAGATATTCGGTCAACCAAATCGAATTGAATTGAACACTCCAGTGTGCAGGAACGACACCGAAAATAAGGCGATCGATGGACGCCAGCTCACTGTCTAACAAAGCGGGTTGCAAACAGATGAGGGCGTCGCGAAAGAAAAAAATGAAGGCGCCTGCATGGACGAGAAATAGGGTCAGTCGATACAGGACGCCCCGGAAACGTGAGCTCTGGATAAGTTGCCCACGAACCAAAACGAGCACCGAACAAAAAGTCACCAAAAGACTCAAAAAGCCGAGCATCGCTCGTTGTCTTTCCATCGACTCTCCGACAAGGGAGAACCGACATAAAAAATAACCAAAAAAAACGAGGGTCAATGTATCGACAAGAGACATCCCTGCACCAATGCGCCTGACCAATACTTTGACTAGAAATGGATTGCCCGTGCTGCTCATGGCCTGTCCAATAGGTCGAAAACAAAAACCTGAACCAGACCATATCGGGCATAAGTCACCGCAACAAGGTCTCAATGCCGACACGCGACCAGGCGTCTTTATGGTCTTGGGGCCTATTGAGTTTGACTTTGTATGGAGCCTCCAGTCCGGCTATGGTGTTGACAATGGCTGGGGGCGCAGTAGGAGGCTCATGTGTACAGAATCGCCATTCTTCTAATCTGCTTGGCAGCATTCGCATGTAATGAAGATGAGAGTGCAGGCTTTAATTGCATGACCGATCCAAACCTGTGTCCGGTTGGCACGATGTGCATCGAGGACGAGACTGGGCAAAATCGGTGCGAAGGACCCAGCGATCAAGACACAGCATTGGCCCCACTGCCAGTTGGCGACATGGCATTAGCCAATCAACGTGACCAAGCTCCTGGCTTATCGGATGCACAAACAGGGCCCAGCGTAGATTCAGGCTTACAGGAGACAGATGGACAGGCCGGTCCATCAGGGTGTGGCAATCTTAGGATCTTGTTAAAACCAAGTGCCTCCGCGACGGCGCGAGTTGTCTTGGTTGTCGATCGTTCGTACAGCATGATCGAGGACGGAGATCGCTGGACACCGATGCTCAATGCCCTTCAACAAGTGACCCAAGCACTCCAAAATACGGTCCAATTCGGCTTGGTGGTATTTCCAACTCCATCGCCCGGTCCAGGCATCGACCCCCGAGTCGCCGAAGCCTGCGCACCAGGACAGTTAGACGTCGCCCCAAATTTCGGGACCGCGGAGCAGATCGCCAGTATACTTGAGTTTTCAGAGCCTCGATTTGGGCAAGGGACACCCACCTATTCCGCCTTATTGTCAGCGGGTCAAGCCCTCCTGAATGAGGCCACCGATGCGGATTACATTTTGCTTGCAACAGATGGTGGCCCCGGCTGCAACTTCGGTTTAGATCACAACCGCTGCGTCTGCTTGAATGGGGGGTCGTGCGTTGTGTGGGAAATGCCACAAAATTGCCTCGATGATCGTCGTACGGTTGATACGGTAACCCAACTCAGGATGGCTCAGGGAATTAGGACATTCGTACTCGGCTTGACGGGCGATGGTTTCTTGCCGGAAGCCAGGCGAGTGCTTGACGACATGGCCGTTGCAGGAGGCACAGCCGTCAATGGCCGTCATTTCGAAGTCGACACGGTCGACGCCCTCGCCCGGCAGCTAATCAGCACGGCCGGCAGCGTAGTCCCTTGTCGGTACGACCTCGGTGCCTTGGCAGACCAGGCCGATGAAATAACAGTCACAATCGATGGCATGGCCTATCCAAGAGACCGAAACCGTGCCAACGGCTGGGATGTCGATGGCGACGTTATCGAGTTTTTTGGCAATGCATGTCTCGCGCTCCGCGATGGGTACGCTCATGAGATTCAAGCCCAATGCGAATAGAGACTGCTCACCGCGTACGGCTTGGTCATCTGCCGCAGACGACCGGACCCGACGCAGTTTAGTGGACCGCGTCGACGCAAGTCAGGACGAGATCCTTTTTTAACCGATGAAGAAATTGGACCTCATCATCAGAAATGGCCAGCTGTTCGACGGCACCGGTCGCGATCGTGTCAAGGGCGACCTAGGCATCTGTGACGGACAAATTGTTCGCTTCGGGGGAACCATTGAATCCGATGCAAAAACCGTCATCGACGCCACGGAACAGTGGGTCATGCCGGGTTTTATCGATTTCCATACTCATTACGATGCAGAACTGGAAATCGACCCGTCTTTAAGTGAATCCGTTCGCCATGGTGTCACCTCGGTCGTTGTCGGCAGCTGCTCTCTGTCAACGGCCGTCGGTGAACCTGAAGACATCGCCGATATATTTTGCAGAGTGGAAGGCGTACCCAGGTCCACGATGCTGCCGCTGCTGAAAAAAATTAAGGATTGGAATACTTTCGAAGACTATTTGGATCATTTGGCTAAACGTCCCCTTGGCCCCAATGTAAGTGCCTTCGTCGGACACTCGAATTTACGTATGCATGTGATGGGCTTTGCTCGCTCCCTCGACCATAAAATACGCCCAACGAAGGATGAACTTGAGGAGATGAAGCGACAGCTGGAGCGAGCTCTTGATGCCGGTTACGTAGGGTTATCGATTCAAACCCTCCCGTGGGATAAATTGGACGGAGACCGATTCCGCAGTCGCCCGCTGCCATCCTATTACGCCCGGTGGAGTGAATATCGACACCTGACACGAATCCTTAGACGCCGGAAACGGGTTTTCCAAGGCGTGCCCAACGTGACCACCAAAGTCAATGTCCTGCTCTTCCTTTGGGAGAGTACTGGTCTTTTCCGACCGGCATTGAGAACGACTGTGATCTCCCTGATGGATATCATTGCAAATCGATATATTTACCGAATCGTGCCTTGGCTATCGCGTTTCTTTAATCGACTTCTTGGGGCAGATTTTAGGTTCCAGGCACTGCCCAACCCATTCGATGTCTGGGCAGACGGCATGGAGCTTGTCATCTTTGAGGAGTTCGCGAGTGGAACGGAAGCCATACACTTAAACAACCTGGCTCAACGTGCTGAACTCTTGAAAGATCCTCGGTATATTAAGCGTTTCAGGCGTCACTGGAAATCGCTTTTCTCCCCTCGAGTCTATCATAGAAACTTCAAGCATACAGAAATCCTCGATTGTCCGGATAAGCGCCTCATCGGACAATCTTTCTTCGATATCGCAAAGAGCCAAGGGCAAGACCCTGTCGCTGTTTTCCTGAATCTAGCGTCCGAATATGGCGACCGTTTGCGATGGTATTCGATGGTTGCCAATGACCGCTTAAAGCCATTGGAACGAATCGTCTCTCATCCTGATGTGCTGATCGGCTTCAGTGATGCGGGTGCCCACTTGCGCAATATGGCCCACTACAGTTTTCCAGTCCGCATGTTAAAGCTCGTCCATGACGCAGAAAAGCGAGGTGAAGAATTCATGTCGATTGAGCACGCTGTTCATCGGCTTACGGGAGAGATTGCCGATTGGTTCAGATTGCCTAGCGGCCATCTCAAGGTTGGTCGACAAGCAGATGTCGTGATCATTGACCCGAAAGGCTTGGATGATAAATTGGAGGCGACCCATGAAGTGGAGATGCCAGGATTCGGTGGATTGAAGAGGCTCGTTCGCCGAAGCGATGACGCTGTCCCACTGGTTGTGATCAATGGCCAAATTGCTTGGCATATGGGAACTCTATCGGCCGATCTGGGAAAGAAAGCGGGCTTTGGGCGCGTCCTGAAACCAGTTTAACGCCCCACTTAAATCCTGATAGGCCCGACCCATTTATTGATTGCTATTTAAGCTAAAAGGCCCTTACGCTCCTGGTGCAATTTCCAATCGAGACCAGCATGTCAAAACGGCAAATAGGGCTTAGGAGTGCAGATTCTTTTGCTGGGTACACCCTTCAATTACTCACAAGCTTCTCCGGATTAGAATTTAAGTTAGATGACCAGGGTGAACTGGATTATGGTCACGAATCTGGTGCCGCTTTGCTCATTCCGTACGTCGCGAGCTATACCATCGACACCATTCCGAAAGTCCCGACTGATGACGATTATCGGCGGCTCGAATCAGCAAACACAGCGTTTCCCTTCGATGTGTTCAGTGCTGTGCGTTATTGGCTCTGCGACGAAGGCCATACAGTCTGCTCAGAGAACGACTTAGACCAACATCACCGACTGGTTTATCGAGCGTCGGTCCAGCATCAACATGGGCATGGTTCAATCCCTATCGTGAATGCCTATTTTACATTATTCTTGGAGTGGCTTCGGTGCCAATTAGGCGTCGAGTATGAGAAGCCGAGAGCAGCCGTCATCCTGACTCACGATGTTGATCAACCCATTAGCCCTGGCGATTTGAATCACCACCTCTGGCGGATTGTTTCAAGTACGATGAGGGGCAACTTCAGGGCGTCTTTAAGCCTGATTCGGGCGACATCGAACGAACTCCGAAAACGGCTGCGCAATGGATCCGAACAGTACTGGAACTTTGAAAAGATTACTGAACTTGAAGGGAAGTATGGCTTTACAAGTACCTACTTCTTTGCCTCACGTCCACGCTGGTTTAAAGGGGCGTCCCTCTATGATGTGGATTACGATATTGAGACGACCGCGTTTAAACGTATCTTCAAATACCTACAAGACAGGGGCGCAGGTATCGGTCTCCACGCAAGCTATAACGCCTGCGAGGATCAGATCTTGTTCGCCAATGAGCAGAAGCGGCTCAGCCGTCTGACTGGCATCACGTCTATAGGCTGTCGTCACCATTACTGGCATATGAAAACACCGTTTTGGCCAACCTTGGACATGCACGCCAGAATTGGGCTGCGATATGACATGTCGGTGGCGTTCAATGAAAGCCCGGGTTATCGGCTCGGAATCGGCTTTCCGTTCTACCCATGGGATCCGACGACAGGCCAAACGATTCCTGTCATACAAATTCCAACCGTCATCATGGATGGAGCTCTTCTCTATGATCCGAGCCAGACCGTTGATGGAGCTCTGTCGATTCTCGATCGGGTGCTCGAAGATGTCAAAAGTCATCACGCCACCGTCGCCATCGATTGGCACGTGCGCTCGAGCTATCCAAGCAACCAAAGATATAAAAAGTGGGCAATTGTTTACGAGGAGTTGCTCAAACGACTTGAGATGGATCCAGACATCGAGGTAACGACACCCGAGAAACTGACTCAACGTTGGCGAGGCCAAAGCTGTCATGGGATTAAACATGCTCACACATAGCCCAACATGTCATGTGAGATATCAATATGATCAATAACGAACTTTGGCCCAATTTATGGCGCCAATACCTCGACCAGTACTTGAGTAAACCGCCGAGAACCGGCTTTTGGGTAGACGCTCACTTTGGCGGCAAAGCAAATTCATTCTTAGAGTTGGGCTGTGGTAGTGGTCGCGATGCGATGTACCTTGCACAGCGAGGTCACAGCGTCGTGGGCTCTGACCTGGATGACGTCACCCTGATGGAACTCGAGACCCGCTTTGGTAGCGAGACACTCAATTTCTCTGTGCAGGACGCCTCAAATTTGACCTTCGATACCGACAGCTTTGACGTCGTTTACCACAATGGTCTCTGGGTTTTGTTTGAAGACGACGACGTCATCATCAGCATGCTCAAAGAGCAAATCCGAGTGGCTTCAAAATACGCCATCATTCTTGTTCACAATCAGGAAAACTTGGCCTTGAGACGCCAATTCCAAAAGCGGGCCGATGGCGGCGACCAGCTCTATGATATCCGCTTTTTCAACCGAACCTCACTCACGGACTTAATCGAGTCGTCGGGGCTAGAATATCGTTCCCTTAAATTAATGAAATTCGGGGGCCGCTTCGATGCCTTTTACAGGAAGACGCCCATCAAAAGAGTCATTCCAAATGTCCTTTGGCCACTTAGGAAACAGCTCGTACCGCATCTTTACCAAGCGGAATCATGGACCCGGACTGAGCGGCTCGCCTGCGTATTGGAACTATGATTAAGCAGGTTATCATTACATCAGCCCACGTTAATGCCGTCGGTTTAGCCTTGTCGCTTCGAGAGGTTGGCTTCGGTGGGGCGATTGTGTGTTTACAACACAAACTGAAACAAAGAAGCATTGCATCGCGCTTTCCTGAAATCTGCTCGGTGCGCTTGATTACAAACCCAGAGTCGGACCGGCTACCGGCTCTGTTGAGTGAAAATTATTTACCACGTGAAACAGGGGTTCTTTTCACCGATGAACGGTATCTGGCTTCGTTTCAAAAAGACGGTCAATTCAGGCATTTCAAAGGGGCCGGTGACAGGTTAGCCATAGCCATCAACAAGTGGCAATTTTATCAATTTGTCGAGTCGAAAAACCTTGCTCCAGTGCCGCTAACGGTGCGGTCCGACGCTGACCCATTCTCTGTTTTTTCAGGTCCGTTTAGAAGTCGAGTTTGGCAGAGTTGGTCGGCTCTAAAAAAACAGCCCAGGGGGCGCTTGATTCGACATCAGAGTGAGCTGGACAAATGGAAAGCGGAGATTGTTACTCAGCAGATGAACTCGACTGACTGGGGCTACCAAGAACAATTGAGCTCGAATCCCAATGACAATGTATCGGTCGCTGGCTGGCACGACAGCGGAACGCGCCAGAGCCTGGTCACAAGGCGTGTATCTGTCGCATCTGGACTGGGTTGGCTCATCGAGAGAATCGACGACCCAGCAGACCTCGTGACCCAGTCTCACAATATCCTCGATGCCCTCGAATTCGAGGGTCCTTTTGAAATGGAGTATGTCCTCGATCCGGCAGCGAAGATCTTTCGGGTCATCGAACTCAACCCAAGATTCTGGATGCAGCATCGATTGTTCCAGCATCTCACTGACCATGCGCCCATCCGACGATTTTTGGGAAAACGTTACTCGACAACGGTTCGCTGTGATGGGCCTGTCAACTGGCTCCAGACCGACGTCGCTTTGACCTCGCCTTTGCTGGCGGCCCGGTACCTTCGCAACGGTATATTGGCCCACCCAATCAAAGGCGCGGTGGGCAATCTTATCTTCAACAAGCTCAGAGCGGTGTCGAGAACAAGCTAACTTGCCTTTAGCAGCTCGCTTGCAATCCCCATCTGTTCGACGGGTCTCAGTTGTTCAACCAAAAACGCTTTTCGAGACCAACTTTCCGGTCATCACGGCTTGAAGAGTCACCAGAGACCGAGTTCTTGTTCATCGCCTCGATAACTGTGTATCGTTCTATGAGTGGTTGGTGTTGGGGAAAAAGATATGTCGGCATTGCCTGTTGCCTTGGGGGCACTGATCGCCCTGTGGTTAGGCTATCGTTTCTACAGCCAGTTTTTGGCAGATAGACTCTTTGGTCTCAATGCCGGCGAGACCGTGCCTGCCCGTGAACATGCGGATGGAATCGACTTTGTCCCAACACATCGGTCTACTCTATGGGGCCATCACTTCTCTTCCATCGCGGGTGCAGCACCGATTCTTGGTCCAGCTATCGCGATCGTCTGGGGCTGGCTGCCCGCCCTCGTGTGGATTGTGTTTGGCGTCATTTTTATGGGCGCAGCCCACGATTTTGGAGCTTTGGTCCTGTCGATGCGCCATGACGGACAAAGCGTTGGCAGACTCGCAGAACGATTCATCGGACCTCGGTCACGCACCTTATTCTTAATTATTATTTTTTTCCTGATCTGGATGGTGGGTGCCGTATTCGCCTTCGCCATCGCCAGTCTTTTTGTGAAATTTCCGGCCAGTATTCTTCCAGTCAACCTAGAAATCGGTGTCGCCGTTGGGCGGGGTTACTATGCCTTCAAAAGAAGCGGCTCGTTGATGGTGCCGTCCATTATCATCCTGATGGGTTTATACCTCGTTATCTTTGGGACAGCGACAGGGACTCTGCCCTCCCCCGACGAGCAATCACTTCTGAGAGATATTGATTTCTGGCTCGTCGCGTTGATGATCTATGCGTTTGTTGCCAGCAGTTTGCCA
>JAYZEG010000060.1:0-29093 GCA_036337435.1 Myxococcota bacterium
ACGATGACTCGGTCATACAAGGGCCTGACGTTCATTGAATACTCCACAATGTCGTAGGTTTTAAACGATTGATTCGGGACTGTTGTCCCTTAGCGGCGGTGACTGTAAACACTGCATGTTTGGTGTCAATGCTCGACGGTATTTTTTTTTCGTTTTTTCAAAATTAGGATCCGCTTTTTTGAGATGAAACGTATCCAGTCTTGTTGAAAATTGTACCCCCACTGATGTGTTTGGCCAGTGGGCCTGCCGACACATAATTTTACCAAGCCTCGAGTGTGCACAGTGTATAGTCAAGCGAATCAGCGATAATTGCAGGCGTCGCCCCACCTAGTCATGGCAGCGTTGCTTATCCAGCACCACTCTGTCGGGGTGTGGCTGCAAGCTTTTTCGAGCAGGCCATAAACAAGTTCCGTTCGCGGGGGGGTCGGTTGGCATCAGCGGTGCCAACCCTCTCAGACCAAGGCAGGGCAGGGTCTTGGTGAGCGATAAGCTGATTATGCCTTGCATCTTAAAATTTACGAACATATCGTAGCACCGTTGAAACTCGTTGTGCGTTCACGGTGGCACAATTATATGTTGGCTGAACGCACTTATTCCATCGACGTAAGTACTCGATGACACGACACAGAGACGGAGGCTCTTGATGAGAAGATTTTTATTAATGGCAGGGCTCATTTGTTTTGCCGGCGGAACGGTCGCAACGACAACAGGGTGCAGCAAAGAACAGCGCGCTAAGGTCAAAGAGAAGGCTAAGACAGCCGCAGAAAAAGCCAAGGCGGGTGCCAAGAAAATGGCAGCAAAGGCTAAAGCCGGCGCTAAGAAAATGGCGGCTGGTGCCAAGAAGGTCGGTGCAAAGGCTGCCGCAGGTGCAAAAAAGATTGGTGCAAAGGCCGCCGCTGGCGCCAAGAAGATCGGCGCAAAGGCTGCAGCGGTTGCCGTCGCAGGCGCTGCTGCTACCAAGGCAGCCATGACCAAGAAGAAGTGGCTTTGTATCTGTCAACTCAAGGCAGATGCTGATGGCTCCCAGGTCGGACAGTGGGAAGGCCAAGTTCTTGGATTAACACGACAGGGCGTAGAAAAGGGGACTGCTGCGAATGGTGCATGTGAGTCTGCAACGGCATCACACGGTGTCAATTGTAAGAGTTGTTCATGCCGACCTGACGACGGCAGCAAGCCTAAGGGCATTACGAAAAAGGCGGGCTAAGCACGCGCCGTTCAATTCGTAAGCACGTAAAAACCCGGCCATTGGCCGGGTTTTTTTATGTCAAGTACGGCCGATTACTGGAGCGCATCGACGTGTCTTGAGTTGAGGTCACATCTTGCGGAATACCCCAACAACCTTTCCGATGACCATCGTCTCACGAAAATCACTGGCGTTTACGTAAATAGGCTCCATGGACGCGTTTGCCGGTTGAAGTCGAATTCGCCCAGGCTCTCGATAAATGCGTTTGCATGTCGCCTCATTTTCCACAAGAACGATAACGATTTCCCCCTCTTTCGCACTCGAGGTTTTTTTCACAAAAACATAGTCGCCATCATAAATGCCGTCTTCGATCATACTTTCGCCCACGATGCGCAGCGCGAAAACCTCTCGGTGGCCCCCCAATAAGACCCGATCGACTTTGACACTGTCCTCAGCATGCTCAACTGCAAGAATGGGCTCGCCCGCGGCGACCCGACCGAGAACGGGCACATTGACCCAATCACCCGTTGTCTCATAGCCAGTGGGCCGTATCGCTCGACTTTTTAGGTCATCTCGTGTCAGAAATCCTTTTCGCTCCAGTGCCTTCAGATGGTCGTTGACACCATTGGTTGATTTGATGCCCATCTGAGTCCCTATTTCGCGTATAGTTGGCGGGTAGCCACGTTCGTCTAGGGATGCGGTGATGAACTCGAGAATCTCTTGTTGACGGTTTGTCAAACCCTTCATGAGCGGTGGCCTCCTTTGGCGAAAATACTGAACGGAGTTTCATGTGGGTTTGAATACTACTGAACATGTGAACAGACAGTCAAACAAAAGATCACAATTCATTAGAAAAAGAAGTGAGTGCCTGTTTTGTCTTCTCTGCCAATCATATTAGCCTCTGCATCACCACGTCGGTTGGCCCTACTCGAAGGGGCGGGTTTGCGTCCGCGAGTAGAGCCCGCACATATCGATGAAACGCCTCTACGCGCTGAACAGCCAAGGGTATTTGCTGAGCGCATGGCCATTGAAAAGGCCGACGCAATTGCACGCACTGTGTCTCGTGCGTGCGTCATTGCTGGCGACACCGTTGTCGCTCTTGGAGACGAAATTCTTGGAAAACCTCGTGATGTCGAAGATGCAGCCCATATGCTGCGCCGTTTGAGCGGCCAAGCCCACCAGGTTTTTAGCGGCTGGGCGGTTTGCGATGGGGCGGGGCGTCGAGTGAGCGGCGTCGCCGTATCAGACGTGACTTTCACTGATTTATCGGAAGGTGACATCGCCAGTTATGTCGCATCTGGCGAGCCGATGGATAAGGCTGGTGCTTATGGAATTCAAGGCGAGGGGGGTCGTCTTGTACAACGTTACACGGGTGACTACTCCAACATTGTTGGTCTGCCCCTCGCAGACGTATTGGGTGCTTTGGCCCATTTAGACCAATTTTCTCGCTCTCCGCTCGCACAGAAACTGGCCATGATTCGGGGTCGAGTTGCTGTCGCAGCACACGAGTCTGGGCGAAGTCCGGAAAGCGTAGAAGTCATCGCAGCCAGTAAAGGTCAAAGTCTTGATCGCATGCGGGCTCTAAGGTCTGCTGGTGTGACGAGTTTTGGAGAAAGTTATGTTTCCGAGTTATTGGTCAAACGGCCCATATTTGATTCGGACACCCGGGTGCACTTCATCGGGCATCTTCAGAGAAATAAAGTCCGTAAACTCATTCCCGGCGTGGTTTCGGTACAAACCGTTGACTCCGTAAGACTCGGTGAGGAAATCGGTAAGCGCGCCCGTATGGCCCAGCTTGAGCTGCCGATTCTAGTACAGGTCAATTTGGGAGGGGAGGAGACAAAGTCCGGTTGCGCCATCGATGACCTTGAATCCCTGCTCAATGCGCTGCGCTCAATCGATGGGCTGTGTCCTGTTGGCCTCATGGCCATTCCACCTCGGGCGGGCTTAGCCTCGACAAGGTCTTGGTTCCGAACATTGAAAGATTTACGAGATAGCGTCGCCACTGATGAGAGTCCTATCAAGCATTTATCAATGGGCATGTCAGCTGATTTTGACGCCGCCATTATCGAGGGGGCGACCATGATTAGGCTGGGTACATTGCTGTGTGGACCGCGCTCATGATGGTGCATTCATTGCACGGTTGTCGCAAGGGCTCACATGTGGTCATATGTAGTTTATGAAGCACACAATCCAAACAGGTCTTGACCGACTTATCGAAACAGAATGCGCTGAACTCAGGGGCCGTCGTGTTGCGGTGTTATGTCACGCTGCGAGCGTTGGGTCCGATTATCGGCATATCACCCAAGTTCTTCGAGATTATTGCGTCAATGTCGTTCGTTGCTTTGGACCCGAGCACGGCATTTGGGCCGATGCGCAAGATATGATCGCTGTGACCGAGAGTCCCCGTGAGCGCATCACAGGCGCACCCGTTCGCAGTCTATACGGCACCGATGAGGCCAGCTTGGCCCCGGCTGCCAGTGATTTTGATGGTGTCGATGTTTTGTTGATCGATCTGCAAGATGTCGGCGCGCGCTATTACACCTATATTTACACGGCAGCGCTGAGTATTGCCGTCGCCGGCCAATGTGGGGTTGAGAGCATTGTCCTCGATCGACCTAATCCGATTTCCGGTCACCAAATTGAAGGGCGTATGACTGGGGACGATTTCTTGAGCTTTGTTGGGATGTGGCCCCTGCCTACTCGTCACGGACTTACTATTGGCGAAGTCTCAAAACTGCTCAACGCACGCGAGAACTTTCAGGCTCATGTCTCCGTCGTTGAAATGCGCGGTTGGCGCCGGTCAATGTACTTCGATGAAACGGCTCTTCCGTGGGTTCAACCTTCGCCGAACATGCCAACCCTGGACACGGCAATCGTCTACCCCGGGATGTGTCTCCTCGAAGGCACGACCATGAGTGAGGGGCGCGGAACGACAAGGCCATTCGAGCTGGTTGGTGCCCCCTACATTGATCCCTTTGAACTCGCTCAGGAATTAAATGAGCTGTCATTGCCTGGAATCGCTTTTAGGCCTGTTTATTATCAGCCTACTTTTCACAAGCATGCCAGCGAGTCCATCGGGGGGATTGCGACACACGTTTTTGACCGCGCCCAATTCCAACCACTGCGGATGGGTCTTCATTTTCTTGCCGCTGTCCGTAGGCTCTACGGACACCACCTCGAGTGGAGAACTGAAGCCTATGAATTTGTGACCGATAGACTGGCAATTGATTTACTTTTCGGCTGTGTGGAGGCGCGTCAAGAAATTGATGGCCTTGCATCGATCGCGCAATTGGACCAATTGTGGCGAAGTTGGCAGGACGAGAGCCATGCGTTTGCCGAGGCTCGAAAGCCGTTCTTGATTTATCCAGAATGACCCGTCGAATTGCCGTTTACGGTGGTGCATTTGATCCGCCCCATCTCGCACACTTATTTACCATAACCTATCTTCTTAGCCGAGCCGACGTGGACCTGGTTTGGCTCGTTCCCACAGGCCAGCATGTTTTTGGAAAAAAAATGGCTCCCCTGCCGGTGCGCACCGAACTTTTGCATGCGGTCATCGATGCCCAGGGATGGTCTGAGCGCGTCCAGGTCTTGGATATCGAATCTGAGACTGATGGGCCATCACGAACCTTCGATACCCTGTCGATGCTTCAAAATCGCTACAGTGAGGACCGTTTTCATTTGGTGGTCGGTGCTGACAATCTCACGGAACGGTCTCGATGGTATCGTTTTGATGATATCGTACAGACATGGACGTTGATCGTTCTGGGACGGCCGGGCCATGAGCAAGCACTGAATGAGTGCCGCTTTGAGGACTGGTGTTCTGTGGGCCCGACATTGCCGTCGATCTCCTCAACCGAGGTTCGAAAAGGTTTATCTCGTTCTAGTCCGGCAGACATTCTCAAATGGATTCCCGACTCCATTACGACACAAGTCTCGTCCTTGTACAGCGCAAAACTTGAGCCCGCTCTCGACGTTGCAATTTACGGACAGGGGGCTCTCGGGCGCAGCCTGAAAGCGGCATTAGTCAATGCCGGTTGTCAAGTGTCCACTTGGAATCGGACTGACCGAAATCACAGCGACTTTACAGGTTTCCCCATTAAGGCTATGCCGGGTTCAGTTTGGGTGATTTGTGTCCGGGACGATGCCATACAGGCCGTATGCGAACAACTGGTCGCCGCCGTCCCCTCGGATGACAAGCCCATTGTACTTCACTGCGCTGGCCGTCTTGGATCCGCGGTGCTCAAACCGTTTGACGAGCTGGGTTGTGTGACAGGCGTATTTCATCCCTTGCAAGCGGTCAGGGGCCGGGCTGGTGATTTAGAAGGCAGTTGGTGTGTTGGGCACGGGGACACCATGGCTGTTGAAACGGGACGCCAGCTCGCAAGCCTGGTTGGCGCACATTTTGTTGAACGTTCGACGGGAGAACCCGCGGCCTATCATGCAGCCGCTGTGATCGCCGCAAACTTTGCGACGACATTGCTGCATACCGGAATTGAAATTTTTGAGTCGTTTGGAATTTCTCAATCCGATAGCCAGGCGATGTTGCACCAGCTGGTGGTCGGCACAGTGGACAATATGCGTCAGGAAAGACCGCGTGACGCCCTTACGGGCCCTTTCGCACGCAAAGATTTCGAAACGATTCAGGCACATGTCAGCGTGTTGGCGTCTGACTATCCAGATGCGGTCCCGGTCTACCAAGCACTCGCCCTTAAAACAGCGTCAATGCGCGGATGGTCGTCCGACGAGATCGCCTGCTTGCTGGGGATTCTAGCACGAACCTAATGGGGGGCGGTCCATTCCCGATTGTCATCTCCGGCGATCCATGATTCCTCAGCAGCAATGAAAGACCCCGAGATGCGTGATTCACCATCTGACCCGCGGATCACTTCGAACACCAATCCAGTTTCATTGCGACCGATGGTAATTCGGTCACCCCGAACAATGCGATTTGCGAGAATCTGTTTGGCCATGGGTGTCTCGAACTGGTTTGCAATGGCACGTCGCATGGGTCTGGCACCCAGCTCAGGCTCAAAACCACCGGTTTCGATCAGGTAGTCTAGACCGTCGTCTGATGCTGTGAATGTGATGCCGCGCTCGGACGCCAGGGCATCGGAACGAGACTTGACCTGCAGTCTGGCAATTCGTTTGATTTCATCACGAGTCAAGGGATGGAAAACCAACTTACTTTCAATTCGGTTCCACAATTCAGGGGGAAATGTCGACTGGGCTTTTTCTTGTACTTTAGCTTCCAGTTGTTCGGGGTCCAGTCGGCCTGCTGCTGAAAATCCAATTCGACGGCCGTCCGCTGAGAATGACTCGGCACCCAGATTGCTCGTCATCACAACCAATGTATTCGAGAAGTCAACCAAACGGCCTCGTGCATCACTCAAATGACCCTCGTCTAGAATTTGTAATAGTACATTCCAGACGTCACGATGACTCTTTTCGATCTCGTCGAATAGAACCACTTGATAGGGTCTCTGACGAATTCTATCGGTCAGTTGACCGCCCTCTTGGTGCCCTACGTACCCTGGCGGCGAGCCGATCAAACGGGACACGGAATGGGACTCCAAAAATTCGCTCATATCGAAGCGGACCAGTGCATCCCTTGACCCGAAGAGGAATTGGGCCAACGCCTTGACCGCTTCTGTTTTTCCAACGCCTGTTGGGCCAAGAAAAAGAAAGGACCCGATAGGTTGGTTACTTGTGAAACCAGCGAGATTCCTACGGATGGTCTCAGACACATTGACCAAAACGTGGCTTTGGCCAATGACATGCTCAGAAAGGCGCGTCTCCATACTTAAGAATCGATCGGGATCATCCACTAAGAGATGTTCAATTGGGACTTGAGCATTTCGCGCAATGACTTCGGCAATGGCCCGTCGATCCACCGATGACCCCGCTCGCCTCGCAACCGCACCGGCCAAATCCAGAATGCTCAGAGCACGATCTGGGTCGCGCCGATCATGTAGATAACGGCGACCCAGATTGACAGCAGCTCTTATGGCCTCGTCTGCGTATCTGACGCCATGGTGGTCAGCGTACCGGTCTGTGACGGCCCGAACAATTTCGATGGTGTCGTCCACACTTGGCTCGTTCACATGAATACTCGTAAACCGCCGTTCTAAGGCTGAATCGCTTTCGACGTGCGTCCGATACTCGTCAATCGTCGTTGCACCAATACAAGGAAATTCACCCCTCGCTAATGCAGCTTTGAGTTCATTTGCGGCATCATGTGCTCCATCTCCTCCACCGGCCCCAATGAGGGTGTGAATTTCATCGATGAAAATGACGACGCGGCCGGCGGCATCTTTAATTTCCTCTTGCAAGCAGCGAAGCCGCTCGGCCAGAGAGCCTCGAAGATGGGTGCCAGCGAGAATGGCACCCACATCGATTTGGACGAAGATTCGCGTCACCTCGCCCTGCGCCGCCTTTTGCTGCCGAACAAACGCGGTCACAACCCCTTCGACCACAGCGGTTTTGCCCACTCCTGGCTCACCCACAAGGCACGGGTTGTTACTCCGTCGCTTATTAAGAACATCGATGACCTGCTCGATTTCACTGTCCCGGCTGATAACAGGATCGAATTTGTCTGCAGCCGCAAGTGAGCTGAGGTTCCGGCCTAATTTTGTCAATGCCGGATAGCGTTCCGGATCGAGGTCGAAAACCCCATTTTGGCCATCTGCCGTTAAATCATCAGCGCGTCGGTCAAGCCGTCGGCCGTTTGAATCAACTTTGTCGCCAGCCCGTCGGCCAGCCCCGTTTTGTCTTCTTTCTTCAGGTGTCTGCTGTCGCTTGGATTGAGCGCGTTGACGCCGATGACCCGTCTTACTGTCGGAACTTTTCACGGCGGGTGCCTGGACGGTGACTTCGCCGAGGGCGGGTAAGTCCAAGTCTGTATCGGTTTGCTCGCGTAGATTGGTTCTCAACTCAGCATACGATGCCGTTTCTTGACGCCCCGAATGCAGACCAGGCGAGGGCGACCAATGTTCTGGTGCACCCTCGGCGGCGTAATCGAGCGCACGCTCCCGAAGCCGTTTCATGGATACGCCTGCTCGCACCAATAATCGATACGCAATGCCATCTGCGAGCTCAGTGAGTGCGATGAGCAGATGAAGACAGAAGATCGCGTCAGAAGCCGTCGATTCTGCAAATGCACCGGAACGACTTTCTGCGATGGTAGACAATCCGCTCCGCTCAGTTTCTTTTGGATCGAATCGCGCAAGTAAGGTCTCTTCATTAATTCCAAAATCGTGAAGCAGCATTTCCGCAGAATTTGGCACCACAAAAAACGCAAAGAGAATATGGGCTGTTGTAAAATCCGGGTCCGCTTGTTTTGCGATGTCGCGCGCTTGTTCCAATACTTTCTTCGAGTTGGTGCTGAAGGTTTTTGCGGACACGTTCAATGGACTCCAAAAAAACGAGCGAGTGAGCGTTAAATCGCGACCAAGATGAAGTTGCCGATACCGCCATTGACGGCTATTGTGTCTCTTGACTCGATCGCAATCACTATATGTGGGTAATTTACCCACATTGTTGTCCAAAAGGAACCCCGAAAATGAAGCCGGTCGTACTAGGCATTGCTGGAGGCACAGGGTCGGGTAAAACCACCGTTGCTCGTGCCATTGTCGAGCGTATCGGCGGAGACCGCGTCGCATACTTTGAACACGACTGTTATTACCGAGACCTGAGTAACTTTGACATCGAAGCCCGCCGACAAGTTAATTTTGATCATCCAGACGCCTTCGAGACGGAACTGCTTGTTGACCAAGTGTCGCAATTGTTGTCTGGCCAGAGCGTTCACCAACCAAAGTACAGCTATACCGAAAGCGTAAGACTTGCTGAGACCCAGCTCGTTCAGCCTCGCCCACTCGTGGTCATCGAAGGGATCTTGGTGCCCGAGAATAAACCGCTGCGAAATTTGATGGATGTAAAAATCTTTGTCGACACCGACGACGATATCCGTCTTCTGCGTCGAGTGCGTCGTGACACCAGCGAGCGGGGGCGTAATTTGGACAGTGTGCTCGGACAGTATGAGGCCACAGTTCGACCCATGCATTTGGCCTTCGTGCATCCATCACGTCGGCATGCGGATGTGATCATTCCCCGGGGGGGTCGCAATCACGTGGCCATCAATATGGTTGCTGATGCGTTGAAACGCCGCCTTGATAAACAGGCTGCCCCACACTCATGATCTCCATCGAGAGTCTGAGGACTCGCTTGCACGAGCGGATACGTCGGTGCGATCAGCGCCCGGGCTTCGCGGCGGTTCTTGTGCCACTTCTCGACGTTGATGGCCAACTGTCACTCCTGTTGACCCGTCGAACTGAAAAATTATCGACTCATAAAGGTCACGTTGCTTTTCCCGGTGGGCGGATTGATGACGGGGACGATGGCGAGGTCGGAGCTGCGTTGCGAGAGGCTCATGAGGAAGTCGGTTTACCCCGTGATATGGTCGACGTCATCGGGATGCTCGATGACTTTCCCACGGTGACTGACGATATGGTGGTCACGCCAGTGATTGGCTGGATTGAAGGAGAGCCTGACCTGACCGCCAATGAAAATGAGGTCGCTCGGATTTTTACCATTCCCATAGATGCCCTGATGAATGGTGATGCCTGGGTCGTTCGATATTGGGACAAGAACGGATCGGATTACCCGGTCTTCTATTTTGACTGGGACGGAGAAACGCTGTGGGGGCTGAGCGCATACATCACTCTGCAACTTTTGAGTCTTATGCCAGATGGACCCCCAATCGATTTGCCGCCACCCTACGGACGTGGACAGATGAAAGGGCACCCTCAAGCCATCAGTCAAGATTGAGCCGCCAAGTTGTCCAGCCAGTCAGGGGCTCGGCACCGAGTCCGCGGTAGAAATTGATAGCCAGCTCATTCCAATTGAGAACGGACCACTCGAGCCGCTTGTAGCCCCGCGCTTGGCCCAGTATTTTTAGTTCGTAGATGAGCCGACGGCCGATACCTTGACGGCGATGGCTTGATTCTACGTATAAATCTTCTAAATAAAGACCGGCTTGTCCTCGCCACGTCGAATAAGAGGTGAAGAAAAGAGCGAAGCCGACCAGTCGTCCCTCGTCAGCCTCGGCTACAAGACTTTCAAATGGGGGCTGTACACTGCCCAATTGAGCAGCCAGTGTTTCGGCAGTTGCTTCGACGGCGTTCGGTTCTTTCTCATAGGCTGCTAGAGCGACGATTAAACGGACTAACTCCGCCGCATCTGCTTGAATCGCTGGACGAATGGTCACCGCCATTTATCTAACCCCACTTGATACGGACAAAAAAATATGGACCGCGATTATCCTATCTCATTTGATCCGTTTCCGAATGAACTAAAAACAACATATTTGCAGTGATTTGCCACAGTGTGATTGTGATCCAAAGCCAGCGGTTCTATTGTCGGCCACATGCTAGCTGGACGAACCATACACCTCTGCGTTACAGGCGGGATTGCAGCCTATAAAGCAGCGGAGCTCGCGCGCCTGATGATCAAGGCGGGGGCTCAGGTCCAGGTTGCGATGACCGAAAATGCGCAGAACTTCATTGGTGCGCTCACATTTCAGGCATTGACCCAGCGACCCGTATACACTCTGACGCTCGACCCAACCGAAGAACTGGAGATTGGACACATTGCGTTTGCACAAGACGCAGACGCGATCGTCGTTGCTCCAGCAACCGCTAACATTATCGCCAAAGCCGCGATGGGCATTGCCGATGACCTGGTATCGACAATCCTTTCGGCAACGGACCGTCCCGTGGTGGTTGCGCCAGCGATGAACACGACCATGTATCATCAGCAAACGGTACAGGATAATCTTGAGACCCTTAGAGAGAGAGGGTGGGCGGTCGTTCCACCCGCCGAAGGAGAGCTGGCTTGTGGCGCCATCGGCCCCGGTCGGCTTGCTGAGCACAGCAGTATCATCAACACATTGGTCGACTGTCTGACGAAAACAATGCCTCTCTTGGGCAAACGCGTTCTTGTGACCGCCGGACCAACGAGAGAACGACTTGACCCAGTCCGATTCATGAGTAATCCGTCTACAGGACGGATGGGTCTAGCTGTTGCCGAAGCGGCGGTTCTCGCTGGGGCTCAGGTGACATTGATTCATGGACCGACCGAACTTGATATACCCGCATCAATTGAGGCCGTACCGATCGAATCCGCGCGGGAGATGTACGATGCCGTACTCTCGCGAATCGAGACCATTGACGCTCTTTTTATGAGTGCAGCTGTGGCCGATTGGACGCCCGAGACCGTGTCCGAGACAAAGCAGAAAAAGGTTGATGGTCCACTGGTTGTTAAGTTTGTACGAACGCCGGATATTTTAGCCGAGGTTGGTCGACGCCGACGCGGTCACAAACCCATTCTCGTCGGCTGGGCTGCGGAGACGGAATCCGTTCTGGAGGCGGCTCGTGCAAAGCTGTCGAGTAAAAAAGTCGACATGATCGTCGGGAATAATGTCTCTGAGCCAGGGTGCGGTTTTGGGACCGACACCAACGCTGTCATTTTGGTGGAAGAGCATGCGGTTACGCCACTGGCCATGCAGCCCAAGGCGGCGATAGGGCGTCACCTAATCACCTGGCTCACGGCCAAACTGGCTGTGGCATCATGAGCCGAAAATACAGGCGTTTGGTCGATTGGGTCAGTGCGCTCAAAGGAGCAGTTCAGTGGCACATGGAGACAGGAGATGCATCCCTGCCTGTTCCGGATGGGTATAGGGTGCCCCGCTTCGATGGATTAGAGACTCAGACTGATTCGCAAATTCCTGGTGAGTCCGCGCCGCCTCGTGCACACGCTAAGTCTGGTGATGCGGCTGGGATGTTTGAATCCGCATTTGAATCGGATTCGAACAAGTCTGACGACAAGCGGGCCATCGGCCGACCAAAGCATACATTTTCCCAGCCGGAGAAACCGTGTTGGCAATTGATTCCCATCGATATCAATGTGGAGGGAAGTGAAATGGGACAGCGAGCAGCGTCTCTGCAGGCACTCAGGGATCAGGTCACTGATGGGACACTTTGCTCGGCAGAGTGCAACCATACAGAATATGTTTTCGGCCAGGGACACCCGGGTGCCAAACTGCTGTTTATAGCCGATGCACCTGGGCCGAGAGAAGATGAACTTGGATTGCCATTTGTCGATGAATCTGGTCGATTGCTCGCGAGGATGATTCGGGCGATGGGACTCAAGCGCAACGACGTCTACTTAACGTATTTGGTGAAGTGCTACTGTCCTAATAAATCTGTCGAGGAACAGTTGGATGATTGGGCGGGCGTGGTGGCGACAGAAATTCAAATCGTCAAGCCGGATGTCATCATTGCGCTCGGGGAGCTTACAGCGCGTCGCTTGACCGGTCGCAAGGACGCCTTTCCCCATTTGAGGGGGAAATGGTTCGATTACGAGGGCATTCCTATTCTCCCAACATTTCATCCCGAGGCATTACTTCAATTTCCTCAGAGCAAATCGCTGGTCTGGACTGACCTGAAGGCGGTCATGCGCAACCTGGGTCTCTCGGCTCAAGGGCCTGGAACCCAAAAAAAATAGGGCTTTGTAGGAGCACGAGCTATGCAAGATAATTTTCGTGGCCAATTCATTAATGGACAGTTCACATCCTACGCAGACGAAATTGAATTCAGTTCATTTAATCCCGCTCAGGACCACCGGGTTGTGACCGTAGCGGGCGAGAGTACGAATGCGGTTAATGATGCCCTTGATTGCGCTCGAAGGGCGGCACCAGCTTGGCGGCGTGCTGGTCTGGATGCGCGAATCTCAGCACTCCGAGCCGTCCAAGAAATGGTGCCAGCGCATGTTGACTCAATCGCCGACGCCATCACCGCAGAAATGGGCAAGACGCGGTCTGAAGCCCTCGTCGAAGCGCGTTCAATCGCTGGGAAAATTGATGGTGTCATTAAGCAACTGAGTTCCGAATTACCGTCTGCACATATCGGTGCCCCGGGAGAACAGCGTTTTCATCCGCTTGGGGTCGTCGGTATTATCGGCCCTTTTAATTTCCCGATTCATCTTCTCAATACGCATGTAATTCCAAGTCTTTTGACCGGGAACACGGTTGTCGTTAAACCCTCCGACGTCACGCCATTATGCGGTCAGCGTTACGCTGAATTATTTATGGACGCGGGTTTTCCTCCGGGCGTCTTGAATGTGGTTCACGGCGGTGGCCGGACCGGTGCTGCGTTGGCTGAGCATCGAGAGACCGATGGCCTCGTTTTTACCGGGAGTTATGCGACCGGTCGACGCATTCGGCAAGCTACCTTTGACATGCCGCACAAGAAGATATCCCTCGAACTTGGCGGGAAGAATCCGGCGGTTGTTCTCGATGATGCTGACTTGGAACAAGCGGTTCGCGAGATCCTGCTGGGGGCATTACTCACGACCGGACAACGCTGTACAGCGACCTCTCGAGTGATCGTGACACCGGGTCTCGCAAATGACCTCCGAAGTCGCTTAACCAAGGCCTTCGAATGTGTCAGGCCCGGCGACCCAATGGACAGCGCAACCTTCATGGGACCCTTGGCTAATGGCCGAGCGAAAGAGCGATTTCTTGCTTTGTTGTCCGATGCAAGAGCGCAGGGGGCTCAGGTTCTTGTGGAGGCTGAAGGTCTTGACGGCGGTGCTTGGGTCACGCCGGGGCTGTACGAAGTGACCGGGGCCGCGTCATTTCTGCGTGAGGAACTTTGGGGTCCTCATATCGCATTCGAATGTGCGTCTGATGCCAATGATGCTTTCCGGCGTGCAGCCAATACGCCCTATGGGTTGAGTGCATCCCTGTTTAGTGCCTCTGAAGATGCCCTCGAGACCTTCTACGATCGGGTTCGGGTCGGTGTGGTGAACTTCAATCGCAGCACCAACGGCGCGTCGGGTCTCCTGCCTTTTGGCGGGATTGGTATGAGTGGGAATTGGCGTCCAGCTGGGTCGTGCGCGCCGAGGTTATCCACCTATCCTGTCGCATTCATGAAGGCGGCATTTGGTGCTGTGACTCAGAACATCAACCTTGAGAGTCTGTTGACCGAATCGAATTGACCCGTTTGTCGGATCCGAGGATAGTCGAGTTTGGTGGCCATGGAGTCTGATTATGTCGTCTCTTGAACAACGGCAAAACAAACATGTTTTCTATACTTGGACAGCGCAGAATGCGGCCAAGCCAATTCATATTTCAAAAGCCGATGGTGCATGTTTTTTCGATGAAAAAGGTGATCGCTGGTTCGACTTTGAAAGCCAGGTATTCAATTGCAACGTTGGGCATGGGCAGAGTGCAATCGCTGATGCCATCGCTCGGCAAGCAAGCGACCTCGCGTGCGCGCACCCGGCGGCTGTGTTTGAAACCAAGGCCCGGCTGGGAGAAAAACTGGCCGAGATTACGCCCGGTGACCTCAATCGATTTTTCTTCTGTTTGTCGGGCTCAGAGGCAATTGAGAATGCGTATAAGATGGCGCGTTTACTGACGGGACGAAAAAAAGTGATCGCCCGTCGTCGAAGCTATCACGGCGCGTCCATGGGCGCACTCTCGTTGACGGGAGATCCAAGACGGTGGCCATTGGAGCCCGGGCTTTGGGGCGTCTTGCGGGCTGAAGACCCGTACTGTTATCGCTGCCCTTTTGGCGTAAAGCCGGATGGGTGCGGAATGCTCTGTGCGAGCCACATTGAACACATTATCGAAATGGAGGGAGCGGATAACGTAGCGGCTGTTTTTCTCGAAGGTGTGACGGGCACCAATGGCGGCTTTATTCCACCGGATGGTTATTGGCAGCGTGTTCGTGAAATTTGCGATAAACATCAGATCTTATTGGTTGCTGATGAAGTGTTCTCAGGGTTTGGCCGGACGGGGTCTTGGTTTGCAGTCGACCATTGGAATGTTGTTCCCGACATCATCACCATGGCAAAAGGCCTGACTGGAGGGTACGCCCCAATGGGGGCTGTCGCCATTCGTGAGTCTCTCGCTGAACGGTTTGATTATGAAACGCTCTGGTGCGGTCTCACCGGGTATGCACATCCCATATCATGTGCGGCGGCAGATGCAGCCATTGACGTGTATCGTGACCAGGGCTTAATCGAGAACGCAAGAGCGCGCGGTGACCAGCTGACGCAGTGGCTCAATCATCTGAAGAGTCGTTTCGACGTCATCGGTGATGTACGGAATCTGGGGCTCTTTGGCACCATCGACTTTGTTAAATCGAGAGCAGAAAGGACGCCTTTGCAGCCCTATCCGTCAAGCGGTGACGCGGCCAGTTGGACTGGGCGCTTGCGGGCCGGACTGAGTCAACGACGAGTTCATATCGCTCAGAAATGGACCCATCTGTTCATTGCGCCGCCACTTTGTATATCCGAATCGGAGCTCGATGAGGGCATGGCACTCATCGAAGACACGCTAAATGAACTGGGGGACCCAAATTGAGCGGCAAAGTTTATCCCGATGCTCAGGCAGCACTGCACGATGTCGCCGATGGAGCATCCATTATGGCGGGGGGGTTTGGTCTGTGCGGCAATCCCGAAAATTGTATTGCCGAGCTCGCGCGCAAGCCAATTTCGGACCTCACTATCATCAGTAACAATTGTGGAAATCAGGGCCGTGGCCTCGCGGTTTTGTTGCAGCAGCGCAAAGTGAGTCGGGTGATCGGGAGCTATATTGGCGGTAATCCTGACTTGCAGCAGCAATATCTTGCAGGTGACCTCGAGGTTGAACTGAATCCGCAGGGGACATTAGCTGAGCGGATCAGAGCCGGCGGTGCTGGCCTTGGCGGTTTTTTTACACCGACTGGAGTCGGCACCGTTGTCGCTGATGGCAAAGAAGAGCGGATCATTGACGACCGAACCTACATTTTCGAGAAAGCACTTCGAGCGGACTATGCAATCATTCGTGCTGAAGTGGGTGATACCTTCGGTAACCTTCGTTTCTATGGGACCGCTCGGAACTTTAGCCCGGCAATGGCGATGGCTGCACACGTGGCGGTTGTTGAAGTGGACACCCTGGTCGAGGTTGGCCAACTCGCTGCGGCGGACATTCATTTACCCGGAATATTTGTGCAACGGATTTTTCAAGGTCGGGACTACATAGACCCCATTGAATACCGGACAACCCGGTCGAGGGAGGTTTAGGCCATGGCACGGACACGTGATGAAATGGCCGCGATAGCGGCAGCTGAGATCGCTGATGGCCATGTGGTCAATTTGGGGATCGGTATTCCAACGTTGGTCGCAAACCATGTGCCGCCGGCACTCAATGTGTGGCTTCACAGTGAGAATGGCCTTTTGGGCATGGGCCCTTTTCCGTATGAGGGTGAAGAGGATCCAAAAATCATTAATGCTGGAAAACAGACGGTCACCGTCTTGGACGGTGGAAGTTTCTTCGACAGCACGATGAGTTTTGCCATGATTCGTGGGGGGCATCTTGACTTGGCAATCCTCGGCGGTATGCAGGTCAGTGCCAACGGTGACCTCGCCAACTGGATGATTCCGGGTAAACGTGTCAACGGTATGGGTGGGGCTATGGACTTAGTCAGTGGTGCTAAGCGAGTCGTCGTGCTCATGACCCATACCAGTAAAAATGGCGAGCCTAAACTGGTCGATACGTGCAGCTTACCGCTGACGGGGGTTGCGTGCGTTGACCGGATCGTCACCGATATGGCCACCGTTGATGTCACTCCTGATGGTTTTAAATTGGTCGCCATCGCCGATGGCTACACGGAAGAGCAGGTTCGTGCATCGACGGGCGCACCTTTATTGACATGACCTCCAAAACCACCCTGAGCGGCCGACCACTCTGCACAAGGGCCCTATTTGAGCTTTGATTTGCTGGTCCGGACTGGGCTTCAGATGCGCGACAGCATGCGTTCGTTCGGGTCGCGCGCCAGCGTCAGCTCTATCCAGTTGTGTGCATCGTGTCTACGGAGGGTCGGCGACGTCGATGTCCTGGACAAGAATAAAGGGTGCGACGATAACAAACTGGTAGAAGCGCCCCTTGAGTGCGGCCAGCTCCGCTTGGCGGGACGGGTCGGGCTTTGTGAGCAGGCCTCGGGTGAGCATCCCAGAGATGGTGTTTGCGTCGTTGGAGGCGACGGCAACGGCGACCTCTAGAAGATTCAATTCAGCGGAGAGTCTAATCAGATTACCCGCGCGCGCATGCATCGCCAGAAGAGGCCAATCCGCAGTCCCGATCTGGGCTTTTAATTCCGCTTCCAGTTTGGCTCGCTCGATGTTCATTTAAGACACACACTTTTCATTCATCGATATCGTCCTCCTTCGCCAACTCAAGCGCGGTCTCAGGCGGTCATCGACTCCGCCCGGACAAATCACTTGATCGTTGCTGTGACAAGGCGTACCACGAAGAGTGGCGTGTAGCGAGACAGAAACGAGGAGAATGAGCTATGGTTAAAACCCGAACGTTGAGTGCGTACGACAACATGACAGCGGATGGCAACGGTGCCTTTACCCTGCCCGGTTTCGAGACTCACTATGCGCCGAAGCTTGCATTAGAGCCCAAGCACCTTGAACTTCATCTCGCGGTTGACTTGGACAAGCGAGGTGCTGTCGGTCAATTGATTTGGACCATTGAGGCCCGACGGTCTGGCGAGATGTCTCTTGAATTGAACGCAGTCAACTTTGACATTGAATCCGTGTCGGACCTTGATGGCCATGATTTAGATTGGCGCCATGATGGGGAGACGCTTTTCATCGATTGGCAACGGCCGAGCGAAAAAGGTCGGATGCGTCGGCTCGGGATCGAATGGACGGTATCAGCACCCAAGAGCGGTATGTTTTTCGGGTGTCCACCGGACGGTTCCTCTGATCAGGTTTCCTGGATGGTCACCGATCATGAGACTGAACGTGCGCGTTTTTGGTTGCCCTGCATTGACCTCCCGAATGTGCGCACAAGTCTCGATATTTTTCTGCGTGCAAAGTCGGAATATACTCGCTTAGCAGCAGGTCAATTGGTTTCTGAAACAGAGCATGACGATGGGACGACATCCAGCCACTGGCACCTTGCCGAACGTTGTCCAAGCTATCTGCTCTGCTTGGCTGTGGGCGACTTCTGCATAGCCGATGGGGGGGCATGCAATGGTGTTCCCATTCGTTTCTTCGCACCCAAACCCTACACGTCTGAGCAGCTGCAGCGCAGTTTTGGGCCCACGGCCGACATGATGAAGTGGATGACCGCCCGTCTCGGGGTCGATTTTCCTTACCCGAAGTATTATCAAGTCGCGGCACCGGGAATCGGTGGTGCCATGGAAAATATCAGCCTGACGACTTGGGATGATGTCTTCGTCACGGATGAGACCTTACATGCGGAGTGGGGGTGGCTTGTCGATCTGATCAATCTGCATGAGATGGCCCACAGTTATTTCGGTGATGCGGTTGTCTGTCGAGATTACGCACATGCCTGGTTAAAAGAAGGTTGGGCAACCTACATGGAATCCGTTTGGCTTGGCGACACGCGGGGGACTGATGCGCTTCACGGGCAAATGTACGAGGAGAGCCGGCAGTATCGACGGGAAGCTGACGGGCAGTATGTGCGACCGATTGTGACGCGACAATTTAATAGCAGTTTCCAAATGTATGATGGCCATTTGTATCCAGGGGCTGCCTGGCGAATTCATATGTTGAGGCAAATCATCGGTGAGACTGATTTCTGGCAGGCTGTCACAGCTTATCTCAAGACGTACTCTGGCTGTGTGGTTGAGACCGATGATTTTCGAAAGCAGTTGGAATCCGCATCTGGTTTGAGCTTAGCTCGTTTCTTTGATCAATGGATACACTCGCCAGGGTATCCGAAGCTCAAGTGCCAGCACAAATACGATGCGGTTCATCGCTGTGTTCAGATCACCATTGAGCAAACGCAAGTGGGTGAGACTTTTGGCTTACACGTAGGACTCTTCGACGTCGACTTGGAGGTGTCGATTCAGCTTGATGATGGGCAGTGGAGAACTGGAACGGTCAGTCTGCATGAGGCAAAGCACACCCTGTCCATCCCGGCGGCCAAAGCGCCAACACAAATCATCGTCGATCCCAACATGAAAGTTCTCCATTCGTTGGACTTCAAGCCCGGCATTGATCTGTGCCTGACGTCTATGAGCAGGGCACCGACAATTTACGGTCGAATTCAAGCTGCGGAGGCGTTGGCTCAATCGCCTACACCCGCGAATGTCGATGCGATTGCTGAAGCGTATCGGACGGAGTCAAATCTGACGGTCAAAAAAGCATTTTTACGTGCTCTGGGACAGACAGAGACCGTCCATGCAATGCACACTTTGGCCACCATGCTCGAAGAGGAATCAAATGTTCTCTTGATGTCGGCTCTTATCGACCAGTTAGCGAATTATCGAGACCCGCGCGTTGAAGAGGCATTGGTTGCCTGGCTCGATTCTGGTCCTCGGCCTTACATCGCGACTGGGTCTGCTCTAAAGGCACTTGGAGGCCAACGTCAATCAAGCCACATCGAGCGCCTCAAATCAGCAGCACGGGAACCCGGTTGGTGGGGGTGGGTACAGCGAGATGCACGCATCGGCTTGGGCCATACTCGTACCGCAAATGCATACGAGTCTTTGTTGACTCTTTTAGACGATGACGACCTACGCCTTCAAGTTCGTTTGGGGACGGTCGCTGGTTTGGCTGAGTCGGTCAGGTGGCTCGGTGAGCCTGAGCGGCGTCGAGTTTGCGAACGCTTGATAGAGACCACGCGCGACCAAGGCTGGCGATATGGGTTGTCTGTTGCAAGGGCTTTGTTGACCATCGGATGTTCAGATTATGCGGGTGCCATCGATGGCATCGCCAGCCGCGTCGCACCTCAATGGTCGCCCATGTTTGGGCATTGCGCCAAGAAGTTGAGAGCAAAAGACCCAGGAGCAAAGACCAATGATGACGACATTCAATCGTTGAAGAAAACCGTTCAGGATTTACTTGGACGGCTGCAGGCTCTGGAAGAACTTACGTCGAAAAACACCGCCTGATGTCCCTTAGGGTTGGACCGTGACAGACAGGTCGTAGGCGCCCTCTAGGGCCACACCATCGTCGTTGACCCACGTGTCGACCACCAGCAAATATCGACCGGGGGCAACCCGTTGGTTGATGACCCGATGTCCCCGGGCCAAGCACGCTTGAGAATCGTTTCCTGTCAGAAGATGAATGTCAGGGTCGATGTCGTCACTGCGTGTCGAAATCGTGATATCTAAGCGCGCACTCTCCCGGATATTGAGAACGTAGACAACCTCCTTGCCCCCTTCATTGGCATCGGAGCAATTGTAGACGTTATGGGTCGACACTTGGCTGACAGCCGTGTTGCCTGCTGCGCGGTATGGAAATTGGCTGATTTGATGAGGACAACGGTAGGTCCCATCAGACTCTTCGCAGGGCTGCCAGACGCTGGCCGCAATGTCTCGGGCATCGACCAAATAATAGTCGACCCGATTTCCAAAGTCTGTCCATGCGTGTCGGATAAACTCGATCCAATTGTCCGATCCAGGGATGACTTGACAGCCTGCAGACCATCGATTGACGCGGATCTCAGACAGACTGCCTTCTACAGAGCCCATGTGAATATTGTGTCCTGAACCGAGGCGGTCGTGGTCGGCCGCACCCCCATCGAGCCAGCCGTTGCGGTCATCATCCCAATGTCCGTTCTTGTTACTGTCATCACGCACTGGGTAACTGGCTAGGTCCATTCTGAGCGCATTGTAACTTCGGTGCCATCCATTGGTATACGGGTAGTACCGGTTCGGCTTGAGTGATGAGCTTTGGTGGTAGCCAAAATCTCTGGCACCCGTGTCGGTATTTACTGGAAATTCTCGAACATGTTTATTCCCATCTTCGTCAATCCACATAAGCACCAGGGTGTCGTCGAACCAGTTTGGTGTGTTGCCATGCGATTCAAAACGACCAGGGAATGCGCCCCGAAGTCCGATGACGGTTCGCTTGCCAGGAGTGCGATCTAACTCATACCAGAGGGTTTCTGATACGAGTCTGGCCCAGAGTTCATACGCTTCATCCTGAGTGAGCATCCGAGCACCCGTTGGGAGTTCGTAGCATCGCCGTTCCGTCCGCCATTCGGCCCCGCGATTAAAGAGTGGCATCTCGTCGTCGTAGCCAGGCATCGTAAGCGAATTTACTCCGTATGCTGGTTTTAAGTGCGTCGCCCGATCACCGGCCATTTGCCAGGTATAACCAGGCAATGGCTCTGGGTAGGCAATCCGACTGACGCCAGCGGAGGGCGCGGCTCTGACGGCTCGCTCAGCGTCTGTGGAGTGCAGGGTCAAGCTCGAGACCATTGGATAGCCAAAGTTGCAACTCTCAACGGCATTGGGATCAGCTCCGGGTTCAACAGGGGAGGGCTCTGGTTCAGGCTCCATCTGTGGCTCTGTACTGTCTGACTCTATCGTGTCCTGTTGGGGTATGATGGGGTGTACAGACGGAGGCTCTGGTTCACCGTATTCGACACGGTCAGGTTCGATGACCGACACCTCGTCATCGACTGGCCGCCGTCCCTCATTATCGCCAGCTGCGCCCCCGCCCGGTTGGAAAACAAGAGCTGATGGCGTACCCGGGGTTGAAACAAGTTCCCCCGGCGCACACCCATAGACAACCACAACTATCGGGGCCCAAAAGAGCCGACACAATGTGCAGTCCAGCATGCTCATGGACCGCACTTTAACGGAAAATGAGATGATTTTCGAGTGAAAGCATAGGAGGGTCTAAAACTCGCAATCGGTGGCCGAACAACACCGTAAGAGATGTCTCATGATGAAATACCTGCAGGGTGGACTTGCTTCGTATCACTCGATCTGTTAAGTCGTGCCGGCTAATCTCCGCAGTTCCGTCTTGGCGCGCCCACGCGTGAGAGACAATTGTTCGGAGTCCGTTAACCCAGAGAGTGAGAGACCTGTGAACGAGTTTTTGCTATTTACGGTGAATCAAGCCGGGCAAGGCCAGGCCCCTGCAGGCAGTGGTTTGGCTGGTTTAATGCCATTGTTGCTGATGTTTGTGATCTTCTATTTTCTCTTGATTAGGCCTCAGAAGAAACGACAGCAAGCACACGCCGAGATGATTAGCCGCCTGAAGAAGGGTGACGAAATTGTCACTGCGGGCGGCGTAGTTGGCAGTATTTTCGCGTTGACCGACAGTGAGTTGGTGATCGAAGTAGCTGACCGTGTGAAAATTAGAGTCCTGAGAAATCAAGTGCAGATGTATAAGGCGGCCGAAGAGTCCGCGGAAAAGGAAAAATAGGGAATGGATGCACGAAGTCGAGTTCGAGCGATCGTACTGGCCCTCCTCGTTGCGGTCAGTTGCCTCATGTTGGTGCCGACCTTCTACGGAGCAGGTGAGGACGGTCAAGGCGCACTGCCAGAGTGGTACACAAAAATCTTCAGTAAGAAAATGGTTCTCGGTTTGGACCTCCAGGGCGGTATCTTGCTCAACTACAGTGTGCAAGTCGAGACTGCTCTCGAGCGCAAGACCACTCAGCGAGCTGGCAATATCGAAGTCGATCTGGAGAAGGAACGCCAGGTCAAAGTCAAAGCCATTCCGGGCAAAGGCGAAGACTTAAGTATTCGGATTCAGTTTGAGAAAGCGGATGATACCGGAAAAATGGACGCCGACTTTATGGCGCGTTTTCTTCCCAGCTATCAGGTCTTAGGTGTAGACGGTAATGAAGTCACAATCACCATGACCGATGCAGCCAAAAAAGAGTTTCGTGACAGTGCTATCGCTCAGGCTAAAGAAACCATCGAACGCCGAATCAATGCCTTCGGCGTGGCTGAAAGCTCGATTACTAAGCGCGGCGACAATCAGCTTGTCATTCAGCTTCCTGGTGTGAAGGAAGAGGACATTAAGGCCGCAAAGTCGAAGCTCGCCCAGACCGGTCAGCTGCATTTCCAAATTGTCGATAGGACAGCGGCTCAGGGCAAATTCTACGGTGATGTCAAAAAGCGGACGCCCAGTGCATCAGCTTGGCCTGATTCGTTAACGGAAGCCAAAGTTCGCTCGGACCACAAGGTCGCAACCGGCTCGAACTGGGCACGCAGCACAAGTCGCGAAGTCCTCGAGTATATGGCGAAGGGGTTGGTAGACGACGAGCACCTCATCGGTTTCGAGCAGATCTTTGTCAATCCGAAAGACCCTGGCCTGAATCCCATCACAAGCTTGTCGAAGGAACAGGAGAAAATCCTGAGCAAGTTGCGTACGGAAGACGTCGATTTTGAAACCGAGCCGGTGGTAAAGGGATACGAGCTTTATTTCATGTTTCGCAAAGCGGGAATGAGTGGTGAGAACGTTGAAGACGCAAGCGTAGGATTCGATCAGTTCAACAAGCCGGAAGTCAATATGGCGTTTGCGCGCGTTGATGCAGACAAATTCCACGAGATGACTAAAGTTCACACGAAGGAACTGATGGCGATCATGATCGATGAAATGGTCTACAGCGCACCTCGAATTAAGGAACCCATCGGGGGAGGCCGCGTGCGCATTGAGCTCGGTAACGCAGGTGCACAGGCACTGAAAGATGCCAATGCTCTCGTTGCTGTCCTAAAAAGTGGTGCACTTCAAGCACCATTGAAAAAAGAATACGAGAGTGCTGTCGGTCCGTCCCTTGGGGCCGATTCAGTCGAAGCCGGTAAATTGTCGATGATCATTGGGTTTGGACTGGTTGTCTTATTCATGTTCATCTATTACCGCGGTGCCGGCTTTGTGGCAGACATTGCGCTTCTTTTGAACGTTCTCTTTGTGCTTGCCGGCCTCACCATGTTTGGTGCAACGCTGACATTACCTGGGATCGCGGGGATCGTGTTGACAGTTGGTATGGCGGTTGATGCGAATGTGCTCATCTTTGAGAGGATCCGAGAGGAACTGCGTTTGGGCCGTTCGGTGAGAGCTGCCATCGACGCAGGGTATGAAAAAGCATTTACGGCGATCCTGGATGCCAACGTGACCACGGGTATTGCTGCTGTCGTTCTGTATCAGTTCGGTTCGGGACCGATTCGGGGCTTTGCGGTGACCTTAGGCATCGGCATTATTTGCTCAATGTACACAGCGTTGATTGTCACGCGACTCATTTTTGAGAAGCAATATGGCAGTGGCAGCGCACAAAAGATGAGCATTTAGGAGGTTAAACAATGGAATTTTTCAAACCAGGCACTCGATATAACTTTCTAAGCATCGCAAAGCCATTGGTCAGCATGAGCATCATTTTGGTGCTGGCATCGTGGACGCTTGTCGCGACCAAAGGATTGAACTTTGGCATCGATTTCGCCGGCGGAACAGAAGCCCTTCTCAACTTCAAAGCACCGACAGATTTGCCGAAGTTAAGAGAAGAAATCGGCAAAACAGGCCTCGAGATGCCCGAGGTGGTCACCTACGGGCACTCAGACCAGGGCAAATACTTCGTCCGAAGCCGAAGCCAGAGTTTGCTGTCCGCAGCTGAGAAGGCAAAACTCAAAGCGACCCTCACTGAGAAAATTGGCGAACCCATCGTGTACAAAGACGACGATGAGACCGGCGAAGAAGTCCGCGTCAAATTCGCGGAGAAGCCCAAAGCAGGTGCGCTTAAAGAAGCCTTAACCGCTGCGGGTTTCCCGACGGGGACAGTCAACGTACATGCGGATGCCATGAATCCAGAATACCGACTGGGCTTACCCAGTCTGAGAGACCGCTTGGTAGAGGCCATGAAAGCCAAATATGGTGACGCCTTCGTCGGTGCTGACAAATTTGAATCAGTCGGGTCGGCTGTCGGTGCGCAGATGCGGAATCAGGGTATATTGTCGGTCATCTACGCTCTGCTCGGTATCCTCCTCTATGTCAGCTTTCGCTTCGACTTGCGGTACAGTCCCGGCGCGGTTCTCGCACTTGTCCATGACGTCAGCATTACCATCGGTGTCTTCAGCCTGTTTGGCCTTGAGTTTAATCTGCCGATTATCGCGGCCTTGCTGGCCATTGTCGGTTACTCGCTCAATGACACGATCGTAGTCTACGACCGGATTCGTGAGACCTTGAGACTTGGTTTAGGTGATACCTTGCTCGACGGGATTAACATCAGCGTGAGTGATTGTCTCTCGCGAACGGTTCTGACATCGGTCACAACCTTTCTCGCTGTCTTGTCCATTTTTATTTACGGTGGTGGGATCATTCAAAACTTCGCCTTGGCGATGCTGATCGGTGTTGTCATCGGGACGTACTCGTCGATTTACATCGCGAGTCCGGCTGTTGTCGGGATGGATAATTATCTCAAGACGAGAGCTCAGGATGCTATTGAAGCCGATAAGGCGGTTGCAAGAGCCCGCGCCCGCGGTTAGCCGTCGTCATCCCACTTACTTCAACTGAGCGTATTGGATCCGGCTTTTGATGGATGTTCTGGCAACGACGGAGCGAGCTTGGTTAGCCCGTTCCGTCGATGGGCCTGTAATCGAAAAGTTGTCCTCGTCGTGTAACATCAGTACCGCCACCGCCACGCTGCTCTATTTACGAGGTCTGTCGACGGCGGACGAAGCAACTCAGTTTTTAGCCGCCTCACTGTCCGACATGGCAGACCCAGGCTTAATGGCCGACATCAACCGGGCCGCTCTACGTCTACTAAGCGCCATCAAAAATGGTGAAAAGATCATCATCTATGGTGATTACGATGTGGATGGTGTGACCAGTACGGCCGTCCTATGGCTCTTTTTTCGAGATGTTTTTGGTATTCAACTAGGCAGTTACATTCCTCATCGTTTGCGCGAGGGATACGGGTTAAACGCCGATGCAATTCGGACTTTGGCCGAGGATGGAACCCAGGTCCTTGTCACCGTTGATAATGGGTCATCAGCAAACGAAGAAGCGCGTTTAGCAAAGTCTCTCGGCATGGATGTCATTGTGATCGACCATCATCAAGTGAGTGATCCCGAACCAGATGTTTATGCACATTTGAATCCCCATCGACAAAGCTGCGGGTACCCGTATAAGGGTCTCGCAGCAGTCGGAGTTGTATTTCTCCTTCTCGTTGAGCTGAGACGGGCACTGCGCGTCGCGAAAACCCCCGTTAAAGTAAACCCAAGGCCGGACCATTATCTTGATTTGGTTGCACTGGGCACCGTCGCTGATGTCGCGCCCTTGACGGGGCTTAACCGCGCGATTGTCCGTTATGGATTGACCCGAATGAAGGCTTATTGCAGGCCCGGGATTAAAGCCATGCTCACTCAGGCTGGTGGCGATATTCTCGGGCTCAGCGAACGTGACTTTGGGTACAAATTAGGCCCACGGATCAATGCAGCCGGTCGTCTCGATGATGCCACGCGCGGTCTCCGATTGTTGATTTCTGATGACCAGGACATCGTCGACCCGCTGGCGCGGCTCGTCGAAGAGCAAAATAAAGAGAGAAAGCATTTACAGGCAACGATGACTGACGAGGCTCTCGAGATGTCTGAACGGTCAGAGAATGAGGCGCAGTCGGCCTTGGTTTTCGCCAGTCCTGAATGGCATCCTGGCGTGGTTGGAATCGTCGCATCTCGCCTCGTTGAAACTCACGGGAAACCCGTGATTTTGTTTGCCGAAGATGGCGGGGTCTTGAAGGGCAGTGCCCGCAGTATCCCCGGTGTCGATGTAAAAGCAGCCCTCGATTTATGCTCAGATAAGCTTATGCGCTATGGCGGACATGTGGCCGCAGCGGGTATGACCTTAAAGCCAAGTCTATTCGATGAATTTCGGCTCGCATTCTGCGACGCCGTCGATCGTGTAAAAACGGTCTCAACTGGCCTTAAGCCAGTCTTTTATGATTTTCAACTCGCCCTCAAGGATTTTGACCGAGCTTTGCTGAACGACCTCATGCAAGTGGGACCGTTTGGGCATGGAAATCAGGCGCCTCGCATCCTGAGTACAAACGTTCACGCTGCACATCGAATTTTGAGGGGTGGACACTTAAAATTATTGATTTCGACGCCGGCAGGACCGGTGGACGGCTTGGCGTGGAATCGCGCGGCGGATGCTCACATGTTGGCTGGGCCCGTGGATTTAATATTCACCCCGGACATCGAAGTATGGCAGGGTCGAGAAAAAGTGGTCTTTCGTATCGAAGCCATGCGTCCAGGGGAGTGCGCGGGATGAGTAGACGGCCAAGGCGTCGTGCCAGCGACATCGCCAGAACAGGTGGACGCAACCATCTCTTTTTTCTTATTTTGATAGGCGTTGGCTTGGCTTTTGTTCTCTTCTTTCGCGCGTCGATGAGCGATAGCAGCTCACAAATCTTTCAGGCCGTCGTCGGCAATCCTGAATTGGACTTGCCGAGGAGCGTGACTGATAGAATAGGCGATGGCACGAAACGGGCGCGAACCGATGCAGGTGACCACACTCAGAATTCATCACAGTCACCGCATGATGGGGGGACCTAAGTTATGCCGCGCATTCGAGGCCATTTAAAAGAGAAGCCATCTGGTGAGCACGAATGGCCGATTTTAAACGGTTTGCTTTTCGGCGATCAAGAGATTGGTGGACATGATGTCGCGGTCCGAACCGAGGTTCTACCACTCGATTGGGCAGAGATATTTGGGCGAAGTGCCCAATTGTCCATTGAAATCGGATTTAACCGAGGCCGATTTTTGACAGCATTGGCCCAGGCGAGACCAGCTGAAGATTTTGTCGGGATTGAGATTCGCCGGCGTTATTGTTGGCGATTGGCGCACTTGATGGCGAAAGATGGCCAAAGACCAGGTAATTTGAGGCTGATTTGGGCTGATGCGAAAGCCGTATCACGGGTCATTTTTGGAAGCCGTGTTCTGGACAACATCTATATTACCTTCCCTGACCCATGGTGGAAAAAACGCCATGCGAAGCGTCGACTCGTCGATACAAAGTTCGCAGTCGAATTGGCCTCCCTTCTGAAGCCAGGTGGCCGGATCTGGGTAAAGACCGATGTGCGTGACTTGGGTGAAGAAATTAAAGAAGCACTGGCTGCCGTCTCCCATTTAGGAGCGCCGATAGAATTTCTCGCTGATGCATTACCCCTGACGCATCGTGAAACCAATTGTATGCGCGACGAATTGCCCATAGAGCGTTTTTATGTGGAGCGAATCAGCTCTTGAATTAACGGTCGAGGTCATCCCACTTAGTGCCGTGCGGACTTGAGAAGTTCCGGTGTCGGGAGGACACATTGCCATACAACGGGGCGTCTGCTCTCGGTCTGAGTATGAAGTGTAAGTTGAAGTAATTGACCACAAAATGCGCAAGGATAGGCGCAATCAGACAACTTCGCTGCTCGAAAATGAAGCCAAACAACCAACCGACTACAATGGCCGTAATCGTCCAAGGAATGAGAAACTTTCGGTAGGGGAAATGAGCCAAACCGAAAATGAGAGCAGCCCACTCTAATCCGATAACTGGCTGCAAAAAACCTCTAAAGAACAAGTCCTCTGTCAGGGAACTGAGGGCTGCCAAGGCGAAGATTTGTCCGCCTGTCAATGGACCAAGCACGGTCCGAAATTCTAGGTCCAACTTCTTCGTCCAGCTAAATCGGCTTGCACTGAATCTGGATAAAGTGACGAGACAGAAACCCATGACTAAACCGAGGGCAAGATCAAGCCAAAGTGCCGACCCGCTCCATTTTTGAGCAAATAGGAGTTCAGCGATGGGGCGGCCAAAGCCCACCTGGAGCACTAAGGTTGCAGCACCAAGTACGACATATAGGATGAGCTTAGGAAGCATTACTCTTTATTCACGAGACCAGTTCGGACGCGCACAGCGCACCGTTTCAATTCACGTCGTTACCCAACACGTACACTATACGACAGTCGGTCTCTGTCGGTACAAGAAAACGTATGGCTCCCTAGGCCGCCGACGTGCCTTGGTCCAGGTGGATTCCGGAGCCCTTAGTTTAGAGACCGCACTCGGCCGAGATGATAATGTGCCGCTGATCAACTCTTGGTCGCCA
>JAYZEG010000061.1:0-63893 GCA_036337435.1 Myxococcota bacterium
GACCGCGGGATCGCTTCTTTGACACGCACCCCGAGTTCGAGGGAACTGAGCTGCGTTGCTGGCTGTAATGCGTTGACCATATATTGATCTAGGGACGGCCCGCCGCCCCAACCTGCGCGACGTCCATCACCCCCAACGAAGTCCCCCTCTGTTATGGCTTCCCCGGTCAACAGAGACGCCATCCCGCGCTGGTGCGGACCACCAGGACCGAGACCGGCAATGGCCATATCAACACCATCGATGACGACCAACTGGTCTTTGTGGGCGGTCAATGGCTGGAGAAGGGGTCCCAGTTCAAAGTTACTGCCAGACCCATCCGCCACCGGACTCCAAAGTTCTTTCTTCGTGCCATTGGGCTGATAGAAAATCAAAAAACGTTGCGGAAATTGCGCAGGCCTGTCAGCGGCAAAACTTCGAAGCGGACTCGACACGAGCGGCAGTGCAAAAGCACCGGCCGCGCTTTTTAGAAAACGGCGTCGACTAATCATCGGCCGGCCCTCCGCGATGTCGAAAATTGGGATGCATGGCGAGGGCTTTTACCAACGCTTTGAAATCATAGCCACTGTCTACGTACGTGCCGTAAACGGATTCGAGAGTACATCCGTCCTCGCTCCTCTCTCCGCGCCCCATCGCATATCGGAAAACCTGAGTCGTCACGCATCGATGCACTTGGTCGCTGGTCGCTAATCGCCCAGCCAATTGATCGAGACCATAAAAAGGCCCGTTGATATCCGTTGTCGCGAGCACTTCGCCCGACGCATCGACAGCTCGACCATTTTGGATATCTCGCCATTGTCCAATCGCATCAAAATGCTCGAACCCAAGACCCAAAGGATCGATGAGCTGATGACAACCGGCGCAACTTGGGTCTGCGCTGTGTGCCTCGAAGAGCTGTCGCGTCGTCAAATTCGGGTCTGGATCCGGTGCCACGACCATGAGGTCTGGGGGTGGGGGCGGAAGTGCTGTGCAGAGCAATTGCTCTCTGACAAAGATGCCGCGGTGGATAGGCGACGTCATGTTGGGCTTCGATGTAGCAGCCAAGATGGCCGGGTGGCTTAAGATGCCAACGCGACTGACGTCGGCTGGGTCACCAGCCTCCTTGAAGACACGCTTAAATAAACGTTCGATGGTCCCACCGTTTGCCCAGACAGCGTCTTCGATGAACGCCTTTGCATCGGCCTTCATCTCGACCGCCGCAGACGCGTCGAAATCTGGATAATAACGGGGATCCCGAACGAGTTTATCGACCCCGTCCAAATGAAGCCACTGTTCGAAAAAGTGCCAGAAACCAGCATTCGCTCTCGGGTCTTCCAACATGCGGTCGATTTGCTCGGCTAGGCCACTGTCCGTGAGCAACTCGCCAGTCTCCGCGCCTAAGAACAGGGCATCATCGGGCCTTGAGCGCCATATGAAATAGGACAGTCTCGCCGCCATTTCATAATTGGTCAACGAGACGAGACCCTCGTGGACTGGCGACGGTGTTCCGACTTCAATTCGATACAAGAAGCTAGGTGATTGTAGGAGAGCAGTGATCACCAAACTGACGCCATCTCGATGGCTCTCGCCAGACGCGATAGCACCCCGATACAGTTTCAGCAGTGCTGTTTGTTCGAGAGTGTCCAGAGGCCTGCGCCAAGCACGGACGCCAATGGCGTGAAGATAGCGTTCGATACATTCATCGCCTGCTTCACCGCCCATGCATGGCACCTGAGTATCGATGTCTTCCGTCGCCGCTTGTGCAATCAACTCCGCCGCGTACATATACCGTTCCGCATGAAGGGGTGTGGCTTGAAGTGCGCGCGCGTTGTTATTGAAACCGAGTGCCTCCTCTTCTGGAGGAAAAACAACACCGTCTGGCAAGTCAAAACCAAACAGGTCTTTGACGGTGCTTTCGTACTCATCGTTGGTCAAACGCCGAGGAAGGCTCGAGCCGGGGTCGAGTACCGTTACGTCTAAGCAGGGCTTTGGCACGAGGTCTATATCCGGCTGCGTGCCGGGCTGCTCCGTCGTCATCGAATGAAATGCTGGTGCTGGATTCTCTTCACACCCGTACAGCGTGAGGAACATAATTACCGCAGCGATAAGTCTCTTGGCCATCGTTCTTTGAAAGCTATCGTCTATAGTGTGCAGTATTGGGTTTTATGACGTCTTCGTCAAACCAAACTACAGCCAGGTCTGCTACGACTCGAGGGCGAACGCCAGATCCGCAATCAAATCGTCTACATGTTCTATCCCTGTACTGATGCGAATCAACCCATCATCGATTCCTAATTCTTGTCGAATTTCCGCTGGCACGCTGGCATGGGTCATGATCGCCGGATGCTCTATGAGACTCTCAACACCGCCAAGGCTTTCGGCTAGAGTAAAAATTTTACAGCGTTTGAGTAAACGAGTCGCCGGCTCAAGCCCCCCTTTGACAACAAAACTCATCATGCCACCAAATCCACTCATCTGTCTCTTGGCAAGTTCATGCTGAGGATGGCTCTGCAAACCAGGATAAATGACCTTCTTCACACCCGGGTGCGCCTCAAGCCAAGCCGCAATTTTTCGACCATTCTCATCATGCTGTTTCATTCTCACCGCCAACGTCTTGGTGCCTCGCAGAACCAGGAAACAATCCATCGGGCCGGGGGTTGCTCCCACCGACTTCTGGATGAAGTGAAGACGTTCAGCAATCCCGTCATCATCGGTCATTGCAACGCCCATGACGACATCACTATGACCACCCAGATACTTGGTGCAACTGTGGACAACAACATCAGCACCAAAGCTGAGCGGTTGCTGGAAATAAGGCGACATAAAAGTATTATCGACAATGACCTTGAGCCCGTGCCGTTTGGCGATTGCGACGACCGCTTCGATGTCGACGAGCTTCATTAATGGGTTCGTTGGTGTCTCAATCCAGACCGCGGCGGTCTCGGGCTTGATGTGCCGTTGCAGGGCATCCAGGTCAGTCAAATCGACGAAGTCGAATGACCGAGCAGCTTTGCTAAAAACCTGTGAGAAAAGCCGTCGAGTACCGCCGTAAACATCGTCCATGCTGATGATATGAGCGTTTTCACCCAACCAATGAATGACCGCTGCAGTCGCCGCACAACCACTGGCAAAGCAAATCCCGTGGCGGGCATTTTCAAGGGAGGCTAGATTCTGCTCCAATGCAGTTCTCGTTGGATTATCAGCACGACTGTAGTCGTACCCTTTATGGATGCCCGGGGCAGACTGGGCAAACGTGCTGGTCATGTACACGGGCGTACAGACCGCACCGTAGGCCGGCTCAGGGTCTTGGCCAGCGTGAATCGCACGTGTTTCGAAACGTTGGGTCATGGGCGGCACTCTCCTAAAGCTGTCGTCTATGGGCGAGAAAGTCGATGACGTCGATCTGGGTAATCAAGCCGCGAACTTCACCACGTTCCCAAACCACGATGACTTTGCCCTGGCTAAATATATGGTTAAAGAGTCCGACCGGGGCATCTGGGTCAGCGACCTCGTAGCTGTTGCTTGCAACGGCAGCAACGGGGGCATGTAATGCTTCCATCCCATCATTCAAGAGAGTTTCTAACAAAGCAGATTCATTGACGATGCCGACCAAATGCCCACGGTCAATGACCGGCACTTGGCTAATCCCCTCCGCCTTCATCAGCTCGATGACATCGGCCACCTTCGCGTCGCGGTCGACCGTCAATACGCTGGGTGGCTTATTGGCGAGTAAATCCCGGATTGTCCCGAGATTTCCCTCGGGGTCGAGAAAACCATTTTCCCGCATCCATTCATCATCGAAGATTTTATTGAGGTAGCGGCTGGCGCTGTCCGGAAGCAGCACGACAATATTGGCCTTGCGGTCGATCTTCTCTGCGTAACGAATTGCACCGAGCACAGCCGCCCCACCTGACCCACCTGTATAAATGCCCTCCTGACGCGCCAAAGCTCGGGTCGCATCGAAACATTCCTTGTCCGTGAGCTGAATGACATCATCGATGATGCCCAGGTTGATGGTGCTGGGGAAGAAATCTTCGCCAATGCCCTCAACTTTGTAGGAATAGGCTTCTATCACTTCGCCAGTCTTCCAGAAATCGTAATAGATGGACCCCTGGCAATCCACACCAACCAACTGCACATCGGCCTTCTGTTCTTTAAGATACCGACCCGTGCCCGTGATGGTTCCGCCGGTTCCAAGGCCCGCGACGAATGCGTCGATTTCACCGCCGGTCTGAGTCCACAATTCGGGACCGGTGCTCAGATAATGTGCCTCCGTATTATCCGAATTATGGTATTGGTTCGCGTAGAAAGCATTGGGCGTCTCGTCAGCGATCTTTCGGCTGACTGAGTAATAAGAGCGCGGGTCCTCTGGCTCGACATTCGTGGGCGTAATCACGACTTTCGCACCGGCGGCCCGTAAGGCTTTGACCTTCTCCATCGATTGTTTGTCAGGCATAACAAACACACACTTGTAGCCCCTGAGAGCCGCGATCATGGCTAGGCCCATGCCGGTATTGCCGCTGGTCGCCTCAACAATGGTGCCGCCGGGCTTTAATTCGCCACGTTTTTCAGCTTCGTTAATAATGTTCAGAGCAATACGGTCCTTGACCGATCCACCTGGATTTAGGTAACCCAGCTTGCAATAAATGTCGGCTTTTAAGCCGGCCGCCAAACGGTTCAGTCGAACGAGCGGAGTCTGCCCAATCGCCTCGGACACATCGGCCACTGCACCCTTCATCATATCGCCATCTCCATTCCGTAATGTCTACCCCACGATGGTTGTCCGTTATTCGCACAGGTCTTGTCAATATGCCGACTCTGTAAGCGGCATCAAGTTGCTCGAATATTTCAAAATATTAGGCCCAGCAGTGTTTTCATCGGAAAAAAATGGCGATTTTCTTGCCAAAAGTAATACTCTATCCTACATGTATGAAAACGTAGGAGGCAGCCATGACTCAGTTTAGTGGTAAAGAACGTCGTCGCCACAGACTATTTGTTACTCAAAACACAGAATATCATCTCCGTGAACAGTTATGCGTGGGTGTCCGGGATCTCTGGAGTGGCCGGTGGAGAGACGATCATCCTGCTGTCGGACGTCGTTTATTCGGTGCTGTCGTTCCGGGTCCAGAAGGTCTAGAGCCCATAGATGAACCGTCGGTCAATTGTCTGCTCTGGTTTGAAAATGGCGAGAACGACATTCTGACAAGCCGATTGACGGCCATTACCCGCCCGCCTAAAAACGTCATCACTCGTTACGCGGCGTAGACCACAAGCCGAAATCCAGTAAATAGACACTTAGCGCAGCGTTCGCTTTCCTCAAGTTGGCCTAAAATTCGCCCTCTCGCCCAACAATGAAATCACTAGACTAGACACAGGCGACGCACCTCGATATACCTGCTCGTTCCAGAAAAGAGGGAGATACCGTAATGGGATTGTTCGGAAGCGGACATTTGCGACGTCAGATCACGGCTATGGGCGAGGAGTTAGCCTCGCTCCAAAAAGAGATCGCGGCGATGCGAACAGAAAATAGCGAGATAAAAAAACAGCTCTCAGATCGAGAGTCGGCGACACGAGACGCGAGGGATGCGAAGAAAAAGGTAGACCAGAAACTTGAGAAAGTAACGTCCGCACGGCATGCAGCTGAGCGTAAAGTCAAGAGCCATGAGTCGGAGCTCACAAAACTGCGAGGTGAAATCCAGCAATACCGGACTGATTTGAGGCAGACCCGAGAAGAACTCGATAAAGCCTATGGTTCGACGCAACGACAGACCCCGGTTCCGACACAGGCACGCGAGGAGAAACCCGAGGAGTCAGCTGCAAGCGAGCAAAAAAATACAGCCCCGGCGACACCAACTGAGACAGACCCGCGTAAAATTGACCGGCGCATCGAACGGCTTCAAGACCAACTCGACCGCGAGCGAGAAAAATTTAACGAAGTTAAAGACCGTGTCGCGGGCGCCGAGAAGGCCACTCGTGATGCCGATAGACGGCGGATCAGTGAGCTCAACAAGGCTGAGGCAGTCGTCCGTGATTTACAGCATGCGATCAGAAGCGAGCGCAGGGCCTACAAAGTGCTGCAACTTCAGTATGAGGCGCTCCTAGACGCTGCCAAAAGTCAGGGGCTGACGCTTCCTGAGGCCGGCCCGGTGCCTGAGACCGCTGAATCTGAGGCACCTCAAGCCATTCCGGCCGAGGTGGCTGTTACAACAACCGATGACGTGTCGCAGGCAAACACCGAAGGCACTGCTGAAGACACTCCTGCTGAAGACAACGCCGCTGAAGATAAAGCTGCTGAAGACAACGCCGCTGACGATAAAGCTGCTGAAGACAACGCCGCTGACGATCAAGCCGCTGACGACAAAGCTGCTGCTGAAGACAAAGCCGAAGGGGCAAAATCAGACGCAGCAGCGAACTAAACGATTCAGATCCAAATGTGTGGGGCGGCGTGTCAATGCGCGTCGAACTCACACAACCCCACCGAACGCATCAGTGTGACCTCACAGCCGCCCCCAAACCAAAAATCGCTATAGCGTCGCCAAAGCCTATCCTCCAACGGCTCTGTCAATTGCCGATTTCAACGGGCCGCTCAATACAACACACAATGTCTCTCAACTGACGGATTTCGTCGGCCCAAAACTCGTCGGTCAAAACGTGAGCAAAGGTTTTTTGGAACATCGGATCGTGCCAACGCATGGCTATCCAACCGGAATACCGAATAATGCGGAGTGCGCGCAGTGGCTCGACCAAGTCCAACCATTGCGTATGGAAGTCACGCGACTCTCGATAACCTTCAATAATTTTCGAACGTCGGATCCGACCATTTTCATCACTGGAGGGGGCCAGCATCCAGATATCCTGAACAGCGGGCCCATGGACCATGTCATCAAAATCGAAATAAACGGGCGTCGTATCGTCCCACATCAAATTGGAATGATGGCAGTCACCATGAATTCGATGGAGTGGGACCATTTCAAGGCCACTGGTCACATGCTCGAAAATGGTTTGCGCGATGTCGCTGTATGCGGCTTGCATGGTGTGGGGCAATAGACCCGACCCAACGATTGCATCCAGGGCAGGCTGCCCCCAAGCATCAACACCGAGAGTCTGCCGATGCTGCGCATGTCGACGTTCACCGACCGCATGAATGGCCGCAATGCTTCGGCCCAGCTGATAAAGTTTTTCGACATCGGGTTCATCATCAAGCCGGCCAGCCACTTTTTCAAAAAGGGCGTAATGAATCCCTTTTGCCTCCCCGTCGAGGGTGTCCAAAGAATAGCCATCATCGATAACCAGCGGTTTGGACACCGCAATCCCTTCATCGGCCAGTTCAAAAAGAAAGTCATGCTCGTCTTCAATGGTATCGACCGACCATCGGCCAGGCCGATAAAATTTGGCAATGACGGGCGGTCCATCCTCGACATCGACTTGGTAGACTCGATTTTCGTAGCTGTTCAGGGACAGAAGGCGCCCCGTGCAAGCAAAACCCGCTGTCTCTACAGCGGTGATGACTTGGTGCGGGCCAAGACACTGAAATTTTTTTGCGAGCGGATGGTCCGCAAGTGTGGAGGGCTGTAATGACACCGTATCTCCTCATCGCTTACGGGCTTCGATCAGTTCAGCCTGTCATCAGGTCCAGAATTCATTTCGCCAACAATTCCTGGGCTTTAGACAAGTCATTTCCGATTACGTACTCGCCATCAACAATTAAAATGGGTCGTTTGAGTAAATTGTTTGCCTCGGCGATCAATTCAACAGCCTCGGCCTTGTTCGGCTCATTAGCCGATAACTTACGCTCTCGATAAACAACATTACGCGTGTTTAGAAAGGGTTTGACGGGACGCGATCCGATGAGTGCATCAATTTCACTCGCTTCAAGTGGGTCTGCATTAATCTCCCGACTGATGTAATCAACGTCCCATGAATCGAGCTGTTTCTTGTAACGCCGACACGTGTCGCACGACTTCTTCCAAATAAACCGAACTACCTCTGCCATCGCAAAAATCCCCTTTCTAGGCGTTCGCTTCAAGATAAGCTGTCAGCGCATTTGACGTCTTTTCAAAGTTGGGAGCGACCAGTTTTGAAACAAACTTTTCAATACCCGAGGTCGCTTTTCCCAATAAGAGGCGTGGGACCAGGCCTTTTAAGTCTAGTTCAAGCTCCCCCTCTATACGCATCTCTGTCCGTCCCTCATCAATGGTGTGGTACGAGGTGACACCAGTGCAAGAGATCCGTTCAGCCATAAACCCCATTTCGAGGCGCCAGGAGCATGCCAGGTCGTCGGCATTCCACTTTGCGTGATCGATCCAATAAACGCTCGATGGGTCTACAAATGGTCGAGCGACAGCTGGGATTTCTGTCGCCGCAGCATTCCAACGGTTGACCAAGTGAACCACGCCTCCGCCGAGTTCGTCGCGTAAAGTGACCTCGATTGACTTCACATTGGGCATATATTGAGCCAGCTCTGGCATGTGGTCGCGCATGGCAAGAAAGACATCTTGTATCGGAAACGGGATTTCACTGACAACACTGATCTCCATGATTCACTCCGCTTGCTTGTCTGTTAATGGCGAGGGACGCCTGGTTGCTTCCGTCAATCTGTATCTCGCGATGCCCGACGAAAGTCCAGACCAGATGTCGTTATTCAGTCGAGGGCTCATTGCACCGATCATCTGAACTGCATCGACCGGATATCTCGTTTCGGCGCCCGACCGGTCGCGTACACAATTCAGCAGCAATCCCTGCCCCTCCAAGTGAACAGGCAAATAGCCAGACAAGCCTCACATCTGCCCTACTCATCCCAGGGGGTATCGCCATCGATCCCCATACGCCCGAGATGGACACGAATCTTTCCATGGCAGAGAAGAATGGCGATGAAAATACTCCCCCCCCCCATAACCTGTAATCCAGCGGGTAAGACATCGGGCGGCAGTGGCTTGAGAAAGGGAAAACTGATCAAGACAAAGCCAGTTGTCAAATAACCAAAAAGTCCTAGAAGCCAGCCCTTTCGCCGCCCACTAAGCAGGCCAACACCACCGAAACACAGGATGAGACCCGCAATGGACGGCGCGAGGCCCAACCTAAAGCCAAGTATGGCCAATGCCAGTCCAGCGACGAAAGCAACTATACCGCCCAGGTTCAAAATTCGGCGAACGTTTCCCGATGCAGGAACCGACAAACGGGCCCGAAAGCCTTCACCGAGCTCCGGCCCGGGCCCACCATCCTCGTCGGAATCGACGGAAAACTGGTCCATGGATGCCCGAGAACTGAGGGGTGCGGCTTCGACTGAATTGACCTGAGACACACTGGGGATGTTGGTCAGTGGACGAAAAGGCTCAGCGTGGTCCGGTTCACTGACCTCATCAATGGACTCATCGTTTATCAGGGAGTCAGGAAACTCGTATTTTTCCATAAGTTCCTCGATCCTTGAGAGACGATCGAGCTCGGCTTCATCGCCATCGGGCCGCGACGCACGCTGGTCCTTCGGTGCTTCACTGTCGGGCTTACCGATTAACTTTGCGAGAGCAAATCGATATTTTTTCGACACCGCGCCGATGAACCTGCGGGCACGTTTTTCGCCTTCATGGGCGAGGATTTTCTCAGTTTGAGAAATCACCGAATCATATTCATTGAATACGGCTGGTGCGGAAAAACGACCGCGTTTTGACGATAGTGCACGGACCGCAGCCATTGCAAAGTGCTCATGTGCCTCTGGCAGGCCGCCGCTGGACTTAATACGACGATACGCCTGTTCACAGAGTTCCAATAGTGGACCACGGGCGGCCGAGGATTTGAGGAGCCCGATAGCAGAAATGGCCAAAATGAGAGCATTTCCATCCTGTTTTCCCGACTCGAAGATGTGGATTTTTTGATGAAAGTATTCCGTTGCTAAGCTGCCAACAACGGCGTCTTTGACAAAGGGATTCAACTCCGCCAAAGCATCGAGTGAATTGGGTGAGCTGGCAATAGAATCGAGCCAAAGCTCAAAATCGACATCTGGTCTGGCGTGGGTGGTTTTGGTTAAATTGTTCGCATCGGTCAGGGGCTGTGGCCCCATTAATTCTCTATGGGTCGGCTTCGGGAAAAGGCGCTCTGCGCGGCCAAGCACCATTTCCTCAGGCTTGATTGCAGCCGGCGCAGATGTCCAAACGTCATCTTCTTTTTCTGCCATGCCTGTCGTCCATTCCGATTTTTGTCTCGTTAATTCATGCCGCTCATCAGCGGACAAACGTCCAGTCTTGCGCTCGCGGACGGGTTCATGACTGAGCCTATCATTCAGCAGGCGACCGTGGTCTGTCTCATTGCCCTTAGAGTCATTCGATATATTGTCCGTCCGCTTTTCGGGTTCCAAACTGTGCTGCTCAGAGTCCGTTGGACACTGAGGAAATCGAGCCGCTCCTGCTTTGTCAACAACCGTTTCGACACCATCTAGGAATGCGGCACGACGGATTTCGTTTTTTGATACATGTTCATCGCTTGACCCGTCAGCGACCGAGCGTCCAGCAGCCTCGCCACAGCTCATGGTCGGGTGATTCACCCCTTGCGTCAAGTTCGTCCTAGAGGCGTCTGTAGACATGTTGAATGACTGCGTAGACGCATTGTGTACCTCGAGCGCTTGACCATTATCATGATCGCCGTCGTAAGGGTCATCCATAGTCGCCTCAGCGCGTGATTTTAGCGATTGAATCAGGCCCCTCTTGGGCTTTGGAACAACAGCCTCATTCGGTGGACCGACTAAAGCTGTCCTCGCCTGATTCAACCGCTCTGCGGTGGTCCGATTGTGTGTAAAAACCGACTCAAATCCATCTTGGGTATCTGTCTGGTCGCTGGATGGAGAAAACAAATCGTCCCGGTCGATGGACACATCAGAACCATCCGAGGGTCCGGAATACTCACCAGCATTAAGAGACGATTGCCCCCCCCTATTCTCCGTCGCATCAAGACTGATGGCCGTCCCTACCTCATCAACGATTGGCAAGGCCTCCAGTCGGCTGTAATTTGAACTCGTCAAAAGTTGATCGGAGATGAAACCGAGTGGGGTAATGGCTGCATTGCTTTGGAAACGCAGCAAGATGGAATGGGTTCCAGACAAAATGTCGATATTGCGATATTCCATCCCTCTCGGCGTCTGCACCAAGTAGATCCAGGAGTCGGCAGGTTCGTCACTGATGATGTCGATCAAACGCATTTCTGAGTCGAGTTCACAGACTAAATTCGCTGTATGCTCGGTGACTTGGTAGAGTCCGGCCTCGTTGCCAAACAACAAGCTGTTCTCCGTTCCATTTCGAGAACAAATGACAGCACCACCCGGGGCACCGTGAATGGGTGCCGCCGTTCGGGAAGGCACATCGAGGCGGAGCAAACCAGGCGAGACCGACCCAGACGACCCAATTAACCAAACCTGCGTGCCGCTCGAATCCGTCACTGGGCGGTGGCCAACATCGATTTGATAAGGCAACTCGATGAGTTCAAGTCGACCGGCCTTGTTGGCGCCGGGCGCGATTGAATCCGGTGCCCCGACTCGACCCGATATGAGGATTCCCATTTGACTGTTTTCCCCAGACGCTTCGAGTTGGACGAGTAGCCGTGTATCACTGCCGAGGAAGAGAGGCGCATGAAATCGTTGAGACTCGGCCGCCCGATTCCCGATGCGCATGGCGAGCCGAAAAACCTGGTCATCCGCCTCAACATCGAAGACGTAGAGGGCACTCCGCTCATCTTCATCTATCAGACAGACCGCCAGTGACTGACCACTTGGGCTCAACGCCATGTCCGTGATTTGTCCTTCGAGACCAACCGGTTCCGTGAGGGTCTGGATTTGCCCCGTCTTCAGACAGATCCGCTTAAGCTCAAATTGATTTCCAGCCGTAATGGGATACGCGAAAGCCCGGCTACAATCTAAGCTTAGGACCATCTCGCCTGGCTCGAGAGCGGCAATAAATGTTCTCTGGCCCGAGTGAATGTTAAGACCCGTGAGACGTGAAAGTCCATCCTGCGATTCTGCAACAATGAGCACCGTTCCCCCTTCTCACAGAGCATGCGGGTCCACATATCCGTTGGCTCTTAAACAGTATGCGACGCCGGTGTTCGAATCGCCATAGCAATTTTGGCTTAATCTCTGTTCGGAACATCAAGGTAGAAGTTGACGATTTCACACCAACAGAAAAAACCTGTTTGGTCCAAACCGCCGTTTCGTGCGATCATCTGGGTATTGTCGAAAAGCTGAAGGTCATGGCCATGAGTCTTTTGTCGGGCTGTACGAGCCTGCGTTATGCGAGCAGTCCCTGCCTATTCGTTGTCCCCTTGGTCTTCGCGGCACTGTTTTTTGGATGCAGCGAAGAAGAGATCGCTGGTGCGACCCGAGTCTGCCAGTCTGACCTAGATTGCAGAACGGGCACGACCTGTGTTGGCACAGCCTGCATTCCTATCGACAGAGTAGATCAGGACGGTGACGGCATTCCAGACCACATTGAAGATGAACTCGGAACCGATCGAACTCAACGCGACTCAGACGGTGATGGACTCCCCGATAACGAAGAACTTCAGTACGACCCAATGAATCGCACCTGGTCGTCACCCGATGGCGATGAAGACGGCGTACCGAATGCGCTGGAAGCCGACAATGGCGACCGTGATGACGATGGGGTGCCAGATGCGGTCGATCCCTGCGATGACGATCCAGACTGCCCGGTCGTCGGAGGTGCCCACCCTCCCTGCCGGATGCTCGAAGATGAGCCATGCGCAGCTGGCATTGGCCAATGTGCAGTCGTCGGGCGAACCCGATGCTCTGAAGATGGACAAGACGTCGTCTGCGTCGGCGAAGAAAACCAACCGGTTGAAGAGATTTGCGATGGCCTCGACAATGATTGCGACGGCGAGATGGATGAAGTCTTTACCGATTTGGGTGACGACTGCCCCATCGGGACCGGCACGTGTGCGAGCGTCGGGCGAATCGTCTGCGGAGATAATGGCCAAACTGTATGTGCAGGCACGCCACTTCCACCAACCTTAGAGCTCTGCGATGGCCTCGACAATGATTGCGACAATGCGGTTGATGAGAGCTTCGAGCAACTGGGAACGCGCTGCTTGGTTGGTCAGGGTGGATGCATGATCGAGGGAATTATTGTCTGTGATTTGGAGACAGGAGAGACCACCTGTACCTATGAAGAAACCCCTGAGACAGTGGAAATTTGCGATGGTTTAGACAATGACTGTGACGGGAACGTCGATGAAACTTTTCCAGACCTCGGCGATGCATGCACTGTGGGTTTCGGCATTTGCGAGCAGAGTGGCCTATTCCAATGTTCAGCAAACGGTCAGGAGGCTTTCTGTGACGCAGTTCCGGGACCGCCGGCAGGCGAACTTTGTGATGGTCTAGACAATGACTGTGATGGGGCGACGGACGAAGTATTTGCCGGCCTCGGTAGTCCATGCGCAATCGGCCGCGGTGCCTGTCGTAGAGATGCAATGACCGTCTGCGCAGACGACGGTTCAGGAACAGTTTGCCCGATCGTTGCAGGACAGCCCGAGTTTGAGCGATGTGATCAGTTGGATAATGATTGTGACGGTGAAACCGATGAGGATCTCGGTGTCGGGGACCCGTGTACGGTCGGGGTCGGCGCATGCGTTCAGATTGGACAATCAATTTGTAACCCGGAGGCGAATGCCCTCGAATGCAATATTGAACCGGCGCCCGCCATGGCTGAACTCTGCGATGCAGTGGACAACGATTGCGATGGCCAAACAGACGAGGATTTTGATGATCTAGGTCGATTCTGCGAGGTCGACCGAGACGGTTGCATCCTGCCCGGACGCTGGCATTGCAGCGAAGATGGTGCGGACCGAGACTGTGTCGCTGATCCAGAGCTTGTGTTGGAAGAACGCTGCGACGAGCGAGATAATGATTGCGATGGTCGCATCGACGAAGGACTCGGTCTCGGCGACGATTGCATTGCTGGTGAGGGTCTGTGTGAAGCCGGTGGACAACGTGCGTGTGCAGCCGATGGCACAGTAGTCTGCGAAGCCGTCGGACCCCCTGGAATTCCAGAAATATGTGACGGCATCGACAATGACTGCGATTTTAGAGCCGATGAAGATTTTGTCGCCCTCGGGCTGGGGTCTGGCTGTACGGCGGGCATCGGCACATGCGCTGCGAACGGTCAGCTGCAATGTGATGCTGATGGCACTGGTCTGGTGTGCGTCGCTGAACTCGGTCAACCGAGTCTCGAGACTTGCGATGGCCTAGACAATGACTGCGATGGAGCCTTCGATGAGACATTTTTTGATCTGGGCGGACTCTGCGAGGTCGGTATTGGTGCCTGCCGACGCGCCAGCCGACTGGTCTGCAGCGACGATACTCTCGACTTGATCTGTCCTGCGGTCCCTGGCCGGGCGACTGAAGAAACCTGCAATTCCTTCGATGACGATTGTGACGGAACCGTCGACGAGGCCTTTGACAATTTAGGGGACGCGTGTGAGGCAGGGATCGGCGCCTGTCGTAATGACGGTGTCATCCAATGCGCAGAAGACGGTCGTGACGTCATCTGCAGTGTGTCCGCTGGTGCACCCGTCCCTGAAGTCTGTGACCAGATCGACAACGACTGCGACGGAGAAACCGATGAAGGCTTTGATGACCTCTGTCGACTCACAGCGCAGAACATTAGTGCGGGCGGTTATGGCACGTGTGCAACCCTCAATGCTGGCGTGCCCACATGCTGGGGTAGTGTTCGACGGCGCCCACCGAACGTTGCGCTGGTGAGTCTAAGCTCAGGTGGAGACACCTACTGTGGCCTCGATGCAGAGGGGGTCATCAGCTGTTGGGGTCAACCTGTCGAAATCCCCGACGCGTTGGGCGTGATCCAAGACATCGCCGTCAGTGCCAATGCACAAGTCTGTATTCTCCGGGCCATCGACAACCGGGTTCGCTGCTTCGGACGCGAACTCCCCGAAGACGTTCCTGTACCCGATGCACCCCTTCAAAATCTCACCGCAGGCTTCGATTTTGCCTGTGCCATCAATCGTGCCAATCAACGTCCTCAGTGCTGGGGAACGGCGGATTTCGGGGTTTTGGATGCGCCCGATATCGCGATGACGGCGATTGATTCTGGATCCAGCGCAACCTGCGGCTTGGTCGATGGTGGTGCGATTCAATGCTGGGGTGAAGACATCGGTGGTCAATTGGATCCGCCCGATGGGGAATTCGTATCATTGTCAATGGGAGGCTATACGGGCTGCGCAATCAATCGAGAAGGCGATGCGCGGTGCTGGGGTCTCGGTAGCGTCGATGATGGACGGCAATATGGCCAGGGGCGCCCACCGCAAGAACGATATTCAACACTCTCTATGGGGGCCGCCCATGGATGTGGTCTGACAGAGACCAATGCGATTATTTGCTGGGGCGCAGGGGGTCCAGATGATGGCGATGCATTTCCTCATTCTGGACAATCAACGGTCCCGCGCTAACAGTCGTGAGTTAATAGACAAACTGAATTCCCCGCCGATAGAGAGCTGCGAAGTCCATGGTCGTCGCAATCATCCAATGGCTTAGAGCACCCAAGAAGAATGATCGATGGTGCCAGGCGAGAATCCCCAGCACCAGACCCGCAGCCACCGCGCCAAGGGTCTCAGGGACCGGCTTCCCAAGGTGCCCAAGCACATAGGGCATGATCATAAAGAACAGGCCATTCTTGCCAAGCTCTTTGGTGGTGCCAAAAAGAATAAATCCACGCCAAAATGCCTCACCGCTGAAGTAAAAGGCAAAGGATGCGACCAAATAAATCAACATCAGCTGCACGCTGATGGTCCCATCGACAATGCCCGGCTTACACCAAGGATATTTTCGAAGAAAGGCCGGCAACGTGGATGCGTAAAAGATCACGACCAGTGCTACAGCGAGGGTCAAGACCCCATAGATCCACCACCCTCGCATCATCCCGTCCATGCGATAGCCGAAATCCCTCACAGCGCGCTTATAGACGAAAATAATCAACAAAACGGGGAGAACGACACGCGCCAAGATGCTCGTAGAGACGAAAAAGTAGTAAGGTAACAAGCCCCGATGCCCACCCCAGGACGGATAAAAGTCGAACCAAAACCGGAAGCTTGTACGCCGCCCGTACAGCCAAAACAAAGACAAGATGAGCATGGAACCTAGGATCGTCATGTGAGTCCGATACGAGATTTCACGGAGACGAGCAGCGCAGAGAAACCGAAGCCCGAGATAAAAAAGGCCGACGCCAACCCAAAATAAGAGCACCACCAATCGCGACTTATCCAAGCCTAAAGTCGAGAGCGCACGACCGATTTCTGTGCCCCGAATGGCGTACCAAGCAATGGATGCTCCAACCGAATACAGCGTCATTAAGCCAGCGAGCAATGGACTGAAACGGACGCTCGCATCGGTCCCGAGTTGACGCCAATGCTGCCCCAGACGATTTAAAATAGTGCCCATGGCCTGTTTTTGCATCGCCTCGACCCCAGGAGTCAACGACGGTTTGCGTTTGGCCGAAAAATAGTTGGACTGAAGTGAACCCAGAATTGGGGATTGTCAGAGACGCTCTCGGCGTTCATACTCCCCAAAACTCTGATTCGGGAGACTCGAATGCAGCGCCGTCGCATCAAGGAGATTCTAAGCGGTCAAATCAGCTTGGATAGTTCAGTTAACGTCGAGGGATGGGTACGCACCCGCCGAGATTCAAAAGCGGGGATTTCCTTTCTGCAAATCCACGATGGCTCGTGCTTCGCTGCACTGCAGGTGGTGGCAGGCACGGAGTTGACGAATTATATGGACGAAGTGACAAAGCTCTCTGCCGGGTGCTCGGTCAAGGTTGAAGGGACGTTGGTCGAATCCCAAGGAAAAGGTCAATCCTACGAGGTCGTGGCCGATATGGTCGAGGTCGTTGGATGGGTCGAGAATCCCGAGACCTATCCGCTTCAACCCAAACGGCATTCCATGGAACACTTGCGGTCTGTGGCCCATTTACGGCCACGCACGAACCTCATTGGGGCCGTGACCAGAGTCCGCCATTGCCTGTCTCAAGCCATCCACCGTTTCTTTCACGAACGGGGATTTTACTGGATTCACACGCCCATTATTACCGGGGCGGATTGCGAGGGTGCTGGCGAACAATTCCGTGTATCAACACTGGATTTGTCGAATCTACCACGAACCGAGAAAGGGGCTGTTGATTTCTCAAAGGACTATTTTGGTCGCGAAACACATCTGACCGTCTCGGGACAGCTCAATGTCGAGTCCTATTGTCTGGCCATGACCGATGTCTACACGTTTGGACCGACATTCAGAGCAGAAAACTCGAACACTCGTCGACATCTGTCAGAGTTTTGGATGGTCGAACCAGAAATTGCGTTCGCCGATCTCGATGCAGATGTTCAGCTGGCCGAAGACTTCTTAAAGCACATCTTCAGCGCAGTGCTGGAAGAGCGTGCCGATGATCTGGAGTTTTTCGAGAAGCGGGTTGATAAAACCTGTATCGAGCGTCTCCGGTCGGTGGTTGATTCACAATTCGCACGGCTCGATTATACGGCGGCCATCGAAATTCTTGAATCTGCGCCCGTATCCTTCGAATACCCTGTCCAATGGGGAATGGATCTCCAAGCTGAGCATGAGCGCTATTTGTCGGAGACTCACGTGGGCGGCCCTCTCGCCGTCATCAATTACCCTAAGGATATAAAAGCTTTCTACATGAGGCTAAACGACGACGGCAAAACGGTCGCTGCGATGGATGTCCTGGCACCTGGGATCGGTGAAATTATCGGTGGAAGTCAACGGGAAGAACGTCTAGACATTCTCGACGCCCGAATCCAGGAAACGGGCATGCCCATTGACGATTACTGGTGGTATCGAGACTTAAGAAAATACGGCACGGTCCCCCATGCCGGTTTTGGGCTCGGATTCGAAAGAGCCATTCAATATGCGACTGGTGTCGATAACATCCGGGACGTAATCCCTTTCCCACGCTCACCGAGGAACGCGGCATTCTGAAGTGGCAGCCCGAGACAGCCTCGGTCACTCGACGTCTAGATACGTGCTAGCTTTTCGGCTTTTTGCGGGCCGTCCCCCGCATACCAACGGCATCACCGCCAGTCGACAAACCGCCCAATTTACTCAAAAAATCGCTGGCTGCATCGGACACCTCGCGGACACGTTTTTGGGTTTCGGCCTGTTTTGCAACCGATGGGGCGGCGCGGTTAGGGTCCGGATGATTCCGATTGTCGGGTGTCCGCCTAGATTGACGATAATCGGCCCGGGCGACATCGCGGGCAAAGGTGCCTGAATCGATCGCACGCTGGATGCGCTCCCAGTATTGTTCAAGGGTCACCAACCGCTGAATCAAATTACGATGTTTGAACTTATCAACGGCATTATTTTGCGGCTGGTACCGGCGAATATCGCGACTGACCTGTGCCCTCAATGCCAGGGGGGGCCGCTTTTCAAGTCCGAGAAAAAAACGCTCGTATTCGACCCTTAAAGATTCAAGCTGTTTATGCAGCCGACCGATGGCTTCGATCATTTTCATCCTCGCAGAGCGGCCAAAAAAAGTGCCCCCTGATAGCGACCAGGTTATCGCGACCCTAGACTGCTTACAATCCCCTGTTCTTGACGGTCTATAGCCCGGGTGCTAGCCTCTCGACGGCTGCAAGATACGAGAACATCATGTTTAATTTTCAATGCCTTCGACGAATCGCTGGCTCTTTTTGTTTGGCCGCCCTCCTGGTTGGCTGCTCTATCGATGGAGAAACCCTGTCCACCTGGTCCCGTGTTTCTAATGGACACCAGCGGCTCAGTGCCTATTTGGCGGATACGACGCGTCCAGAACAACTGCGAATCCATGCCGCTTTGGTCTTGTTGGACTCAGACCGTGTGGCGGAACTCGTCTATGTCATACGCAATACATCGCCCAGGGACCGTAGACGGCTGGTGCAAGCGTTAGCCAACATCATCGTCCAGTACATCGACAAAGAAGACGACCCAATGAAAATGCGAGCGGCCAGCTTTGCATATTACTTATTTCAGTTCTCCGGCGAACTCAGTGGGCAAAACTATAATGAACCACAAGACAAGGTGTTAGTGGAGCGGGTCGTTGGCTGGCTGCTTGAACGGCTCAAAATATACGATAGCTTACCGAAGGGAATGCAACCACCGGAGGAGATCCTACTGGCGGCGGCCCACGCTCACCCCAAGCTTACGCTGCCGATGATTTACAACTACTTGGCCAGCCCGCCCGATTTAAAAAGATTTCTTATCGTAAATCGAGTTTTGAGCAAGCTCCCGTCGAACGATGTCCGACAGAAGCAAGCACATCTACTGCTGCAATATGCGAAAAAACTGTATCCAAATGTCAGCCCCGAGCTGGCGATTGTGATGTCGGAAAATCAAAACGAAACCCTTTTGCGTTTTTTGCTCGATCTCGTCAGAGATTATCGGGTGCCGAGCACGACACGTCTCGTCGGGCTTAAGGCAACAGAGTTACTGAAAGAGAAGGCACTTCCTGGGCTGATGCAGGTTTTGCGGACAGACGATCCGAAGAACGATAACCTCAATCGGCTCAATGCACTGGACATCATTTGGAATATCGGTGGCGTTGACCATCTTGCCGAAGCCTTGGAAGCCTTGCCTGCGACCGGAACTTGGTGGCCGGACGGTGTGGAGTTCAAAGCGCAGGTCGACGAATTCTGTGACAGTAAGTTAAAACCAGCTGCTAAGGCTGTGCGGCCGATTCTTCTGTCTTTGATCGACCACGCGAACTGGGTAACCAACGTCTACGCCATGGAGTGTGTCGTGCGCTTGTATGCCGATGCATCGACGCTCTTAGAGCCACTTGCGAGTGACCCACAAGTCTTGAAGGGATGGACCGAGGACGGTGAAGTTACCGTGGGAGACTACGTAAAATCCCTGGCTGTGCAACAACCTTAGCGGAGTCCCACGAGCCATGGACGTTTGGTGGAGCATGATCGCATTGGTTGCATTGTTTGCCCTGGCTTTCCTGTTGAGTCGGGCTTTTGATGCAAGACAAGTCGACGACGACCTGAGCGATGTACAACCGGACCGGATAAGGGGTTTACTGATTCAACTGAGGCTTGAGTCTGAACGACAGCAGCGTTTACTCAACCAAATACTCGCACTTGGTCCTGATATTGTGCCGGCCGTCATCAAGGAATTGCGTACGGTCCGTGCTCATGAAGATCCGTCGGCTGCTCACTATCTCGCGTCTTTGGAGACATTGCTCAGCGATTTTGGCCTTGTGGCTGTTCCGCCCATTTGTCACGAACTGGGCCGTCTGCCCTTCGGGTCGCCCGTCATCGGACATCTGACAAGGGCTTTGCATCGGATCGGACCGTCGGCGATTCGGCCGGTATTGACTGCCGCTGCGCGCAGTCCATCACCCGCCCCCCATTTGCTCAGTGTATTGAATCGATGGCCCGATGAGGCAATTCATACTGTTTTTCGTCGCATGTCAGCCAGCGACTCGAAGACTCTAATGACTGTCCTAGCCCCCATTTACATGGGACAGCATAGCCGCCTGATTTCGCTTTGGGAGTCGGCTTGCGTCGAGAAACGGACACAGATTATCAACTGGGCGACCGATTGGCAGGCTGCAAGTCTAGATCAACTCATCGAGCGCGCTCTAGTCAGTCATGATAGCGGATTACGGCAAAGTGCCAGCCGAGCCGCTCGACTCACCCACAGTCAAAAAATCATCGACACCTTGGTGTCCGCTTGGAATGGCTCGACAGCCGAGCAAAAAGCCTTTGTAGAGGCCTTGGTCTCCCAAGGTGCTAAGGTTGAAATTGAAGGCCTCATCAAAGCCGGTTTAATTAGAAGCGCAGAGACCCTGGCTGATGCGCTCTGTGCCTTAGTAACCAGACCCGATGCCCCCATTTCATTGGCCGCATCTCAAGTCGATCTAAGCGGATCCAACTTGCCGGCCTTATTGGTCGAGGGCAAGACAATCAATCAATGGAATATCGATTCGCTGTTTGCCTTTATTGAGGCCGGCGAAGACCCAATGGTTCGATTTTATATTCACGCCCTTGCACTGCAAGCCGGGGCCGCACCACGCATTCGAGAGCGGCTGATCCGCCTTGCGGAAACAGGCCACGGGAAAACCAAAACCTGGGCGATTCTCGCACTCGCTAAAAATAACGATGAAATGGCATCAGACGTCCTCATCAGGGCCATTCGCATTGGCGATGACGACATGGACTATTTTACGTTACGCGAGGCTGCTCAATACATTGGACCATCCCTGAACATCCCACTATTTCGGCGTTTCGCCGAGCATCGGCCCCACACTCAACAGCAAATTTTGTGCATCGTTAGAAGTCTAACGGGAGAAGATACGGTCGACTATTTATTGCACGCTCTGGAAGACGTTCGACAAGACAGTGCCCGGGTCGAGCTCATTCAAACCATGGCCTCAAGCGAACGGGTCGGACGGGCGACCATCCACCATGCACTCAAGCAACAACGCAAAGGCTTAGTGCTGCCGGCGTTACGCTTCCTCGCCGCCCATTGCAAAGCCAGCGATGCCCCCCTATTGCTTCACGTATACGATAATCAACTCACCCTTCGTAGTTTAGTCCTGAGCGTGCTTGAGTCCTTGGGGCCTGCTGCCATCGACGCAATGGAACAGCACATTCAGGCAGGCGGGGATGATCTCGCCCTTGAAGCTCTGGAGCATCGCTTATTAATTCTTGATCAATGTCTCAATTATTTCGGCTATGATGAGGAGGCAACCCAATCGACTGCTTAGTTGGGCGTGGCGAGGCACCGTGACGCGCCCATGGAACACAAATGCGATTTTGACGTTCTTTCGATGGAGCTTGATATGAACAAAATGAGTTCAGCCGATATCGATGCAGCGCACGCACGCATCCTGAAATGGATTCGGGTTACACCCGTGATCCGCATGCAGGGCCCGGGTGCGAGACCGGTGGTGCTCAAACTCGAGGGCTTGCAACGCTCAGGGTCTTTTAAGCTGCGTGGTGCGCTCAACAAATTGTTGGTCCTTGGGTCTAAGGCTCAAACGGGCGTCATCACGGCAAGCGGTGGTAATCATGGCCTGGGTGTCTCTTGGGCGGGTTGGCTTCTGGACGTAAAGGTTCATGTCTTTGTGCCCGGAAGTACGCCGAGCTTCAAGATCGATGCATTGGAACGAGGCAACGCCATCGTTCGAAAAGTCGATGGCAATTATGCCGATGCGGAGCGAGAAGCCAGACGCGCTGCGGACGAGCATGGATTGCCATATATCCATGCCTACGATGATCCAGATGTGATCGCCGGCCAGGGCACGGTCATTCGAGAATTCCTCAGTCAGGCTCCTGAAATTGGCACGACCGTCGTCGCCATCGGTGGTGGTGGTCTCGCGTCTGGATCGTCCCTTGCTGCCGATGGCCGACGTATCGTCGGCGTTGAACCCATCGGAGCAGCGACAATGCATGCCGCCTTTGAAGCCGGTGGCCCCGTCCACATCGGCCATATCAACTCCATAGCAGCCGACTCTCTCGGGGCCGCGATGGCGGGACGATACACCTATGACATTTGTTCGCGCGGAATCGACCGGGTCGAGTTGGTCAGTGATTCTTCACTGGTCAAAGCTCAGAGATGGCTCTGGGACCACCTCAGGCTTGTGTCGGAGTTAGGTGCAGCCGCTGGGCTCGCCGCTTTGTCCAATGGCGTTCTAGACCAAGACCCTGGACCCATCGGCATCGTGGTCTGTGGTTCTAATGTCCATCCGAAAAAATTTATCAACTGACGATAGACGCACACGAAACGATGAGGTCGCTGCTGCTTGTTATGGTCTCTGCCAATGGACCCTGACTTGCTCCAACCGTGGCTGAACGTCATCCTGTTGGCGAGTCAACCGAACCTCGATTTCGATCCAGCGATTATGAGGCGTATAGCCACTTTCGAGATTGGGTCCAGGTATCCGCATCGGTGTCTCGAAGGCTCGGGCGGACCATGTCGCTGCGGTCAAGCCAGCCCGCGAGGGGGCTGTCCTCACGCGGGTGTCGACGAAGGCATCCGCTGGAAACGCGCCAGCCCAGTCGACCCGGTCCCACAACACATCGTCTGAACCCCCATCAACCTTCACACTCCAACGACCACTCCGCATCGTAATATTGAGCAATTGCATGCCCGTCATATCGCTGTATGAATACAACGAAGGTAGCCGAGCAACTGAGCATTCGAGGAGACCTGTGCGCGCGTTAAAGCGCTTCGCGGATGAGCCTCCCACAGCCCAAATGGCATTCTCTCCATCCACCGCAACGCCAACAGCGCCCGCGTTGGGTACAGTCAATAAATGCTCGCCTTCAGGAGACATCTTGTAGAGAGAGCCACCGCCGCCCCAAATATTGCCGTCTAGGTCGACCGCGACACCGCGAGTCGTTCCGCCACCGTGGAAAAACGCATGCATCTCGTGACTTTTGCCGTCGACTCTAACGAGATAGCCTGCAGGGGATGTGACCGCATACCAAACGTTGTCGTTTCGGTCGATGGCGATGCCGTAGAATCTGGCTGATATGTATTCACCGTCATTGGGCCCCCCAACCGCCAATGCTTGTCCAGGGACACGTCCGACAATTTCGCCATCGCGAGTGTCGATCTTTGTCGGAGACGTTGCTGTCCACAAGAAGCCTTTCGAATCGATGGCCGCTCCGTAGGCTGGACTCGGCAGATCCACTTCTTGGAGGATTCGACAGTCAGGAATGCCATCGACAGCGTCGCCGGGCTCCACCTCGACTCCGCTCACTCGATAAATTTTTCGCCTTGACCAGCTGCCCAACCAAGCATTGCCTTCTTGGTCGATGGCAGCGGCTCTCACGGCCACCCCTCCGGATGACGCTCCGGAGGTGATGCGGGCGCGGCAGATCAAGCTGCCATCGACGTCTAGGTGGACTGCGTTTCCGTGGGCATAGTCAGCCGCATTGCCACCGTGCATGCCGCGATTGCCTATCCACACGCTGCCATTTACAGCGACGGCCGTCCGAGACGGACTGAACCCGAATGATGGGTGAATATCAGCGATTTCACAGGTCCGAGTATCGATCTTAACCACTTCACGATCTCGAAACGCTGCCGCCCAAAGGTATGAATCGCCCCGGACTTCTGTCGAACCCAAGGTCAGTGCATTTGGCGCATCGTCAGGCGCGACGAGATTAACAATGCTGCCGTTCTGCCAGTCTACTTGGTCGTCGAAAACTTGGGTGAAGCAACTCTGACCGCATGTGCCGCAGTAATTGACCGTGCCTTCGTCGATCAGACCATCACAATCGTTGTCTTGTGCATCACAGACCTCCTGTGGCAGGTCACCACATTGACCGCACGCGTTACTGACCCCTTCATCGGTGAGTCCATCACAATCGTTATCCTGGCCATCGCACAGTTCGACTGGGGGTGGTCCACACGTGCCACAAGCGTTTCCATCGGAGGGGTTTTCATCGGTTCGGCCATCGCAATCATCATCCCGACCATTACAAATCTCGTACTGCGGCCCAATCCAATCACGACAACCGGATAACTCACCCTGCTGGAGCATTTTGCCTGGGACACATTGAAAAGTGCCCATCCGACACTCGCCGACACCAACGGTGTCAGGCGGGCCGCCATAACAAGGTTGAGGCGGTCCTTTGACACAACCACAAATCTCTTCTACACGGCCATCACAATCATCATCGAAGCCGTTGCCGCAGATCTCGACGCTGTTTTCATCCCGGCAACCACATGGGCCTCGTACACCTTCGTCTGAGTTGCCATCGCAATCATTGTCGATGGCGTCACAGACCTCTGGTGACGGGGTGCAAAGGGCATCGGGGCATCCTTCATCTGTCTGGCCATCGCAATCGTTATCGCCGCCATCACCACACACTTCATCGGTGGGTAAAACCTCGTTCTCACAGGCGACGATCTGGCCATCTTCACAGCGAGAAACACCACCCATGCACAACCCCTTCCCAAGGGTCTTAGGCAGGCCGCTGTAACAGGGTTGGCGGCTGCGACCACTGCAGTCGCATCCTTCATCTATGGTGCCATCACAATCGTCATCCAAGCCGTTACCGAAATCACCATTGGGACCGGCACAACTCTCGGCTGGTGCCACGCCACACTCACCACAACTGTTGGTTAGAGCTTCATCGGTCAGCCCATCGCAATCATCATCGATGCCATTGCATTGTTCGTTTTGCTCGGTGATTTGGTTCATGCAACGGTTGCGCTGTCCACCGACACAAAGCCAGTAACCAACTCGGCAGATTCCCACGCCTTTTGTCCCGGGAGCACCTGTGTAACAAGACTCCGATACAGAGTCTAAGCAGAGGCATGATTCATCGATATCGCCATCACAATCATTGTCGATGCTGTCGCAATACTCCTCCGGTTCCAAACCACATTGGCCACATGCATTCAGAACCCCTTCATCGATTTGGCCATCGCAATCGTTGTCTGTGAGGTCACAAACTTCGGCAGGTAAGTCTCCGCAGGCACCACATGCATTCAATACCCCTTCATCGATTTGACCATCGCAATCGTCATCGGTGCCGTTACAGAGTTCATCGATGGGCAATCTAGACGCCTCGCAGGCACCGAGCTGACCTCCTCGACAAACTTGAAATCCTTGTCGGCAGCGACCAACGCCGATGGTTTCTTGCGGTCCAGGATAACAGCGAATCGACTCGCCCTCATTGCAGCCGCACCCTTCATCTACTTGCTCATCACAATCGTTATCGGCCCCATCGCCACATTGCTCAGTCGCGCCGGGATGGGAGGCACTCCGCCCATCATCACAATCGGCCCCTCTGTCGCAAAATTGACCGTATCCATCACCGTCGCGATCGATACATCGAGTTTGCGGCTCATCTGGCGTTTCCACATCGGGTGCTGCCATCATTCGAAAACTGGAGTCTTGTTCATCGATCTGGGACAACGAATTCGATTCGCTGGTCGAGTTTCCACAGGCGAGAAAGGAAAGCGTCATGAGTACACACAAGACGGCTCTCAAACTCGCAATTATCTTATCTCTATCCATCTTTAGTTTCCTAGCTAGAGGCTTTCGAGCACCTAATCTGGCCAGCTCAATAAAAGCAAAAATCTGAGCATTAATACAGTAGCAGATTTGGACTCATTATTTGCCTATCCCTGACCTTCTCACCACTCAGATGAGAGTACCGATGGAGTCGGTCGGCGCAATCATGCTCCAGTTGAGGGGGGGATGACGGCCTCTATCGAAGTAAAACAAGGAACCAGGAATCAGGACAACCTTGCCCTAAACACATGATTTTAATAACCTTACCAACAGACAAGATAGATCTTCACCCGGACTCATAATCGCTCCTGACATGTTCTGTCAGCAGAGCAGACAGCGTACGTATATTTATGGACAAACACCCGCTACACTGAACACATGATCAGTGAAAAAATTAGACAAAAACTAGACCTGACAAAACCCGTGGAAGCACGGATTCACCGCTCGATGATTCCGATTCTTGATCAGCTGCTTGGCCACAGCATGGCCAGTGGAGCCATGATCGAGTGGATCGGAAACCGCTCATCGGGAAAAACAGGAGTACTTTGGACCCTCGTTGAGAGCTTAAGAGCCTCTGGATTAAACATCGCCTGGATAGACACGGAATCCACCCTGTGCGCGTCTGACTGGAACAGTCAGCATCGTGGCCGATTTTGGCTTATTCGTCCTCCGAAGCAGCGAGATGTCCCCTTTTGTGCAGAGCTGATTATGCGAACGAATAGTTTTAGTTTACTTGTGATCGATGGCCTCAATTCCTTACCTATGAATCGAACACAGCGGATAAAAAGAATCGCTCGGCAGACAAACACCACGACAGTTTTTGTACGTTCGACTGACCTAAACACACTGGCCGATGCTCATTGTCGGTTTAAATTTGAGGCCTCGGTGCTTGCCCCGTTGGACCCACTTGAACAACGCGGTCCCTGTACCTGGTCGGTGATTGGTAGTCGAACCCAAACGGCCACCACCTTACACAAAACAAAGCTGATCTTGAGAGATCGACAAGACGATCGCCTCAGTCTAATACCGCTGGCGAATGATCGTTCTTCAACCGAAAAGCAAACGATACCCAAGCCGTTGCCAGTCTTATCAACTCAATCACCAACAACAAGCTCAGTCATTGAGTTTAGAAACGCAAAAAACACCCCCAAAACGTCAAAAACCGCGAGTCACGTCTAATGAGGTGGCGAGTCGCCTGCGCTCTGGTCCCAGACTTCGTGGTCAATATCATGAGTCGCCAGCTTCCATTGAGCCAACGACAAATGCCTCTCGCAATCGTTGAAGCAGGACATCACCGGCGGGTCAAGGAAGTGAATCAAACCGCTCTAAATGCCGGTATTCGTCCTGGCTACAGTGCATCCCGTGCTCAAGCATTATGCCCCGATTTGCTCTGTTTAACATGGCAAGCCGAGACCATCTCGCACGAGGTAGAGGCACTGATAGAAGCACTCTCACGTGTCTCACCGATCGTTCAACCATTGCCCAACACATATGGCCGATATTGGTTAGATGCCCGAGGTATGTCTTTACTTGGTGGCGAGGTTGCATTTGTCACTAGAGCCATTGAAACAGCTCGTCAGCTTGGTTTCGAAGACTTAAGAATAGGAATCGCCGATACACTGCAAATGGCAGAAGTTTGCGCTCTTAAAACAAGCTTAGACTGTCCTTTCAAAATCATCTCTACAGACGAATCAGACGCTTTCATGGAGCAATTGCCACTGGAATACATGTCACTCGATGACACGATGGCAGAGATCTTAAATGCACTTGGAATCAAACATGTACATGACCTGAAACGGCTCCCCAAATGTGCGCTAACAACTCGATTCGGACAACGGGGGGCCAGGGTGTGGGATGAAGCGCACAACCTGGACCCAAGGCGGCTTAATCAAGCGAAAGAATCAGTTCATCTACAGACCAATATGGTTCTTGAGACGCCTGTATCCGAGCTGGGTTCACTGATATTTGGTGTGAATCAATTGGCGGATGACCTGGGTAGAAAACTATCGGAGAGAAACCTCGCTACCCACTGCGTAGGCCTGACATTCTTACTCGAAGACAGGCGTGAGTCGACCACCGTACTCCACCCCAGTCGGCCACTTCAGACAGGGACGAGACTATTCGAATTGGTCAGAGATCGACTTGAGCGTCAGCAACCGGAATTGAACTCAGGTGTCATCGAGGTTCGTCTTACCGCATTAGAGACAGCCCACCGGGACGCACAACAAATCCAAATGGGAACAAGTCGCTGGGATCAGAATGCTATCGAGAAAGCAATGGATAGATTATCCGGGCGATTTAATGAACCGGTCGTCTATGAGACTGAGTCTCAGCTCAACTCTCGCCCCGAACATAAAGCGAGTTGGGTTGCTGTAGATATCAATCGAAGAGACACGACCGCATCCACTCAGGCTCGGCCGATGCCTCGGGTGATCAGACGACAAATCCAAAAACCCGTAGAGCTGCGTGTCAGGGGTCAGAAGCCGAGTACACCTGATGCCATCCAGATCGACGGTCGCTGGCATCCCTTTAACGCCTATGGTCCGGAGAGGTTATCCGGCGACTGGTGGCAATCAGAATATGCTTATGAAGACTATCGACTGGTCACGCGAGCGCAAGAGGTGTTTTGGGTTCGATATGAACCGACGGAGTCTAAGTGGACTATACAAGGTTGGTTTGATTAACCCATGTCAAAATTGGAATACGCAGAACTGCATTGCCACAGTGCATTTTCCCTATTGGACGGTGCATCACAACCAGAATCACTGATCGATAGAGCCATCGAACTTGGCTTAAAGGCCATTGCACTCACAGACCACGACGACCTGGGCGGTGTAGTCAGGTTCGCCTCCCGTGCAAAAGAGCACGGAGATTACCCAGCGATCATTGGTGTAGAGTTGACCCTAGTTGACGATGCTAGAGCGCATCACCTCACGTTGCTCGCCAGGAACAGTGATGGCTATTTAAACCTCAGTAAACTTGTAGGAATCGGGCGTTTATCTTCAGGCCGAGGTCGACCTGGCGTCACGATGCAAACGCTTCAATCTCATTGTGAAGGACTCTTATGTCTGAGCGGATGCCCCCATGGAGCCATCACTCAAGCCATTGCTCGTGGAGACCAGCTCAGTGCCCGCCGAACGTGTCAAATCTTAAGAGACACGTTCGGCGAACACTTCGCCATCGAGGTCATGGATCATGGACTTCCGGAGGAATCATTGTGGGCCAAAGAGCTGGTGTCGCTGGCCTGTGATCTCCAATTGCCTTGGGTTGTTACCAACAACGTCCACTATGCAAAAGCACAAGAGCGAAAGCTCCATGATGTTCTCGTCTGTCTAAAACATAAGCTCACTCTCGATGAGGCGAGAGAACACCTCCGTCCAAATGGAGAATGGTACCTTAAGTCAGCCCAGCAAATGGCCTATCGTTGGCGGCATAATCTAGAAGGGCTGGCCGCCAGTGTTAAACTGGCTGAACGGTGTGAGTTTAGGCTCAATGACCTTGTCGTCCCCCTCCCACAAACGGTTCTACCGAAGTCGTTTGGATGCCAGAATGATTACTTGGAACACCTGACAATCACCGGGGCGAAAATGCGCTGGGGCCTTGCGATGACCCCGACCCATCATGAACAACTACAAAAGGAATTCGATCTCATTAGACGCCGAAAACTCGCAGGCTATTTCTTGATTATGAATGAGATCATTGAGTTTGCTGAACAAGCTCATATTTTAGTTCAGGGACGCGGTTCTGCTGCAAATTCTGCCGTCTGCTATTGCCTCGGCATCACAGCCGTAGACCCAATTCGACATGATCTTCTCTTCGAACGGTTTCTCTCCGATGCACGGGATGGATACCCAGATATCGACCTAGATATCGAACACCATCGCCGAGAAGAAGTGATTCAATTTGTCTACGATCGATACGGTAGAAATCATGCCGCAATGGTGTGCGCTCATCACTGTTTCAGGGGTCGAAGTGCCGTTCATGATACAGCCAGAGTGCTGGGGTTTGGCGTCGATGAAGGTGCCCGTCTAGCTGCCCAGGTAAGCCGCGAGAAAGGCCTTGATGCAGTGGGTGTAAAAGCGGCCGGATTTGATGCTGAAAGTCCCCGGGTTCGAAGTTTACTGGAGGTCGTAAATGGACTGTGGGGACTGCCACGCCACCGTGGGACTCATGTAGGTGGATTCGTTTTAAGCACACAAGCGATTACGGAGTTTTGTCCTGTAGAACCTGCCGCAATGGATGGGCGGACCATTATCCAGTGGGATAAGGATGATCTGGATGCTCTTAAAATACCCAAGTTTGATCTGTTGGGACTCGGTATGTTGAGCGTCCTGTCTGAAGGACTGAGATTGGTCCGTAACAACCATAAGATCCCTGCATATCTCTACGGTTTACCAGACCGACAGGAAGTCTACGATATGGTTGCTCGAGCGGACACCGTTGGCGTTTTTCAAATCGAAAGCCGGGCCCAAATGAATAGCCTTCCGAGAACTCGGCCATCAACTCTCTATGAACTGGCAATACAAGTGGCTCTAATCAGACCTGGCCCCTTACAAGGAGATATGGTCCATCCTTATATTCGGCGTAAACGGGGAGAGGAAGCCATCGACCTGATTCACCCAAAACTCGCGCCAATACTCAGACGGACTCTCGGTATCCCCTTATTCCAAGAGCAGGGTATGAGGCTCGCTGTTGATGCGGCTGGTTTTACCGCGAATGAGTCTGAACAGCTTCGTCGATCCATTAGCAGTTCGCGTCATCGCGCAAACTTTGCTCCCCTTCTCAAAAAGTTACGTTCGGGTCTTCGAGAAAATCAGATCTCCGATGAGGTTGTCGAACGAATCATCCAGCAAATTGCCTCTTTCTCGACTTATGGTTTTCCAGAGAGTCACAGCACATCCTTCGCACTCTTAGTTTATGCATCATGCTGGCTGAAATGTTTTTACCCTGCGGAGTTTTTATGTGCCTTGATCAATGCACAGCCGATGGGTTTCTACTCCGTTGACACATTGATCAATGACGCACAACGCCACGGTGTTGATGTCAGGCCACCCTGCCTGTCCGAAAGTCATTGGCAGACGAGGCTTGAGGGAACAAAGGTGCGGTTGGGTTTACACCAAGTCACCGGCCTCGGACGAAAAGCGATGGACACACTTCAACACGCTCGTTCTGCTGGAGCGTTTAAGTCTGCTGATGATGTCATAAGGCGAGTCTCACTCAGCCAGGCGTCTTGGTTAACCTTGGCTGAATCTGGGGCATTTGATCGATTTATCCCTGAGGGTCGTCGCGCGGCCATATGGTCGGTTTTACACATCTCGAAAGCAGCGCATGATTCACTTGACTTGAGGAACTCTGACGAGTCGCCGGTTCAGTTCCAGAAACTCACCTCATTGGAGAAAACCATTGCTGACTTCAAGACGCTTGGCTTGACGACAGGGCGGCATCCCATGCTCCATGTAAGACACGAACTTAAAACGGATTCAGTACTCACATCGACGGAGTTGAGGAATTGTAAAAATGGACAATGGGTCACAGTGGGTGGCCTCGTCATATCACGTCAGCAGCCAGAGACGGCAAAAGGTTTTGTCTTCATCTCTCTCGAGGATGAGACTGGGTTTGTAAACGTTATTGTCGCCCCTCAATCATATGCAAAAAACAGGAGGCTGATTCTGAACTGTAAGTGTCTTAAAGTATCGGGCACACTCAGTTGTGAACAAGGCGTCTATAATCTCAAAGGGATTCGTTTTGAAGCCATCGATTTCAATTCGAGCGAGTACCTGCCCTCCGGCTACAACTTCCGATGAGATTATGACGAAGTCGCGTCAGTCTCAAGCACCAAGGGAGTGACTCAGGGTCTCTCTGGCCGCCACCTCTGGCTCACGCTTCCAAGCGTTGTTCATTTCTCTGGTCACGGCGATTAGACCCTGCCCATACCCGATACAATGATACGGAACGTCATTTTGTTCAGCCCAGGCTCGGGTCACCTGAGACGCCATTTTCAAGTTCTGATGGGGAATTCTCGGAAAAAGATGGTGCTCAATCTGATACTCCAATCCAATGAAGAAAAATGACAACCAAGAGGGCAGAATGAGGTTTCGTGTCGTTTCAAATTGCAATCGGATGGTGTCTTTTGAGTCCCGATAAACCGGCATGCCAATGTGTGCAGGCGAGAATACCATCGATAAAAACAAGCCGACAAGTGACCAAACTCCGACGTAAAGTAGCAAGCCGTTGAGTCCGAAGAAATAGGTGGGCAGAATAATCCAGAAGAGAATATGAAGCCCCAGACTGGCCGTATCCCAAACCACGTCTTTATCAAAACCTCGGTCACGAATCGAACGATACATAAACGCCAATGACGAGGTGCGCATACTCCAAACCAACATCAGACAAAGGGGCCAAAATGCAAATCCCTGTATGTGTCGCTGAAAAAACCGACGCCAACCCGATGAACGGCGGTATTCAGTGGCTGTAGACACCATGGGCCACAACTGAATATCTGGATCTTCGTCGACTACATTGGGCTTCGAGTGGTGCTTCACATCATGCTTCCAGCTCCAATACTGTGCGCTCACACCGCCAAAGACAGGGAAAGCGATGTGGAAGAGCAATTGATTTCGAAGCGGGCTGCTGGAGAAGCTTCGATGACTGCCTTCGTGACCCATCATCGCAAAAGCTGCGGAGAAAAACGCCGTTGGCACCACCAAAATAACAGACACCCAAAATGATGCTGTTGCTTGTGCAAATAGACACCCCGAGATACACCCTGCAAAGAACAGAAGCTTAAACCAACTTGCGGCTTCTCGACGCTCAAACGCACCGGATGAACGCAACTCTCTTCTCAAACTGTTTAGATTAAGCATTCGAGACTCCTTTTCGCCCCTGCCCTCTTGGACCACGCCAAACGACCTTAGCGAAAAGAAATCAAAAGGTTTGTAAAGCTCCTGTAAATCTTAGCCAACACAACAGAAACAGCCCGGTTGTAAACCAGGCTGTTTGATGTCCAGTCGAAAACGAGATTCCTAGAGTGACTTGCAGACGAAGAGCATGGCGCTGTGGTAGGGGTTGAACTTATCACCCTCACAATCACCATAGCCTTTATGCAAGACGATGTTTGCCCTGGACTCACAAACCTCCTCGGCCCAATCCGTCAAGGTTTCATTGGACTTGCAACTGCCTTCCCCACCGATGACAAAAGACGTGTACTTGACCTCAAATTCCTCGGAGAACGAACAGTAGAAACTCACTGCATTATGTCCACGACCACCATGTTCTGGGCCAAACGTATTGGCAGATAACTCACCGCCGAGCTTTGCACATACATTGGACATGACATCTTTCCATTCGCGTCTATTTCCATATCCGTCGCCCAGCCCTGGGGAAGACTCCACCTGTTCACCATCGTCAGCTAGCTCGTCGGTTTCAAGTATGTCAATTGCCGCAAAGTCGAATTCGTACTGATCAAATCGCCCATGCAAATCAATGTCATTTTGGCTTGGATCAACGTCATCCAACTCGACATGACTCGCCGCCAAATCGATATCCAATGCATTCACTGACAACGCGTCTGTGCCGACAAAGCGCGTGACATCCACATGGACAGCCTCTTGACTGGGCGCATAATTGGCACCGACAAAATCTTCGCTCATATCCCCGCAACCGATTGTTGCGCTCGCGGCAAAAATGGACGCCATCAAGGTTGCTGCTGTTCGTACATTACTCATCATTAAAATCTCCAAAGTGATTCGTTTTAAGGTTCAAAATCGTGTTATCGCGCGCCGGCTCAATGGTGCTCTGAATCAAAGACACACGGAGCGTGTTCGCCTTACCTGAGGCGTCGATAACAGGCCCTGTCGGTCTCGAATAAGAGTGCCAAAAAGCGGTTCGTTCCCGTCGAATTTCATCGTTCCAACGACCGCGCGAAAGACAATACTCCTCTACCCCCAAAGATCTCACAGGTCGCTGAGAAAAAAATTTAAGAATTCTACCAAAGGAGCGGAAACAACCGAATAATTTCAGACACTTAAGCCTAAAAATTTATTTCCCTTAAAATATGAAATCCCCGAAGGGATCGATTTTGTTCAGGTCGTGTTTCGGTGGAAATGGCTCGCGAGTAGATCATTGACGAGCTCTGCCTTTTGAAAGATCAAGCCGTGGCCGGCATCTTCCAGATTGAAGAGGGTTGCTTTCGGTATCAGCGACTTGAGATGGTCAGAACAGGTCGGGGGCACCAGAATGTCGGAACCCGCTTTTAGAATTAAGGTCGGTACGCTCATCGTCTTTAGACGATGGCGCGTATCGTGACGCATCACAGCTGCAAGTTGCGCCAAGAGAGTTGATTTCGGCGCAGGGCGACTCAGACGTAATCGCATTCGTTTATGGAGTTCTCTTCGATCCGTTTTGGCCAAAAACTCGCTTGGATATAAAAGTTTTTCTAAGGCTGCAATGCGCTTAGGGCCCCTCGAGAGAAACGCTCTCATGAACGCCTGAAAGCCTGAAAAACCAGGCCATTGACTCCCGAAATGCCCGCCTGGGTGAGTCACAAGTAAGCTGAGCGACTTAAATCGATGGGGGTGTTTGACCACCATTTCTTGCGCGATCATCCCGCCCATGGAGACGCCGACTAAATGACATCGGTCCCACCCTAACGAGTCAAGGACATGAAAAGCATCCTGGGCCATGTCTTTCATCCACCAGATGGAATCAGAGCCGCTTTGGCTCAGGCCAAGACCCCTATGGTCAAACCATGCAACGCGATGTTTTTTGGACAAACCATCGATCTGTGGACGCCATACCTCACCTCGCATACCGAAACCCATGACCAATAAAACAGCCTCTCCAGTGGTCCCAGCGGTCCAATACCGAATGGGCGGTTCGCTCTGCGTCTCGGCTGTTGTCTCTGTCATCAGACCACTCCTCTTTAAGTATCTTCATTCAGACGCCACGGGATAACCAGTAAAAGTTAGCTTAAATGGGTCTATTCCGGCCTTGGTTGGACATGGAAGCATGATAGACTAAAAATAGAGAGCACGGCGGTGAGGCGCGTATGAAACTCGGATTGATCGAAGGTTTTTACGGTGAGGAGTATTCTTGGCAAACCCGTCGCCATTTGGCGCAGTTTATGGCCCAAACGAATCTTTCATTTTATCTCTACGCACCCAAATCAGCGAAATACCTGAGACGTGATTGGCGTACGGACGTGTCTGGCCAGTCGATGGATCAACTGCTGGCATTTAGAGACGACTGCCGAACAAACCAAATCGAATTTGGTTTGGGATTAAGCCCATATGGCCTACATCATGATTGGCAAGCAGATGGACGCGCAGATTTAGTCCGTAAGATCAGATCACTTCAGCATCTTGAGCTGGATTGGCTTGCGATACTCTTCGATGACATGCCGGGATCACTCCCCGGACTAGCAGGCACGCAGGCTGATATACTCAAGGTCGTCACAGACCAGCAAATCGCCAGTCAGTATTTGATGTGTCCTACCTATTACACCGATGCGCCAATTCTTGACCGGCTCTTTGGCAAACGGCCTCAGAAGTATCTAGAAGATCTGGGGCAGGCATTAGATGATGCGGTCAATGTTTTTTGGACTGGTCCGAAGGTTGTCTCATCGGACTATTCCCAAGCGCATCTGGAATCCGTTCTCGAACGCCTGGGTAGGAAGCCTTTCATTTGGGATAACTACCCGGTCAATGACGGTCCGAGGATGGCAAATTTCCTTCATGTGGAAGCACCGATTCGTCCTCGTCAAAATTCAAAATACGCCGCTGGCTGGGCCATTAATCCCATGAATCAAGGGCATCTGAGTCAAATCCCGATCTATGCGACCGCAAAAAGTCTACTCGAGGGCGATACGTCAACGGTTGAAGATGCGACCATTGCCGCCATCACGGCTTGTCTACCTCCGCCATTGGCACGATACCTGGTACACGATTATAAGGCGTTTCAGTCCCTTGGATTGTCGACATTTAGCGACGAGCAAAAGGCCCTGTATCGCGCGCGCTACGCCAATTACGATCATCCAGTGGCAAACGAAATCGTCCGGTGGCTCAACGGTGAATATGTTGTGAGCAGCGACATCCTCACGGACACCTAATTAGCAATGAACGATTGCAACATGAGCGTGCTTCAATAGGCATTGGGTCACTTTAATTCTGTGAACGGTGGTTATCCAGACGGGCTGCACCCACGAGGCTCGCGGCACGGGACCATCATAATTTTGTCCAGCACGCCACAGCACAAGGCCTTGAGAATTCACATTAGACCCATCGGCAAATATGTTGTGTCGTTCGTTACGCATCGTATCAGATGACTTTCGTGCTCTACCGCAACAGTCTACTCCGTTCGCGCAGGTAGAGCGATCCGACAGCCTTGAATCAATTCGACACGGGACATCGGAAAATTCGGCACGGACACCGACTATTTTGGACATTGAGTCAACAACACACATTCAATAGGATGGGCCAAATGGGTGACAGTCCGCTGGCCCATGCGAGACGGCTTGTCGAGTTTTAAGAGAGAGTGATGCACCAACGAGATTTAGACAGCTTGCTACCCGACGGTGTCTCGCCCGTGTTCAATCGATGGCTCAATGCCTACGCTGTCCGCCTGCGACTCAAAGCACCGAGGCAGACGCGCCTCGCCGATTTTTCGGTGCCCGGACTCGGCGAGATACCAACGATTACATTGAATACAGACCTTGCACCATTTCAATTCATGGTGACCCTGACCCATGAGATCGCACACCTCTACACATGGTACCGTCATGGTTCACGCGTGCGGCCCCATGGTCCAGAGTGGCGCAAAGAGTTCCGCGAACGACTCCTCGAACTCGCCGCGGTCAAAACCCTCCCAACAGCACTTCGTGGTGCCCTTCGGAAACATGCACGTAAGCCCACGTCAGCAACGCATCACGATCCCCATCTACTCAACACACTGCGGTTACTGGATGGAGACGACAGCTTGTGTTTGACCGATATTCCAATCGGCGGTCAGTTTCTCTTTCGTGGCCGACTCTTTCGTAAAGTCAAAGACGCACGGACCAGGAGTCGGTGCGTCGACCAATCGTCGGGCATCGAATATCACATTTCCAAGGTCGCCCCCGTCGAGCGCGTGCCCATCGCCAGAACAGAAAAGCCATCATGAATGGAATTCGCATCATGCTCTTTCTCGCGGGGCTGCTGGGCTTGGCGGCATTGCAACTTCCCCTCTATGAATGTATCTCAGCCGACGGAATCCACCTGTCTGTCTCGCAATTTGATGGACTCAAAAAACAGGTTCTCGTGTCCGAAAATCCAGTGGTTTGTCCCAAGTTAGTGCCGGTCAAAACGAAAAGCCTCGAAGCCCTCTTTATGACCAGCTCAATCCTGCCCGGCATTCTTCTCTTGCTGGCCTTAAATTCTATATCTCGAGCGAGCCCTCGGTCTTACCGCGCGATGATGGCACTCGGTTGTCTGCAGTGCCTCGTCGCACTCTGTGCAATCTATTTAATGCGAGACCAAATCGACGGAGTGGGTCTGGGCAGTTATAGCGCAGGTCTCGGGGGCCTGCTGGCAATCATCGGATCTATGCTGGCTTTCGCTCAAATAAAAACAGCCTAATTACAATTACTTCTCAGATTTTCGCCATCGTCACGAACCAGCTGATCGAGGTTCCACAAATCACACAGTTCGAGAGGCATAAACTGAACATCGAGCTCGGCGGTGGTCGAAATCGTACCCGTAATTCGACCCTCACCAGCGGTGATCTGAATTGGATGTGTGTCTGACCGATAAGCCAACGCAACCAAGTCACCGCTTGCGCTAATGGTCAATGGATTAGACGTGCCATCCATTTCGAGCCCGGTGAGTTGACCGAAGTCTGAATTGAGGGTTAAGCCGCCGTTGCGAACAGTCACAAATCCGCCGTCAAGCTGCCCCTCGATGACAAGGCCAGGCCAAGGCGACTGGATTTGGTCAACAGCTGGTCCGAAAACCAATCGGTTCTCATCGCTCGCCGTCAGCGATAAAATCCCGGACGGAGTGATAGTGACAAGACCATCATTCAGGGCATCCAAACGGCCTCCGCCAGTGATCGCAAGCGTACCTGACACCGACAGTGGTCCCGTGATCTTTAAGGGGACTGTGGGCGGAACGCTGAAGGTGTCGACCGCCGCAACAGCGAGATTTTCAATGGTGTAATAAACACCCGCTGGCTGGTTTGCGAGCCGCATTGTCCCCGTACTACCTCGGAGCCGAATCCCGGCATGATCAGAGCCCCAGTCGTGCCCAGCACCGATGGGCAACCGACCGAATGAGCGAACATTTGCGGAGACAGGGACTGGGGCACGGGTCCACAATTCCGACAGCTGTCCAATGGACACGCCGTCACCGAGATCAAGCGCGTTTTCAGTGACATCGGCAAGGGTTGAGCCGACAAGATTAACCGAGGTTTGTCCAGTGTAGGCAAGGCCTACACGCTGGTTTCCTTGTAGGGTCAGAGCCTCGAAAACGACTGTTCGCTCATCGATGATGACCGCGGGCTCTCCACCGAAACCGCCGTATTCGATGACGGTGTTAAGGACATTAATCGGCTCCTCTCCTGTCTCGATCCGTAAGCCCAGCCAGCCTCCGCCGGCACCATCTTCGTCCGACCATGCCTGACGGTCTGATTTTGAGAAAACGACCAGCCCATCGCGGGACCCGATTTGTGCCTGTCCTTGGATGCGAATGGCATGGCTTGATTCATTCGCAATGATCACTGTACCTGGGTTGACCACGAGATTGCCATCCATTGGGACTCTCAACACAGCGTTTAGAACCCAGGGATTTCCCTCCGGACCGATCTCAGCGGCAAGACTGGCTTAATCACTTGTCATACCTTCAGCGACTGGACCGGTCAGAATAAATCGGCCGATGAGGAGGCCAAAAGCAGACCCATTCTCAACTCGCACATCGACAACGCCAGTTTCGGCCATGGGCATGGCCGGGAGAGTCGCACGTATATGCCTTTCATCAATGCGTTCGACGTCCTCGAGTGGCTGGCCTGCGACCGATGCAGTAAAGGTTCCATCGGCGGGAAATGGACCTCCATAAATGGTCAATGTGCTGACCTCGTCTATGGGTGCCCAGGTGGGTTTGACCCGCGTAACCTCAAGGGAGCCTGGCGCCGATGCACGACCGATAAGCTGGGCTTCGAAATCACCTGCATTGGTGCGAATCGTTATGGTTTGGCGGTATTCACCGTCCATCACTGGGCTGAAATTCAAAAGCACTTGGGCTCTTTCACCAGGTGCTGCCGTCGCTGGAATCTGTCCCGGCGCAACAGAAAATGGGGCATCTATACCACTCACTTGGCTGATGGTGATGGCACTCGACTCACTCAGGTTTTCGAGACGTATAAACTCTGACTTAGATTGGCCAGGTTGTTGGAGTCCGAAATTAATTTCAGATGAAACCAGACGTCCGTCGGTCGTTTCAACTGAACCAGACAGGGATAGGGTTGCACTCACGCCCGCCACGTTGGTTGCGAGAATCACATCCTGTTCAAAAGTGCCCACGTCTGTGGGTTCAAAAACAAATACGAAAGTACGACGAGCGCCCGCAGGAATCCGAGCAGGCAAATTGCGATTCACAGAAAATGGTGCCGAGAGGCCCTCTATTTCGACAATCTCAAGATCCACAGTTCCAGAGTTAATGATGCCAACATCGCGTCTTTCCTGACCGCCAACACCAGTCACCCCAAAGGCGATTTCCGATTCAGCGAGCTCCAATTGGGCCAGACCCACATCATCTGGTGCCGCATCAACCACAACCTGGCTGTCAGGCACCACCGCGTCCGCTTGTATCCCTTGGTCAACTGTTGTTCCACCAGAATCGTCAGAACCGCCACATGCAACCAACCCAATACAAACATAAAATAAGAACAATGATCTCATTGCTGTCCCCGACTCAAAGAGCACTCGGCTCCATACCATTCGAACGCTCGTTTTCTATGACCTGCGCTCTCTGAAAACGACATGCTGCAAGGCTGGCGCGCATGCAAACGACCCTTGTCAATAACGGCAATCACAAACCGCAGTCAACACGAAACCCCAAAGAAACTATTGGCACTCATCACGAGAGTCATCTGACCGTTTGCCCGCGGTCGATAGGGTGAACTGAACATACGGATGCCCAGAACTCATGGATTGAACGGGTTCTAAATTGACCCGTCCCTCATCCAGATTTATCTCACTACTGAGACCCAAAAGCCAAGATTTAAGGTGGCTATGTTGGTCAGCAGTGCCGTGAACAGACACATTGAGCGACATCGTTTTATTGGACAAAAATGAAGACATTAAATGACGTTTTGCTTGCAACGGTCTCAACAGACCGTCCGTTGGGGTACTCGAAGAGCCAAACCCGTAGGCGCGCCGATCTAGCATGCGTTCAAGCCGGTAGAGTGACCCAGCCATAATGCCATGAACATGCCCTTGATATTCGATGAGAAAATCAGGGACCTCGATTGTGTTCTGCTTTTTCCATGTACGGCCTAAATTAGTCGAGCAAAGGACAGCCGTCTCGTTTAACGCACAGACGTCTCCTAAACCGAGTCGACTGGAGGCAATGCTCTTGAATGGCCCTAATGCCGTTCGGCTGCGTGTCCAAACACGACCGCCCGAAATCGTTCGAAAAAATGTGCCGTCAGGGGCGAAAAGGAGTCCAGCTTGATGAATCTTTTTCAGTTCGACAACAGGAGTCTTGGGTGGACCAAAGTCCTTCGGCAGCCCCGTGGACCGCTTAGGGATCCAGACTTTTTTATGCGCCTGATAACACCAGACCTGTTGAGGTGTCGAATGCAGACAGACAGCGTGTTGGGACACCGCGTTCGTCGGGACAAAAAATACGTTCTGTACACCATCGAGTTCAACGGGCAAGTTTGACTCAGCCCAAATTCCCCGTTCAGCCTTCCACGTCCAGACACCTAGGGCATCATTAATTTTCGCTCCGTGGAGAAAAACCGTCCCCTGTCCAACAACGACCTCGCCGACACGAACCCCCTTCGGCGTCGTGTCTTCGAGCCGACCCGTGAACGAATCGATTCTATGGACCCGCCCATCATGAGTCAGCATCCAGATTGAATTGGAATCGGAGAAGGCCACTTTAGGCCGAACATGGGCGGAATTCTCGAGCGACCTCCATGGACCGCGGCACATGTCTCGAAAAAAAATGCCCTCCGTTTGAGTTAAAGCATAATCACGTCGACACGTCTGTAGGCTGTCAAACCGGTATAGCCCAAGCACTCGGCCCCTCGGCAATTGAAAGACTTTATGCCAGACCAGCGGGTGCTCGACCGTGAGCTTTGATTTTGGTGACCAGGGAGATTTCGTCGACTTCGGCCGAATAGAATGCGTGCTCAAAATATCAACCAGGACGCTGTTTAGAGATTCTGATAGACCGCTCGCCGAGTTATTTCTGCTGTATTTAAATGTGTGGGCCCATGGCACCGCACCCAATGGCTTCCATTCGGGCGTTTTTTTCAAATCACCTGGCTTAAGAAAAAAGGTTTGTAGACCTGCAGTTTTTAGAAAACGCTTAAGTGACGCCTCCACTTTCGGTGCCTTATTGAGTGGTTGGCGACATTCGGCCGCGGTTGCAATGGCTGCCAAGTCCACTTTTTCTAACCATGCCGCCTGACGCTCCAGAAGCGACCGCTCGCGGCTGGCTGGCCCCTTTTTAGTGCTCTCAATACACTCTAAATACATTTTTTTGTGAGCTTTTTTCGCTCTTTTGATACATCGATCAACGCACGCGAATCGAGTCCGCGTCGCTGCATTCTCCGTTCGTTTACAAGCCTTCAGACAGGTCTCGACCTGAGCAGCTTGTTTACATCCACTTGGACGTGGAATCTTCGCTGCCGTGACCGAGGCCGAGGTCATCATCAGCGGCTCGTCTGTCACCATGATAGCAATTCGAGATGCCCCTTTCCGATAAGACAGACCAGTGGTTGCAAGGAGGGCACCGGCACTGTCTTCCTGGGCCTGCAGCGAACTTAACGGAAGCTGGCCCAGTGCATCGGTCACCTGCTTAGGGTCGTTAAACCACGACCTTTGCTCGACGACCGATTTCGCAAATCCCACGATCGAATAACGCGGTGCGTGTCCATTGCTTCTCAGCTCAGCATCAATTCTGGGCATGCTCTCGATGAGCTGGGTTCGTTCGGTGAGTAAGCTCCCTGACAAATCGACCAAAAAAACTACATCGATCGGCGTCTTAGTGCCCATGCCCGACGCAGAGTCCATTTGTCGACCATCAAGTCGAAATGAGTGCGCTGGCAGACCCATGTTCTTTTGGCCGTTGCAGCCTGTGACAGTGGCGTGGATCCTCTGCCCGCCCCCTTGAGTTGCAATTGCCCTGACGTGTACGCGTGCCGTATCTAAAGGCGGGCGCTGGTGGCTTTTGAAATAGAGGTCTTCCGCTTTCTGGGCTTCTGGTGAGGCAGGATACCAAAGTATATAATCGAGCAATTTCTCAGCATCCCTCTGCTGAGAGGCCTCAGACCAAGCGAGGGCCATTTCCGCTTTCAATAGGTCGAGATTTCCCGGGTCATCTGGATAGGCGAGACGAAAAAGACGCGCACTCCAACGATCCGGCAGGTCGACCAGACGTTGTTTTAGTTGATTCTTTATCGGCTCAACGGTCTCTGTTAAGAACCGTTGACGCCCATATTTTTTGATGAACGGGCGGCCAATTCCGAGCGCGATCCGGTGGTTTTTGACGATGGCCGACTCGAACATCTGAAACATGGATTTGATTTCAGCTTTGTCGGCCGCCTCCAATGACTTCGGATCATCGTGTCTCCGGCGAAATGACTCGAATGCTGCTACGGTTCCGACAGCCGTAGCCTCTTTTAGAGCCCGAGCCGCCCTGAGTCGACGAACCTCCTCTAGCACCTGCTTTGCTTCGGGCCAGCCATCGTAGGTGGTCGTGAATTGGTCATAGACCAGGAGCATATCTTCAGCCTTGGCCCGCTCGAGAGCCAATTGAAGCTCCCGTTTACGGGCCATCTGTATTGACGGTAAATCCGTCAAAGAACCAAATACAGACAGAAATTCTCGGTGGGTGAATAAGTCATCTCGCTTTCTTACCTGTGTCTCGTAGACCAATTGGGCTTCCTCGCGAATCGCAGCGCGAGTCAGTGATCGAGTGTTTGGCCAGGTCCCATAATTCATCCGGATGCGTTTGTAAGCGTCCGCGGTCTTTAAGGCGCGGGCATCCCGCAGAGCGGCTTTGACCTCAAGCTCTTGAACATGTGAAAGCAGTTTGACGTCAGGGTATGTCTCCCTAAAGCGGCGATAAACGATGACTGAATCGCGGGGCCGAGCCACTGTCTCAAGATAGAGAATGGATTCACGGTCAAGGGCATGCTCGATAAGCTTAGAAAAACGCTTGTCGACACTGTGTTGACGCCGAAAAGCCGCTATCTTTGAGACATCTTTACTGCTAATTGCGGCCTTCATCCGTGCCTTTGCAATCAGCAATTCAACGCGCACGGTCTGCTCAGCCTGTCCATCGCCTCCAGCGCGCAGCCACTCATGGCCGGCCTCAGCCGCGTCATGGTAGTCCCCTCGTTCGATGAGACTTTCCATGCGAACGTGAATCGGTGCACATCCGACGGTCAGCAAAACTGACAGGGCGAGCCATAATCCATGGACGTGATGGTTAACTCGCAAACGGCCGGTTGTTCTCAAACAAACATTAATGTCCATAACCCACACTCATTAAGGCACTCCATGCTTTTTGGTTCGGATATCGGGCCGCCAACGATGGGGAATGCCCCCCCCTTAAGTCGATTTGCCAGCGCCTAAAGCGAACATCCAATATCCAACCCACGCCGGCCAATAGACCGAAAGCATCATCGCCTACCCGATCTGGGTCTCGCAGAGCGACAATTGATGCAAGTGGTCCGGTCTCGATGAATTGCCCGACTCGTAAACGAGTGGTTAATTGGCTGGCAAGAAAATCACCAGATTGAAAGTACGCCCAAGGTGCACCTGGCAGAGCGATCCCAAATGGGTTCATGCCCCCAACCTGTCGTCGATATAAGTCATCTTCATGTTCTTGCCATGCGGCTTCTTGCTGAACCTCGACGCGCACAACATCGCTCGCCAGCAGACCCGCCTTGAGCCACTGGCGTAACACAAACTGTATGGGCTTTGGTCGATTTCGACGATCGATATCATCAAATGAATCAGCATCTAACGCGCCCCAATCTCGAGTCTCTGACTGCCAACGAAGACCCAGGATGACCCCCATTGCAAACCCATTGAGGCGTGGAAAAACTCTGAATTTTTGGTGCCAGTCAGCGCTGGACAATCGCCAGTACGTCAGCTGTAGTTCAGGTTCGAGAACCCAGGCGTCCGCAGGCAGTATGAGATCGGGTGATGTTTCGTCCGAACGGATATGGGACCAACGCCTGACTCCAAGAATTGACCGCTGACTGAGCCATCTGCCCAGCTTGTAGTCCAGCCACGCGGTCGCCAAAACATAGCTTGGCAAAATCGAACGTGACCGATCATTGCTGCCATTCCTGTAATGGTCGTTTAAGACATTTGTGAACAGAGCCTCCCCGGTGACTCCCAGACCGAGTCGGAGCTGAGGACCCAAGTCGATTTCCGAAAGGTTGAGTCGTAGCGTCTCCGTGTTGTAATCAATGCTGAGCCAAAGACCTGGTTCCAGCGGCGTGTCGTAGCTCAAAGCCAAGGCACCGTGGGCAGGGGCTACGTTACTGTCCCAACGCTCATACAGGCCATAGGAAGACCACACACCTTCACCTCGGACGCTCGATACCGACATGAGAAGAACAACACAGGCCAGGAACACCTGCATCAGGTCGACACCAATTTGAGGCCCTCCGGCAAGGAATCACCGAGAAAACGGACTTCATCCTTAACGGATAGCTTGACCACATCTTTGACCCATTCTGCCATATGGTGTGTTGACTCTATCCTCTCTAGACGGCTTGCAACCCGTCGCCTCAGATCATCGTCTACATCTCGTGCTCGGTCGCCTGTCATGCGCGCAATACTCGCCGCCGCAAACGCGGCTTGGGACACTTTTCTCCAATCCATAGCGAGTAATGACTCAAGCCATTCTTGCGCCACATCAGGGGGAATGACCAGATGTGGACTCCCATAGAACGGCTGCCGAGCCCCGAGGCGGGCGAGACACCATGCAGGCCGACCCGCTTGGCTCACATCCGATGCTTGTTCAAGGAACCAACGACCCCAATCGATTTTGCGATCGATTGGAATCCTTTCGAGAGCACCGACCAAACGGATGGCCTCCTCAGCACCCAAGTACTTCGGTTTCTTCCGGTTTCTCATCTCGAGAGAGGGTCGCAACCAAGGCTCAATCCGATCGAGAAGCGCGAGCTGAGCTGCCGCATCGAGTCCGCCCGAAATTCTGCGCCACATGATCCACCATGCGTTCCATGTTTCTGCATCCTTGAAGAAATGAATGCCGGGCTCAAAGAACTTCCAGACTTCACCCATCCGCCACTCATCAAAACCATCTCCGAAACCCGGCCTCAGACAAAACCCAGTGAGATGGAAAAAAGTGGCCTCGTGACGTTCACTCCGTCTGCGCCTTCGGGCACCGACTTTTAGGCAATCCCAAACGGCCCGACACGTCGTTGCCGGCCAGGTGTCTCGCGTCCCATCGAGGGCCTCTTCGAGACTTTTTCTTATCCACTTAATTTCACGGGGGTCGACGTCTTTGCGGGGTTTTCCATACGTTCGTCGGACGATGTCTTCGATGCGGTCACGTTTATCGGAGCTCAGGGACGCTTGAGTTTCTTCGTCAGCTTGCTCTTGAGCCGCCGATACTGATTCCTGGTCAGGACCGCGCAAGGAGAAATCCAATCGATATTGGGTATCGCGATCGACACATTGAGCGGCGACTTCAAGAATCCCGATTTCACTGAGCTCAGCCCTCAACGTGACTGGAACCTCGGTTACATCGGCCTCTGCTTCGAGCACCGTTTGAATCGGGGGCAGCTTTGTGAATTGGTCGCTGTCCAACTCGACCAAATCCCCAACCTCATCGAGCCTTTCACTGGTGGTTGAAAAGAGCGAGAAGCGGACCGGTCGACCCAGGACCAGATTGAACACACGGTCTGCCATGAGCACCGACTTTCCGGGTTCAATATGCCGTGGCAGAAGACAGACTGCCGCCGATTTTGCTCTTTTCTTTTTGCCTGAGTGAACCCCCACATAATACGCCCGTGCTGCGCCACCGCCGACCCGGTGGCCAATTCCATGGCGAACCAACCCATATGTTGCAGCCCCCCTTGCAACGGCCAGGTCAAAGCTCTGGGGTTCCCAAATATCAACCGGCTCTTGTTCAGACTCACGCCACCCACTGATGGTATCGATAAACCGGCGGCGTATCGCTGGACTTTTAAACACACCGCCATTGAGTAGAAGCGTATTCGGTATGCGGGTCAGATCCCCTTGATTTTGACGACTCAAAAAAGCCGATACATGGCGGGTGATGGCAGGATCTTTTGCGTACGGAAGGCCCCACGCACTCAAGCCACGTCGACCATCGTTTTTGGGGCGCTCCGTGTAGGCAGTGGATGGAACAAACCCATCGAGGACCAGTCGTTCAACCATGTCGCGGCTAAATTCGAAGGATTGGGCACCCCCAACCAATTGCTTTCCTCGACCCGGCACGGTGACTTTAAACGTCTCCGGTGCGTCGCCTGGCTCAGCGAGCAAGACCTCTTTGGCCGTCCGGCAGGCCTGAACTAAACTATTCATTCGTCCTGCATCAAGGCTCTGCGTGCCCGCGATGGACTTTTCAGCGACGTGGGCGAGCGCGAGATCCATGTTGTCACCACCCAGGAGAATATGGTCACCAACGGCCAGTCTCCGCACAGATGGCAGCGGTCCATCCGGCGCGTCGGCCCATTGTATCTCAATCAGGGTAAAGTCCGTTGTGCCACCGCCGACATCAGCGACCAGGACTCGCCGGTCCGATGCGGTTCGACTCAGTTCATCGCTGTTAGCCCGAAAATATTCATAGAATGCTGCTTGCGGCTCTTCCAGTAAAACCAAGTTATCAGTCAGACCGACGGATTTTGCAGCGTCGACCGTCAATGTCCGAGCGACGTCATCGAAAGAGGCAGGAACTGTCAGAACTACATCCTGTTCCTGGAGTGGAGCCTTGGGAAAAGCGTCGTTCCAGGCTGCAGCGAGATGGTGCAAATACGCTGCCGATGCGCCGACGGGAGAATACATGCGCTCCGACTTTGACCCCCAGGGGAGAATTTTAGCCGTTCGGTCTACGCCATCGTAGCTGAGCCACGACTTCGCCGATGACACGAGCCGACCCGTAACTTTTGCCCCCTGCTCTCGAGCAAAACGACCAACGATATCATTATGTGAGTCTGTTTCATGCCAAGGACGCTCAGTTCCCTGACCAAACTCTGCTCCGCTCCCGATATAGAGAAAGGAAGGCAGCATGTCCGCCTTACCAATCTCGCTGCGTGCGACCAACTGCGGAATCGCAAGTGTTTTTACGGCGCGACCACCGAAGCGCTTCGCGCTGGCAATATTGGCATACGCGATCGCTGAGTTGGTGGTTCCAAGGTCGATACCAACAACGTATTTTGGCTTCCGCTCACGGCTCATCGCTAGTGGACTGCTCATCTTGTTTGAGGCGTACATTGAATTCAAGATTCCAACGGCCATCGCCATTTCGCTCGACGCAGGACAGCAGGAGAGTTCCGATCTCGGTCACGTCAGCGCGCAGATTGACAGCCACCCGTTGACCGTTAACCATACCTCCTTGAGGCGCGAGCGTCGTAACTATTTCTGGAAGTTCTTCCAGCTCATCATCATCCCAATCTTCTAAAATCGAGCCGGGTTGGTCGACTTGACGCATGGAAGACGCATAAAACCTAAAGGTCGCCGATTCTCCAACGTAGAGTCCAAATTCCTCATCTGGTAATTCTATGTGCGCGCCTTCTTCCAACCCGAATGGAACAAGGCAGACGGCCATCATCGGTGGTTCAAAGCCAGGAACAGCGGGCATCGCCTGTTCGACACCGACATAATACGACCTGGCGATGCCACCACGAATACGAATGCCACCACTCGCTTTAACACGGCCGAAGTAGGCGGCTCCTTGTGCAACAGAAACATCTAAGCTCTTGCTCTCGAGCACCTTTATGCCGGGCTTGTCAGCCTGATGGAGCCAACCATTCAAGACCGCGGTGACTCGATTGCGAAGTACGTCTGCCTTGAGAACGCCTCCATTAAATAAAACAGCCGTCGGATGGAGAAAGGTCTGACCGTCGTTTCCGCTCCCCTGCCTGGACAGAAAGTGCGCCAAGTGTCGGGTAATCCCAGCATCTGCGGCATAAGGCAATCCCATCTCTGAGAAACCGGTTCTCCTCGCCTCGCGCGGTCGATCTTGGATCGAACACTCTGGGAAAAATCCATCCACTAACAAACGGGTCAACTCGCTCCGAGTTAATTCAGCCCGAATGGTATTCCCAAAGAGTTTGGACCCCCGGCTCGGAACCACCAAAGGTACGCTGTCGCGCTCTAAGTCCGTCAGCAAGATTTCCTTGGCCGCGCGACAGCCCTGCGTGAGGGCTTGAAGCTGCCATCGGTCTAATTTGACACCTCGTTCTTTGCTCAAATGCTGGCGTACAGAAAACGCCAGTGCAAGGTCCATATTATCGCCGCCAAGTAGGATATGGTCTCCAACAGCAACCCGCCTTAACGCCAATTCACCAGTTTCTTCTTCAATGGAGATCAGCGAAAAGTCGGTGGTCCCTCCGCCCACATCGCAGACCAAAACGACATCGCCAGGTGCCAGTTGAGTACGCCATGCGTCACCCTGTTCATCTAACCACGCGTACAAAGCTGCCTGAGGTTCTTCCAGAAGAATTGGTCGTTCGAGACCAGCCATACGCGCAGCTTGAACAGTGAGGTCACGCGCAACAGCATCGAAAGACGCTGGAACTGTGAGAACGACGTGTTGCTCCCGAAGTGAAGCGGCGTCAGGCCGAACATGCGCCCACGTTTTGACGAGATGCTCCAAGTACCTCTTGGATGCCTCGAGTGGAGAGATTTTTGAGACCGCATCCGAGGCGCCAAACGGCAAAAGTGGCGCATTTCGGTCCACCCCATCATGGCCCAACCAGGATTTGGCTGAAGCCACCAGGCGGTCCGGTACTTTAGCACCATGCTCCCGTGCGAAACGTCCAACGGTAAAGCGATCATTGTCGCCCCAAGGGAGGGCGAGTGCACCGTCCGCAAATTCTTGACCAGCGGGCAAATACAAAAATGAGGGCAGTAATTCCTCGGATGCTCGCTGACCCGGATTGATCACCTGCGGAATCCCATGGACAACCGGTTTATCGTCTGAATCGAGTGTAGCAGACGATAAGGCGCAATGGGTCGTCCCGAGATCGATGCCAACGGCATAGGCCGAGGGTCCGGTCTGGGCATCAGGTTCGTGGAGGCTCATAGCTCAATCTCCGCCGGCATCAGAACAAAAGGGTCGGCCGCATCGGTTAAGTCCGGTAAATCGACCTGGGAAGCATACCACCCTGCATGCTCTAGCGTGCCTGTAAACGGGGGTTCACCGACCACATTCCCAGTCAGCGAGATGCGCTGACGGTCGAATCCATCATCCACTGTCACTCGGCTGCCTTCATCGCCCGGCCAGACCGCTTCGATGCTCATGTACCTCTGTAATACAGTCCGACAGCCGCCATGTACGACCCGCGCGACAGCACCGATCTCGTCATCGGCGTGGTGCGTCAAATCCTGCATAATAAAATCAACAAAACGACCTTCCCGCTGTAAGGCGCCAACCAACTGCAGTGCTTTGCGATCCAGGCTCACCGATGTGATCATTGGCTCCGTGTGAGTTGAGGCGTCCATCGGCGCAACTGGCATTGTATCAAGCTCAGCTGGGCGCTCATCGGCTTCCTTCACAGGGTCTGTTTCGACTGAGTGATCAACGGCATCGGATTGAGTCGACGCTAAAACACGACCGGCAAATACGCCGTCGAAAAGGATTCTGAAGAATGCACTGAAAGCCAGTGCAATGCGTTGACCAAAGCTCGGTTTGTTCATGCCTGCCTCCTGCGGGTTTGTAAGCCGTTTTACTGGGTCAGCTGACCATCAGCCCATGGCTCTCAAATACGTGTTTGGAAGTGAGATAGTGCTCTCTCTACGGCCCTTTATACGCGAGGTTTGCGTCCGAGGCGACCCCTTTTGCAAAGGCAATTGACCACGGCTGATTCTAAAGTCCAATCGCCACCTGGGAGACAAGGGTCATGAGCTTAGACAGTCAGCGTGTAGAATCTGGCACGATTACCGGGCGTTCCGGCCATGCTATGGATGGCAGTTAAGCACCGTCCGATGCATCGGGACGACCTTGGGAGATTTCGTCCTCTGACGCGTCTCGAATATCCACAATCTCGACGTCAAAGTGCAGGGTGACTCCGGCCAGGGGGTGATTGGCGTCCACGTAAACCGTATCGTCTTCAACTTTCTTAATCCACACAGGGAAGACTTCTCCGGTCCCCGCCTGCACAGAAAAGGTGGCCCCTTCAAAAAGTTGGGCATCATCTGGGAATGCCGAGCGTTCGACAGGCTGAGGGCCTGGTTCTTGGTACTCACCGTATCCTTCAGATGGCGCGATGACCGCAACAAATTTATCACCGGCTTGGTGTCCGATCATGTGCCGTTCAAGACCAGGTACAATGTTCTTAGCCCCATGCAGGTAAGCCAGTGGTTTGGCACCCAATGATGAATCCAATTGCTCGCCTGCATCGTTGGTCAGCGTATAATGGAAACGCACGACTTTGTTATTCTCAACTTTGGATGCATCAGCCATGTAGACGTCCCGCCCTTTATTCCGTATCACGGGCATCGCATGATCGCGGGCACACGTCAAATTGTTCACTGTGGACACACGAACCGTGATGACAATTGACAGACCGACCCTGAACAAAATTAACCTTGATATTGCTCGGTATCGTACCAGTTGAGCCCATTGACTTGGTTTCAACGCGGTGCTGGTCCTGGACTATTTTCACAGACCACTCATTCTTACAAATTCCTTTCGGATCCTGCTCATTTCATCTGTACGTGTGCATTGCGATAATCGTTTGGTTGATCTTGATCGGTGACCGAACTGCTGTTACTGCTCCAGCCCGCTGAGCTCGTTTTTTTATGCATAGAATTTTATTAATACTCACCGAATTCCCACCTCGCATCGGAGGCATGCAAACCCACGCGGTCAATTTGGCGCGATGCTTACTCAGACGAGGCTTCGCTGTCGAGATCGTGACTTACAGAGCAAGTGGTCGTGATGAAACAAGTGCCATTGATGCGTTTGATGCTCATTTTCCGTGTACCATTCACCGGGCTTTGTCTCGCATCGGCCATGTCCAGAACATCCGCCGTCTCATTGGACTCTCAAAGAAATTTAAGCCAGACCTCATTTACACATCGACGGTGTTCTATGGAAAGGTGGGCGAGTCCCTCGGCATTCCAATGGTTGCCCGCTCTGTAGGTAATGACGTACAACGGCCGTGGATCGTATATCCCTTTTCGTTCATGTCGCGTCTGACAAGCCATCCAGTGCTGGAAGACAAATTGTATTCGTGGTTCAAGCGCCTAGATTCGCCTGAATTCATCGAGGCGTTATTCAAGTCGCGCCGCCGTAAAATCATGATCGAATCTGCCCGCTGCTATCAGAAAATCTTAGCCAATAGTGAATACACATCTCAGCTCCTCCAGCGCATCGGCATCACTGAGACGCAGATTCAAACTGTCATCGGCGGCGTCGACTATGCGTCCTTTTCGAGCCAGCCATCGCCCATAGGAAATCGGTCTCAACTGGGTTTTTCAGAGGATGATTTTATCCTGATTACGGTCTGTCGGTTGGTCCCCAAAAAAGGAATCGATTTTCTAATCGAACACATGCCGACTCTGTGTGCAGTGGTACCAAATCTCAAACTTGTCATCGTCGGGTCGGGTCGAAAAATGAAATCGTTGACATCTCAAGCTGCCCGGTCGGCGAGGCGTGAAAGAATTCAGTTTATGGGACAAATTCCACATGAGCAAATCAGGCAAATCTATGGAATCGCAGATGCGATGATCCTCGCCAGTCGAATCCACATCGACAAGAAGACCGGCTTACAAGATGCGGAGACAATGGGCCGGGTTCTCTGCGAGGCGAATGCCGCTCAGGTACCCGTTATCGCCAGCGCGTCAGGAGGGATTACAAGTGTCATTGAACATGAGCACAACGGACTTCTCTTCAAAACCGACGACATTAATTCTCTTTGTTTGCAACTCACGAGACTGTGCAATGAACCGGTGCTCCGTCGAAGACTCATTGAAACTGGACAAGCCTGGGCTGAGACTCGCTTCGATTGGTCCGTCATCATGGATGCACATGCGGACGTCTTTAAAGAAGTGGCTCTACGAGAGTCTGGTTCTGAACTGACAGAAAAATCCGAGGCGTGAGGAAGTGCAATGCACTATAAGAGTCGCTTTCCCCTCGGTGGCCAGATGAGTTTCTTAGCAGAAACGGCGTCTAAGACCACTTTAGCGACGGGGTCGACGTCGCCATCCGGAATCAGGGTTGAGTCTTCGAAGTAAACGGCCAATCTCTGGGTCAACCAAGCATCCAGAGACTCCGCGAGTGGAACCACTGACAGGATAAGGTCAAGAAAAACCAAGACGACGCCCCCGCCGTCTTCCGCAATCTCGAGAGCGAGCACTTCTCCATTGGGTTTCAGCTTCGCGAAGGGCAGCAAATTTAATGAATCGTCAGTCACACCCGCCAATTCGCTCAAAAAAGACCACTCTTGAATGACTTCATCTGGCGTCAGCAGATGAAATTGCCCGCTGGGTGCAAGGCGGGAATCAATCCCGGCAGCCTGTGCTCCTGCGGCCTTAAGAAACCACTCAAAATGAATGCCTTCTGCGATAGTCCAAAGGGGGTAAAGGGCTTCAGCTTTCGGTAGACCAGGCTGCGACTTCAAACGGTCAATCTGCTCGGTCGACGCGGGTGCTTTAGACTCCAGCTTTGCATAGAAAGCCTGAGGTTCAGCATTGAGTTTCTTGGCAAATCCGTCCAAATGGTCGAGCAGATCCAAAATCATAATTGGCTCTCTTTGGAGTCCGAGTCGAGTCGTGGACTTGAGTTGGATTCGTGCGTGTTTCGCAGAGTTGCCGCAGCCCCTCGGGCGTTGACCGCCTCTGATTTTTGGTCCAGTTTATCATAGAAATCAGCCAGTCGTTCATGGGTTGCAGCCGCTTCCAGATTGCAGCCGGCCTCGACAAACTGACTGATGGACTCTTGGTACTTTTCAACAGCCCTGTTCGCATGTTTCTGACGCGCTTGCTCGCCACTCGCACCATACTTAGCGACAAACAGCTCAGCTGTCATTCGCTGCAATTGCCCATGCAACCGAGGAATATCCAACTCCTGACACAACTCATCGGCCAATTCTAGTTCGGCTACAGCTTCTGACCATTTCTCACTTCGCATCAGAATCGCAGCGCGATTTAAACGAATGCTGGCGAGTGCCCGGGGGTTGGCTCCAAGATCCGCCCACTGGAGGGCCCGATCAAAATAGTCCGCCGCATCAACGAGCTTATCCTGGCTAAGATAGGCCTCACCCAGGTTGCCGCCAAGCATAGCCTGAAGGCCACTGTCACCGATTAACGCGGCGAGTTCTAGGCCCTCGTTCCATGCATCAATGGCCTTGTCGGTATGCCCCTGGTTGAGCCAAGTTGCCCCCAGGTTACACAGCCCGGCAGCAACGCCCCTGGGATCATCACATGCGTTCCTCAATTTAATGGCACGTCGGTAGAACCGCTCCGCTTCTTCCAGATCGCCGCGATCATAATGCAGACTGGCGATCGCATCTGCAGTCACCCCGAGGCCGTGCTGATTGCCCAATTGCTCATAGGTTCTTTCGGCTTTTCGATAGGACTGAAGTGCTTCAACATGCCGTCCTTTTAACCAGTAAACGCGCCCCATTTGGACGCATGTTTTTGCAAGCCCATCTTTGACGTTTTTTTCTTCGTATAAGCGCATAGCTGATTCGAAATGTCTTTCAGCTCGATGGTATCGACCGGCTCCAGCTTCGGCTTCACCGATCCGAACAAGCGCATCGGCTCCTTGCTGTCGTTCTCGCAATTGCCACGCCATGTGGAGTGCAGTTTGGAAGCTGACGAGCGCACCATCATGATCACCGAGGGCAAGACGTGCTTGACCCAAACCAATGGCGATGTGGAGTCGAGTTGGGCGATCGTCTTCGTGGACGAGCGCGTCCGCTTGCTCGTAATAGAGCTGCGCCTCGCTGGGAATATGCTCGTTTAAAGCTTCGCTGGCTGCTTTGATATTGTAGCGCACAGCACGTGTCTTATCTCCGGAATACTCAGCGTGTCTTGCCAATTCGACCAAATACTCTCGATCGGTGTGATCTGAGTGGACCCGCAACCATTGTTCGACCACAGCGTGCAAACGTTGCCGAGCCGCTTCGGGTACGATTGTCGCCGCGACTTTGTGGTGCAGCGATGAACGGAACATCCATGCATCTTCCGCCGTCAAGCGCGTCTCTTCTCTCTGAATGAACCTCAAAGCGGCCAGTCGTTCAAGGGACCGACTGATGGACCAACTTAAGTTGTCACGAACGGTGTCTCCGGGCTCTTCCATCGGTAGAATATCTCGCCGCTCGATGGCAACGATTGTTCCCGTCCAAAACACAGGTCCAACAACCGCTGCGAGCCCTAAGATGGTCCTGTCTCGTGGAGACAGAGTGCCCAAACGAGCAAGGATGACGCCCTCCAAGTCTTCAGGCCACTCCAAGTCCCAACAGACACTCTCGTCAACGATATATTGGCCAGCTTGAACCCGAATCGCCCCGGCCTCACCGAGATAGTGGAGCATGGACTTGATTGCCCATGGATTGCCTCGTCCTCGTTCAACAATGCGTTCGACCAACTCGTCGGGTACGTCTTGCAAGCCCGTGAGAAACATTTTGACGATCTCTTGACTGCTCTTCTTGGGTAAGGCGTCTACAACGGTGACTGGAAACCGCTCCCAACCGGGAAGAATCTGAGTCAATTCGGGTGTCCCCGTCAGCAACATCATCGCGGGTCTATCCTTGAGGGACGCTTCCAAAGCCCCCATGAGAGCCAAACTTGAGCTACTCCCCCTATTGGCCTGAGCCACAATCAGGAGAAATGGCTCACTGGCGACTGCTGTCAAGAGACGAGATAAAGCACCGACGCCCCGACTCACGACCGCTTCACCGTCCCCTTCTCCAGAGACCTTCTGCCCTTCGAACTGATACCCGAGGAGGTCGGCAATTGCACGGGCCACTTCAGTGGCTTCCTCTTGCAGGTACTGACCAACGCCAGCCCGCAATAGGTCAGCGAACTCAATTCCTGTTGCTGTATCGGGGATCTCAAACATCTCTCTGAGGATGACGTCCCACAATCGATAAGGTCCACCACGTTCGGGACACCGAACCCGAATGATCTTTGCATCGGGCTCTCGCTTCTTAGCATCAGCGGCGAGTCGCCGGGTAATCTGGCTCTTGCCCATTCCAAATTCCGACACCAAAAGGTGCAGCCGACTCGTCCAGGTCGACACCGTCGTCGTCCAGCCATTCAGCAACTCATGAAGAACTTTTTCTCGTCCAACAAGACGATTAGGGAGTCGTGACGGATTCCAAGGAAATGGAGGCCAACCGGCCACAACCTCAGGCTCCTGAGTTGTCGCAATATCCAATTCGAATGCGAGCTCGTTGCCGGGCCGAGCCGGGAGCAATGTTAAGCATTCTTCACAAAATGGAAAGTCACTGACATTCTCATGCTGACAAGATGGACATTTCATCTTCGCGCGTCCTTCGTTGAATGGTGCTTCGTCAAAGTCATAAGCCCGACATGGCCTGTACTTATTTGTCCCCGATGGCCGGTATATACACGGAAAAGACCAGAAACCCCAGGCCAATTTTACCTCGGCGGATGGGCTTAAAAAATGATTTTCACCCTATTGATCTTCGTCCAACCGACAGTCGAGTGTGCAGACTCCATCGACACAGCGACCTTCAACACATCCGGCAGATGCTGTGCAAGACTCGCCCGAACGAGGCATTGGCTGACAAATCCCATCTAGGCAAGACGAATTAATGTCACAGAAGCGAGGGCTTCCGAAGTGAAGGCCGCAAGCCGAGCCCATGGCAGGCAATGCCTCACAAATGCCTGCTAAAGACCCCGCATTTGAGTCTATGCCAGCACAGAATAGACCGGCCGCACACCACAATTCGGGTGCCGAATGAGCGGGCCGACAGGGTTCGCCAAGCTGAGGCCTTTCTTCGCACTGTCCCACGGAGGCATTGGGGTCGTCCAACGCTGATCTGCAAATCAAGTCAAGTGCGCAGTTGTCCGCGGGCCCGTCCCCTTCGAGAGCTGTGCAACTCTCACCACGCGTTCTCGAATAGACCTGATCAAAAGGAACACAGGTTCTCGGCGTTGTGGTGCCGCACACAAGCCCAGGGCGACACTTTACAAAATCACATGGCTGATTTACGTCGGCACGCAATTCCAGGAACTGTTTCTGGACGCAGATTTGGCTGCTGTCGCAGTCGAGACCAGCACGACATTGATTCTCACCGTCAATAGAACAACGCTCGCCCTCTGCTGATAGGGGCTGACACGTTGCCTCACAGCCGTTGTCACCTGGGCAAAAGCCATCCTTGCACTCGCTGTCGAGAGAACAACGCTGCCCGAGCTCGACGGCACCCTCGATGGGACCGGCACACGCTTCCTCAAAGTCTTCACGATCAACCTGCTGGCACGTGCTGCTCCCAATGGCCGCAATACAGCGAGCCAATTCCTTGGGTATATAAGTGACTCGACCGGCATCAATCGCTGCCTCGATGTCAGCTAAGCCTCGACCGAGGCTTGCACTTAAGGCCGAGATGCAATGGTCTCGATACAGAATGAATGTGGTTCGGATATCAGGGTAACATCGCTGAAACGAATCGCAGTAAGCCTCCGCCACACGCGTCGCAATTTCGTCGGCCACAAATTGCTGTGGAACCTCCGGAAGCGACTCCGTTGTCGATTCGCTGCATGCGACCCAGAGAGGGCTTAAACCGAGCACAAACAAGACGGTACCAAAAGCCCAATGATTTGTGGCCTCGACCCATCCGAGACCCCACTTCGACGATGTTCGTCTGTTTTTTATTGAGTACGCAGCACGAAAAGAGTCAGACATGGTTGCACCTGAGCCAAGGGTATCGCAAAGTAGGGAGTATGTTACCGATCACGCCAGACGAATTGAAGACATGTCCTGTCTTCCGTGGTTTATCAGAACCCGATTTCAGGCAACTCGTGGTTTGCATGAGTCGACGGTATCTTGCTCACTCGGGAATGATTTTATTTGAAAATGAAGTCGATTCTGATGCTGCTTATGTCATCCAATCGGGCGTACTGGTGGCCGAGATGCCAGTCGACGGCGGTGTGGCTGTGGAAATGGCAAAGATGGGCCCTGGTGCTGTCGTAGGTGAACTTTGTTTAATCAAGGGCGGCCCGAGAAGCCTTCGAGTCAAAGCGGTTTCCGAAACACACCTGATTCGTATCGATCGAGAAAAGTTCGCTGACTTAAGAAGCGCGAAAAATGCAGCCGCTTATACGGTGATCCGCAATATTTGCCTCACCATGTGCGACCGGCTTCGCAAGTCCAACGAATTCATCGAGCGCGAGTTGCGCCATGAAACGCCGATGGCGGCGGATTTCACCAGCGTAAGCGAGGACACGCTGGCTGATCGAGCGCGCAGCTACCTGAGTAAACTCTTTGGGCGCGGGAGCTGAGAACGATGGATGCCAATCGACTGCGTTTTGTAGATGCGCTTGAAGAATTTACAGATCGGGAACTGGAATTGCTGGCCAGTGTCATGCACGTACGGCAATACGTCGGGGGTGAACACGTCTTCAGAAAAGGGGATCGGGCGAGTGCGTGCTACATCGTTCTTGCGGGGGGGATCGAGGTCATCGTGCCCGGTGCGACAGACGAGGGCAACACGGTCGCCACTTTGACGGCTGGTCGTATGTTTGGCGAGATCGCGCTGGTAGACGGAGGGCTGAGGTCAGCCAACTGCCGTGCCGCCACAGGGGGTGCCGAGCTTTGTCTGCTGGGTCGTAACGAATTCGATCAAATCTTCAATGCAAATAATGCATTTGCATTCAAACTCCTCGACTTGATTGGGGAGCGTGTCGTCGAGAATGTCAGGCGCGCGGCAGGCGAACTTTTGTCCGTTGTGTTAAAGGAACGAAGTCAAGGTCTTTAGAGCCGGCTCACTCGCGCGATACTCGACTTAGCCGAATTGGATTCTTTTTCAAACACGCCCTTGCCGCACCGGCTTCTTTCATACCCAAACGACCTAGGAACTCTTTACAAGCGGCGGAATAGAACTCTTTGGAGAGTCCTTTGTGGACGGCCACGTACGCCGCGCCATAACCCATCAGAAAAGAGACGAGCAGCGCCAGAATCTTATGGGCAACAAAATAGGGCCTCCAGACGGAGAAGACCAAGACGACGACGGTCAAGAAGAACAAAAGCAAGCACAACATTGCGATGATGTCCCACTTGGCCTCAACCTGAGACTTGATCTCGTTGTATTGATTTACGGTGCTTGCAAGGTAATACATAAAACCAGTAATCGGATTGTTGACCCCTATTTACAAGGCAAGCGTATGTCTGCGTCAAGTTGTGTTTGTATTTGACATCATAAGGAGGGGTTCTAAAGCCGACTATTCCGTCGGTGCGCCTGCCTCAATCCAACGTCGAACAAGGTCAAGTCTCGTATCATCTAATGGGACAGATGGCGGCATCGGATCACCCGCTGCCGGCCTTTCTTCGGTGAGTTTCTCGAATAAATACGAGTCGTTCAATGAGCCTGGAACAACCAAACCTTTCCCTGGAATAGCGGTCGATACCGCCTCGACTAGTGTGGTCAATGGCTCAGGTTTTAAGACCAGCCCACCGGCCCCAAGTTCGGGTCCATGGCATGCAGCAAAACTACATCCGTTGATAAAGACATTTTTGACGTCGACAAGGTCAGGTGTTCCGTCTTCGTCGTGTCCAGTTTCGCCCCCGCACCCGATGGAGAGGATCAAACATAAATAAACCTGTCTAAGTCGTCCGTCCATCATCACTACCCAGCTGCATTTTACCGCACTTTCCCTGCCCTTAAGGCCACTGTACCAACTGTCTCACGATGATCTCAATACCGAGTCAAGTCGGGGACTTTTTTAGCTCGCACGACAACAGTCAGAAATATTTTACGATCCTTATGTGGCCAATAGCACTTTAAGTCGCCCAATAAGTTTACTTTAGGTTATGGTAAGGCGTGTGCGAGCCATGTCGGTATTGAGTCATCATTGACTTGAGCACTCACATGCAGTTCGCAGAGCGCACGAGAAGGATGTTTGGTCCATGCAGAAGCCATATGGCAGCCCGAGCCTTGTGAGTTCTCTCAGAGAGAGTGCAAAAAAGGTGTTTGAGCCGACCTTCAGAATCGGAGCCCTTCTGTCCATCCTGGCGATCTGGTCGGCAGGGTGCAGCTCCACCGATGTCGGGGCGAGCAATTATCGCTGTATGGATGATTCAGACTGTCGAACGGGTCTCATTTGCCATCCAGTGCGGAAGGCCTGTGAGCCTCCTGCCGTGATCGTTGACGGTGGAACGATTGGTGATTGCCGTATGGCAACGAACGCGTGTGCGCCTGGATTTTCGTGCCAATTTGTGATGGACACGTGGTCATGTCTGCCCGGTGAAGCATCGGATGCTGGGGGGCCGTCGTGTTCAGACTTAGCCCGAAACGGTCGTGAGACCGACGTCGATTGCGGGGGGCCCACGTGCGGCGGTTGCCGAGCCGGTAAGCTCTGTTTGGAGCCAACCGATTGCTTATCGCTCGTTTGCAATAACAACCGGTGCGCGGAGATCAGTTGCGATGATGGTGTCTTGAATGGCACTGAGACCAGCACGGATTGTGGCGGTGAATGCACTGGCTGTGGTGTTGGGGCGGCCTGTAACGACGGGTCTGATTGTCTCAGCGGTGTCTGCGTGGATGGGCGCTGCGCAGGTCCAACATGCGATGACGACGTTGTTAACCAAGGGGAGTCAGATGTCGATTGTGCAGGGCCATGTTCCCTTTGCGATATCGGCCAAATCTGCAGAATGAATGGGGATTGCCTGACGGATTTCTGCATTGATGGAGTCTGCCGGTCTGCGACATGTATGGATGGGCTTCGGAATGGTGATGAAAGCGATGTGGACTGCGGCGGCGCGTGTCCTGCATGCGACCCGGGCCGCGCGTGCAGCCGGCCCCAAGACTGCACAAGTGGTGTGTGCGATGCTGGTGTTTGCCAAGAACCACGCTGTGGTGACGGGGTCATCAACGGCGACGAGACCTGTGATGACGGCAATCAAGTCGACTCGGACGCTTGCCGGAATACGTGTGTGCAATCAATATGCGGTGATGGCGTCGTTCAAGAGGGCGTCGAAGAATGTGATGACGGCAATGCTGACCAAAGCGACGCCTGTACCAATCTTTGTGTCAATGCACGATGCGGCGACGGATTCGTACAGTTGGATGTCGAAACCTGCGATGACGGGAACGACATCGACGGCGACCTTTGCTTGAACAACTGCCAACCTGCACGCTGTGGCGACGGCGTGATCCAAGTGGGCGTAGAAGCCTGTGACGACGGCAATGCCATCAATACTGATGCATGCCTCAATACGTGTCAGCCCGCACAATGCGGTGATGGCTTTGTCTTTCCCGATCTCGAAGATTGTGATGATGGCAATCAATCAAACAATGACGGCTGTACCAACCGATGCGCGTTTGCGAGCTGTGGGGATGGACTGATCAACGAAGCGGTCGAAGAGTGTGATGATGCAAATGCCAATAACAATGATGGCTGCACGAACCTATGCCGCCATGCGCGCTGTGGTGATGGGATACTCTACAACGGCATGGAGGAATGTGACGATGGCAACGAGTCAAACACCGATGCATGTACGAATACATGCGAAGACGCTCTATGTGGTGACGGTTTCGTGCGCAGCGGCGTTGAAGAATGCGATGACGGGAACTTAGAGGACGAGGATAGCTGTCGGGCGGATTGTCGAAATGCACGATGCGGTGATGGTGTCATCAATTTTGAACAGGAAACCTGCGACGACGGAAATCTCGTCGATACTGATGCCTGCACCAGCGAATGCAGAGAGGCACGCTGTGGTGATGGGATTGTCTATCCCGACCTAGAGCAATGCGACGACGGCAATGTCATCGATACGGACGCCTGCCTGAATTCTTGCACTCGGGCCGAATGTGGTGATGGCGTCGTCGAAGCAGGTCAAGAAGACTGCGATGACGGAAATAATGACGATAACGATGCGTGTCCAACCAGTTGTCGGTTTGCATCGTGCGGTGATGGTCTTATCCAGAATGGTCTCGAAGAATGTGATGATGGCAACCAGAGCAATGCAGATGACTGCCTCAATAATTGCATTGTCGCCCGCTGTGGTGATGGCTTCGTCCAGGACGGAATTGAGCAATGTGATGATGGCAATCAGAATGACCAAGATGGGTGTTTGAATAGCTGCCAGACAGCTCGCTGTGGGGACGGAGTTGTCTGGTCCAACGTAGAAGAATGCGACGACGGAGACAATGACGACGATGATGCATGTACGACTCAGTGCCTCAATGCCCGCTGTGGCGATGGTTTTGTCCGTGGTGGATTCGAGGACTGTGACGATGGCAATCGATTCAATTCCGATGATTGTCTAAATGACTGCACTGCCGCGTTTTGTGGCGATGGCATCGTGCGTATCGACGAAGAAGCCTGTGACGATGGAAATGATGTTAATTCAGATCTCTGCACCAATGGCTGCCAGTTCGCCGTGTGCGGCGACGGTATCGTCCGTATCGGGCAAGAAATTTGCGATGACGGTAATCTAGAGGATGGAGATGGTTGCGACTCCAATTGCACCACGACATCATGTGGAAATAATATCCTCAATGCCGGGGAGGAATGCGACGACGGCAACGATGTCGACGGCGATGGCTGTGATTCAAACTGCACTGAGACTCGATGTGGGAATGGCGTGATTACCGGCGATGAGGAATGCGAAGATGGCAACGGAATAGACGGTGATGGGTGTGACAGCAATTGTACGCGTACCGCATGTGGTAACGGGATTGTAACGGATGCTGAGACCTGTGATGACGGGAATGACGTCAATGGCGATGCCTGCGACTCAAATTGCACGATACCGGCATGTGGTAACGGGGTTGTCGCACCTGGAGAGCAATGTGACGATAATAACCTCGCAGACGGCGACGGCTGCGACAATAATTGCACCGAAACAGCCTGCGGTAATGGCGTACGGACGGGTGATGAAGAGTGCGACGATGGGAATGACGTCGAAGGTGACGGCTGCGATTCCAACTGCACAAATACAGGGTGCGGCAATGGCATCGTGACCTTTGGAGAGGCCTGCGATGATGGCAATAATATCGATGGTGACGGATGCGATAGCGACTGTGTTGCTGGGCGCCCATGCGGTGCCAATTGCCCTGACTTAACTTTTATCTTAATCGAAGGCGGCGTCTATCAAATGGGCAGTAATCTTGGTTTGGCTAATGAGTTGCCGGTCCATGAGGTCAACGTTCCATCGTTTTTTATTGGACAAAGCGAAGTCACGGTTGCGGCTTACGGTAATTGCGTTGTTGCAGGCGCGTGTACGCCACCTAGCTCAGTTGAGCAAAATCCCACATGTAACTGGGGGGCGGACGGTCGACAAGAGCACCCCGTCAACTGTTTAAGTTGGCAACAGTCGAAAGACTTCGCGGCTTGGATCGATGCAAGACTGCCTACGGAAGCAGAGTGGGAGTTTGCGGCAACAAGTCGAGGACAGGACTATCAATTTCCTTGGGGCAACCAGCAAGCGACCTGCAATTTGGCAATCATGAAAGATGCCAATGGCGTAAGCGGTTGTGGTGAGAATACCACGGGACCCGTTTGTTCGAGACCCGATGGAAATTCGGAGCAGGGCCTCTGCGATATGTCAGGGAACGTATTCGAATGGGTCGAAGACGATTATCATCAAAACTATTTCTTCGCGCCAATCGATGGCAGCGCGTGGATTGAAGACCCCAGAGAAAGCCGTCGCGTCTACCGCGGTGGGGCTTTCCAATTCAATTCGACGTTTCTGAGAGTGAAAGATCGACGAGCGTACACACCAGACTTCCGAGTCAATTATCTTGGTTTTAGAGTCGCACGGGACATTCCCGAATAAGGCTGTCCGGTCGGCCAAGAATATCCGTGCGGACTCATCTCTGGGATGTGCTCGTATTGGACTCGATAGCGTTCGGTGCGCTCATCATCGACACATACCAACTGCTAGACCACGAAACGAACGCCTCAATTGAACTGCGATTTAGTGGGGTGAGGTCCAGTGAAAAATGCTGCCGACGGTAAGCCCCCAGCTTTAGGGGGGTATGGGTACAGGGGAAGTCGCCAGGAAGGCTTACCGTCGGCAGATAACTGCGTCATAACTGGAAGGAACGCGGCCTGTGCCTTTATCGGCGACGCATACATGCCCCAGTTATTCTGGCGTTTTTAGTTTTTCGCTGCTGTCGTCTTGGCAGCAGGTTTCTTTGCAGCAGGTTTCTTTGCAGCAGGCTTCTTTGCAGCAGGCTTCTTTGCAGCAGGCTTCTTTGCAGCAGGCTTCTTTGCAGCAGGCTTCTTTGCAGCAGGCTTCTTTGCAGCAGGCT